>CP060239.1:1490252-2235379 GCA_023898785.1 Rhodospirillales bacterium | reverse complement strand
AATAAATTCTGCTACGCTCTGCCAATAATCAATTATATAAGAGACAAAAATGCTGACAGGACCGGAAAAATCGAGAGTGAAAAAATTTACAGTCGGTATGGACGAAAACACCGCCAACGCGATGCTCAACCTGTTCATACTCACAAAACCCGGCTGTGACGCCGCCGCGGGCGATTTAATGATGGCCGCGCACGGCCACTACCCAAGAGTTTGCGCGAGCACAATCGGCGCATATCAACCCTATGGCCTTGTAAGAGCGGACGGCTCAATCCCCGCCCCTGTCAAACTCGCCATCCAAAAAGCCGTTGCCCAAAACTATCTGGTCATGCACGGCCCCAAAAACCCGGTTCTCAAACCAGATTTACGGGATTTCTACGAATATTCACTGACCCTGTTCCGCACGACATTGAAAAGTTTCACACCTGCCCTGCAAAGCCCGAAGGGCATAGCGGGGGCCCAGTCTTGTCCTGCCGTAGCTTTAGCGTAGTAGGCAGATCGGAATGGGATGGGGCGTTTCACTCCCACTATACCCCATCGGATCATTGAGCTTCAATAAGCAGTTTTTCAACCAATTCATGTGCTTTTTTATGAATTTTATCACTATATATTTTTGAATTTGTTTCAGTGAAGACTTCCTGCATTTCATCTGGAAAGCCATTCAAACAAAAAATTTTATCTATATCTAAATCTTTTTTCTTAATTTCAAATTCCTTAGGTATAATAAGCGCACTAAATACCTGACCATCACATGGCACTGTACAACTTGACCACGTTCTCCCCCCTAATGGTACTGTATGAGTAACCAAATTTCTTAAATTTGTTGTATATTCCAACCAATCCTTCCATGAGTCCTCCAGAATCTGGTTATAGGGATTATTTTGCAGAAACTTAAACTTCTCTTTTTTCTTGTTTTCACAATACCCCCTGATATTTCCAACCCATCCAGCCTCATTTGGTTTAATTCTTCCTAACGAAAGAGCTGCATCAATCATTTGTTTATTTAAAAGAGAATAAGAAACATCTGATAGCCGCACTATTGCTGATAAAAAAGCCTCAAGCTCAATAATTGAAACCATAAAGGACCAATAATGCGCCTTTTCCTCTGAAGAAATATTTCCTAAACTTGTTTTCCAGTCCTCAGGCGGTTGCAAAGTTCCTCTTTGCCAACCTCCACTAGTGACTTCAAGTTTCTGCGCAGCATCCAAATTACGTTTGTGATAATCGACCGCCTCAATCAAAAATATAATGCGCAAAAAGTCATTATGTTTTTCCGAAGAAAGCTTTTCGATTACATGATACAGATATTGGCTTTTTACAGATATAGTCATGAACCACCAGTACAAGAGAGAATTATTCTAAACAACAAAAAAACCGCCCAAACAGGCGGCATTTTGGAATTCGATGTAAACAGGTTTGAAAACATCAAATAGACTTTAAAGATCTGGCAGCGATCTACTCTCCCACGCCTTAAGACGCAGTACCATCGACGCTAAGAGGTTTCACGGACCAGTTCGGGATGGGATGGAGTGTTTCACTCTCGCTATAACCACCAGATCATTAAAACCTACTTGATGAAAAAATCCAATATCGTCAAAACCAAGCTTTCATTTCACGAATGCGGATTTACCGCTGCGCGTGAGCATAAGCGCAAAGCCTATGCGGATATAAATTCAAGCCAATCGAGCAATTAGTAATGGTTAGCTTCATATGTTGCCATACTTCCACATCCATCCTATCAACGTGGTGGTCTTCCACGGCTCTGATAGGGAGTCCTGGTATTGAAGGGGGCTTCCCGCTTAGATGCTTTCAGCGGTTATCCTGTCCGAATATAGCTACTCTGCGGTGCCGCTGGCGCGACAACAGATACACCAGAGATTCGTCCACCCCGGTCCTCTCGTACTAAGGGCAGCTCTTCTCAAGACTCCAACTCCCACGGCAGATAGGGACCGAACTGTCTCACGACGTTCTGAACCCAGCTCACGTACCTCTTTAAATGGCGAACAGCCATACCCTTGGGACCTGCTACAGCCCCAGGATGAGATGAGCCGACATCGAGGTGCCAAACAGCGCCGTCGCTGTGGACGCTTGGGCGCTATCAGCCTGTTATCCCTAGAGTACCTTTTATCCGTTGAGCGATGGCCCTTCCATGCGGAAACCACCGGATCACTATGACCGTCTTTCGACACTGCTTGACCTGTCAGTCTCACAGTAAGGCGAGCTTATGCCATTGCACTCAATGGACGATTTCCGACCGTCCTGAGCTCACCATCGCGCGCCTCCGTTACAATTTGGGAGGCGACCGCCCCAGTCAAACTACCCACCATACAGGGTCCCGGAACCGGATAACGGTTCGCGGTTAGACAACACAAAAGCCAGGGGTGGTATTTCACCTGTTGACTCCATGACAGCTGGCGCCGCCACTTCAAAGTCTCCCACCTAGGCTACACATGACAGTCATATTGCCACTGTAAAGCTATAGTAAAGGTTCATAGGGTCTTTCCGTCTGACCGCGGGTACGAGGCATCTTAACCTCGAGTTCAATTTCACTGAGTCTATGCTGGAGACAGTGGGGAAGTCGTTACGCCATTCGTGCAGGTCGGAACTTACCCGACAAGGAATTTCGCTACCTTAGGACCGTTATAGTTACGGCCGCCGTTTACCGGGGCTTCAATTCAGAGCTTGCACTCCTCCTTTTAACCTTCCGGCACCGGGCAGGCGTCAGACCCTATACGTCGTCTTGCGACTTCGCAGAGCCCTGTGTTTTTGATAAACAGTCGCCACCCCCTGGTCTGTGCCCCCCCACCAAAGTTGCCTTCAATGGGGGCATCCTTCTCCCGAAGTTACGGATGTAATTTGCCGAGTTCCTTCAGCATAGTTCTCTCAAGCGCCTTGGTATTCTCTACCATCCTACCTGTGTCGGTTTCGGGTACGGTCTAATGTGGAGGCTATTTCCTGGATGTCCTTCACCACCCCTCCAATCCAATAAGAAGGAATGATTTACGGCCACCGTCACACATCCACTGGCCCACGAATATTAACGTGGTTCCCATCGACTACGACTTTCGTCCTCGCCTTAGGGGCCGGCTTACCCTACGCAGATTAGCTTTACGTAGGAACCCTTAGGATTTCGGCGTGAGTGTTTCTCACACTCATCTCGTTACTCATGTCAGCATTCTCACTTCCGATACCTCCAGGCAACCTCGCGGTTACCCTTCGCAGGCTTACGGAATGCTCCGCTACCACGCATACAAAGTATGCATCCTAAGCTTCGGTGAATAGTTTGAGTCCCGGTACATCTTCGCCGCCAGAAGTCTTGTTTAGACCAGTGAGCTATTACGCTTTCTTTAAAGGGTGGCTGCTTCTAAGCCAACCTCCTGGTTGTCATGGACTTCCGACTTGCTTTCGCACTTAACTATTACTTGGGGACCTTAGCTGTAGGTCTGGGTTGTTTCCCTTTTCACCACGGACGTTATCACCCATAGTGTGTCTGCCAGGAAAGCACTCTTCGGTATTCGGAGTTTGGTAAGGTTTGGTAAGGCTCGCGCCCCCCTAGCCCTTCCAGTGCTCTACCCCCGAAGGTGTATAACCTGACGCTCTACCTAAATAGATTTCGCGGAGAACCAGCTATTACCCGGTTTGATTGGCCTTTCACCCCTAGTCACAGATCATCCCGTACTTTTTCAACAGTAGTGGGTTCGGTCCTCCATTGCGTGTTACCGCAACTTCAACCTGTCCATGACTAGATCACCGGGTTTCGGGTGTAATCCACCATACTATGTCGCCCATTTAAGACTCGCTTTCGCTGCGCCTCCACCTAACGGCTTAAGCTTGCATGATAGACTAACTCGCTGACCCATTATACAAAAGGTACGCCGTCACACGATAAACGTGCTCCGACTGCTTGTAGGCATCCGGTTTCAGATCTGTTTCACTCCCCTTATCGGGGTTCTTTTCACCTTTCCCTCACGGTACTTGTTCACTATCGGTCAATCAGGAGTATTTAGCCTTAGAGGATGGTCCCCCTATATTCAGACAAGATTTCACGTGTCCCGTCCTACTCGAAGACCTAAAGAATTTTTACGTATACAGGACTATCACCTACTTTGGTGTGGCTTTCCATCCACTTCCACTTATTAACTTTAGGCCATTGGGCTGATCCGCGTTCGCTCGCCACTACTAGCGGAATCTCGGTTGATTTCTTTTCCTCCGGGTACTGAGATGTTTCACTTCCCCGGGTTTGCCTCTTAACGCTATGTATTCACGTTAAGATACCTCAAAAGAGGTGGGTTTCCCCATTCGGAAATCCCCGGGTCAAAGAGTGTTGACCTCTAACCGGGGCTTATCGCAGCCTGCCACGTCCTTCATCGCCTCTGATTGCCAAGGCATTCACCAGATGCCCTTCAAAACGCTTGAATTCATATCACGCGCAGGGATAAATCCGCCGCATAACAAAGCGAAAAGCTTTGTTTGCAAACTTTTTCAACACTGCGTTCATTCTAAAATTGGAACAAGAATGAAAGAAATGAACATGTCCGGGCCTTTTGAACACCCGAACATTAAGTTCTCAGTTTTGTCAGACATTGGAGTTCATATCACCATTAAGCAAAGAGCCCTATGAAAAGCCCCTCACCCTACAAGCGGTGATACAAACGATCATTTAAACATCCACGGGACAAGCCCGCGAACATCAAAATGATGTCATTTCATCAGTCATTGTTTAAGTAGACAAAAACTCTTGGGGAGATTTTTGTCCCAATGACTAATTTTCAAACCTATTTACGATGTATAAGAACGACGAAGCAAACCAACGATTTGTTCGTATTATTTAGAGAAATTCACATTCCTCATTTAAACTTTCAACAAAAGCTTAAACGAAAAATGGTGGACCCTAGCGGGATCGAACCGCTGACCTCCTGAATGCAAATCAGGCGCTCTCCCAGCTGAGCTAAGGGCCCTCTTTTCGCCTTTTAAAACGAATATTTTTTATTCAGGAGCAAGTGATTTTTGACGCCGCGTATTTCACATACACAAGAATAAAATCACGCCGCTCATGAATAAAAATGGTGGGCCTGGCAAGACTTGAACTTGCGACCTCACGCTTATCAAGCGTGCGCTCTAACCAGCTGAGCTACAAGCCCTCACCAACGGATCAACCGCAGGTCGGGCCCGATATAAAAGCCCAATCGGCCGATCCAGTAATTCTTATCAAGGAAAGAAGAAATATGCGGGCAACAGTACTCGCTCTTCCGTGTTTCACGAAAGAGATGCACCAAATAGCAACCTTAGAAAGGAGGTGATCCAGCCGCAGGTTCCCCTACGGCTACCTTGTTACGACTTAGTCCCAGTCGCTGATCCTACCGTGGTTCGCTGCCTCCGTAGTTAGCACACGACCTTCGGGTAGAACCAACTCCCATGACTTGACGGGCGGTGTGTACAAGACCCGGGAACGTATTCACCGTAGCATTCTGATCTACGATTACTAGCGATTCCAACTTCATGCTCTCGAGTTGCAGAGAACAATCCGAACTGAGACTACTTTTAGAGATTAGCATCGCCTCGCGACGTAGCTGCCCACTGTAGTAGCCATTGTAGCACGTTTGTAGCCCTACACGTAAGGGCCATGATGACTTGACGTCGTCCCCGCCTTCCTCCGGCTTGTCACCGGCAGTCTTGTCAGAGTGCCCAACTAAATGATGGCAACAGACAATAAGGGTTGCGCTCGTTGCGGGACTTAACCCAACATCTCACGACACGAGCTGACGACAGCCATGCAGCACCTATTCACTCCCCGGCCGAACCGAAGACAATCATCTCTGAAAGTCCCAGGAGGATAGTTAAGTGTAGGTAAGGTTCTTCGCGTTGCTTCGAATTAAACAACATGCTCCACCGCTTGTGCGGGTCCCCGTCAATTCCTTTGAGTTTTAACCTTGCGGCCGTACTCCCCAGGCGGTGTGCTTAAAACTTTCGCTCCGTCACCGAAAGCTGAACTCCCGACAACTAGCACACATCGTTTACGGCGTGGACTACCAGGGTATCTAATCCTGTTTGCTCCCCACGCTTTCGTATCTGAGCGTCAATAACTGTCCAGTTGGGCGCCTACGCCACTGGTATTCCTCCTAATATCTGCGAATTTCACCTCTACACTAGGAATTCTCCCAACCTCTCCAGTATTCTAGACAAGGAGTTTCAAAAGCAGTTCCAGGGTTGAGCCCTGGGATTTCACTTCTGACTTTCTTGTCCGCCTACATACGCTTTAAGCCCAGTTATTCCGAACAACGCTTGCTCCATTCGTATTACCGCGGCTGCTGGCACGAATTTAGCCGGAGCTTCTTGTAGTGTTACCGTCATTATCTTCACACTTGAAAGAGCTTTACAACCCTAAGGCCTTCTTCACTCACGCGGCATGGCTGGATCAGGGTTGCCCCCATTGTCCAATATTCCTCACTGCTGCCTCCCGTAGGAGTCTGGTCCGTGTCTCAGTACCAGTGTGGGGGATCATCCTCTCAGACCCCCTACAGATCGTCGCCTTGGTGAGCCTTTACCTCACCAACAAGCTAATCTGACGCGGGCTGATCCCTCGGCGATAAATCTTTGGACCGGAGTCATTATAAGGTATTAGCTACCGTTTCCAGCAGTTATTCCTTACCGAGATGTACATTCCCACGCGTTACGCACCCGTGCGCCACTGCCCCGAAGGGCCGTTCGACTTGCATGTGTTAGGCCTGCCGCCAGCGTTCGTTCTGAGCCAGGATCAAACTCTTAAGTTTGAATCCATCAATGCCCAAAAGAATTTTTGGTATTGAAGTAATGCGTCATCATAAAGACGACGACTTCTTCAAAGACCTGCTTAATTTGCTGCTTGGTTAAAGCTTGTACACTCTAACCAAACTGTTTGTGATCATATAAATGATCACGTGCGTCATGAAAGACATACGCTTAAATTAAACAACAGTCTTCTTTATTTAAGTGCATTCAATACACACCTCACAAATGAGGCCAAAGCACTGCTGCCTGCGTATTCCTTCTTTCCTATTCACGATGTTCAAGAACCTATCCGGCACAAAACCGAATAAAAAGAAGCCTTAGAACTTCTTGTTATTCGTCTCTGAACTTTTCAAGCGATGATCCTCTTATAATCCGCCATAATCAGATCGTCAACTCAGCAATCAAAAATCTATGATTTTTAGTGCTTCACGCCGCGCTTCAGGCTCCCCCGTCTCGAGGCGTGGAGGGATATATACGCATCTCGCTCCCGCCCGTCAAACCTTTTTTTCATCTTTTTTTAATTTTTTTAAGTCCACCCCGAAAAAACAACAAAAAACACCCCTGCACTTACCTTCCAACAACAAAATATTAAGAGTTTAAACAAGATAGGGGCAAATAAAACACATACTCCCAAACAATTATATAATAATGGATTTTATTTCTACACACGCTACACTAGACAAACGCCTTCGCGCTAACGCTGGATATTCCATGACGCTCAAATAAAAAACTTTAAGGAGTCATCCCATTCCCGTATCTCTAATTCTTCTTCACATTGCAGGTGCTGTTTGCTTGTTGCTTTGGGGCACACGTATGGTCAAGCTCGGCTTTGTGCGCGCCTACGGCACATCGCTTCATCGAGCCTTGTTATACAGCACACGAAATCGCTTTTACGCCTGCGCTTCCGGTATTGGTGTAACATCCCTCTTGCAAAGCTCAACGGCAACAGCCCTGCTCCTTATCTCCTTTGTCAAAAAAAGCACCATTCCACTGACTGCCGCACTCGCTGTTCTTATCGGCGCGGACATTGCCACAACGCTCGTAGCTCAAATCCTAACCCTTAACTTATCTTGGTTGTCCCCGGCTCTTCTGATTTTAGGCGTTTCCGGACACATTATGCATGAACATGGCGGGCGCAAACGCCACATTTTTCGTATTGTGATTGGACTGGGGCTCATGCTGCTCGCACTGACTCTGATCAAACAGGCATCTGCCCCACTAACACACTCAGGCACATTGCCCCTAATTTTAGCCCCCCTTGAATTTGATCCAATCACTGCAATTCTATTTTCCGCCATATTGACATGGGTCATGCACTCCTCACTGGCCGCAGTCCTCTTGTTCGCCTCATTGGCCAGCAACAACATCATAGACTTAGAGCTTGGAGCGCTGCTGGTACTGGGAGCAAATCTCGGTGGAGGCTTTATTCCCTTTATAGCCACCTATAAAGATGGAGTTATCGCCCGACGCATAACATTTGGAAACATTATCATGCGCACCGCTATACTGGCGCTGACCTTTTTCTTTATGGACACAGCTCTGGGAGTTGTTGAAATTATGAGTCTCGATACAGCCCGCGATCTCATCAATCTGCATATGGGATTTAATCTCGTGCTGGCATTTCTTTTCTTACCAAACGTGCAATGGATTGCCAGACTGTGCGAGAAGCTTCTTCCTGAAAAAACATCTCTGCCACCAAAAGCTTATACCCCGCTTTATCTTGATAATAAGGCGCTAACCACTCCGGTCGTCGCCCTGGCCGGCGCCGCACGCGAAACATTAAGGATGGCGGAAATGGTCCAAGATATGCTGGAAAAAACCATTGAAGCCTTCAAGCAAAACGATACCACACTAGCCAAAGCAATCAGCGAAGAAGACAATACTATCGATCGCCTATACTACGAGATTAAACTTTACATGACAAAGCTGACGCAAGAAGCCCTCGACCCCAAAGAATCAGATCGCTACCTTCAAATCATTACCTTTGCCACTAACTTGGAACATATCGGCGACATTATCGACAACAGCCTGATGGAACTGGCTAAGAAGAAAATAAAGAAAAAAGAACGTTTTTCCGATAAAGGATGGGCCGAGATTAAGGACTTTCACCGCAGTGTTGTTGAAAATATGCGCATGGCTCAAACAATCTTTTTGTCAGAAGACCCTAGTCTGGCCCGAAATTTAATTGAACAAAAACGGATCGTCAGCGATGCTGCCAAATCAAGTTCAGCCCTGCATTTTGAACGCTTGCGTTCAGGATTGCCTGAAACCATCGCCACCAGTTCGCTACATCTGGACATCATCCGCGATTATCGCCGCATCAACAGCTACGTCACATCCGTAGCCTATGCAATTTTGGAAAACGCTGAAAAATACAAAAAACAGCGAAAAAAACGCTAAATAACCAGCACTAAAAACAATTTTTTACAAAACCCTCAAGGCTCTCCACGCCCACAACCAGCTTGATCATATAAATACTCATACCTCCTGTATAGCGTCACCGAGCCTAAATGCCAACTTTAAGGGGATAGCCCTATGAAAGGAATTCACAAGACTGCATATGTATGCGTATACTTACAAAGGTTGAATAGATTCAATTTCTTACGGGCATATTCTTGGCTCATGTCCTTTCAGGCACATATCATCTTAGGCATCACGTTATTTGGCTTAACAATATTTAGCCTGACCGTAAGTGCGCCTGCCCAAAACGCTCAGGCCGTCGTCGCCCCATGGAGCGTTGATAACACGGACGCACAAAGTCGCATCCGGCAATATCAAAATTTTAAACAGCTCCAGACCCGGCCCCTTCAAGAATTGAGCGCAAATGACACCAGCTATGAATACAGCCCGTCAGCCCTGCAAAAACACGCAAATAGACGCGCACAACAACCGTACAACCCACTATCCCAACGCCTCCCAGAACCGAGACCACCTCTCCCTTCACAAACGCAAACAGTCCTTTCCGCCCTCGAAAATATGTATTCCGAGCGTATCATCGATAATTTGAATCAGTTTGGCTATGATTTATTCGGTGTCCCAAATAGTAACCTGCGCGGTGTTCTTGAAAACGCGGCTAAATCGGCACCTTCAATCCCTTCCGGTGCAGTGCAAGATGATTTTATACTCGCTGGCGGCGATGAACTCGAAATCTTCTTCACGGGCCAGCGCACCGATCGCGGAACCTACAACGTAAACTCACAAGGCCTGCTCATCATCCCGGATTTCCCACCGATTCCAGCCGCCGGACGCTCAATCGGTCAAGTCCGAATCTCCATCGAAGCCGCAGCCGGAAACCTCCACAACACCAAACCCTATGTTTCACTGGCCAGCGTCCGCCAAATTAGTGTGCTGGTTGTAGGTCACGTAAAAAAACCAGGGCGCCGGACCCTGACCGTCTTCCACACCATTCTCGACGCATTGATGGAAGCAGGTGGCATCGAAAAAACCGGAAGCTTGCGGCAGATCAAACTCGTGCGTGACGGCCGCTCAACACAGATTGACCTCTACGCCCTGCTGCTCTATGGCTCCACCCATATCGATATACAATTGCGCGATGGCGACCGCATCATTATTCCCTCCATCGGCCCAACGCTGGCCATCTCCGGTGAGGTTAAACGTCCCGGGATCTATGAAATCCTGCCAACCGTGCGTGGCATGCACCACCAGCCGGAAAAACGCAGCGAACGCCTCACCCTCAATGAAATGCTTGAGCTTAGCGGCGGCGTCCTCGCCCCGGGCAAAAACCGTTTTATCAAGCTCGGTGTCACCCCCGATGGTCAGGAAATCGTGGAAGATATAGAAGATCCTTTCAAACCGACCTTCAGCGACGGCTCTATTCTCATGATCTCCAAAGGCAGCGAAAAGCGCGCCGGAACCATTGAGCTTCTCGGTCATACACGCCGCCCCGGCCTCCACGCCTTAAACGAGAATCCAACACTGAGCAAACTCCTGCCCAACGAGGATATTTTGGGTGGCGACATCTATCCCCTCATCGGCGTAATTGAGCGCTGGGACACCGACCAGCTCACGAGCCGCCTGTTCGACTTTCCGCTGCGCCTCGTCCTTAAAGGCGAATATGATCGCAAACTGCAAGACGGCGATATTGTCCATCTCTTTTCCAACGCCCAAATTCGATCTTTGAACACCCCTCAAGACAATACAGGTCGTATCGTTGCAGAAGGCTCGCTTACACAGGAAGAAGAACCCGATGCAGATACACTGCGCAATGACGAAACACTCACCGCATATCTACGCGAACGATCCGCCTTTGTCCGCGGCGCCGTGCGTTCTGAAGGCACTTACCCCGTCTCTGAAGGCATCACCCTCGACAGCGTCTTGGCCGTCGCAGGCGGCCTTGCACTCGAAGCCGACCGGTCCAACATCGAAGTCACCTCCGCCCATAACGGCCCCAGCGAAACCCGCACACGTATAAATTTGCACGAAACAAATCCTGAAGACGTTATCATCGGCACCGGAGATTCCGTACGCGCAAACCAGAAATTCAATAAGATCAAGGACAACTCCGTGCTTGTCATGGGCGAAGTCCATAACCCCGGACGCTACGACCTTGTCCCCGGTGATAAAATCTCCGACCTTCTGGCCCGCGCGGGCGGCCTCACCGATCAAGCCTACCCATACGGCGCAATCTTCTCCCGCGCTTCCGAACGCCGCGCCGAAGAAATGCGTTTTCAAAATCAGGCTCGTGAGGTTGAACTCGCTATCGGCGCAGCCCTTGAGGCTGATGATACCAAAACCAATGCCGGTAAAATCGCTGAAGCCCGTGCACTGGCGACTGAACTCCGCAGCGCCCAAGGCGTCGGACGTATCACGGTTGAGGCCGACCCCGCGCAATTATCCATCAGCCCCGAACTGGATCTCCTCCTGGAATCCGGCGACCGCCTCTATATCCCGCGGCGTAATCTAACCGTGCGTGTCAGCGGCGAAGTCCTCTCCCCGGCCTCCCTGCAATTCCGCGAGCGCAAAGCCTCGCTCGATTACATCCATGAAGCGGGCGGCTTCACCTTCCACGCCGACAAAGACCGCACCTTCGTCATTTATCCTGACGGCGCAGCCCAGCCGCTACAGGTTTCTTCATGGAACTATAACCCGGTGATGATCCCGCCCGGCTCCACCATTGTCGTACCGCGCGACCCCAAACCCTTTGACTTCATCCAAAGCGCAAAAGATGTCAGCCAAATCCTTTCGAATCTAGCTGTGACCGCCATCTTTATTGATGATGTTGCCGACAGCAATTAAATAACAAATTAACTGGGCTGAACGCCGGGAGAAGATATTACAGGCACAGCCGCCGGAGGTTCCGGGCTTGCAGATGGCGTTGTGATCTGGCCAGCTACCACTTTAATCTCGCCCAGCTTTTCCTCAGGCGTTTTCGAAGCAGAAGCCTTACTGTGCGCCGGCGCATCATTAGGCTTGCCCCTCATCACGCTTGGCGTTTCCTGCTCAACTTTGGGATCGACCACCACAATCCCGCTTCCCGGATACCAGTTCGCAAAAGCCAAAACCTTATCCGCAAACTCGTCCGGACTTTTTGCATCCTGAAACAGCGAGATCGTTTCCGGCAACTCATTCTCAAATTTATGCAGCCCCGCTTTAGGAAGCGTCACACCATTAGTAGAATCTTCTGCGTACTTTTTAATTGCTTCCGCAATTTCATAATTGTCCAGACCTTGCCCGGCCAAACCGGACGTAAACTCATCAAAATCAGCCCGCGCAGATCCAGAAGCAAAAGAAATCTGCCCCTTGCTTTCCAGCGCAGCGGAAAGAGGCGCGCCCAACTCGCCGCTCATACGTTGATTTTGAACGAAATTAATAAAATGCTCACGCGCATAAGGCCCATTGAATTTAACAATGCCGTCTTTTTCCCACTTGGCCAGAATCATGTCTTCAAAGTTGATTTTAAAAACCTTGGCATCGCTGTCATAATGCTGATATTCACTCTTTCCTTTGGAATTCATCATCCCGGTTTTGGAGAAAAACGCTTTCTTTTGTTCTTCCCCGCTCGGTGGGTTCCAGACATTAAACGCCTTATTATCCCCAGCGCGGTCTTTATCCCAAAACTTGGCCAGGCTGTTTTGCCCGCCATTGGTCATAGCGTGAAATCCTTCGGTCAGTTCGCTACGCGCCGTTGGCTCTGCCGTACCATCAAGATCACCGCGCAAACCCAAAAAGTTAGCTATCATATCGCCTAACCCCGGCCCACCATTTTGCCCCGGCGATATAAGGTTCAAATTGTGCTTAATAGCTTTGATCTGCCTGTCATTAAAATAAAAACCGAAATCCGCATCGTCATTCTTCAACAGCGCCAAAAATTCCTGCGTTCGCATCTGGTCCTTCAACTGCGTGGCCAGATCATGCGCGGTTTTTAAACGGGCATCTTTAAAGATGTTCTCAATAGCCCCCTGAACACGGCTATCGACATCACTTTTCTTATAAAGCGCGTTTAATCCGGTAATCAGCGTCTTGGCGGCCTGCGCACGCGACGCATCGTCAAATTTAGGCTTCCCTTTATCATCGCGCGGTAACAAACCGTTCACAACCTGCTCCATCGTATCCACATCGGAGCCGAACTTAAAATCATCCACCAATCTCTTGAGGAATTGCTGTGCCAGAGCCTTGGCTATACCAGTATCTATCGCCCTTTCGGCCATTCAATTACACCCTCTCATATTATTGCGTTTAGCACTTAAATTCACTGCCCATTTTTAAGGCCTTTTCCGCACCCCTATAATGCTTCCAAATCCTTAATATTCTGTTAAAATTCAAAATAAGATGAGCAAAGCCCCTGAAAAAGCAGCATTTTTTTCCATTATAACCGTCACGCTCAACAACATCGCAGGGCTAAAGACCACGCATAAATCTCTCCAGGACCAAAACTGCGATGATTTCGAATGGATTGTGATTGACGGCGCTTCAACAGATGAAACCCCGCAATATCTAAAAACCACCGACGCAAAATGGGCCAGCAGGCCGGACTGCGGCATCTATGACGCCATGAATAAAGGGGTAGAGCGCGCCAGCGGAAAATATTTACTCTTCCTAAACGCCGGAGACGCCCTCGCCGCGCCCGAAACGCTCCAAAACATCAAAAAGGCAGCTCACAATCACCCCGACTTCATTTATGGAGATTCTCTTGAAGACGGCGCTTACAAGCCCGCACGCACAGCTGATTTACGCAGCGGTATGTTCACCCATCATCAAGCCATGCTCTATAACCGCAAAGCCCTCGGCGATATGCGCTATGACCTGCGTTATAAAATCGCCGCAGATTACGATCTCAGTGCACGGTTTTTAAAAGACCACGGCAATATATTGTATTGCCCCTTCCCCATCTGCATTTTCGAAAGCGGCGGCGTTTCGCAGACGAACGCAGTATTGGGCCGACGCGAACAATATCAAATCCGAAAAGATTTACAGCTCACTGGCCCCGTCCAAAATAGAATAATTACAAGCGCCCAGGCTGCTCTTTGGACTCTGCGCAGGGTTGTACCATCGCTTTACTGGCATCTGAAATCATCCGATAATAACGCGCCCGCGACCGCGCGAAACGATACCCCGCCGCCCCATCCAGAAAACCAAGCTTAAAAATATAACAATGTACAAACGCAACTACGCCGCGAAACGGGACGTTGCGAAACGCTTCCTTGGCGAATTGACGCACCGGGCGCGGATCCACAGGCCACGCACCCTTCGCATTCATCCCCGCCTCCCAGCGCGCATAACGATGGTGACGTTCCTCCCAACTTTGCAAATCATCATAGGCATAATGCAACAAAGGCGTTTCGGTCTGCCCAATATCTTCATTCTCAAACCCATTCTTAAGCACAGGTTGATAATGCCCCTCTATCTCACCCATTCCCTCAATATCCAGATCGTCAACAACCGGAAATTCAACCTTGCGCCGATCCAGCAGGGCCAGCTTGTTATTACAAAGCCCGTGGTGAAGAAACCTCCCCTCAAACTCATAAAGTCCCTTCACAAAATATCCGGCCGCGCACCAATCAAGCCCGGCAATTTCATCAACCAGCCCGCGCGGCACAATTTCATCCGCGTCTACGAAAAACACCCACTCATATTTAAGCGCCAAATTCTCCAGACACCATTGGCGCTTTTTTGGATAACATCCGTCCCAGACATAATTCTTAATCCTCGCTCCGGCCTTGCGCGCAATCTGCTGCGTTTGATCGCTGCTATCAGAATCCACAACCCAGACATCATCAAAACGCGAAAGCACCTCTAAACATGCGCCAATACGGCGCTCTTCATTTTTGGTAGTAATAATAACGCTAACAGGAGGGTTTCCCATACACGCCTCCTACTCCGCCGCCTCGGAGGGAAGATCAGAATCCTCATCAGGATCCTGATCTCGTTTCTTTCCTGTTAATGGCCGTCGCCCGGCCGCAAAAGATGGTTTCTCATTATTATTCCCGCTCTCAGGGAAAAACCATTCCTGCTGTTTAACCTTCCCTCCCGGAAACACAGCAAATATATCCTCACGGCAAACCCCGCGCGCACTAAACACCACAAAACCAAGCAAAGCGCCAACAAATGCAAAACCCGAATAAATCAACGACCCGTCCGGCCAACGCGCCTTCACAGAAACCGAAGCAGGCACCACGATACTCGCCGCATAAGGCTGATCAATCGACACCAGCATCTTCAAGCGCTCTTGTTCCATCAACAACGCAGTCAAAGCGCGTCGATGCTCCGGATTCATGTTTTCAGCAATCGCTTTGTTCAAATATGTAATGCGCTCATTCACCTCGCGGCGAATACCATGACGAATAAGACCATCGGTAATATTATGCAGCCGCTGTAAAAACAGCGCCGCAAACTCTTTATCCGGATGCAAATACCGTAAAGCCCGCAAAGACGTTTCTCCCACAGGATCGACCTCAACCCGGCGCGCAATATATTCCGCCAGTTTTTCAGCGCTCCAGCCCTGCTCAGGCCTTGAAAAAGAAAAAGCCTTATCACGCGCCAGCCCATCGGTAATTTCCGGATCACGCAACAACAGCGCTGCAGGCGGCACACCTTTAAAGCTCACCTCAAAACGCGTAAAACTCATAACCTCACTATTTTGCTCTAATGCGCCCCCGGCATAGTTGACCGGCGAAGCCGCCATATTCATCGGACTGGCCGGAGCAAGAATCATTTCTGCCCGAAAATGTGGAACAGCACTGCTCATCATCACAAAGGCGAGCACTAAACCAATCATAAGCCCGCCGAAAACAAAAACACGCCCGGACCAAACTTCACGCATAAACTCACCCAGTGTTTGTTCACGGTTGCTTGGTGTCACTTCACTATCGTACCTGTCTTGACTCATACATGAACATCCTGATCAACCACAGCCCAGGCCCTTTCAATCCAGGCATTAATGGATTCTTTAGGCACAAAAACCTCAGATGCAGCCTTGGCCCCTTCAAAATCTGAAAACCATTTATCACTATTTTCCCGATAGCGTCGAATATGTTCGGCAAGCCCTTGTACATCGCCGGGAGCGCAAACCACCCCAGCCTTAAAGTCCTCAATAACTTTTGCCGCTTCCGAATGAGCCGGCCCGATAAACACACACGGCCTATGTGCCGCCAACGCCGAATACAATTTCACCGGAACAAGCAATCCCCCAGCCTGCCCATCCATAGAGATCAAATGCACATCACCACTTTCCATCAAATCTTTCAAACGGCTCACAGGTTGATACGGCAATAAACGAATATTCTCCAAATGCATAAGTATACGCTTACGGTTAATTATCTCATGGCGCGGCCCGTCCCCGACAAAAACAAACTCCACATCAGGATTGGTTTCATTCAAAATTTCCGCCGCCTTCAAAATCGTCTCAACCGGATGCGCACGACCAATATTCCCTGCATAAAGAACGCGAAACTTTGGCCCATGTTTTCGCTGCTCTTCATAACTGCGATAGCTTTCCGGAGTAGTAACATATACAGGTTCGCAATCATCATCCTGCAAAGGCTGCACCAATTCAGAATCTACCCAGTTGGGAATCACCGTAATTTGCTTCGGATCAAACCCATCATAGTTCAAATGCCTTGCCATGCACCGGCCAATCACAATAACTTTATCAGCCCGCTTCATGGCCGCGCGTACCCGGTTCTTCAAAAAACGCATTATGAACTCAGGAAACTTTACCCCCAGTGCCGAAAATACATCCGGATACAAATCCTGACACCAGTGAATATGATGGCTCCTTTTGAAAAACTGCAGAATTCGCCCAACAATCGCCAAGAATGGCGGATCAGTGAGCGTCACGACTAAGTGCGTCTTCGGCAAACGCAACGCTACCCACAATAACTTCATCCAAATCCAGATATACCCAAACGCACCCCCGGGCTTTTCCGCCCCCTTCACACGAACAACACGCACAGCCCCATCGCGCTCGCTCATGGCTTTCGGACCCGTAGTAATCACCGTAACCTGCCACCCCTCACGCGCAAAACTACGCGCCAGATCCCGCAAAACCCGGCCAGAAGCCCCCCGCACCGGCGGGTACACTCGGTTCAAAAAAAGAATAGACGGCCTGCGCATGGATGCTCAGATCACTCCTGAAAAATATATATATTTATCCCTTGATAACCTTACCTGAATACAACACGTCTGCATCAGTTTCAACGCCGCACACCTTTCCATCCCCGTAAAAACAACAAGAAACAACCAACGCCAACATAAGACCAAAATCCAGCGATTTAAAGCTGGCATATAAAAACACATCAATCAAAATCGGCCCGGCGAGCGCCAGCGCCAAAACAGGTGCATGAGCAAATAACCGTAGACCCGTACGCGCCAAAGCCAACAAGTAAACACCCCCCAGGGAAAAACCGACCAAACCGGTTTTAAACAACAGGCTAGAAAGCAGCCCATGTGTATAATTCACCCTAATATCGGCCACTGCTGGAGATGAAAATGTCGCACCCCATCCCTGTCCAAAAAACAAACTCAGCGGATGAATGGAAATTTCCTCCCACACTGCGCGCCATTCTTCGACGCGCATATTTCCACCAACCAACGCAGTTTTCCTCTCCATATCGTTAAGCACGTTACCGACCTCAGGCCAAAGAAAAACAACCAAAATGACCAAAAAACAGACAAGAACAAAACTCCGTCGCGCATTACGCCAAAGACATAAGCCATAAACACAAACTATACTAAGAACAAACACTCCAAGACTGGCGCGCTGCTGCATTTCAATCATCGACCATAAACTCACCCCCACAAACGCCAACAGTGCAAACGCCACCAAAACGGCGCGCAAAGTACAATCACGAACAAAAATCTGCATAGCCGTTCCACCCAAAAACACAGCGGCAAACAAAACACTTGGCATATTCGCCAGGTAGAATAGTTCTTCCCCAACAGCCAAACTCGGCACATCAAAACTCGCCCGCAAAGCAAACAAAATTCCTAACGCCGCAGCAGCATAAACAAAAGGCCGCGCCATATTCGCTTGTACCTGTATTAAAGGCCATAAAAACACCGGCAAAACCATAAAACCAAAAGCGGCAAGATCCCGAATTATAAATCCACGTTCATACCCGCCCCACAAGCCACCAAGCAATGGCACACTCAAACCAAAGATCAACAAGATTTGCCCCGTCTGCTTCCACCTCGGATCTTTTGTTCTAAATATAAAAGCGCCCATAAGACCGGAAATTCCTACACTGGCAGCCAGCAACGCAGCAATAAGCAGCTCAAGCCACCCCGGCGAATCTGGCGTTGGAGATCCCCACGCGCCATAAATCAAAATCGCAAGACACAACATACCTCCCTGAAAATAACGGGTATCAACACGCATAAGTCGGTGGATAACCCCTGTATCACTATGGGTTATGACTGCGCTCATAACCCCAGTCCCATCTTCAACGCCACCAGCACTAAAAATCCGGCAAAAACCCTACGCATCACCTCTAACGGCAATTTATGCGCTGCCCACACCCCGGCGCGCACAGCCAACAAAGAGCTTGGCAAAATCGTAATCCAGGCCAACATATTCACATAGCCAATCGAAAACGGCGGCCGTCCCGGTTCTCCCAAACCGGTCAGGATAAAACCGAACGTACCCGGCACGGCAATCACAACGCCCAATGCCGCCGCTGAACCAATTGCACGGCGCATATCCACACCACACAGGCTCATAAACGGCACACTGAGAGTAGCGCCGCCAATCCCTATCAAAGATGAAATCGCTCCGATAAAACTACCGGCAATAGAGGGCCAGGGTTGGGGCGGCATCGTTTTAAAAAAGTGAAAACGCGCCGGATTTATCGCCATAACCGCCGCCAGACAAACAATTACAACAGAAAATACCTGCTGTAACTGCACTCCCTCAAGGCGATCTGCAATCAAAGTGCCGATGACCACGCCAACCAAAACACCCACACCGATAGGCTTAACCAAAGAAAAATCAACAGCGCCTTTTTGCCAATGCGCCCGCGAAGACATCAAACCATTAGGAACAATAAGAGCCAAAGACGTTCCCACACAAACATGGATCAAACTCTCGGAAGCAAGCCCCAAAGCAGAAAATATAAATAACAGACCCGGCACTAAAACAATACCACCGCCAATCCCAAGTAAACCTGCCAAAAAACCGGCCAGTGCACCAAGAACAACCAAACCACCAATTAACACCGCCCAATTCTGAACAGCAAATTCTGCAAAAACATCCATAAACAAAATTTTTAGCACACAAGAAATAAAAAAGCAGCCCATCAAGAGACTGCTTTATTCAAAAGACTCTCATGTAAAATGAGGTCTAATAATCCTTAAAAACCTTAGTCGGCCGTGCTTTCTCATCGGCGGTTTTCTTAACATAAACCCTCGGCTTTTTTAGGATTTTCGTCGTTTGAGTATCATGCCCGCCCTGAGCATCCTCAGACGTCTCTTTAGAAACTGTTGCACTATCTTTCTGATCGTCAACCTTCAAAGCTCCGGCATCCCGGCGAGCAAGCATCGCTTCAACCTCCCGTTCTTGCTTCTCCAAATGCGCAATCAAAGCTTCACGCCGCTTATACATTATATTCTGTGAAAGCGCCCGGTGCATACGCCCATAGGCGTCTATTTCTTTCGCATTGCGCGGTTTAAACCCAAGCTCCTGCATTTCCTCAAACGAACTGATAAGAACCTTGGTGTTGCCTTTTTGCTGCTGAAGCTTCAACTTGTCCTTATATTTCACAGCAAAATGCTCTGTCTGGTCAGTAAACCCGCTCTCTCTGGGCTTCATATACAATGTGGGTTTCCCATCTTTTGCCGAACCATCATCTTTACGCAAAAATAACTCCTGCGCCAATGCCGGACCGAATCCCACGCCGAGAAAAACAATACTCAAAATAAAAAACCTGCGAATCATAAAAAACCTGCGAATCATAAAAAACCGTCCCAGATTACTCCTCCGGTAAGTATAACAGAAAAGCTTTAAAAGGCGCAAAAACAAAGATTCTTTGCCCTTTTTCAATATGTTTAAATATATTAAATCTTTTTTAACGAATTACGTACATTATAGACATAATTTCGATAAAAACGAATTGGCAAAACAAGCCAAAAATACAATGAACTGCGGCAATATAGAGGAGTGGTATAACATGCAGGTAAATGTAAAACAGTTTTTAGAAGAAGCAGGCATCACCGAGGCTTTTTATCCCGGCAAGCGTCTGGTTCATTCTTGCCGCCAACCCGGCGAATACAAAAGCCACTGTGTGGTGCTGGACTGGCGTAATCCCGACAAGATTAAAATTGAAGTCAAAGCCGGGCTATCTGGAAAAGACCTTGAACCCAAACAGCTCAAATACTATCCGGTATCTTTCCAAACCCCTACCTACGTCGATATCGAAATCATCAATGACAACAAAGATGACAAAGACGACGAAGGGGAAAAAGGCAAATCCGGAAAAAGCGGCGGCGGCGGTAAAAAACCCGCCAAGAAAAAACTTTCCGATGTGAAACTGATGGCCTCTGAAGCTTTTGGCACTGTGATGGAAGGGAAAATCCCTGAAGCCGGTAAAATCATCGAAATGGTTGTTCTGGGCACACAAATCGCCGCAGAAGCCTACAGCAACGTTATGGGTAAGCTCGCCCACGGCATAGCTCACGCAAAAATCTCAACAACCGATATGTTGGCTCAGGCAGGCAAGTTCGTTACGAAATATACCCCGCCATCCTTTATGAAACCAACAGGCGACGAGCAAGCAACCTACAAATATGATCGCGAGAAAAACGCCGACATCGGCTATAAAGCCGGACTTGGCTAACCGCAGAATTACAGTGAGCATGTAAAAATTAACCAACTCCAATAAACTCTAAAACCGCCCTTCTCCGAAAGGCGGTTTTTTACTTTGTTCCATTCACCCATGCCCTTATATTAAAACCATGAGCACAAACGGCAATGGCAATAATCGCGATAAAGACCCTGACGATAAAAAAATCATCAAATTCCCTTCCTTAGCCGAGCGGGACAAAATGTGCCGCGAGCAACATGAAGAAGAACAGCGCTGGCGCAAACAATACCGCCAAAAAAGCAAAGCCGCCCACAAAGCAAATACACAGCCTTTTTTCAAAGCCGGCAATATCCCGCCTTTTTCCCGCGCCCTGATCGCCTCATTCTGGATTGTTCAGCTCTCACTCTATCTACTGATCAGCGCCCCAGACCGCTATGAAATTTTCCAGACCTTCGGCTTCGTCCCAGCCAACTACACTAACGGCGCGCCATGGCCATGGACCGCCTTCATAAGTCCCGTCACCCATGCCTTTATCCACGGCAGTTGGATGCATCTGTTTTTTAACAGCGTTATGGGAGTGGTTTTATGCATGTTTTTCGAAAAAATCTTCGGCGCGCGCACCACAGCCATATTTTTCACACTATGCATTTTAGCAGGGGCAGCGCTGTATTTTATACTCAGCCCCTTCTCAACCCTCCCGGTCATCGGAGCATCCGGCGGCATCAGCGGCCTCTTCGCCGCGGTAATTTACATCTCTATGACACAAACCGGCAACCCACTAGCTAAGCGCTTTAGCAAACACGGCCCTTGGCCAATCCTTGCATTTTGGGCGCTCCTGATCATCATTCCGGGCCTGTTGATAGGCCAAAGCGTCGCCTGGCAAGCCCATCTCGGTGGCTATTTAGCCGGCATCAGCCTGCTGATAGGAATGAAAAAAGGAAGAATCAAACTCTAGGCCGCGTCAATATCAGGCGCTTCAATCAAAGCTTCGCTCATATGCGCCTTGTCATTGAGTAACCGGGCCGGTCCATAATGCGCATGCGGTATATCCCAAATAATCGTATTAAACGATCCATGCGGCTGCGCAACCGGGCTCCAGCGCTCATAAATATTACCTGTCTCCCGGCACACCCAAACCTTATCAGCCATAGCACCAGCCGCCCGGGAAAGATGCTCCTTAATCGCCACTTCATTACGCGAAGATCGCTCTTCCAGCATTGCAAACGCCTTATAGAGCGATGTCGTTGCCCCCAACTTCTCAGCCTCCTGCAAAAACGCCCGCGCTTCCCCCCAAAGCCCCGCCTCTATCGCAATCTGCCCGGCCATCAGCTGGACCCGCGCACTTTCGCCGCACATCTTCAAAAGCCTTTCAAGATGGCGTAAACGCGCCAGCGCATCTGGTACATTTTCATCATCTTTTAATGTCATCCAATACAAAGCCAACGCCTCATGCGGCGCCGTTTTCCAAGCCTTTAGCACCGCATTCTGAGCCTTGCGCGGATGCCCTTCACGCATGTGAAATTCGGCCAAAGAAATAGTTGCAGGCGCAAAATCAGGCGATAATTTCTGAGCTTTTTTGATTAAATACAACGCATCGGAAGAATAACCATCGGCCAGATCTTTTTCCGCCTGCGCCAGATAAAGCGCCAGCCGGTCGCTTCGCACCACTTCCGGCGCCATAACACCAGCATTTTCAACTCTGGCCAGCATCTTTTCTGCCTTTGTCCAAAGCCGCTGACGAATTTGCAAATCGTAAACGATCTTTAAAATCCACCCTTGATGCGGATGCAAATCCAGCGCCTTTTCCGCCAGTGCCAAAGCACCCTCATCATCACCGCTACCCAGAGCTGTTTGCAACAATCCCCGCACCCCCAAAAACGAAGCATCCTTATCTTCCAAGAGAGCCACAAAACTCTGCGCCGCATCTTCTTCACGACCATCAAGACGCGCGGCTTGCGCCTCTAATAATAAAGGCAACCCCGTATCCCCCTCTAGCAATTTCGATGCCTTCTTAGAATACAAAGCCGCAGCCTTCTTATCCCCGGCAGCAACAGCGGTCAGCCCCCTCGTTAAAGCACGATAACCTTTCTCCCGTGCCTTAACTTCGTTGTAACGCCGCAAACTGGAAGGAAAACCGACAAAAGTTTTAAGCACTTGATAGATAAACAACGTCAGCAGCACAAAAACCAACGCAACCAATAAAAAGAAACCCATTTGGATAGTGAAAGTATATTCCATCCACTCGATGCGCACACTCCCCGGACGCTCAGCAATCCAGACACTAAGCGCAATCAAAACACCGACTTTAATGGCAAACCACAGCGCTTTGATCATAATGGTTTCCTCATGGTTTTATAACCAAAACTCACTCAAACGGATTAGAAATATCCGAGGCTTTAGGCAAAGTATTACGTCTTAAAATATTAATACCAGTCTCTTCATTGCGAATAAGCTTTGAACTTCCCGGAATGACGCCCCCGGCTGTAATGCCGAGCGCTTTCCCATAGGCATGTGTATTCACGCTTTGCGTCAACATCCCTTTGAGCTTTTCTGTCATCAACGTCACATTGGCTTTATCCAGCCATTCCGCCATATACAGCCCCGCAGGCCCATCTAACGTTTCAACCGTTGCAATAGCTTCTTCCAGATTACCCTCTTGGAGAAGCTGATCCGCCGCTGCAAGCTTAGCCTGCGTTTCAGTACCGGAAATCAATTCGCCGTCTTTTTCAACCTGCAAAACCTGATTTATCCGCGCCTTCGCACGCTCTCCCAAAGACACATCCTCGCCCTGCAACGAAGCCACAACAGCCTCACCTGCCAACGATCTAAACTCATTACTTAATCCAGACGGTGTAAGAACTCCGCTTTGCGCATGCGGCGCAAGCCTCTCAAGCGCTGAGCGAAGCTCCGTATCCTCTTCACCAACCAACCCCATCAGCACATTAAAATCATTGCCAAAGGCCGCATTATCCCGATTCAAGGACGAACGGAACTGCGTCATAGCCAAAAGCATTGCCGCCGCCTTCAGATCAGTAGCTGGCACATTTTCAAACGTCTGGCCCAGTGCCTCACTTTGTCCACGCGCAGAATCGAGCGTACTTTCAAACAAACCGGATCCAGCGCCAAGCTGCCCTTCCAGCCCCCCTATAATGCCACTCAACTCCTCCATCGCTTGATCAAGCTGGTTTTTCCCCTCCGTATCAGTTTGCATCTCTTGCAGCTTTTCCAGCATACCAGCCAATACCGGCGATCCTGTCATCTCCTGCAAATGATTTTCCAACTTTTCCGCACGTTCACTCAAAGTGCCAGCATTTTCAGCCAAAACATCGGCGGAAACTTCCTGCACCTTTTCCACCGCTTGCCCCAACTGCTGTTTGGCCCGCCCGGCCTGATCCTGCAAAGAAGCAAGCTGTTCATCAAGATTGTCCGGAATCAACGTACCAAAAAACGATTGTCGATCTTTAACCGCCGCCATTTCACCTTCAGTTTCCTGCATCCGCGCCTCCAAAGCGCTTAAACGATCCGGCCTGCCGTTATTATCAATTTTCTGCGGCCAAAGAAGTGCAGCCACTCCAATAGTTACCCCCAAAATGATAACAATAATCAACCAGCTATGACGTGACAAAACATGCTTTTCTTTCTGAGCCATATTGCCTTGCATCGCTGCAGACGCCGCCAAAACAGAACGCCGCTCTGTAGTCATCGTCAACTTACCTTCCTCTGCCTCTCCATCTGAAGACTCTGCCTGTAAATCAGAAACAAGCTTCTGCTCCAAAACGATTGCATCGTCTCTCGCAGCTTTACGCTCAGCAGGTTCTCCCTTATTATTCTCATTCGCTGGCGGCGCATCAGGAAGAATGTCGCTCAAATCAACATCATGAGCCACCGCCGCCTCTAAAATAACCTGCCTGCGAGCCGCCGGAATAACATCCCGCTTTTTCCACCCCTGAATTGTAGTCACAGCCACATCAATCTTCTTGGCCATAGGGCGAATGCCGCCAAAACGCTCAATCACTTCCGCCGCATTCTCAATCGGTCTATTTTCGGATTTGCTCATACCTTGTCTCTCCACATCATCCTTATCAGTCTGCAATTTTTCTGGCCCTTTCACGCAATACCGCGCAACCAGATCCATCATGCCCTGACGTTCAGGCTTATCTGCAACATAAGCACCTTGCCACAATTCAGGGCGTACGCACTGTAACACGGATTTGCTCAGGCACAAGGCTTTTATACCGGCGAGAACTTCGGTTAAACCCGCGCCCTCTATAAGTTTAAGAAAATTTTCAGCCGTACGCCTGGAAAAAAATGTCACCGCCTGAACACGGCCATTTTCTAAAAACGCACACCCTTCATCGCTAAACGCTTCAACCATCGGCGCATCATAAACAATCAACTGACCGACATTATATCCCGTATTCTGCAGTGCCTCTTTTAACGGATAGGCGACATGCGTGGAACGCACATGCAAAAGCGGACACTTCATATCCGGCACATGCCCTTTGATATAATCCGCCAGATTGGCAGCATTGCCCCGAGCGCTGTAAACTTTCTTAAACCCATGCTCATAGGCCATTTCCTGTGTCTGCCGCCCAACAACATAAACCGGAAGGCTGCGGTCTTTATGGGCCTGCGCATATATTTCTAGAGCATTCGCGCTGGTAAAAATCAGCCCCTGATAATAACCCAAATCCGGCACATGAAAGTCGAGCGGCTCGATGATGCTCATCGGCTCAACAAAAGCCTCATACCCTCTCCCTGCCAAATCATCGGCAAAAAGCCCGGCCTGTGTTTTGGGCCGGGTTACCAAAATCACCGAACGTTGGCCGTTCGCCTGTTGGCTGCTCACCTGAAGAATTTTCTCAGCCATCGTCGACAATCTCTTGATTAAAAATCTCTGGCGGCACACGGCGTTTTAGACGCTCACCAAGCACACGCCCGAGCGATTGCCCCTCTTCAACCGTCTGCACAGCTCCGCGAATTTCATCGTCGAAACGCTGCGCCCCGTCCAATGAGACCACACGGACCCGTAACCACAATTCACCATCATCCAGCACCCCATACACCCCGATCGGCGTATGACAAGACCCGTCCAGAATCCGCAAAACCTCCCGCTCTGATTTTACGCAAACCACTGTATTATAATCAGAAATATGGCTAAAAATGGATAAAATATCATTATCGGACGCCCGCACCTCAATCCCGACAGCACCCTGCGCCGCCGCCGACAACATCTCCTCTGGCTCCAGAATAATATCCACCTCACTAGCCAACCCAAGGCGATTTAATCCCGCCATCGCCAAAAGCGTACAATCAATCACCCCACCACTTTCTGGCCCACGCAATTTATTAATCCGCGTCTGTACATTGCCGCGAAACGGCACGATCTTCAAATCAGGCCGCGCCGAAAGCAAAAACGCCCCGCGCCGCACGCTCGCACTGCCCACGACGGCAGCCTGCGGTAACACCGCCAAACCTTCATTTTTTAATTGGCTATAATCAGCTAACTCTTTTATTTTATGTGAAAATAACAAGGCATCGCGCGGATCTTCTCGCTCCAGCATATGTTCCACCACCAGCCCCTCAGGCAGAGTTGAATCCATATCTTTCATCGAATGCACCGCCGCATCAATCCGGCCTTCCAGCAACGCCTGCTCGATCTCTTTGGCAAACAGTCCCTTACCACCATCAGCAGCAGACAACCGCATCTCACCATCCGAGGGCTTCCAATCGCCCGAGGTTTGAATGACGACAATCTCGGTTTCTAAACCCGGATGCGCCTCAGCCAGCTTCATACATACTGTACGTGTCTGCGCCATCGCCAATGGCGAGCCCCGCGTCCCAATCTTTATTGTTCTGTTTGAGTTGCTCATGTATGGTGCAGCCTTAATTTAGAAGATAACATTATGAACATTTTAGGCATTGAAACAAGCTGTGATGAAACCGCCGCCGCCATCGTGAACGATAAAGGCGATATTCTCGCCAATATCATCCTTTCCCAGCTTAAAGAACACCAGGCCTTTGGCGGCGTCGTGCCGGAAATAGCCGCCCGCGCTCATATTGATCACCTCCATACCCTCATCAAAGCAGCCATGGATGATGCCGAACTAAAATTCAAAGATCTTGACGGCGTGGCCGCCACCTGCGGCCCCGGCCTGATTGGCGGCGTGATGATTGGCATGATCGCCGGCAAAGCCATCGCCGCCAGCCAAAACCTGCCGTTCATCGCCGTCAACCATCTCGAAGGCCACGCCCTCACCCCGCGCCTGACCGACCAGATAGCATTCCCTTACCTCCTGCTGCTCGCCTCCGGCGGCCACACACAAATTCTCGTCGCCGAAGGCGTCGGCCAATATACACTCTGGGGCACAACGCTGGACGACGCTGCCGGTGAATGCTTCGATAAAAGCGCGAAACTGATGGGCCTGCCCTATCCCGGCGGCCCGGAAATTCAAAAAATGGCCGCCGAATGCAAAGACCCGACCGCCGCGCTTAAATGCTTCGCCCTCCCCAGCCCGATGAAAGGCCGCAAAGAACTGGATTTTTCCTTCTCCGGCCTTAAAACAGCCGTGCGCCTTGCCGTCGAAGCGCTCCCCGAAGGCAAACTTCAACGCACAGACATCGCCGACCTCGCCTGCGCCTTCCAAAGCACAATGGCCGACGTCATAGCCGATCGAGCCCACCGCGCGATCAAAAAGTTTAAAACCGAACACAACCCTCAAGAACCAACTCTCGTTATCTCCGGCGGGGTCGCGGCCAATACCGCCATCCGCCAGCGCCTTGAAACCCTGTGCAATGAACACAATATGCGCGCCTACGCCCCGCCCATTTCACTATGCGGAGACAATGCCGCCATGATCGCCTGGGCAGGATTAGAGCGCTTGCGCAAAGGCCTATCCGACCCATTCGACGTAAAGGCCCGCCCCCGCTGGCCACTAGATACGCTCACCGCTTGACCACCACGCATAAGATAAGGCATTCTCATTCCCATGTCAGAATCCAATCTTAAAATAGGCGTTGTCGGCGCAGGGGCCTGGGGCACAGCCCTTGCCCAAATGCTCAGCAACGGCGGGCGCGATTGTCTAATCTGGGCGCGTGAACCCGAAATCGTGGAATCCATAAATACCCGCCACGAAAACACCGTCTTTTTACCCGGCATCGCTCTATCCAAACCCTTGCGCGCTACAGGCGACCTTACCGAAACCATCCAACGCGATATTGTATTGATGGTTACACCCGCACAACATCTACGCACCACACTAAAGACCATTAAAAACGACCTCCGCCCGGAAACCATTCTCGTCCTATGCTCCAAAGGCATCGAACTGGATACCGGTCTGCTGCTCTCCGAAGTCTGCGAACAAATCATCCCTGAGGCAAAAATCGCCGTCCTCACCGGCCCCACATTTGCCAGCGAAATTGCCGCCGGACTTCCCGCCGCTGCAACCATCGGCGTAAGCGACCCCGAAACCGGAAAAACCCTCCAAAACGCCCTCGGCGTCAAAGGCTTCCGCCCTTACATATCCAATGACGTAATCGGCGTTCAGCTTGGCGGAGCACTCAAAAATGTTATCGCCATTGCCTGCGGCGTTGTCTATGGACGAAAGCTCGGCGAAAGCGCCCGCGCTGCCCTTCTCACGCGCGGCGTGACCGAAATATCCCGTCTCGGTAAAGCCATGGGCGCACAGGAAGAAACCTTTATGGGTATGTGCGGTATCGGCGATCTGATGCTCACCGCCTCGTCCATGCAGTCACGAAACTTTTCCCTCGGCGCCGCATTGGGTGAAGGCAAAACCCTGGAAGAAATCCTAAAACAAAGAAACGCCGTCACCGAAGGCGTACACACCGCTCACGCCGCCCTTAATTTGGCCGAAAAATACGACGTCGAAATGCCCATCACTCAGGCCGTATACCAATGCCTGCATGATAATCTGCCCGTCGATCAGGCAATCGAAAACATGCTCACCCGCCCACTAAAATAAGGATCTGCTTCAATAAACATCTGTAACACCACAGACAAAAGGAGTGATTGAGATGTCTGATGAGAAAATATCAAATGTAGGAGACAAGAAACGGAAAATATTTTTTTAACAACGCTCTTTTTGGTTTTTTGCATCGCGCTGCTTATTTTTACAAATACACGAAGAGACCTAATCAGATATGTTTTCAGTGTTCCAGAATCCAAAGATATAGTACTGGGACATGAAGGAAATTCTCAAGGATTTTACACAACAGATGAAGAGCTAAAAAAAGCACCACCCCAGAGCATTACGAAGCCTGGAAAAATAGACTTCAGAAGGAAGTGACAGATGATTGACGATGAAGATTATAAAAGTCTTCTTTTTCCTTATAACCTTATTGGGGATGATGACGGGCTAAGTGAAACAGCATTGGTTCCTGATCAAGAAGTTCATAAAATTGGCATAGATTATATTATTGAATACTCATTCTTTACCTCGCAATCAGATATTCTCTATTCAGGCTATTATCTCAGCACAGATGAGGAGGTAGTAAAGTTTATTGGCTCATCGGACTACCAACAAAATATTGAGGACAATTTGAGACTTATTTTTGCTCCGTCTCTAAAGGAGAAATAAAATGCATTGCCCCATCACAAAAATTAACATCCCGCGTTTCCTTATCGCCACAATCGTTGGTTTCGCCTTTGTTTTTGGACTGGACTTTCTGGTCCACCAAAACCTGTTTTCAAACATATATGAACAAACCACGCACCTTTGGAGACCGGTTGATGAAATAGCAAGCTTCATGCCCTATATGTTTGGATACCAGGCCCTGCTCGTCATCATCATCGGCTTTATCTATACTCGTAATCACAAAGGTAAAGGCATCACCGAAGGCCTGCGCTTTGGCCTACAAATCGGTGTCTTGCTAGCGCTGCTCAACGCCGCCGCCTACATCTGGATGCCCATCCCCAAAGCACTGGCTCTAAGCTGGGCGGCTGTCGGCCTGGGAACGGGTCTCGGCCTCGGTATCATCTTCTCACTGCTTTATAAAAAATAGGAAACGCGCACATGGCCTATTGGTTGTTAAAATCCGAACCTTACAAATTCTCCTGGGACGATCAGGTTAAAAAAGGCAATGGCCGCTGGGAAAAGCGCGTCCGCAATTATCAGGCGCGCAATAACCTCGCCGCCATGAAGCCGGGCGACAAAGGGTTTTTCTACCACTCCAATGAAGGCAAGGAAATCGTCGGCATTCTGGAGGTCACCAGCGAAGCCTACACTGACCCTGATCCTGAGAAAAACGAAACCGGAAAATTTGTCACCGTTGATGTCAAACCGCTTACAGCGCTTAAAAACCCGGTCACGCTGGCGGACCTAAAATCCCATCCCGTTCTGTCAAACATGAAAGTCGTTAAACAGGTCCGCCTGTCCGTTTCTCCAGTCACAGAGGAAGAGTGGGAAATTGTCACCGCCATGGGCAGTGCGTAAGCGAATATACGCAACATCGCTCTAGCGACATCTTCGTTATGGCCGTCTGGAGCATGTACTATACTATCATTCGCGTTAGCACATACCCTAAACACAAAAAATTAAAACAATAACAATAAATTATGAAATTAAGTTGGCAAAAAACATTTTCATCATGCTATACTTTAATTATGAAAAATATATACAATTTTAGACAAATAAAATACAAGTTTTACCAATTCCTGTTGGACGAACGCGGATCGACCGCGCTAGAATACGGCCTGATGCTAGCCGGTTTCAGCCTTGCTATCGCAGGCGCAACAAGCCTCATAGGTAATGAACTCTCCACAACCATCCACGATGGCCTCTCCCCGCTACTAAGCACACAAATTGAAAGCAGCGAAGGCGGAACATCAGGACATCTCCTCCGTTAAGATAAATTACGTTTGCCGACCCTTACGTAAGAAAACAAGCCACGCGCGAATTGTTTATTGTTTTAGCTCTCTCTTTTTAATGGCATAGTAAACATCTAATCATAATTTAAGGAGTTTACGCATGGCCGACACTTTCGCCCCCTCCAAAGACATTCTGGACAACGTAGGCATATCGGAAGACCAGTACAAAGCCATGTACAAAGGTTCAATAGAACAGCCTGAAATTTTCTGGGCCGTGCAAGCCAAACGCATCGACTGGTTCAAAAAACCCACCATCATCAAAAACACATCCTTTGAAGGTGACGTTTCCATCAAATGGTATGAAGACGGCCAGCTCAACGCCTGCTTCAACTGTATCGACCGCCACCTGCCCGAAAAAGAAAATGACGTAGCCCTGATCTGGGAAAGCGATGAACCGGATATCGATAACAAAGTTACCTACGGCGAATTACTCAAAGAGGTCTCCCGCCTGGCTAACGCCCTAAAACAGCTTGGCGTAAAAAAAGGTGACCGTGTCATTATTTATATGCCCATGGTTCTGGAAGCCACCTATGCCATGCTGGCCTGCGCAAGAATAGGCGCCGTGCACTCCGTTGTCTTTGGCGGGTTTTCCCCACAATCTCTGCATGATCGAATCGTCGATTGCGATGCAAAAATTGTCATCACCGCCGATGAAGGCGTGCGCGGTGGCAAAACTATTCCTCTCAAGAACAATTGCGACGAAGCAGTCAAAAACACACCAGTCGAAAAAGTTCTCGTCCTTGAACACCGCGACGGCGAAATCAGTTGGGATAACAACCGCGATGTCTGGTGGCACGACCTTGTCGATGACCAACCCAATGAATGCCCGTGCGAAATCATGCATGCCGAAGACCCGCTATTTATACTCTATACCTCCGGATCGACCGGAAAACCCAAAGGCGTCCTGCACACCACAGGCGGGTATATGGTATATGCAGCCTTAACCCACGAAGTCGCTTTTGATTATAAACCCGGAGAAATTTACTGGTGCACCGCCGATGTCGGCTGGGTTACAGGCCACTCTTACATCGTCTACGGCCCGCTTGCCAACGGTGCAACAAGCTTGATTTTTGAAGGCGTACCAAATTACCCCGACTGGTCACGCTTCTGGAACGTAGTGGAAAAACATAAAGTCAATATCTTCTACACCGCCCCCACCGCCATCCGCGCCCTGCTCCGTGAAGGCGACGAGCCTGTGACGAAAACAGACCGCAGCTCACTGCGCATTCTTGGCACCGTCGGCGAACCCATCAATCACGAAGCCTGGATGTGGTATTATAACGTCGTTGGTGAAGGACGCTGCCCTATCATAGACACATGGTGGCAGACGGAAACCGGCGGCTTCATAATCACCCCCTTGCCCTGCCACACCCTCAAACCCGGCATGGCGCAAAAACCGTTTTTCGGCATAAAACCCGCTATTGTCGATAGCGAAGGCAAAATTCTCGACGGAGAAACCGAAGGCAATTTTGTAATTCTTGATTCCTGGCCCGGACAAATACGTACCGTATTCGGCGACCATGAACGCTTTATTAAAACTTATTTTTCTGACTTCCCCGGCATGTTCACAACAGGCGACGGCGCCAAGCGTGACAAGGATGGTGATTACCGCATCACAGGCCGCGTTGACGATGTCATTAACGTTTCCGGCCACCGCCTTGGCACCGCTGAAATAGAAGATGCCATCAACGAACATGCAGACGTCGCCGAAAGCGCCGTCGTCGGATACCCACACGAAATTAAAGGCACCGGCATCTACGCATTCGTAACCCTAGCAGCAGGAAAACAACCCAGCGAAGAGATCAAAAACGCCGTCATCCAAACAGTACGCGCTGAAATCGGTCCGATTGCCTCACCCGACATAATCCAGTGGGCCCCCGGCCTGCCCAAAACCCGCTCCGGCAAAATCATGCGTCGTATCCTGCGCAAAATCGCCACGCATGAAGAAGATCATATCGGCGACACATCAACACTGGCCGACCCGGCTGTCGTTGAAGACCTCATCAAAAACCGCTCGAAATAGCTAATCAAGCTGCTGCAACAAAGGAAATTCCTGTGCACCAGCGGAGGTTGGACAATCAAGAAAAGCAAACCCCTGCCCGCCGCCCGCTCGGCGCGGTAAAATATCAGCCCCTCCATTCATAATCTCGGCTGTATTACGAATAGAAGCCCCCAAAGCTTTGGCAGCCTCAGGATCGCATCCGATAGATGAAAGCTGATTGGAAAATATCCGATATTGTTCCTGATAATGATAGAGTTCGCTCAGAAGTCCAGTCCTGTGCTCCCACATCAATGACGCCAACATGTCCGGATTATACTTTGCCGCCAAAGTTGAATCCTTGGCTGATGTGTTCAAAAGATCGGTAAAATGATGACCGTAGCGCTCCAACTCAGGCCCCAAACGCCCCACCACATCACGAAAACCCAGCGTTCGCGACACACTAAACAACAATGGCATAAAAACTTTCTGAACCAGCGCATGTTCATCATGCCCCTGCCCATTCAATTCCCCCATCGTGCCCAGCAACGAATCCACAGGCTCATCCGCATCCGGCCACCTCATCCGAAAGTCATGCGCATCGCGCAACAACTGAGAAAACAGAGCACGATCAGATAATAACAACGCCTTCTTAAATTTCCCAAGCGCTTCCTCCTGTATATCACACGCCCGAACCATAGCCTGTTGGTTAAATCGATAAACCGGCATCCACATCGTCTCAGAACCAACTGACGCGCGCATAATCGTCGCACCCAGCCCCGTGGCCTTACCCTTAGTCGCATTAACCAAAACCCGCAAAGCCGCAGTATTTTCATGCGAAAAAGCTCCCAAAAGCTGATCATGAATATATGCAGGCAAAACTTTAACATCCATGCCCAAACGCTGATTAATATCCATCAGCTTCGCATGCGCATCACGCTCTAACGCATTCGCATTTTCCGGTAAAGCCTCAATCACACAGATTTGCCCCGCAAACATTTCGGGATAGCAGTGCAGCTCATCCCCCGGAGAAGCCTCACGCCCAACCAGCATATGCGCACCAAAATGCACGCGCCCCTGTTCAACATGCGGTAAAATTTGCTGCAAAGCATACACCTGCGCGGAACCACGGTTGGTCACAATGCACCCTTTCGGTAAAACCCCGCGCACAAACCGTTGAACGTCGCCCATCTTGTCAATCGGCACACATTGATCAAAGACTGCCGCCCGCCGCGCCGCCTGTAAAAACGAATTCATATCCGAAAGCACACATACATTCTCAGCGCCTCGCTCTTGTATAACATCCTGCAATGCCGCGCATATTTGCGGATCACGGTCATACAAACAAATCTCGAAATTTGGAAAATTCTGCGCATACGCTAGCGCCAGCGAACGACCAATCACTCCGGCTCCAACCAGCAAAACCGTCTGCGGCTCAAAAGAAGAAGCTTTTTCAGAAAAATCTGTCATCACAAAAAATCAACCCAACTCTTTTACACAAATAAGCAAGAGCCAGACACTATAAGTATTTTCATAAAAAATGAAAGGGGTTTATTGAAATTTCTTCACAACCGCTTGGTACTGCTCTGGAGTAAAAGTTTTCGGAACCGGATAATTATAAAGATCCTGCATCACCGCCAATGCTTTATCCTTGTCCCCTCCGATAAAATACATATGTGCAAGCCCAATGCGCACATCCAATAAAATCGGATTCGCTGCCAAGGCTTCTTCCAGCAAGGTCTGTGCTTTATCACGCCCCTTCGGGTCGATATCCGGAAAACCGGCAAAATAAATCAAAGCCTTACGATTGAGCAAATTCACAAACCCTGGATTAAGCGCACTGGCCCGGTCAATATAATTATGTGCTTCCTCATACATTTTTCGGCGCTGTTCAGGAGGCATGTTTTGCCGCTTCGCATTAAGCATATGCAACCGATACTTCGCCTCAACATCATACAATGAGGAATAATTTTTAGGACTGTAGCGCCGTGCCTGATCAAGCGCCAAGCGCGCTTCTTCTTCCTGACCGGCCTGCATCAGGGAATCAACTTGATTTAAATAGTGCACACCCGCCGTTGCCCGTGCTATCCATACCATTGGAGCAAAAACAATAACAAGCAAAGTCAAATAGATAGCCATTTTTATCCAATTATGATGCGCCTCTAGACTATAACGAGAACTCTTCAACGCAGCTTCAGTCGCAATAAACCACCCCGCGAGCAAAAACGCCGCCAAAAAAAGATTGATCGGCATGTAGAGATGAAAGCTGATATGCGCATGCCCGGCCAAAGCCAACAGCCCGCAAAAACACGCATATATCCAACCGCGTTCCAGCGAATTCGGAGCACACATCATCGTCGCTCGAACAGTACGAATAAGAACCAAAAGCAAAACCAGATAAAACAAAACCGGGGCCATCACCCCCATCTCCGCCCAAAACTGTAACGGGTCCATATGTGCGAAATACCCGTCGCTATAATCTTTTGGATGTCTGTACCGCGGATAAAAATAAGTAAACGTCCCCAAACCGGTCCCGCCCCAGAAATGATCCTGAATCAAATGCCTGGTTGAAGCCCAAATAAGCTTGCGCTCAGACACTGTTTTAGACTCAACATCCTGCGGCGCGACAACCTCAAGAAACGATCCGCCAAAAGACTTCGTACTTACCGCATGTACAACAGCAAAAAGACTGAAAGCCACAATCGCTATTGCAACAATGCGCCGCCAATTCATCCCTGCCTGCCCGCGCACAAAGATAAAAAACACCGCCAATACAATCAAAAACGAAAGCAACCCGCCTTTACTCTGCGTCGTAAACATCGCCAGCAAAAACAACGCGCTTAAACCAAATCCAATCAGCATCAAAGCCCGTCTGCGCGCGCAAAAATACAACGCCAACGCCGGAAACAGCGCCATATTAAACACCACAGCCAGATTGTTAGGATTAAGCATCGGATGATGCACACGCCTGCCCGGCTCAATTGCAAAAAACTGCACCCCCGCCCAAACAGAAACAATCGCTACCGCCACCGCCAACGCACCCATATGCACCTGCAACCAACGCAATGGCTGCGGTGTCACCACCAATGCAAAAAACATAAACGGCAACACACTGAAAATAATTGCAAACAAAGTACTGTTATAGGTATTCGTAGACCAACTGATACTGATGATCACGTAGAACCAATACGCCAGCAAAGCAAAAACCAGCGGCCCACGCGGCAACTCCCAAACCTGTTCACGCCCGCGCCACAATGAAAAAGCAGCGAAACAAGCCATCGCCATCAAATGCGGAAAAATAAGAATGTTATCTGTACCGCGAAAAAACATCCCGCTTGCAAAACTAACCAAAATAAGCGGTACAGTAAGAAAAAAGGGCCACAGATATTGTTTCTCGACCGAAATCATACCCTACAGCCCTCTATCAAACAAATTAAGTAAAGGCCCTAGCCTCTAAACCATACCAATCGCGGTTTTATAAAGATCTAAAAGCTCTTCAGATTCACGGCGCTTCTCATAATCCATCTTGCGCAAAGACACAATCTTGCGCATCGTTTTGGCATCAAACCCAACGCCTTTAGCCTCGGCATAAACTTCCTTTATGTCTTCCGCAAGCGCTGCTTTTTCCTCCTCAAGACGCTCAATCCGCTCAATGAAGCTACGCAACCGCTGTCCGGCCACACCGCCAACATCTTGTGATTCACCACCACCGGAAGCCTCACTATCATTTTGTGTTTCAGTTTCATCAATTTCATCAACTTCATAATCGACAGCGGCATCGGACATAAAAACTCTCCTTAAAAGATTTATATTGATTCGGATGGCCCAATTGTAACGCCCGAGACCAAACTGTGAAGCCTCAATTCATAAAAACCAAACGTCTTTTGATAAACGATAATTTTAAGGCTTCTTAACCGACCTACCGCTCCAGCGTTCAACAAACGTACCAAGATCACCCTTCGCCTCTTCGTTCCGGCCAACTTGCACCTGCAACAAAAAATGCTGATTAGTGGCTTCCACCCCTTTATAACTGGTTGTACCTTTTTTCAAATAACTAACTGTCACCGGCACCTGGTAAAGCCAACGATAACGTTTATTAACCGCACCTTCATTCAGCAAAAGGGGCGGTGCACTCACATAGCTCTGTACGCTATACTGTGAAGATTGCAATACATCCATAATCTTATTGTCTTTTAAAAACGCCTCAAACTCACTACGCCCTCCGGCATCAAAATGAACAAACGATTTCTTTATATCGTCTTGATAGTTCTGACCGTTAAAGTTCAAAGAATCAGACACAGCAGTCACGACCCAAGTAGAAATAATTTCTTCCGAGCGATGAGGCAAATGAAGAGGAACCATACTGGCCTCACTATGCGCCGCACCCCCTCCCTCATTCGCGGCAACCACATCATCCTCGGCGAAAGGCGCTTTCAGAGTCTGAGATGGGTCCGGCCCTGCATCACGCAAAGACGGAAAGAAAAATTCAAGCAGCTTACCGGCATGCGCTGGCTGAGAAACAAACATAGCCCCAATACAAAAACACACAAGAAAAAGAAAACGCTGCATTACGACACCCTTTTAACCTTGTTAATAACCTTACCCAATTGCATCACATTTTCGATACGTCTGTCTAGGAAAGCTCTGGTGTTGTCCAGCGTTTCTGTTTCGTCATTTAAAAACGCCAGCGTCGTCGAAACGATAACCCCCGAAAGCAACCCCCGCTTGGTATAGTGATTGTAATCTGTAGCCCTATCCCCGGCATACCTCCAAATCTTATCTGCACTGTGCCACACGAGCCTGGCTCCACAAGGCTTATTCATCGGAACCATCCAAAATTGTAAACTCTGACGCAAAGCCTCCTTATGCTGTGCAAGCCACTCAAAACGCGCCATCAAGGCCGTAGAAACACGGTCCCGAATGCGCAAATCTTCAGGGTCAACCTCTTGCAAAACCTCCAGCATCTTTCGATCCGCCAAATCGGAAAATGCCGCCAGCACATCTTTAAGCTTACCGGGAAAAAGAGCATGCAACCCTTCGGCGCTATAACCCTCTTTTCGCGCGATACGCTGAACCAAAGACCAATGCCAACCGTCGAAGGCAACCTCTGGAAGCACTTTTTCTAAAATCTTATCTTTGTTTTGAATATCATCAGCCTGTTTCATATCTGGATAATGTCATTTTTACCTAGACATTCCAACCAAAACCGCCATCTTATCTCCCATGAAAAATAAAGCAGACTTCAAAGAAAACACAATTGGCACGAAGCTAACGCGCTATGGCAAAGTTTCCGGCACCATGGCAGGACTGGCTGCCAAAATCGCCGGCGAAAAATTCCTCGGACTGAAAATCGAGCGCGAAGAACATGCTCAGGCGCTCATGACGGCGCTGGGAAATCTAAAAGGCCCGCTGATGAAAATCGGACAGATTCTGGCGACTATTCCAGAAGCCCTTCCTCCCGAATACGCCAATGCCTTTCAAGAACTTCAAGCTGATGCCCCGCCAATGGGCTGGCCATTCGTCCGCCGCCGCATGAAGACCGAACTCGGACCGGACTGGGAAAAACGTTTTGAAACGTTCGAACACGAAGCCGCCGCCGCAGCCTCCTTGGGACAAGTTCATAAAGGATTAGCTAAAAACGGCCAAGCTATTGCTTGTAAACTACAATATCCTGACATGAAAAGTGCAATTGAGACTGATTTAAATCAGCTCAAAATCATTTTCGGTATCTATGAACGCTACGATAAAGCCATTCAGACAAACCAGATCTACGCCGAATTAGCCGAACGCCTTTTAGAAGAACTCGACTACGCCCGCGAAGCCAAGCACTGCAAACTTTACGAATATATGCTTAGAAGTGAACCGAGCGTCCACGTCCCCCACGTCATCGATGACCTATCTACCGACCGCCTGCTCACCACCAGTTGGATGGAAGGAAACAAAATCCTAACCTATAAAGACGCCCCGCAAACGCAACGCAATGCCATCGCCATGAATATGTTCCGCGCGTGGTATGTCCCGCTTTATTATTACGCCACCATCCACGGCGACCCGCATTTAGGAAACTACACCGTGCGTGAAGATAACAGCATCAATTTGCTTGATTTCGGCTGTGTCCGTATCTTCCCACAAAAATTCGTCGGCGGCGTCATCGACCTTTACCACGCATTAATGAACAAAGACAATGAGTTAGCCGTCCACGCTTACGAAACCTGGGGCTTTACAGACCTGACCAAAGAACAGGTCGAAACCCTGAATATCTGGGCCGAATTCCTCTATGGCCCGATCATGGATGACAAAGTCCGCGCCATCGGCCACGCCGACGGCGCCGTTTACGGGCGCGATACCGCCGAAAAAGTCCATGCCCGTCTCCGCGAACTCGGCCGACAGCGCGGCGGCATAACCGTCCCGCGCGAATTCGTTTTTATGGACAGAGCTGCACTGGGCCTCGGCTCTGTCTTTATTCACCTCAATGCGCAAATCAACTGGTATCGGGTCTTTAACGAACTTATAGAAGATTTTGACGTTGACGCTCTAGCCACCCGTCAAAAAGAAAGCTTGACCCGATTCGGTCTCCTCAAAACGTAATTCCGCCAAAAATCATTCAGAATCACCAACCGATTCGCAAATATTAAGACATTATAAAAACTATAAAAAACCATAAAATACGTACACCACCTCTTTGTACGCATCATTATGGAATAATTTGTGCATATCCACAGGTCTCAACCTCATTTTTTTAGAAACGATAAGGATTTAGTAAGGTTTCTTATTCATACTTGAAGGTGAGATTCTTAAATTGTTGTTGTTTTACAAAATCTGGGGCTTGGGGGCTTACGCAGGTGGACGCGAATAAATTTTTCGGCATATTTTCACGCATGACGCACATCCGCGCACAGCAAACACACATAAACCCAACCCAAAACCCAAAACAACAACGCCCCCAAACAACAAAACGCTTAAATGAACGTGGCAACGTGTTCTTCACCCTCTTTGGCGCTGTCGCCATCGTCGGCGTTCTTGGCGCCGGCATCATGTCCACCATGCGCGGCCCCCTCTCTACCATGGTCGAAGTCAATCGCCGCGAACAGGCCAAAGCCGAAGCCCGCGTCGCCGCCTCTCTCGTCCTTGTCAACGCAAGCGATGAAGCTGTTGAAATCATCTGCGAAGGCGGAACGATTGGCGTTGACGAAGACGGCTATACAGAAGGCCCTGAACCGGTCGGCGGCGGCGGCCCAACTGGTGGCGGAACGCTACCTGCTGTCGGCGCCCCTCAAAACGACCCTTGGGGCAACGCTTATGGCTATTGCGCATGGGACCACGGTCTTGCCGCCGCTGATTATAGCGGTTGCGGCAACTATCTCGCGGGAAACGTTGACACCAATAATATAGCCATTGCCGTTTTATCCGCCGGTCCTAACGGCGTTTTCAATACGACTTGTGTTGATCATGCGGGCGGCTATATGACTCCCAATACCGGCGGCGGCGGCGACGACATCGTTGTATCCATGACATATAATCAGGCCATTGCAGGATCGGGAGGGCTGTGGAATCTAAAAGCCACCGATCCTAACATCGCAGAAATCAACAAAAACCTTGAAGTCACCGGCGGCGGTAAGTTTACTGACGTCCTCGACCTCACAGATGCCGCTGCTCAGCTTCAGCTTGGTGAAAAATCATTAACCTTGCCAACGCAAGCTACACTGACTACCTGTAATGGCGCCAACGAAAACCTGCTGCGTATTAATACAGGACCAAACCCGGATGTTGTTGAAATCTGTAACGAAGATGATGGTTCCCCCGGCAGCTTCGCCTGGGTATCAGTGGCAGCAGGTGCAAATCTCTGGAGCCAAAACGGCTCTGACATCTATTATGGTTCAGGAAATGTCGGCATCGGCCTGAACAACCCCAACGATGCTCTCGACGTCGTTGGCACAGCCGAGATCACGGGCGCAACGATTTTGGGAAGCACACTTGGCGTAACCGGAGCCACCACACTCTCAGGAACGCTCGCGGTTACCGGAACATCGGCGCTTAACAATGATGTCACCATCACCGGCGGCGCCACAGGCGGCACGACCGATGCCCTCAGCGTACGCGATAGCTCCGCCTCCGTTATTTTCACGGTACAAAATGATGGCACTGTTGGTATCGGCTTAAGCAACCCAGCCGAAGAACTCGATGTTTCCGGCGACATTCAGGCTTCAGGCATTTACCTGCTCGATGGCACACAAATACTCAGCAATGGCGATGACACCTCCAATATCCTGCTTGGCGATGTCGCCGCATTCAGCTCAAGCTCAAATTACATGAATCTCGGCGATGCCATCCACGCAGACCTGACCACAGCAAACAAACGCGTCGGCATCGGATTTGCTGACACATATGATGTCAGTGCCTTTAACGACACACTCGAAGTCAACGGCACCGTCGACATCTCTGATACGCTCAATGTAACCAACGACACAACTGTTGGCGGAGATCTCACAGTCTCCGGCGATGATATTACCATGGCCACCAACACCGCTGGCCATATCATGGTCGCCGACGGCACCAACTTCAACCCTGTTGCGATGAGCGGCGACGTGGCAATTGACGGCACAGGCGCAACCACCATTCAAAATGACGCAGTTCAGGAAGACGATATAGATGCCAGCAGTTTTGGCGCAGGCACAGGCGCAACCTGTCTAAAAACTGATGGCTCAAGCATCTTCACAGAAGCTTGTTCCGGCGGCGGTGGCGGTGATGGTCTCGGCGGCAAAGGCCTGCCGGATGTTCTCGCTAATGATAACGATGCAGCTGGCGCAAACGCAATCGGTTTTGGCGGTGTAGCGATTGGTTCTACAACGCTAAGCTCCGGCACAGCCACTCTCGAACTCGACGTCACAGGAGAAATCGGCGCCACCGAATATTGTGATGCAGACGGCAATAACTGCTTCACCACCGGCGAGATGAATCAGGACATCGCCGAAGTTCTTGGTGTCGGCAACAATGCAGGCGGTGCCACCAGCCTGATCAACCTGCCGGGCCTCGCCATCGGCTCAACCGTCTTCAGCACCGGCGCACAAACACTAGAAGTTGATATCACCGGAGATGTCGGCGCTACCAATTACTGCGACGCGGACGGAAATAACTGTTTCACAGCAGCAACAGTTTCTGGCGGCGGCGGCGGAATCTGGGAAAATGCCTCCAATGTTGTGCGCCTGTCAAGCTCAGGAGCTCACGCAAATGCGGATTTTGTGTTTGGTAGTCCGCAACTCGAAGATGACGGGAATGCCAGCCACGATTCCCGCATATATTTCGATAAATCCAAAGGCGCCTTCCGTGCGGGATCTGCTACTGGAAACCAATGGAATTACTCCAGCTCCGGCCAATATAGTGTAGCGCTCGGTTACGATACAACAGCTAGCGGAATTTACAGCACAGCCACAGGGTACGGAACAGTAGCCAGCAATAACTGGAGCACCGCGATCGGCGCCACCACAGTGGCCAGTGGCATGGCAAGTACGGCGATGGGTGCCACCACAGTGGCCAGTGGCATGGCAAGTATCACGATGGGAAGCAGCACAACAGCCAGCGGAGCTATCGCTACAGCCATGGGCTTTGACACAGTCGCCAGCGGTAGTACGGCCACGGCAATCGGTGAGAGCACGGTAGCAAGCGGCTCTTACAGTATCGCGATGGGACGAGATGTTATTGCCGGATCTGGCACAGCCGGTGATGGCTCAGGTGACGGCTCCATTGCGATGGGGTTAAGAAGCCCGCCAGCTCCAATCGGAACAAAACCAAAAATCACAGGAGATCAATCCCTCGGCATCTTCATGGGCGATCAGGATGGCGGTGTTGTAATGAGCTCTTCCAACACGCTCGGCCTGTTTGGCGGACGCATGATTCTGGATCCTAATGTTCCCGCCACAGAGCTTTCAACCTCCACCGGCGGGGAACAGGACCTGGAAATGGACATCACAGGAGATCTGGGCGCTATCAATTATTGCGATGAAGACGGGAATGACTGTTTTACAGCCGCCGATATTGCCGCCCTGTCCGGCAGCGCCCTGCCCGGTGCGCCCGACCGCGGCATCCAGTTCAACTCCGGCGGCAACTTCGCAGCCGAGGCCAACTTCACCTATACGAGTGCAGGTGACCTCATTGTCGGGTCTTATCAACTCGATGATACCGGCACGGGATCAGAAGACAACCGCATGTTCTTTGATGTCTCCAAAGGCGCCTTCCGTGCCGGAGGTGTTGGAGGCACGCAATGGGATGATGGAAATGTCGGAACTTACAGTACCGCGATGGGTGCTGCTACCACCGCTAGCGGCTATTACAGTACAGCGACGGGGGGTGCTACATCAGCAAGCGGTATCCTCAGTACCGCTATGGGATATGGCGTAATAGCAGGAAGCGGCACTGCCGGAGATGGTGCAGGCGATGGTTCCTTCGCCATTGGTTTGACCGATGAAACCGTCACCATCACCACACCGTCCCAAATCACAGGCATCCAGTCCATGGGGATCTTCATGGGCGATCAGGACGGACTGGTCATGAGCGCATCCAATACCATGGGGCTCTTTGGCGGCAAAATGATTATAGATCCTGCCGTTCCCGCAACACAGCTTGCCGCCTCCACCGGCGGAGAGCAGGATCTGGAGCTTGATGTGACGGGCGATATCGGCGCGGTGAATTACTGCGATGCCGATGGAAATAACTGTTTTACCCCAGACGAAGTCGGCACCGGAGTTTTTGAAGATAATTCCGGCGTAATCCGCTCCACCAGTGGCACGGTTAACTATACCACCGCAGATTTTGTTTTCGGCTCCCCGCAACTTGCTGATGATGGCGATGCCAACCACACTTCCCGCATGTTCTTCGATAAATCCAAAGGGGCCTTCCGGGCGGGAACTGCTACAGGCGCGCGATGGGATGATGCCAATGTCGGGACTTACAGCGCAGCCTTTGGCTATGATGTAACAGCCAGCGGTAACAATAGTTTTGCAACCGGAAATTCGGTAGTAGTTTCCGGCTACGCAGCCTTTGGTGTTGGAGAAGGGCTGGGTGTTACGGGAACACACGCCGCGGCGATCGGACAGACTATAACGTCAAGCGGCTGGGCAAGCTTTGGACAAGGACAATTTATCTATGCGCTCGGAAATCTCTCTCATGCATCTGGCTATGAGGCAGGAGCAAGCGGTGTCCTCGGCACGGCCAGAGGAAATTATGCCTCGGCCTTAGGCTGGGGCAGCACGGCCTGGGGTAACCATGTCACCGCCAGTGGTGATAGCGCCTACGCACTGGGTCTGATTGCCTCCGCAACGACAATTACAACAGAACCAGAAGTCACCGGCAATCAGTCCATGGGGATATTCATGGGCGATCAGGATGGCGGTGTTGATCTATCTGATGCTAACACACTCGGCCTCTTCGGCGGGCGAATGGTCATAGACCCGAATGTCCCGGCTACAAATCTTTCCGCCGACACAGCGCTGGAAGTCGACGGCACGATTAAAATGGCCTATGGCGGCGAAGCCTGTGATGCGTCCCGCGAAGGCGCGATCCATTACAACTCCAGCGACAATAAATTCTACCTTTGTAAAACCGCCGGGTCGTGGGATGAAATCACCACCGGCACACCATCCGCCGCCGCGCCAGACCGCGGGATCCAGTTCAACTCCGGCGGCAATTTCGCCGCCGAGGCCAACTTCACCTATACCTCCACCGGCCGTCTGGGCATCGGCACCGCCACGCCGGCCACCACGCTCGATGTGACCGGCACCGCCGCCATCTCCTCCACGCTGGGGGTCACCGGCGCCACCACCCTGGCCTCCACCTTGCAGGTCGACGGCAATATCACAGATAGCGACAGCGATGTGACGATCAATGACGGCCTGAAGGTCACCGGCTCGGCCGATATCGATACCAACTTGAATGTCGACGGCAACACGACGCTGCCCACCGGCACGCTGGCCGTGGCCTCCTCCACCGCCTCCACCGGCGGAGAGCAGGATCTGGAGCTTGATGTCACCGGCGATATCGGCGCCACCAACTATTGCGATGCGGACGGGAATAACTGTTTTACAGCCGCCGATATTGCAACCCTGTCCGGCAGCGCCCTGCCCGGTGCGCCCGACCGCGGAATTCAGTTCAACTCCGGCGGCAACTTCGCAGCCGAGGCCAACTTCACTTACACCTCGGCCGGGGACTTCATCGTCGGCTCTTATCAGCTCGATGACACCGGCACAGGCAATGAAGACCGGCGCATGTTCTTCGACAAATCCAAAGCCGCCTTCCGCGCAGGCCGCGTCATAGGCACAGAATGGGATGATGCGAATGTCGGCAACGAGAGTATCGCGCTGGGCACGGCCACGACGGCCAGCGGCGCGCAAAGCGTCGCGATCGGCGCAAATGCGCAAGCCACTCAAATATCAAGTATCGCGATGGGTTGGAACGCCCAGGCCACCCACAATAATGCCATGGCCTTGGGGTGGAATGCAGCAGCCAGCGGCCTTAACAGCACTGCACTCGGAAATAGCGCGGCCGCCAGCGGAACAAACGCTGTGGCCATTGGGGACAACAACACCGCCAGCGGTGAAGACAGTACCGCGATGGGCGTAGGAAGTACCGCGAGCGGGGATTACAGCACGGCGATGGGCTCAACGACCACAGCCAGTGGCGCCGTCAGCTTCGCGATGGGCCGCTCTGTAATCGCCGGTTCCGGCACAGCCGGGGATGGCACTGGCGATGGCTCTTTGGCCATTGGCTTGATTGATGACACCACCATCGTTTCCACCCCGCCCCAAGTCACGGGCATCCAGTCCATGGGGATCTTCATGGGCGATCAGGATGGCGGCGTCGTCTTCGCCTCCTCCAGTACGCTCGGCCTCTTCGGCGGGCGGATGATTCTGGATCCTAATGTTCCCGCGACACAGCTTGCCACCTCCACAGGCGGGGAGCAGGATCTGGAAATGGACATCACAGGAGATTTGGGCGCTATCAATTATTGCGATGAAGACGGGAATAACTGTTTTACAGCCGCCGATATTGCAACCCTGTCCGGCAGCGCCCTGCCCGGTGCGCCTGACCGTGGTATCCAGTTCAACTCCGGCGGCAACTTCGCAGCCGAGGCCAACTTCACCTATACGAGTGCAGGTGACCTCATTGTCGGGTCTTATCAACTCGATGATACCGGCACGGGATCAGAAGACAACCGCATGTTCTTTGATGTCTCCACAGGATCTTTCCGCGCCGGCAGCGTCTCAGGAAGCCACTGGAATTACACCAGTTCCGGCCAATATAGTGTAGCCATGGGGTCTGATACAACGGCCAGCGCAAACTTTGGTTTTGCCATGGGAACAGGCTCAACCGCCAGTGGCATGGCGGGTACGGCGCTCGGCGCAAACACCGTTGCCAGCGGCATGGCAAGCGTGGCGATGGGTTCCGGACCCATTGCCAGCGGTAATATCGCCACCGCCATGGGCTTTTACACCGTAGCCAGTGGTGGCACAGCCACCGCCATGGGAGAAAGCACGGAAGCCAGTGGTCTGGCCAGCACCGCAATGGGACATTCGGTTATCGCAGGAAGCGGCACTGCCGGAGATGGTGCGGGCGATGGATCCTTCGCCATTGGTTTGGTCGATAATGCCGTCACCATCACCACCAAACCAAAAGTCACCGGCATCCAGTCCATGGGGATCTTCATGGGCGATCAGGATGGCGGCGTCGTCTTCGCCTCCTCCAGTACGCTCGGCCTCTTCGGCGGGCGGATGGTGATTGACCCGAATGTTCCAGCGACAAATTTGGCCGCCGATGTTGCCCTCGACGTAACAGGCGCCATTAAGCTTGATTACGACAGCACGGCTTGCTCCTCGACCATACAAGGCGCGATCCGGTATGACTCCGGCGGCACGGCCCTGAACTACTGCGACGGCTCGACATGGCAGACGATTGCTAATGGCGGCTCGACCGGCCTGTGGACCGACAACACGACCCATATTTCCTACCAAAGCGCCCATATCATCAAAACCGGGGAAACCATGACCTCCGCCGGGTTTGACGGATTGACGACAAAAGGGATGATCTGGCACACAGATAAACAAGCTTTGCGTGCAGGTTCTGCGGTTGGATACAACACGCGCTGGAATGAGGCCAGTATCGGCACATTAAGCGCCGCCTTTGGCAATCGAAACCGGGCCGCAAGCAATTACAGTTTTGCCGCCGGCGATAACAACCTTGTCGTAGGCAGTTCCTCCGCCGCCTTTGGCACGGACAACACGACATCAGGAAACTATAATTTTGCCGCCGGATGGAACAATGATACTTTTTATGATGCAAGCGTCGCTTTGGGGATCGATAATGTTGCAGGAAGCTCTACTCACAATGGCTATGCTTTTGGTAAAGGCAATATAGCCGATGGCTATAATATGGCTATTGGTCGCTATGTCAGCGCAACCGGGAATGGATCCGTCGCGATTGGGGCGACTTATTCCACGGCTACGCGGCCTATTGTTTCCGGGGCAGACTCGATTGGGATCTTCATGGGCGACCAGAGCGGTGTTAATTTGACGCAGGCTAACACCATGGCCATCATGGGCGGCAAGGTCGGTGTCGGTATGGTCAACCCCAGCGTGGAACTGGATGTCACCGGCGACATCGAATATACCGGCACGATCACGGACGTCTCCGACCGCCGCCTGAAAACCGACATCACGCCGCTGGACCGCGCCGCGATGGTTGAGCGCCTGATGCAGGTGGACACCTATTCCTTCCGCATGAAAAGCGATAAGAAAGGCCAGATTGAATACGGCGTCATGGCACAGGAACTCGAACAGATCTTCCCCGAACTGGTGCGCACCGCCGATGATGAGATGGGCACCAAGTCTGTAAACTATGTCGGCCTGATCGCCCCGATGATCGAAACAACCAAAGATCTCAAGGCCGAAAACGACACCTTGCGCACCGAAATCGCGCAGATCAAAGCCGAGCAGCACGCCGCACTTGAGGATCTCCGCCGCGATGTTGCGGGCCTCAAAGCCCATACCGGCTACGGCATCAGCAAAGCGGAAATAGGCCTGCTCATGCTGCTGGGGATCATGCTCGGCAGTCTGGGGAGCCTAATCATCACCCGCCGCAAAACATAAGGAACAAAAAAGGCAGATGTCAGCTATGAAAACACTAAGATCAATATATGCACGACATATCCTGCTCTCAGGGCTCATAATGCTGCCCATGCTTAGCCCCCTCACTCACGCCCAGGAAATTTCCGCTGATTTTAGTGGAGGCTCTGTAGAAATAGGTTATGATAGCCGAACCTGTGATGCGTCTCTGGAAGGCGCCATCCGATATAACAGCAGCATAACAAACATTGAATATTGTGATAGCTCAACCTGGCAGATATGGGGCGGATAAAAGAAATGCAAAAACTCTTGATTTTTACAATCTTCATAATCCTCATCCCTTTTTCAAATGTACAGGCACAGAAGACTTCAGGAAGTTTTAGCGGAGGCTCTGTTCTTTTCGGCTACGATAACCGAACCTGTGATGCGTCTCTGGAAGGAACCATCCGCTACGACAGCAGCAGTTCCAAGGTAGAATATTGCAATGGAACCGTTTGGGCCGCGCCAGGAAATTCCTGTGCAGTTTATAATATTGCGTTTACCAACGAATTTGATACAGGAAAAGCACAGTATATAACCTCAAATATCAGTCAGGTTGATACAAATGCCTGCACAACTAGTATTTCTATCAGTGGCGGCGGATCACCGGAATATCGCATTTGTTCGGAAGCATCATGTACAGCGGGAAGCCCGGCATGGACAAGTGCAGCCGGTACGGTTGATGATGGAGACTGGGTTCAATTACGCCTAACCTCTTCGGCATCGCCGATGACTACATTAACGGCATCTCTACTAATCGCCTCTTTGCGCAATGATTGGGAGGTCACAACAGGCCCCGATGCCATGCTCGTCTTTATTACCTCGGCAGCCTACACAGGAGCCGAAGTCGGCGGGATTGGCGGGGCTGATCATAAATGTCAGACGCTCGCAGAAGCCGCCGGGCGGCCCGGCTGGTATTTGCCATGGCTCGCTGACGAGTCTGATTTAAGCGCTCCGGGAAGTCGTTTCACGCAATCAACTCTTCAGTATCAATTGCTCAATGGAACGAAAGTTGCTGATAACTGGACTGACCTCACAGACGGTAGTCTTGATAATTATATTGACCGCGACGAAAACGGAAATCTGGTATCAAGTAAGAATGTCTGGTCAAATTTATGGAGCAACGGCAACAGAATAAATACAACGGGTTGTAGCTACTGGTCATCAACAGGCCCGACCGGGAACAACGGACAAAACAGCCGTGTTGATAGCCAGTGGTCGTATGCCGGATCACAAAGCTGTACAGCCTCAAATCACCTTTATTGTTTCCAGCAGGCCAACGACCCGGTTGGGCCGCATAAAAAAGTATTTATCTCTTCCGCATCTTATACGGGAGCTGCCGTTGGCGGGGTAACGGGAGCAGACAGCAAATGCCAGGCCTTGGCAGATGCGGAAGGTTTGGGCGGAACCTATAAAGCTTGGATTAGTGATTCAAATGGGCTTACCGCACCATCCGCCAGCTTTACTCAAGCCTCGATCCCCTATCGGCTTGTTAATGGGCGCCGCATTGCCGATGATTGGGCTGACCTGATAAACGCAGCGAATCCAACCACAATTACCATAGATGAAACTGGAGCCCTCCAGGTGAACAAGAAAGTTTGGACAAACGTGCACACTAATGGAAACCAGATTAATCTTAGCGGTAATTGCAGCGACTGGGGCTCAACAGCAGGATCTGCGTACAATGGGGAATCATGGCGGCTTGACTCTTACTGGTCATATAGCAATGCGACAGCTTGCTCAACAGCTTTACACCTCTACTGTTTTGAACAATAACCTTTCTCTTTCCGGTATATTCTTACTATCCCAAACAAAGAGATACAAAACCATGGACTGCGCGGCGCGCCGGGCCTTAAATTATCACCATCACATTCACCACATTATCAATCCCCCGTCTGTATGACGTCAGCACAGGCATCTTCCAAATGTTGTATAGAGGTGGTCCTACTTTGTTGGACAGCTTTGTGGCAAAGTTAAGCTACATTTTATGGCCACAGGAAGAGGCTCCCAAAATAGAGGCTATAATTAAAATCCACCGCATCAGGTGCGCTTCATGCTAAATGTAACGATCGAACCGTTGGGGTCATTATCGCTTAGATATATCTCTGCGCCGTGCACATCACACACCCATTTGGCCATGGACAGGCCAAGGCCGCTGCCTTTCTTGTTTTTCTGGACGCGATAGAAACGCTCGAAAACCTTGTCCTTTTCAGTATCTTTGATGCCGGGGCCGGTATCGAAAATTTTTAAAACAGCTTTATGACCCTCTTCAAAAACAGAAACATCAATCCGCCCATCCGCTGGGGTGAATTTAATGGCATTGTCAATCAAATTACGCAGCATGATTTCAAGCGCATTCCTGTTGCCTTTGATTGTAATCACCGGAGCAATGTCGGCCCTCATCTCAATTCTTTTTTTCACAGCCAACGGGGATATGTCCTTTAAAATATCTTGAGCTAAAGAAGAAAGATCGACCGTCTCAAATTCGATTTGATTGGCTTGTAATCGTGAGAAAGCCAAAAGCTGGTCAACCATTTTGCTTGCACGATCAATGGATGCATGAAGATTGTCCAATCCTTCCCTGCAATCCGGCATGGCCTGCGCCTTTTTAAGCAAAACTTGCGTTTGTGTTTTCATCGCTGCCAGCGGCGTGCGCAACTCATGCGCGGCGTTGTCTGTAAATTCACGTTCTCTGACAAAGCTTTTTTCAATACGGGTAAATAAACGGTTTAAAGCCTGCAGGAGTGGTATAATTTCTTGCGGTGCTTTATTTGTATGTATAGGAGAGAGATCACTGCTGCCACGCTTATCGACCATAGCCGAGATTTTTACAACCGGTTTTAAGATCTTGCGCACGCCAATCCAGATAATCAAAAAAATCACAGGAAGAAACATAAGCGCAGGCAGAATAAGCGCTGCTATAAACTGAACAATCAACTCGTAGCGAATATCATAACTCTCAGAAACTTCAATCTTGATCTTGTTTTCCGGAACAATAAAAACAAAAAAACGCCATTCGTGATCATCAATATTCTGGTTGGAAAATCCCGGCGGCGCTTCAAAGCCTGCAAAGGCTTTTGTGTTGGGGGACTGCGTAATAATCTCATTATCGACCCAGATACGAAAACTGAATTTACGCTCGTACTTATGCTGTAAATCCGGGTTTTCAATGCCCAGATCAAAACCCTCATCCTCCATGATTTCGTGCTGGGTAAGCTGTAAAAGCACTTTGGCGTAATGGACAAGCTGCGCGTCATAAACTTCTTCGACTTCATGGCTTGCAAAGATATAACTGGCCAGCAAGGCAAGCAGCGTTGCACAAAGGATGGACAAACTAATCCATAAAATGAGACGGCGGCGGAGAGAATAGTTTTTATTCATTTTTCAATCATATAACCCACACCGCGTATTGTCTTGATCAAATCCTTGCCGAGCTTGCGGCGCAGCGCGGAAATATGAACCTCGATCGTGTTGCTTTCAATGTCGCCACTGTCCCAATCATAGATATGTTCTTCGATCTGCGTCTTGCTGATCACCTTGCTCAGATGGGTCATCAGAATTTCCAGCACAGCTAGTTCGCGCCCGGACAGCTTAACTGTCTTGCCGTTCTGCTTGGCCTGTTTGGCTGTAGAGTCATAGCTGATATCACCGCATACGATTTCAGGATTAGCCCGGCCTTGCGAGCGGCGGATCAGAGCGCTTGACCGGGCAATCAGTTCATCCAGATCAAAGGGCTTAACCAGATAATCGTCCGCTCCAGCATTTAAGCCCTCTATGCGCTGCGGTACCGTATCCCGCGCGGTCAGAAAAAGCACAGGCCGGTCGTCATTGGCTCTGCGTAAATTTTTGAGCAGATCAAGGCCGGACTGCCCCGGCAGGTTGATATCAAGGATCACCAGATCGTAAGGCGTGGCTTTAAGAGCCGCTGAGGCATCTTCCGCGCTCTCACACCAGTCCACGGCAAAAGAAGTTTTCAGTCCCTCTGCCGTGGCTTTTCCCAACATCATATCATCTTCGACCAGAAGTACGCGCAAACAGCCAATCCTTTAATTGTATCGAGGCTTGCTCTTATCTTTCATCTTTTGATCAATTTGCGCAAGAGCAGCCTTGATTTCCTGTCTGCGCCCGGCATCGGCCAGTTCGCGGTTCGGACGATCAGGAGCCTGCAGTGCCCGGTTTAGATAGGCCTTAGCCTCTTCCAGACGGTCATCCTGCAGCAGAAAATCTCCATAAAAAAAGTTCGTATCAATACCATTCGGGTTGAGTTGCAGGGCATGTTTTAAATGCTTTTCAGCTTCCTCGTCATCCCCGAAAGCCACTGGCCAGCCTGGCACCTGATAATAGAGCGAACCGAGCGAAGTATGCGCTGAACCATCCAAAGCCGTCGGATTTTGTTTCAGGGAAGTTTCAAAAAGCACTTTGGCTTTTTTAACTTTGCCCAGTGCAGACATACCTTTGACGATACCGGCATCGGTGGAAAGAATAATCCCTTCCCAGATTTTCGGTTCAGCATTGCCCGGATATTTGGAGCTCACGGACGCGGCCTGCGCCTCTAGCCTGTGAATGGCTTCAAGTTGCTGGTCCTCGTTGCTCATCTGGTATTTGATGTGTGCCCATTCTTTTTGCAGCATCGCGATATCCTGGTCCATCGGCGAGACGGCCATTTGTCCGACAGAGGTTTCAACCGTCTGCGGCGCTGTCTGGGTTTGCGGAGTTCGTATCGTCCAAACATCTTCCGCATGAACGGGCAGAGTGATACTAAGAAGCAGCGCGGTGTAAAGTGGTAGTTTTTTCATCCTTAATCTCCTTTGTCTGGTGGTGAGTGTTTAAAGCGTCTTCGCCAATCTGACGGTTTTTCTGCAGACCGTTATCAATGATAAAAGGGAAGTTGGCATGCATAAAGGCAAAGAAACGTTCCGGCCAACCAAAGCGCACATCAGGTTTTTGCTCTATAATGGCCTCAAAAATCCATCGCGCCACATCGGAAGGATCATCATATTTAACCTTGGTGCGTTTATTCACTTCCGCCTTTACACCGCTATTCATCGGTGTTTTAACGGCTCGCGGCGCAATGTGGGTGAGTTTGATATTCGTACCGCCCAGTTCCCGGCGCAAGGCATCGTTAAAACCTTTCAATCCCGCTTTGGCGGCAACGTAACCTGTCAGATGCGGCAGCGGGATAAGCGCGGTCATCGAACCCATGTTGATAATCTGGCCGGAGTTGCGAGCCTTCATACCAGGTAGCACAGCCTGGCTCAGCCGCATCGGTACCATCATGTTCAGATCGACAATAGCTTCTAAATTCTGATTTTCGCAGTAGTCAAGCACATTATATCCAGCCATGTTGATAAGAATATCCGGCGTGTTATCCTTCAGATAAGCACAGATTTTATCCATGTTAGCGACAAGATCACCCTCTTTCTCTATGTCATGGGCGGTCACTTCAGCACCGGCGTTCTCCAGATACTGTACAAGCGGTGTGCCAATTCCACCCGTTCCTCCGGTGATGTAAACGGTCTTTCCTTTAAGCGGCATGTTTCACCTGCCCTTCATGCGGAATAGCGCGCAGGACATTGGCAAACAGCCGGAATGTATTCTGCGCCACCTCAATAATGGCAGCCTGGTCGTTCGGATCGGTGATTTTATTAACCGTTTCCTCAAAGAATTTCATGTGAGAGATGTCCAACTCACCATGTGAATAGAGGTAGGAAAACGCCTTCTTCGGCAGTCCCAGCTTGTCTTTAACCGCATCTGCACCCTTATTGGCAATCTGTGTTGAGGTGCTTTCCAGCATGAACACCATGCCGAAAAATCCAACCGGGTTTTTGCGAGTCATGTAGTCGTAGTTGTAAGAGATCAGCACCTGAGTCTCCAGATTGGGTGCGGAGTTGTGGGCGGCTTCTTTATCACCGCCAGCGGATTCAATGTCATTCAGAATCCATTCCTCATGGCCGACTTCCTCTCCCTGATACTCGATAATGGCTTTGTGCATCCATTTCTTGGACTGCGGAATTTTTGAACCCATGGTCATCAGAAATGGTACGGTGTGACTAACATGATGATAGGCTTCCGTCAGGTAAGCAATATACGTCTCTTTCGAGATATTACCCTGTATCCCGTCCATCAGTTGCGGAACACTGTAGAGTTCTTGCCTTTGGTCTTCCGTTTCCTTAACCAGCCTGTTGTAAAAGCTCATGGTCATTCTCCTTTGTTTTAATTTGAAAATCCTTGATACGGGCGTAATCCGGCAATTCCGCATTAGCCCGCTGCACGGCCCCTGTGATATCAGCGTGCAAAGAGGCCGGAACGATTTCCGCGCTTAAATGGGCCTGCGCATCACCGTAGATGACAGCGCTCATAATTTCAGGTTGGGCCAGCAGCGCGGCTTCGACCCATTCCGGTGAGATATTGCGGCCGTAAGAGGTAATCAGAACGTTTTTCTTGCGCCCGTTTATATGAAGAAAACCGTCTTCATCCACATAGCCAAGATCGCCGGTGGCGAACTCTCCCTTATGCTTGTTGCCCAGATAACCCAAAAAGGCCGGGTCTTTAATCGTGATCTCCCCATCATTTTCCACCAGGCGAATATGCGGCAAAATCTTACCTGCACTGCCCGGCTTATCGTTTTCCGGGGTATTGAGTGAAACAACGGATGCGCATTCGCTCAGACCATATCCCTCGTAAACCGGCAAACCCATCTTACGCGCGGCGGATATAAGCGAAGGCGAAACCTTTGCCCCGCCGACAGCTAGGAATTTTAAATGCGGCAGGTCGGGCCGTACACTCATCAGACCACGCAACAACTCGGGAACCAAAATGGCCGATGTGATTTCATGCTTACCCATATAATGCGAGAGGGCTGCAAAATCTGGCTCAAACGGGTTGGCAAAGCCGGTCATTTTGAGCGAAGGGAGATAGACAGTTCCGCCAGCCATAAGTGTGGCATAAACGCCTGCGACATTCTCCAGCAGGATGGCCAGTGGCAAAACAGAGAGGTGTTTGTCGGCAAGCTCTGTGCCCAGAGCTTTAACAATGGAGCAAGCAACCTGTTCTAGTCCTTTTTGAGAAAGACAAACGCCCTTTGGTGTTCCGGTCGTACCTGATGTAAACGTCACCTTGGCCGTGCCTTCTGGCAGGAATGCAAGGCCCTTCAGGCCGGTGTCACGCAGTTCTTTGGGGAAAAGAACATGTGTGACACCGGCCGAGTGAAGAGTGTGTTGAGCCTGTTGCTCAGTGAAAAACGGGGGCAAAGGCACACAGGGAATACCGGCTTTGAGCGCCGCCAAATCCCAAAGCACCCAATCGACACTATTATCCAGCGCAATGCCCAAAACCGAAACGCCATAGAGTGCATCCATGCGCTTTTGGATTTCCCGTTTCAGATCGCCATAGCACACCGTTTGCATTTCGTCGCACAAGGCAATCTTTTCAGGGTCATGGTTTTGGATATGCCCGAATAACATCAGTTCCGGCCTTCCTGCTTATAATGAAGGCGTGGGAACAAGCGCGGACGGCAATCCTCGAACTCTGCACCCAACATGGCTTTTAAACGCTTCACGCCGGTCTCGACGGAGCCAACCAGCACGCGAGGCTGTGTGTCATAATAACTGCCCCAGTTTTGCGTATCGTGTTCCACAGCCTTAATATCAGCATCGCAAATCTTGCGCGGTTTTAAACCCACCCGTTCAAAATAACGATGAAGAAAATCTGTCCCGGTGATTGCGGCATAGCGAATGTCTTTATTGTTTAAGTAGGAGGCCAGAGCAGCGAACAGAAAGGCCGACGCGCCCTGTCCGGCAGAGGCCAGATTGCCGATCTCTACAATCTCATTACGCGGACAATCCAACAGCTTTTCTACTGACCCCTGTGTATAATGCTCTAAAAAGAGCGATTCATCTTTCGCGTATCGGAAACCGACAGCCGCCAAAATATCGCCATTAGCATTACGGACACTCATCAGCACCGGGTAATTTACTTCGATATCGGCGTTATAGCTCTGCTTGTATATCGCTCTGATAAAATCCTCAACACGCTGGCGCTCTGGTTCAAACAGGCTAGTGATGCTGACCACCGAGGGGGTCAGCGAACTGATTCGGCGCGTGCGGTCCTCACGGAGATAAAGACTGGCCGTATCAATATTATTTTCCTGATAAATAAGTTTGAGCACGTCGGTGTACCTTGATTTATTGCGTTCTTAATCAAGGATGCCCTATGAACCTGAAGTGAAGCTGAAGCATATGGAGACGATTGATGCCCCCTCTTGTGCCCCCAATTTTTGAGGTTCTGTGTGAATGTATATGAACATGTAGAATTATACGTAAAATATGAAATCCTTGCAAATCAAGGCTTTTGCGGTCATTGATAAACGTGAGCGAATGTTGATGAAGAGAAAATTTGGCCCGTACGGCTCAAACATTTAAGGCTACTGAACGGTTCTCGTAAGAGATACTGCAGCATATTCCTGACGACGAACATTTAGGTTCAACGCCCCCCGCAAAAAAACAGTTACAACTGCTCAAAAAATGGATAAAGTCCGGACAGTCAACCTAAACATCTATGCCAACTTCTTTTTTTATGACCTGTTTTCATGCATTATCTGCTGAAGAGACAATTAAATCGTTGGAAACCAGCGCTAAGAACGGATTGACGGAATCTGAAATCCAGGTGCGCCAAAGTCAATATGGTTCAAACACTCTGATAGAAAAGGAATCTGTGAAATGGCCGCTGGTTCTCATTCGTCAATTTACAAGTTTTCTGATTTTAATCTTATTGGTTGCTGCGGCGTTGTCTTTTTTCATAGGCGATGAGCTTGATACGCTGGCTATTTTCGCCATTGTTATTCTCAACGGTCTTTTGGGCTTTGCGCAGGAATGGAAAGCTGAAACAGCACTAAAGAGTCTGAAGAAAATGCTCAGTCCAAGATGCCGCGTTATCCGGGATTCCCGCATGCAGGAGATTGATGCGGCTGCGTTGGTGCCTGGCGATATCGTGCTTTTGGAGAGCGGTGATTCCGTTCCTGCAGATATTCGTTTGCTTGACGAGGTCAATTTAAGAGCAGACGAAGCAGCTTTGACCGGAGAGTCTGTGTCGGTCGCCAAAAATATTCATGCAATCAGCAAAGATTCCCCGATCAGCTGGCGTACTTGTATGGTGTGGATGGGAACGCATATCGTCAACGGGCGAGGGCAAGGCGTTATAGTGGCCACAGGTATGGAGACTGAGTTCGGCCGTATTGCGAAGCTAACTGGCGATATTCAGGAAACGCAGACACGACTGCAGCGGCAGTTGGCCGTGCTGGCCAAGCAATTAACGGTTGTCATTGTCGGTGTAACAGCGGTTGTCATGTTTGCCGGCTGGCTTGGAGGGAGGCCAGCACTGCAAATGTTTATGGCAGGGATTTCTTTGGCCGTTTCTGCTGTGCCGGAAGGCTTGCCTGCGGTTGTGACCATTACTCTGGCCTTAGGCGTACGTATTATGGCGCGGCAAAAAGCTCTTTTGCGGCATTTGCAAACGGCGGAAACTCTTGGGGCGACTTCTGTTATTTGCACGGATAAGACAGGCACGCTCACCAAGAATGAAATGACAATTCAAAAACTGTGGCTGGCCAGTGGTGAAATTGATGTGAGCGGAGTTGGTTATGAGCCCGAAGGAGAATTTAGTAAAGACGGTCAGGGAATTGATGCCTTGTCGAACCCGGATTTGAAAGCCTTGCTGGAAACGGGCCGCGTTTGTAACCATGCGCGTATTACCCGCGCTGATAATGGCTGGGCGGCGATCGGTTCCCCCACGGAAGCGGCCTTTATTGCAGCGGCGGAAAAGGCAGGGCTGGAGGAATCTGGTCATTCTGCAGTTTGTGAGTTTTCCTTTAATTCCACGCGCAAACGCATGTCCGTGATTGAAAACTGCGAAGGGCATATGATGGTGCATGTTAAGGGCGCGCCGGAAACATTGTTAATGCGTTCGAACAAAATTCTAATTGACGGCAAAGAACAGGATTTAAACAATGATGTGCGTCATACAATCGAACAAGCGTATAAGGCTTTTGCACAGGGCGGCCTGCGTACGTTGGCATGCGCCCGTAAGACACTTCCTGCACAAGTTACGCCAGATGAAGAAACGGTGGAAACCGATCTAACATTTCTTGGGGTGGTCGGAATTATTGATCCACCGCGCAGCGAAGTTAAAGAAGCCATTAAAAAAACAAGGCATGCCGGAATTCGTGTGATCATGATTACAGGGGATTCACCTGATACGGCCTTGGCTGTGGGGCGGCAGATCGGTTTGAAAGTGGAGAAAGCCGTTAGCGGTTCCGAACTGGAGAAGATGGATGATGAAGAAATATTGAGACTGTCAGATCAAGATATTATTTTTGCACGCACTGTGCCGGAGGACAAATTTCGCATTGTTAAACTCTTGCAATCACGTAATCAGCTTGTGGCGATGACGGGAGACGGAGTGAATGATGCGCCGGCACTGAAACAGGCAGATATAGGCATTGCCATGGGTGTGCGCGGTACTGATGTAGCCAAGGGGGCTGCGGATATGGTGCTAACAGATGATAATTTTGCATCGATCATTGACGCTATACAGGAAGGCCGCAGACAATATGCCAATATCCGTAAATTTGTCAGCTATCTTGTGTCTTCAAATTTCGGCGAGACGCTTGCTGTTTTTGTAAATATTATGACTGGGGCCCCGTTGATTTTGCTACCGACCCAGATTCTTTGGGTCAATTTGGTAACCGACAGTGTGACGGCGCTTTCTCTCGGCGTAGAAAAAGCTGAGAAAAATATCATGGATGAACCACCGCGCAGCATTGATCAACCTATCCTCGACAAAATATCTTTTATGATGCTGGCTTTATTTGGCTCTTATATCGGCTTTGCAACATTGGGCCTTTATCATTTGCATTTGGATGAATCTTATATGGTGGCCAACACGGTTGCTTTTACCGGCATGGTGGCGATGGCCAATATCCGCGTTTTGAATTTTAGAAGTTTTGATAAACCTATGCATGTGATTGGCTGGTTTTCCAATCCATGGCTTCTGGTAGCTGTGTCTTCAATGCTTGGATTACAACTTTTGGCCGTTTATACGCCCTTTTTACAACAGGTTTTGGGCACTGTGGCGCTTGGCTGGTCTGAATGGGCAATAATTATTGCTTTTATTTTGCCCATGGTACTTTTTACCGAGCTTTATAAGAATTTAAAATTTATTCGTTAGAAGGCGCAAAGCTGTGCGGTAGCACTGAACTTTTAGGCGCATAAATTATGCAAAAAGTCATTCAATACACTCAATGTTTCCATATTGTTTTTTTATTTTACAAGGCGTGGAAATTGTGGCATAAGCAATTTCTAATTTATTCCAGAAAGAGGGGCGTTCATCAGTGTCTACAGCACGAGAAGTTGAAAGTTATGATGATCCGAAGGCACTTCGTTCAGAATTAAAAATCCTCTTAAAAAATCACCGAATTGATGGGCGGGAATTTGGTGTGCGCCTAAGTGAGAATGCTGATGAAATCATAAAAGCGCTGACAGAACACCATCTTGGCAATCTTGCGCAGCAGATTTCTTTCGTTGCGTTAGGCGGAAACGGTCGTAAGGATATTACCTCACAATCAGATCTCGATCTTTTGGTATTGCTGCCGGAAGCATTGTCCAAAAGTATTGATACTCTTTATGAAATTCGAGATCGCAGAACAAAGGCTGGTCAGGACCCTGACGGAAAATTGACACTGGAGGAGCAGACTCTTTTTGATAGTTCTGAAGCAAAGGAAGCAGCAATCGAGTTTACGGCAGGGTATACTTATTTCTGCGCCGACCTCAATGATTTAGGGTTTTCAACGGCCAGCGCTTTTCCGCGTACACTTTCACAAACAAAACAAGAGACTTTGAAAGACCAGACAATCTGGTCTTCTCTTCTCGATGCGCACCTTATCTGCGGCGATAAACCTCTATATGCAGAATTGGAAGAGCTTCTGGATGAATTAAGGGCGAATAGCAATCTTCGGGCAAAATTTGCGTATGAAAAATTTGATGAACGCACCAAACGTCTTGAGAAAGAAACAAGAAATACGTTTAGGCCTGATATAAAAAACGGTTATGGCAGTTTGCGCGATTATCAGGGCGCAGATTGGCATTTAAAAGTTGTGTTTGGGGTGAAAACACCAAAAGAAGCGGAAGAGAAAGGCCTATTTAGTGAATCTGAGTTGAAAAGAGCGCAAAAATCCTATGCTTTTTTGTTAACAATGCGTTGTCATTTACGGAACAATACAGCGAATACAAATGATATTTTAGCACCAAATTTGCGAACCAGTTTAGCTCAGCAAATGCAGTATACGGGCGTTCAAAAAATGATGCAGGATTTTTTCATGCATCGACGCGAATTGGGTTTTTTTGCAAATATAACGGAGGCTTTAGTTCGCGAAGAGTTAGAGCAAAAACAGGTTTTCGAACCGATACAGGGTACTCATTTTGAGATTTCAGAAAACTATATTCGTTTTTCAGATGCCACGATCACGGATCCTGTTGACATGCTGCGGATTTACAAGATGGCACAGGCGCAAGAGGTGAACATGCATCATAGCGCCTTGCGCACTATCCGTGACAACGTAGAACGCATAGCCGAATATCGGGATAATCCTGATGTTAATAAGCTATTTTTAGATATTTTAACGTCTGATAACTGTACTGGTAAGGCTTTGCGGCAAATGCAGGAACTCGGCCTTATGCAAGAATTTCTGCCGCCATTTAAGATGCTTGATTCCATGCCCGCAAATGACTTTGTTCATCATCAGACAATTGATGAACATCACTTTGCTTGTTTGGAAATGTTAAATGCTTTGAAGAAAGGTCAGCATAAAGAAAACGCACCGCTTGCTACAGGTTTATTCGAAAAAGGCATTAGCGATTCCCAAAAGCGCGTTTTGTATACGACCGTTTTATTTTATGACATTGGGACAGATCAGGCCGGAGGGCATTTGGCGCAGGGCGCCCAACTTGCTGAGGAATATTGTCCGCGCCTTGGTTTGAACCCGGAAGAAACGAATATGGTCTGCTGGCTGGTAGAAAATAATTCGTTTCTTTTGCAAGGCGCAGTTCATCGTGATCCACATGATGTGGCAAGAATTGGAGTTTTCACAGACTGCGTTGACACGCCGGAAAAACTGGAATTATTGACGCTCTTAACAACGGCTCGCAGGATGAGCATAGATCCAGGCCGTTGGACCGCATACAATGAGAAGAATGTCCTCGTTCTTTATAATCAAGCGCTTACTTGCCTTCATGATCAGAGCTTGACGATTGGGCCGAGATTTGAACTATCCGCCAACCATGACCCCGGGAGCACGAATATAACCGTAGTGCCAGATCATGCCGGTGGCGCTGTAATTACTGTTCTTACGCCTGATAAAGACCATCTTTTTGAAAATGTTACCGGAGCGCTCGGCGCCCAGAACATAAGAAAAATTGTCGTCTATACTTTTGATAAAGAAGGAGACACCCCGGTTGCTTATCAAAAGCTTTCCGTAAGTTCTGCCAAGCCGGAGGATGGGGGATACAAGCCTGAAGACCTTGAGAAGATTAAGGTGTGTGTTGAAGAGGCTATTAACTATGACGAAGCGCATATTTTTCCAGAAAGCGGGTATCAATTACGCAGATCATGGCAAGCGGACAAGGATGCTATTCCTGTTAATGCAAGTGTAGCCTTCGATAACGCTGCAAGCGATGATAGAACAGTTGTTGATATTACGGCTCGCGACAAGCTGGGATTGGCACACCGGATAGCGAGCATTTTTGGTAAACATGGCGTACAAGTGAGTTGCGTTTTTGGTGAGAGCAGCGGCGGGCATAGTATAACCGATGCTTTTTATGTTTCTGATTCCAGAACGCATAAAAAAATTATTGATCCTGATCGAATAGCAGATATTCAAAAAGAACTTGAGAACTTGATTCAAGAGCCTGTAGATGAATATTTCGAGAGTTTGGCTATAGGATAAAAAAGACGCTGACATAGAAAATGGGCCGATTCTGTTGCGAGGTTCGACCCGGACCCCACCTAAGACGCATTAAGCCTTAGGGATTAGTGCGTAGCGCACCAAAGCGGCAATTAAGCAGCTTTAGTTTCACCAGCAACATCACCAAAGGTGTTGTCGTTGGCTGCTACAAATGCATGATTGTCGTTTGCATTTATAACGATCATCCGGTAACGGCGGATTGCCGAACGCCGCATGATGCCTTTACTACGTGTGTCGATCCTGTTTCAGCCCCATCAAAATTCGTTATCGAGTGCAGCGAGTTCAAAAATCTTGGATGTGCTCTTTGCGGACACGCCGAAATTCAAAACCAGTTCTATACGATCCCAAATATTGGTGGAGCTGCCGGGTACTGCCCCCGGGTCCACGAACGCCTATTCCGCAACCGCGTTTAGCGTCATAACCGGGACATGCCCGGCAACTACCATTATAAGATAAACTTTAATTTTTGGAAAGGTTTTTGAAACGCCGCGCTTGACGAGTGACGCGCACAGAAAAGCCGAAAATATTTTGTGGGCGGCTGTGGGTGCGCCCCTACACTTCATATACAGAATCGTCCATATTGGTAGATATGAAACAATATCTTGATCTCATGCGCGACGTACTGGAAAACGGCACAAAAAAAGAAGACCGCACCGGCACCGGCACCTACAGCGTTTTTGGCCGCCAGATGCGCTTTGACCTGTCCAAAGGCTTTCCACTGGTCACCACCAAGAAATGCCACCTCAAATCCATCATTCACGAACTGCTCTGGTTCATCGCCGGGGATACCAACATCAAATACCTCAAGGATAACGGTGTACGCATCTGGGACGAATGGGCCGATGAAAACGGGGACCTGGGACCGGTTTACGGCAAGCAATGGCGAAGCTGGATAGCCGATAATGGCCAAAAAATTGACCAGCTTTCAAACGTCATCGAGCAAATCAAAAACAATCCCGACAGCCGCCGCCTACTGGTCGTGGCCTATAATCCGGGTGTGGTCGACCAAATGGCCCTGCCGCCCTGCCACGCCTTTTTCCAATTCTACGTTGCCAATGGCAAATTAAGCTGCCAGCTTTACCAGCGCAGCGCCGACATCTTCCTCGGCGTGCCGTTTAACATCGCCTCATACGCGCTGCTCACCATGATGATTGCGCAGGTCACTGGTCTCAAACCCGGCAAATTCATCCACACTTTCGGCGATGTGCATCTCTATTCCAACCACATCGAACAGGCCAAGGAACAACTGTCCCGGAAGCCCTATCCCCTGCCGGAAATGCGTATAAACGAAGCTGTCACCAACATCTTCGATTTCAAATACGAAGATTTCGAACTCGTCGGCTACCAGGCCCACCCGCACATCAAGGCCCCCGTGGCGGTTTAGAACGAATTATGGCGCGCTGCCGAGTATCTCAAGACGCTCACAATAAAGACCGGCCTCAAAATCTCTATAATTGATCGAGATATTATGCTCGCTGTTACGACCGTGCGCCACATCGAGTTGATCCATAACCATTAACCGTAAAGGGTCCTGAAAAAACCTTGAACGCTTTTCGTAAGGCAACTTACATTCTATATTCGCCGGAAAACCAACAGCTCTTTTAAAAGCCAGATTAAATGCCAGCTTGATTGTAGGATGCCACCCCGCATAAGAGTCTACAGGAGCAAGACCTTTTTCATCATTATACTGAGTGCCTCTTACGTCGAGCTCACCTCGAAGATGCCAGTTGTCGCACCAGTTGTCCGGAGATGAAGATGACTTCCTAACGTTGAGCCCGTAATTATAACCATCCCTTAACGCATAATCCACAAGCGCCTCAAGAGCCTCCTCCTCACCCGTGTCCAACTCTGCCTTTTTTCGCGCTAAAAATTCGTTCTCTTTATCCAACGCAGCGAGGAGCTCACCTGATGAAACCTCATCATTATGATGGTAGGTAAAGCGAGCAATTTTCAAAACAGACTTTCTTAAGGATTGTGAAAGTTTTTCGCAAATATCACGCATATCCTCACGCTGTAACTTTAATTCGTCCGGCAAATTAAACAAAGTCTTGCGCAAAGATTGATAGTCGAAATTCCCTCCCTGCTTATCTCCAACAATCAGGGCCACGGGCCGGTAAGGCTCATCGATCTTTGCTAAATGCCGCTCCTGCATATCGACAACTTCATTAAACGTCGTTGCAACCCGATTGAATGCGTCAATAACTGCGCCTTTATCACAAAGATCAAGGCGAAAATCATAACAACGCTCACCCATTTCGATGTTATCATTCGCAGCCCCTTCTTCCATCTGAATAGATGTCACCATGATGTTTACATCATGGTTTTTTCCCGTCATAGCAACTGCGACACCCCGTAAAATCATACAATAATCCTCTTAAGCTCGAACAAAAAGGAAACATATAGAAGTTAAAATAATATGTCAAATTATTGTTTGCTTTCATACTCCGTGCGGGTCATAAACACCTCCACGCCCGCGCCTTGATCCGGCCCATAAATATCAAGCTTGCGAATACTCACCCGGCAGGCCTGCACCAATTCATGACGAAAACACAGCGCCATCAACTCTTTCAGATAATCTTCGATCAACTGCACCTGCGAACGCCCGGCCCATGAACGGATCTCATTATAATAAGTGTCATAATCAATAATATTGCCCACATGCACCCCACCCAGATAGCCCTTCGCATCGGCAAACACCGCCACATCAACGATAACGCGCTGGGACACGCCCTGTTCATGCTCGTAAATACCAAGCTTGAGCGGCACCTCAACGGAATCAAGAAAAATTTTAACGTGGCTGTCTTTTTTCATGATTTCGCTTTATATACAAAGAATGAATAAGAGCAAAGCCCCCATAACTTTAAGTTCAATCGTTGCTATCGCCAGAAATCATGTGATCGGCAAGGATAACGGCCTGATCTGGCACCTACCCGAAGACCTCAAACATTTCAAGCGCACGACACTGGGCAAGCCGATCCTGATGGGCCGCAAATCTTACGAAAGCCTCGGCAAACCGCTCCCCGGCCGCCCCAATATCGTTATCAGCCGCGCCTTTCAAAACATGCCCAACGACAACCCGACCCCGATTTACAAGGATATGGAACCCGAAGAACCTGAGGCCGAGCGCAAAATCAATGAAGGCCCGTTCCTCTATGCTTCGCTGGAAGATGGCATCGCCGTGATGAAAGACATGGCCCGTGAAATGGGCGTCGATGAAGTTTTCATCACCGGCGGCGGGCAGATTTATAAAGAAACCCTACCCTACACCGAACGCCTCTACCTCACTGTGCTGGACCGCGAATATGAAGGCGATACCTTTTTCCCAGAGCTAAACTGGAATGAATGGAATATCGCCGCAGAAGAAAAACACGATGCCGACCCAGTCCACGACCGCCCGGCCTTTACATTTTATACATTGGAGAAAAACAGGAACTAACACCTACATATAGCCTTTGCCGACCGTCTTGCCCATGTCCGAAATGAAGGGTTTAGAACCACAAATTTTGCATGATATTTCAAGTTGTTAGCCGGATTTGGAGTAAATGATATCGAAATGGCGCGCTCGGCAGGATTCGAACCTGCGACTCCTGGCTCCGGAAACCAGTGCTCTATCCCCTGAGCTACGAGCGCTTAGGCGTTATCAGTTACCAGAACTGCCAGTCAACTGCAAGAACACATCTTCCAAATTACTGTCGTCGGTCGAAATATCGACAATGCCGTATCCCGCCTTTTGAATGGCCTCAATCATCACCCCGACCTGCATTTCCGACGGGTTATAGCGCACAACAACGCTGCGTTCTCCCGCTCTTTCGACACAAAACCCAGACAAAACCCGTTCCGCATCATCGATAGGACGATCAAGCCGGAACCGGATTTCTTTATTCTCAATCCGCGCCAGCAACTCTTCCGTCGGCTCATGCGCAATCACCTCGCCATGATTGATAATCGCGATTTCATCACATAATTCCTCCGCCTCTTCCAGATAATGCGTTGTCAGCAAAATCGTTACACCCCGCACATTCAGGGCCCGCACATTACCCCAAAGCTGCTTACGAAGCTCTACATCCACTCCGGCTGTCGGCTCATCAAGCACCAAAATCGGCGGATTATGTACCATCGCCTTGGCCACCATGAGACGCCGTTTCATCCCGCCAGAAAGGCTGCGCGCATACGCATCAGCCTTATCTTCCAAACCCACCATCCTAAGCAGCTCCATCGTCCGGCGCTGATCCTTCGGCACACCATATAAGCCTGCCATCAAATCCAGCGCTTGTGTCGGCGTGAAAAACGCATCAAAGGCAAGCTCCTGCGGCACAATCCCGATCGCTGCCTTGGCGTTGCGCGCATCCCGATCAATATCGATACCCCAGATCTTTACCACACCCGATGATTTCATCACAAGGCCCGCCATAATATTGATAATTGTGGATTTTCCTGCCCCGTTAGGCCCCAAAAGCCCGAAAATTGAACCACGCGGAATATTAAGGCTGACTCCCTTCAAAGCCTCCTTCTCCGGGCTCTTCTTATTACCCGCATAAATTTTCTTTAGATCGGCGATTTCAACGGCATATTCATCCATGCCTACAGACATAAACCATCACCACACAAAGTCTAGGATAGATTTTCTTTAACCCACGCCCGCGCCGCTTCGTCATCCTTAAGCTGCGCATCCCAAAACGCCAGCGCCGCCGCCTTAATCTGCGCCTCATGTTCATCCCGCAAAGGATTAGCCCCCAACTTACCACGCGAACCCGCATAGACCATATGATCGCCACCTTCGAGCACCTGCAGATATTTTTCAGCCGCGCCCGAATAATCATGCACCGCCAAACGCCGCTCATAGCCAAAATCATGCAGCGGCGAAGAATCCTGCGTCCCTGTCATATGAAGCAAAGGAATATCAATCGGCCCGTAAATGTCTGTTTCTGCCGCATCTGTAAGATGCGCAATCGGCACCGGTGAATACAAAATCCCGGCCCTGAATCGCGGCTCACGCAAAGAAATAAGCTTTCCCGAAGCGTCAGGAAACATCTGCCCGGCCATCACTTGGCTGGTCATCGCGCCAAATGAATGCCCCGACATCCCAAACCGCGATAAATCCATATGCGCGCCAACATCCGGATTATCCGCCGCCCATACGGGCAATTGATCCAGCACAAACGGCACGTCATAAAACCGGTTGAGCGTCGTCTCGCGGCTCACTTGCGCCTTGCGCAAAATATCCCACGGATGCCCGGGCTTGCCTTCCCACAGGCTCGAATCCGTCCCGCGATGCGTAATATGCAACAGATTATAACCATGAGAAGCCAGATACCGCGAAATAAACGACGCCCCGTCGCGGTTGCCGCCAAATCCATGACTCCACAAAATCGTCGGCAACCCGCCCTGATCATGCTCCACCGGATAATACAGCTTAAACGGAACAACGCGCGCTGACCCGTCATCATTTAGACGCGCCGCATCAACAAATTCCCCACGCTTCAAAAGAACTTTATACGGGCCAGGATCAGGAGAATACACAAGGGCACCCAGCCTATTTCTTCCGGAACTGGTCCAGTGAAATCACCTGACCGGTATCACCACCGCCCTTACCGGACTTGCCTTTACCACCGCCGGAGCCATCATCATCCGGATCATCATCCAACTCATCAAGAATAGCCAGATCGGCATCCTCCAGCGATTCGCCCAATGGCTGAAACTGCAACGCAAAATTCACCGACGGATCAGCAAAAATACTGATCGCCGCCAAAGGAATTTCAAGCCGCTCTGGCACATTGTTAAACGACAGCGTCACATTCATTTTTTCTTTATCAACATTCAAATCAGAAAATTGATATTGCAAAACAATCGTCATCTCACCGGGATAACGCTCCCGCAAATAATCGGGAATCTTCACCCCCGGAAAATCAGTCAAAAACGTAATATAGAAATGGTGCTCACCGGGCATGCCACCGGTTGTTCCATGTTGCTCCATAACCTCTTCAATAGACTTTTTGACCACCCCGCGTAAGGCAGCTTCAACCATCTTGTCATAGCGCAATATGTCGTCTTCGTCATTCATGGATATATTCAGTGCAAATAAGGAACATTAAATCAAGAGTAGAAATACCCTTCCTCTTGAATCGCATGAAACACCCATAAAAGACCAGCCCGTAGATACAAATAACCCACTCTTGCCTGTGGACAAAATCGGGATAGCTTTTAAGCGCGCTGTAACGGCGGTGAGCGATGAAGCATCTCAGGAAAACCTTCAGAATGGATAAGCTCATTCAAAAGCAGCGGCAACATCCAGAAAAGCAACCCCAGCACCAATGGCCAAAGCAACCTGTGGAAAGCCTCCTTCTCTTTCCCCGAATTCTGCCGCTGCACAGACACATGCAACTTGTAAAGCGCGGCAATCCAGACGGCGCCTGTAACAAAAACAGATTCACGCACAGGAATATTAACAGCTGTAAATAAACCAATAATAACCGCTGTCGCGAGCATAAAACCAAAGACCTTCAGATTAATAACAAACCACGCCAGGGGCACTTTAACAAACAGGCGCGAAAGCCCCATGCCCCGAAGGCGACCCAAGATAAAACTCCCTATAGCCAAAGCTGCTAACACAAAAACTTCTGGCCAAAGTACGCCATGCCCATCAATTAACGCATAAATTTGAGAAAAAAGCGCAGCTGTAAAAAGCGCAGCCATGGCCGCCCCCATCACCGCCCGCCCCAATGAAACACTCTGAACGGCCGAATTGCGCAAACGCTCCAATAACCAGACATGCGGCGCAAAAAACACCGCGGCCCCCATGAGCACACACAAAATACTTAAAAGCGCTGGACTGGCAAATTCCTCACTCATATTCCCGCTCCATACCAGGTAACTTTTCTTCAGGGAAATACCGCACAAATTCCAAAGCCGCTTTGTCTGCAATCTCATCACGCCCCAACTGCCGCGCCAACCCGTACGTCTTTTCTAAAAACAGGCGTGGGCGCTGATTTTTATACCACCAGTTAAGCCCCGGCTCCAAAATATCCAAAGCCTCTTCCATGCGCCCAACACGTAAAGACAAATCCGCCAGCTTCATCCGTGACCCCAAATGCAGCGGATCAATCGCCAGCGCTTTTCGCAACTCCTCCGCCACGTCATAACGTTCACCCTCCCCCTTCTCAGGCAAAAACGGCTGGATATAGGCCGCCATTTCCGCCCGTGCAAAATAAATTTGCGCCAAACGCGGGTTTGCAAGCTCCGCCCGGTCAAGCAATGAACAAAGCTGGCCTTCCAGTGTTTGTAAAGCATCTCTCGGCATTAACGGCGCATTCAACTGAACAATCCCCAGCGGTAAATGCGTCGCAGCTACAAGCGCTCGTGCATTCTGATTATATGACAGCCGCCCGGCCCGATTAATCTTATTCGCATAAGATTCGCCTGCCCCTACCATCAAATCATTTTGTGCCCGATTGACCAAAATTTCACTCACCTGAAATTGGCTAAAAATGGATAAAATTCCAACAACAGGAACAGCCAAACCCCAACGAACGCAAGGATTACAATATGGTTCTTCAGTCTCTTGTATCGATGCATACAAAACAGCCCTCACCTGTAAAAACCAAAAACCGAGCAACACCCCCGCAACCATCAAAATCGATAAAACTTGGAAATGAAATGTGATATGCGCATGAATAATCAAAGCCATCAAAGCGCAAAACGGCGCAAGAATACAAACCAGACGCGCATCATCCAAAGGCAGCTTTTTCAAAGCGCGTACACTCATCCAAACCGCTGCCAGAATAAAACCGTAAAATAAAAGCGGAGCCATAACACCCATCTCAACAGCAAACTGTAACGGATCGCTATGTACCATTAACCCCGCGGTCGAAGGGTCTCCAGCGCTGCGCACTTCCGGATAATACAGAAAAAACGTGCCAACCCCCGTCCCGCTCCAAATATGCGCACGAAAAACTTCCAGCGCCGCCGCCCAAATCGCCGGACGGCTCCATAAAACCGATTGCGCACCGCTCAATGTCGTCTCAATAAAACTCGCCGGCGATTTCACCCCCAAAGGCGTAAGCACGCTCATCGCAACAAACATCAAAACACTTAAAACCACTAAAGCGCCCAAACACCTTTTATGCTGATCAAGATACCCACGCAGACCCCACAAAAACAGAGCCACAGCCGGAATCATTGCCGCAAACGCCCCGCGGCTCCCCGTTGTAAGCAACGCCGCAAACAACAAAACCGCAAACGCCAACCCAATATTCGCCTGCCCGCGCCCCGGCGCCGCCAACATCCACCCGACAGCCGCAAAAAACCCAAGAGACAAAAGCCCTGCCAGTGAATTAGGATTGGCCAGCGGCCAGTTCACGGTGCCATGAAAAAGCATCTCCGGCATAAAAAAATATTGCGTCAGGCACGAAAGTGCCAGTGCGCCAAACACCACCGCCGCTCCATAACCCAAAGGCTTCAACAACGCGCATGAACCGCCACAAGCCACCACAAACGCAGACAAAGGAAACACGCTAAAAAAACAAAAATAAATAAAACTGACAAAAGGAATGTCCGAAAAAGCCGCGCTCAACGCCGCCAGCGCCCAAAACCCCAGTGCCAACCACACAATCGGCGCACTAATTACGGCTCTGAGTGCTGATAACGGCGCAGCAGCTAATACGCAAATCACGCAAGCCCCCATGCATAAAAAAGCCAGCAGAAAACTCTCTGCCTCATAAGCCTCCAACAGCATCAGCGCAAACCCAAAGCCGACAAGCCAAAGCGCCGCAGCAACAGCATAAAATGATGGATGAGGATCGTAATATTCAGATATTTTCAACATGGTATTATTGCAAGCGTAAGCGAAGCAATCCATAGCAGCAAGAAAAGATTTACGAGATTCTTCTCTCGTACATGATACCATCATACCTCTTCGGCTTGGATAGAATAGCCCCATCCATTCTTAAGTCAGCCGCTCTGGATTGCCACAAACATCTTCACAATGTCATCACCCAAATCAAAAATCTCTCCCGCATCGGCTTTGCTTCGAATATTGGCGCTTAAGGGAATTTCACCCAGGAAGGCCACGCCGAGTTTTTCCGCTTCTTCCCGCGCCCCTCCATGACCGAAAATATATTCCTCATGCCCGCAATTCGAGCAAATATGCGTACTCATATTCTCGATAATGCCCAAGATCGGCACACCGACCATCTGAAACATTTCATGCGCCTTACGCGCATCAACCAGCGCTAAATCCTGCGGCGTTGACACAATAATTGCACCATCAACTGCTACCTTTTGCGCCAATGTAAGCTGCGCATCGCCCGTCCCCGGTGGCATATCAACAATCAGCACATCCAGCGGCGCATCATCAGATGCCCACGCCACATCGCGAAACAATTGATACAGGGCGCTTTGCACCATCGGCCCGCGCCACACCAACGCCTTTTTGTCTTCCACCATAAACCCAATCGACATAACTTTAAGCCCATCAACCATTGCCGGAATAAGCTGCTTATTCTCATCAAGCTCAGGCTTATACCCCTCCACTCCCATCAGCTTCGGCTGCGAAGGACCATAAATATCCGCATCCAGCAAACCAACCTTAAGCCCTTGTGCTACCAGCGCCCGCGCCAGCCCGGCCGCCACGGTTGACTTTCCGACCCCGCCCTTACCAGAGGCCACCGCAATAATCTTCTTAATCGGCAATTTTAATGGCGGATTTTTTGCCATCCTGTGCGGATCCATAGCAAAATCATTCGCTGCAAATTTTTCTCCAGGCACTTTTTCCGCCGCCCTCTCTGCTGTAAGCACGGCTGTGACTTTCCGCACACCTTCAAGCGCCGAAACAACCTGCTCCGCCTGCTGACGTAACGGCTCAAGCGCACTTCCACGCTGTGGATCGACCTCCATCATAAACAATACCTGCCCGTCCTCACCAAGCTGAACGTCAGGCACCATCCCCGCACTGACAATATCAATACCACGCTCCGGATCCTCAACGCTCTTGAGCGCCGCCAGAATATCTTTTCGATCAAGCATATTTTTTAAACCTTCAAACCCTTGCTTTCAGCCTCAAATAGAATATTGTAAGTAGCCATATACTTTTGAATGGATTGAGATCAACTAAAATCGGGAAAAAGACCTTATGGGCAAGGACGACAAAGACAAAAAAAACCCTTGGGGCTCCAAACGCCCTGGTAATGACGACCGTGGGCCTTGGGGCGTAGGTAAATCAGGAGGTCGCAGCGGATCTGGCAGTGGCGGCGAGACTCCAGATATTGATGAAATCCTGCGCAAAGCCCAAGAAAATTTCCGCGCCGTTATGCCCGGCGGTTTTTCTGGCGCGCCCATTATAGGCATTGCCATCATCGGTGTACTCGTCCTGTGGATAGCCAGCGGATTCTATGTTGTTAACCCCGGTGAAAACGCAGTCATTCAACGCTTTGGCGCATGGTCCCGCACACAGGCCGAACCTGGTCTGGGCTATCACCTGCCCTCCCCGATCGAAACCGCCAGTATTTTAAATGTCGAAGAAATTCGTAAAATGAACATCGGCTTCATGGAAGCTATTTCCCGCAACGGCGCTTCCAACCTCCGCGATCTACCGGAGGAAAGCCTGATGCTGACCTCGGACCGCAATATTGTGGATCTGGATATGGTCATTCAATGGAACATAAAGTCCGCCGAAGATTTCCTCTTTGAAATCCGCGATCAGGAACTAATCATTAAATCAATCGCCGAAAGCGCCATTCGCGAAGTTGTCGGCCAGACAGATATGGACCCTATCATCACAACCGGTAAAGAAAATGTAGTAACGGCAACCAAGAAAATCATTCAAGAAAATTTGGACCGGTATAAATCCGGGGTCAATGTAACGGATGTTTTGTTCAAAAGCGCGCCACAAGTTCATCCAGACGTTCAAGCAGCCTTTCAGGACGTTCAAGCAGCCAAACAAGATGCAAAAGATGTGCAAAACCGTGCTGGAGCCTACCGCGAAGACATCCTGCCCAAAGCTCGCGGTCAAGCCATCAAGATGCTGCAAGAAGCGCAAGCTTATAAAAAATCCACGGTTGCACGCTCAACAGGGGACGCAGATCGCTTTAACGCAGTCTATCAAGCCTACCTGACAGGTAAAGATGTCACCAAAGAACGCATTTACATCGAAACCATGGAAAATGTTCTGGGCAACGCACAGAAAATTATTCTCGATAGCAAAGCTGGACAGGGGGCTGTACCCTACCTGCCGCTTAATCAGTTAAACACCGTCAAACCCGCCGCCGGATCTGAAAATTAAAAGGATAAAATCATGAACAAACCACTCTTGATCATATTAGCCTTGATCGCCATCGGCCTCATCGGCGCGTCACAAGTGTTTTTTATTGTTGACCAGCGTGAGCAAGCCATTGTCCTTCAGCTTGGTCAACCGGTCGGTGACGTCAACGGCCCCGGCCTGCACGTGAAAATTCCAGTCATTCAAACGGTGCAGTATTTTGATCGCCGTATCCTGTCCGTTGATCCAGATCCGGAACAAGTCAACGTTTCCAGCGTGGATACACCGAAATCTTCCAAAAACAAAGAGACACAAAAGGAAAATGATAGCGATAATCTATCACCTGTCGATGTGACCGGAGAACCAATTATTCTTGATACATTTGCACGTTACAAAATCACAGATCCCTTGCAATTCATGAAAACCCTACGCACAATTAGTGCGGCAAATTCTCGTATTGAAAATATCCTCAATGACGCAACAAACGCCGTGGTAGGAAAGATAAGTTTGCGGCGCCTCCTTTCGCCAGATAGAACCATGATCATGCAAGACATCATGAAACGTGTAAGCACCAGCGTCAAAAAAAGCAATTTTGGCATTGAGATTGTCGATGTCCGAATCGTTCGTGCGGACCTGACTCCCGATCTACGCACCTCGACCGTCCGGAGAATGATCTCCGAACTCAAAAAACAGGCCACGGAAACCCGTGCAAAAGGTGAAGAACGCGCCCTTGAAATCCGTTCAACGGCGGAAAAAGAACGTACCGTTCTCATTGCCGAAGCCCAGCGTGATGCCTCTATCCTCAAAGGGGAGGGCGATGAAGAAGCTATCAAGATTTACGCCAACGCCTTTAATAAGGACAAAGAATTTTATTCGTTCATCCGCTCGATGGAAGCCTATAAAAATACGTTAGCCGACCCGGCGACGCAGCTTATCCTCTCACCAGACAGTGAGTTCTTTAAGCATTTTGACGACAAACGTTAAACAACATCTCCGAAGGAATGAGGATCATACTATGACGTTGCAGAAAGCACCAAAATTTATACTTCCCCTCATACTCTGTGCATGCCTCATGCTATCCGTGTCGATAAAGGCCAATGCACGCACGCTAGGGCAGAACGGCCCGGACAGCTTCGCCGACATCGTCGATGATCTTCTCCCTGCCGTCGTCAATATCTCCTCAACCCAAAAAATCGATGTGTCTGAGGATGTACCAGACCTACCTCAATTTCCTGAAGGCTCTCCTTTTCAGGACTTTTTTGAAGAATTTATGGAACGCCGCCACGGCATGCCCTCCATACCGCAAGCATCCCTCGGTTCCGGCTTCGTCATTGATGCGCAAAACGGCTATATCATCACAAATAACCACGTCGTCAAAGACGCCGAAGAAATCCGTGTAACTTTTCAAGACGATGAAACGCTGCCCGCAGAACTCATCGGCACCGATGAAAAAACAGATCTGGCAGTTCTCAAAATCGATACCAAGAAAAAACTGACAGCCGTAAAGTTTGGCAACAGTGATGTCCTGCGCGTCGGCGACTGGATTGTAGCCATCGGCAACCCGTTCGGACTTGGTGGCACTGTGACCGCCGGAATTATTTCCGCCCGCCAGCGCGACATCAACGCCGGCCCTTATGATGATTTCCTCCAGACCGATGCCTCCATCAACCGTGGCAACTCAGGCGGCCCGATGTTCGACCTCAAAGGTGAAGTCATCGGCATTAACACAGCTATTTTCTCTCCATCAGGCGGCAGCGTCGGCATCGGCTTTGCAATTCCTTCCGCGCTCGCCAAACCTGTTATCAATCAAATCATCCAATATGGCCGTACGCGACGCGGCTGGCTCGGTGTACGCATCCAGCAAGTCACCGATGAAATCGCTGAAAGTCTTGGCGTAGAAAAAGCCACGGGCGCGCTTATCGCCTCCATTACACCCGGCGGCCCGGCAGAAAAAGCGGGCCTGGAAGCTGGTGACATCATCCTTGAATTTAACAACCAAAAAGTCCACGAAATGCGAGAGCTTCCCCGCTTGGTCGCCGAGGCAAAAATCGATGCTCCCGCAACAATCACCTACTGGCGTGACAACAAAAAAACCACCACCGAAGTAAAGGTCGGCGAACTCGAAAAAGCTGAAGAAGACGGTCTCATTGCCTCTGGAGAAGAAGAAACATCGAAAGGCACCAAAGTAGACAGCGTCGGCTTATCCCTGAAAAAAATTACTGACACGATGCGCCGCGATTACGCTATCCCGCCATCCGTTGATGGCGTCGCCATCGTCAGCGTTGATCCAAAATCAGAAGCCGCGCAAAAAGGCTTGTTTGAAGGCGATATAATTGTCGAGATCAACCAGACACCGGTTTCAGATCCCGAAAAGGCCAAAGAGATCATCGAAAAAGCCGATGAAAATGGCCGCTCATCAATATTGTTGCTCATCAACCGCGAAGACGAAGTCCGCTTCTTGGCCTTAAAGCTGAAAAAAGATAAGTAGACACTCAAAACCTTGGGTAAGAAAAGCAAAGCCATCCTTCACATCGTCGCCGGACCGACCGCCAGCGGTAAATCCGCCAAGGCCATGGAACTGGCCTGCGCAATGAACGGCGTCATCATCAATTGCGATTCCCAGCAAATTTATGACGGCCTCCCCATTCTCTCCGCCCAGCCCAGCGATGAAGACAAGGCCGCGGTCCCTCACAAACTCTATGCCTTCCTGCATCCCAATGATGTCTGCAGCGCCGGAAATTACCGCGAACTGGCCCAGCCCATCATCGAAGAAACATTGGCCGCCGGACAAACGCCCATCGTCTGCGGCGGCACGGGACTATATATCAAAGCACTGACCGAAGGCCTCTCCCCCATGCCTGACATCCCAGAAGACGTGCGCGAACGCGTCGTCACCAAATACGAAAACATCGGTGCCGAAAAATTCTACGCCGAACTTGAAGCCCGCGATCCTGAAATGGCTGCACGCTTTCATGTCAATCACAAGGCCCGGATCATCCGCGCAATGGAAGTATTGGAAGCCACCGGAAAATCCCTTGCCATTTGGCAAAAAGAAGATCGCCTCAGCCCTCCCGATCATTGGCATTTCGAAATCCATAAAATCCTGCCCGAACGCACGGCGCTCTATAAACGCTGCAACGAACGCTTTATCTGGATGGCTGAAAACGGCGCACTCGAAGAGGTCGAAGAATTCGACGCCCGCCTTCAATCCGGCGAAGTCAAAGACGGTGTACCTCTGTGCAAAGCGCTGGGTTTTAAAGAACTTCGCGCTTATCTAAACGGCGAGATAAACAAAGACGAAGCCATCGAAAAGGCCCAAGGCATCACCCGGCGTTACGCCAAACGCCAGATAACATGGTTTAGAAATCAGCTTTAGCCAATGTAATCTCGCTTAATTAGAACCTTTTCAAGGTTATTCCCTCATCCTCGATACATCAAATATCACTGCTCGAAAATTTCAGTGGCAACGTTATCAATAAGCTTTTGTCTCTTTAATATCCGCTCACTTCGTGCTAATCATCAAACATCATGAAGCCCTTACTTGTTTTTGCAATGAAAGAAGAAAGTCAGGATGTCTTTGTGGACTACGATGTCCTGCATTGCCAAATTGGCAAAATAAACGCCTCTCACAATCTGATGCGCCAGATCGCGCAAAATCGCCCGGAATTGGTGGTCAATCTTGGCACCGCAGGCAGCCGCAAGCATGCAGGCGGTACAATCGTCAACCCCACCCAATTTATACAGCGTGATATGGATGTCACAGCCCTTGGCATTGAACTCTACCAAACGCCGTTTTCCGACGATCCCATAATCATCGAACATGGTCTGCGTTTTGAACACCTGCCTGGCGGCATATGCGGCACAGGGGATAATTTTGATGCCAGCCAGGCCGCTGCAACTTTTGATGTCGTGGATATGGAAGCATATGCCTTAGCCTTAATTTGCAAACGTGAAAATATTCCCTTTGCCTGCTTGAAATATGTTTCAGATGGTGCCAATGATGACGCCCATATGGATTGGCATGAGGCACTGCACATTACAGCCGAGAAATTGCACAAAGCTTTAAAAGGAGCAAATTTGTGAGCATTAAATCCTGGAATATTCTTTTGGTTTTAGCCCTGTTAATCGTGCTCAGCGGCGGCGGATATATCCTGTATCAAAATAACCAGCAAAAACAGGCTGAAATTGCTAAAGCCCAAGCTGAAGAACAAGCACGCATTGCCGAAGAAACGCAGCGCAAAAAGCAAGAACAAACAGCCCTGATGCAAAGCTTTGAAGACTTCCTCAACAATTTCCTGCAAGACATTAACACACAAGTCCACGAATATAAGCAAGCCCGCACAGTCATGGACGAATTGCTAAAACCAGGCAATCAAAGCACTCCTGAATATATCATAGAAAATGCCCGCCTGGCGGAAGGAACCGTAATGTCTTTGCAGCTACAAATGGAAGACATTCTCAAACAGTTTGAAAAAGCAAACGCCAACCTCAAGCCGCTCATTGAAAAACTGACCCCAGACTCCCAGGACCATGTGCGCCAAACCTGGAACAAAATTCGCAATGAAAATGCTGAAAAATTCATGACTTTTTTCGAATTAGACCAGGAAGTTCTATCCGCACAACTCAAGCTGATTGAGTTTTACAAAAGCCACGCACAAATTCTTCATACCGATATAGAAAATAAACGCATTACGTTCGATGATATTACCCTTCAAGAACAGGAAGCCATGCTCCGTGGCAAAATAATGGCAGCAAAAGCAACGCAAAAGAATCTTTTCAAAAAGATCTAAGCACCCTTTTCAAAAACGTGATTACCAGCAGTATTTTTATGCTAAGCGCGCCAATAAGACGGTGAAAACAACACAAGAATAGTCAAAATCTCAAGCCGACCGGCAATCATGCCCGCACATAATATCCATTTCGCCGTATCAGACAAACCCGCATAATTGCCTGTTGGACCGACCTGCCCACCAATTCCAGGCCCAACATTAGCCAAAGCTGCCGCCGCCGCACTCATCGATGTTTCAAAATCAAGCCCCGTTAACGCCAAAGCAACAGTCATTAAAACATTTGCCCCCACATACAAACTTAAAAAACCGAGCACCGTCAAAACAGTATAACTATCCAACCGGCGCCCCTGATAATTCAAAACAAACACGCCGTTAGGGTAAAGCAAGGTCCTGAACTGACGCACCACCACCTTGGCTGAAATAACTATGCGCATGACCTTCATACCACCAGCCGTAGATCCCGCACATCCACCCACATACATCATCAACAAGAATGCCAGCGTTGTAAAACCGCCCCAAAGCGTATAATCAGCAATCGTATATCCGGTTGTGCTCATAATTGAAGAAACACTGAAAACAATCATGCGGAAACTGACCTCTAACGTATAAGGCGTAACAGCCCACAACCAAAGAGTAAGAGAAAAAACCGCCAAACATAGGCACAACATCAACGCACGCACCTGCTCATCACGAAAAAACAAAACACGGCGTTGGTAAATAAGACGCAAATACAACACGAAAGGAAACGCTGCAAGTACCATAAAAAATACAGCCGCATATTGCAGTGCCGAACTTTTAAAATAACCAAAAGAGGCATCGTGTGTTGAAAACCCGCCCGTTGAAAGTGTTGTCATTGCATGGTTAAAAGCATCAAAACCACTCATCCCTAACAAATAATATACTCCGGCGCAAACCAACGTCATAGCAATGTAAACTTTAAGTAACCCCCCAAGAAACTGCGCACTACGTGACACCACCTTATCGGAATGCCCTGAGGACTCACTACGAAACAATTGCATGCCGCCAACTTTAAGATAAGGGAGCAATACAACGGCAAAAGCAATAACACCCAGCCCTCCGGCCCATTGCATCATCGAACGCCATAACAAAACACCACGCGAAGTCTCCTCCAGATTAATCAAAACCGTAGCGCCGGTAGTCGTCACCCCGGAAACAGCCTCAAACAGAGCCTCAACAAAACTTAAACCCAAATCCGACATATAAAGCGGCATCGCACAAAACACGGATACGACCAACCAACCGCTTAAGGCCATCAAAAACATCTGATGAGCATTCACCTGCCGATCACGAACACGGTATGAAAGAATAAGACTTCCACCAAAAAACAAACACAATATGCCATTAAGAAAAAAATCCCTGGCGTTCTCGTGCCCCAAACACCAATCAACAATAGCCGGAACCATTTCGGCCAAGCCGACAACAGCAACGAGAACACCCAGCATATACCAAACAATCTGCAGCTTCATATCCCATCCATACACGATTAATGTCTGCAAAAAAACAACCTTCTAAAAACGCAGAACACACCGTTCTATAAACCATTAAAATGCTATGAAATTCAAAGCAAGTACAAGCAAGTTGATTTTGGGAAAACACGCCGATTACAAATAAATTCATGGCTTTCTCAAATATATTAACCACCTATAAGAACAACAAAAAATCAGCGCACATATTGCCTTGCACAATAAAAAGTCGTGGGAAAACCAACAAAATACTAGAATATTCCAATAAACAAATATAAAAAGTAAGATAATTACAAAATATGGAGTGCAGGGAACAAAAATTGCGTAACACGAATCCGATTATCTACAACGTAAACCCCAGAAAAATAGGCCCTATTAGAGAATGGTCCGGAGCTAACCGCGCTGATGGCCTATCCCCACTCATTAAAAGGGCCAAAGAACTTGGTTACAACGCGATCTGGTTCAACCCTCTCTAACCGCACCCACAAGAATCTCATTCAGGGATGACTTCCAGCAAACACATAGTCGAAGTCTTTATGCAATCAGAAATCATTTTCGTTTTAGTGCCGAGCTAAGTGCCCACCCTAATCCGACAGCCCCATCATACATTCGCTCGTTTCTGGACCGCATCCACATTAAGCATTTTAATCAGAAAATGGCAGAACAAGGCATGCGCTCTATTTCAGACAAGGTTTTTAACCATGTCGCCCGCGACAACCCCATCGTCGTAGAAGAAGACCATGAAATACAAAGTATTTTATCTTACTGCGTGCAACAGAAAGACCTGCACATAGTGAACTACCTTGTCATTGATGAAAACGGCCAAGAACAGGAGCAGGAAGACTTTCCAATTGAAGATTACAAAACAAAAAAAATCATCGGTCTGTCATTCGGCAAAAAAGGTGAGGAACTGAAACGCTTCCGATTTAAATTCTGCCGCAACCACAATTTTGAAGCTTTAAATTACCACGGCATGCCTGAATATGACACGGTACAAATAAACTACGCCTCACCAGCCTCTTATGATTTTTTTGTAAAAGGCTATACAAATGATACAACGGGCGAAACCAAACCCGGATACTGGAAACAGGTTATTGATAACGATATTGATCTGGGCTTTACAGGACTGCGTTTTGATATTGCCTACAAAATTCCGACACCATGGCTGTCCGAACTCATCCAGTATGCCCACGACCGACAGCCTGAAATCATGACCATCGCAGAAACACTGGCCGGCGTAGACGATATTGGAGCCAAGGAGCTTATACCGAAACTCGCCGAAGCCAAAATCCTTGTTGATGGGGTAGAAAGACCGGCCATCGATCACGCCATGCTATCTACATACTGGGCTGGCCCCCTTGATGGATGGCTTATCGATGAAAGTAGATTAATGGCGGGAATTTCTCGCTACGGTGGCGCAGGCTCACCGGATAACCACGACACACAAGGCACAGTGGCCCAGAACATTGCCAAAATGCTGGAACATTATGCCCCGGAAGATAAAGAGCGGGCTATCGCTGACATCTGTGTTCGTGACTACGCCTTGGCCGCTTTGGTAGGAAACGCCCACTATGCACAAATGGGTTATGAAGTCTGCGCCGATCAAGCGGGCGTCTTTGAAGAAGACACAAACCCGAAGCAATGGCGAATGCTGTTGGCAGAACGCGAGGCCTCTGACCACCCGCTCAACATCTCCGAACGTCTCTGGGAAATCAACAAATTCAAAGCATCCCTGAACGCCGACAACGCCATTTTTCAACTCGAATCTACCGCCCCACTCAGCGAAGGCAGTAACTTGGTAAAGATGGTTATCTCATTAACAGACCAGGAAACAAAACAGCATATGGGAACCCTCGATTTGTTTATAAACAACAAACCGGAATGCGGTCCCGTAGAACTCCCTAACGAAAATACAGCTTTTATCCTGACGAACAGAGGTGGCCCCAAGAATTCGGACAGTGAGTTAAGCTACGATCTATGACCGAAGGAGGGTCATGGATTATGAGTAAGACAAGGAAGAACTACCCGGCGAAGTTTAAAGCGCAGGTTGCGCTGGCGGCGTTGCGGGAGGACGCGCCGATCACGGAGCTGTCATCCCGTTACGGGGTGCATGCGACGGTCATTCACCGTTGGAAGAAGGAGGCTCTGGCTGCGCTGGAGGCGGGTTTTGCGGGCAAGCTGGAATCGCGAGCGGACGCGCATAACGCCGAGGTCAGGGACTTGCACGCCAAGATCGGACAGCTGACAGTGGAACGTGATTTTTTAGCCGATGCCTCCGCCCGGTTGCGGTCCGGGGGCGGCAGGAAATGGTAGACCCGTCCAATGACAATATCGGCATCGCGGCGCAGTGCCGGTTGCTGGGGATCAGCCGCTCTGGCTGGTATTACGAGCGGCGCGGGGAGAGCGCGGACAATTTGGCGCTGATGCGGCTGATTGACGCGCAATTCCTGCAAACCCCGTTTTACGGGTCCCGTCAGATGGCCCGGCATCTGCGCCGTCAGGGGTACGAGGTAGGCCGCACCCGCGTGCGGCGTCTGATGCGCCTGATGGGAATCGAGGCGGTCTATCAAAGGCCGCGCACTTCGATGCCGCATCCCGGCCACCGGATTTATCCCTACCGGCTCAAGGGGCTCACGATCACCCGCCCGAACCATGTATGGTGCGCGGATATCACGTACATCCCTGTCAAACGCGGGTTTTTGTATCTGGTAGCGATCATGGACTGGGCCAGCCGGAAGGTGCTGGCCTGGCGGCTGTCGAACACGATGGAAACGCGCTTTTGCGTGGAGGCGCTGGAGGAAGCCATCGCCCGCTACGGGCCGCCGGAGATCTTCAATACCGATCAGGGCAGCCAGTTCACGGCGGACGCGTGGACGGGCGTCCTGAAAGAAAACGGGATCGCGATCTCGATGGACGGCAAGGGCCGCTGGATGGACAATGTGTTCATCGAGCGGCTGTGGCGGAGTCTGAAATATGAATGCGTGTATCTGAACGCGTTCGAGAGCGGCCTGCAAGCCAGGCGGGATATCGGGCGCTGGCTGGCGTTTTACAACGCGCAGAGGCCGCATTCGGTATTTGATGGACAAACCCCGGACGACGTTTATGATGAACGAAATTTTGTTTCTCCGGCCTCGGGCTTGCCGCCTCCGCCTAACGGCTCCGGCGGCCGCGCCCTTCACCCGGAGAAACAAAACCACAGGCAGGCGGCATGACAATAACCAACCGATCGTAGCTTAACTTCGCCGCAAAGCTGGCCGAAGAACCGAGACCACCTCTAACGAAACCAATAGCGTTTTAAAAACGAACTTTAAACGCCGCACCGCACCGGATGAAAAAATTTTTATCAGGAGCTGGAAAGCTATATATAATCCAGATCCAGATTATATACCAAAACCTCATCCGGATAAGATACGGTACGTAGCAGAACAAGAACAGACACCGCCAATGGAAGCTGTTTTTCAGGTTGCCTAATGAATACACGCCACCACTACAGATCGCGACTGACCAGATAAATGAAGCCTACACAGCGTTCAGCACAACCCCAATAACTCTGGCGGATTTTAGAATATCAAGACTGCGTTTAATTTCATCAACGGTGGTCACGCCTTCACGTATAACCAAAAGAAACGCATCGACGTGAGGCAAAAAAACCAGCGGATCGTCCTGTTCGAGCAAAGGAGGCATATCGTAGATAATCAAACGGTCATCATAACGTTCCTTAAGTTCTTCAGCCAGTTTCTGCATTTGCGGTGAGCCAAGCGTTTCTGACGACCGATCGACAGGCCGCCCGGCTGGAAACACATTAATACGCTCAAACGGCATACGGATCAGGCAATCTTTGACGTCGGCTTTTCCAGCAAGATAGTCTGTCAACCCGGCCTTAGGAGAAAGTTCCAGATACTCCGCCAAAGACGGCTTGCGCAGATCAAGATCGACCAGCAAAACCGTCTGCTTTAAATCCTGAGCGATACTCACGGCAAGGTTAGCCGCAATAGTTGTCTTCCCGTCACCATAGCGCGGAGAACTGATGGCAACGGTTTTAAAGCCATGCTCATTCATGCTCTGAAGAATTTGTGTTCGCAAAAAACGAAAAGTATCGGCATCCTTACTACGAGTCCTATGAGAAACGATGCGATGGTGGTCCAACACGGTTTCAAATGCAGACAGCCCCGCTTTCTCATTTTTAAGCGAAGCAGTATCAAGCCGAAGAAGCGCCAGCACTTTTTTGACGGCAGGGTTGAGGCTTTCTTCTATTTTTTCAATTTTTTCTTGCGTTTTTTTGAGGGCAGGAAACATGGACATTCTCACATTCGTAAATCAGTGGGTTATAATTACACTCCGGATTTTCCGTTCTATAACGGTTTGAAAGATATTAAAATCAAAGGAACCGCCGCCACAAAAGGGGCCACAACAAGGAGCTTAATGATAAGACGCCGGGCTTTTATTTTTTCCTCCAGGGAAAAAAGGTGCGGAACGGTAATAAGAGGTGAACTACCGATCAGAGATTCCAGATGGTGCGGCCCGATCACAGTTTGAGATAGAATTTGAAGACCGATGATACTGCCCAACCCCGCCATAAGGGCAAAAACAAACCCGCCTGCCAAAATCAGCTTTTTGGAAGGACTGGTCCCAAGAGGCAACTCCGGAGGATCAATAACGGCAAGACGCCGACCTACATGCCCCTCTTCAATGGTCTTACTCATATCTGCCGCCAGCTTTCTGGCTTTAAGATCGCGGTACAAAAACATCATGTTGTCATAGTCTCTAGCCAGAGCCGCCATCTTTTGTTCTGCAACGGGGTTATCGGCAACAGCCTTTCGAAATTCTTCCTGTTGGCTTTTAACCGCATCACGCTGCGCTTCCAGGGCTTCTCTTTGTTTTTCCGCGGCGTTAATCTGCACGACAATCTGCAAATAAGCAGGGTTATCAGCATCATCCTTAACCAGACTGGCGGCATCATTTTGAACATTTTCAAGTTGATCTTCGAGATTTTGAAGCTGGTTTTGCAGAGAAATATAATCAGGATGTGCACTGCCATATGTTTTTTCCGCACTAGAAAGTTTTGCCTTCATATCGGTAATTTTAGCCTTGAGCCGGGCGCTTAGATTCACCGGCGATATTTCGTTTTTGAGGGCATTAATCTGCCGCGAAACCTTCAAGACATCTGGATGCGCGGGACCATATTTTGCACTCAACGTTGCATATTGCGATTTCAAAGCCCGCAGCTGAATAGCAGGAGTACTTAGAACTTCACCACCTTCATCAACAACGCGCGAATAGGGATCGGTTTGTACAAGCTGGGCACGAAGAGCGCCGATAAGACCGAGATTGGAGATAAGCTCACTTTCAATCGCCAAGAGCCGGGAAGAGGTCGTAATGGAAGCCTGTTGATTAAAGCCAAGAGCATCAGGACGCGTCACACCATGCGCCGCCTGAAATTCTGCAATTTTTTGCTCTTGTTCTTCAAGCGTTGCTGACAATATCTCAATCTGACCTTCAAGAAACTCCGAAGTTTTTTGCGCCGTCTCACGACGATCTTTCAGATCTTCATCAAGAAAACGTGAAACGAGTTCATTGACAGTTTTCTGTGCTAAAAAAGGATCGGAATACTCAAAGCTTAGAGTAAAGGCAATCGCTGAAAGCTGAAAAGCCGAGACTTTCTGAGCCGATGCAGGGTTGGCAAGTACAGTGCTCATAAGATGAATATCAATTTTTCTTTGCATATTTTTAGCAATATAAGCAATAGGCGTATGAGCACGGGCCTTCGGATAAAGATTAAGTTTAGTAACGATGTCCGCCAGAGAACTGGTCGAGAGCACTTTTTGTTTAAGACGGCTGATTTGCAAATCGGCCATTGCCTCTGCCGTCAGGATTCTATTCTGTGGAGATTCAACGGCATCTATAGCAATTTCAGGAGGTACAACTTCAACCGTAGCAAAAGCCCGGTATTTCGACCATTGTGCCACAAAAAGAAACGATACGAAGAGTATCGATCCAAAAATGGTAAAAAACAAAAGCTTCTGGCGTTTCAACACCGATAAATATTCAAGAGGATAAAATGCGCTCATACTAATCCCGCGTCTAAATGTCCCTTGTATTACACAAGAACTGTCATTGTAAATATGGCACCGCGCCTAAACGGTATGTTAAACCGGCTCTAATAATATTCCGCTCGGCCACGCCAAGCCCGTTTGTCAATTCCTCCCGCCGAAATCTTTGTGAAAGCGAAAAATCCCAGCGCTCGCCTGCTTTATAAACAAGACCAACCGATTCTTCATATCCTGTATCAAGATTGCCCATTGAAACCGTAGAACGTTTGGCATCTTGGTATAGAGCCTTCATACTCAGAGCCCATTGAGAATTAATTGTAAACTTGTTTTCTGCCGTAGCGCTGATCAGTTCGGATTCAGTACCATTCGCATAAGATTGCCTTGCTCGCGCTACGGAAAAGGACGTATGGTTTCGCTGCCCTAGATATTCAAGCGTTGCAGAATAAGTTGGATTATATTCCCAATCATTACCCGCCGTCACATAACCATCATACTTCGAAGCAAGAAAACCGGCAAAAAGCTCAAGTGACCATTCCGGTTTAAAACGATATTGCCAGCCAAGAGACGGTCCCAGACTATCAACATCCTGATCGCCATCGAGAGAACTATAGTGCTGAGTTCGAAACAAGAGAAATGCTTTTTGTAGCGGAGTAAGACTATAAACAACCGACGGGGAGAGCGACACCGTCCGGTAATCGGTTAAAGAAACACTGTTATCGTAATGATTTTCCTGCCATGACCCGTCCAGCACCAATTGCGCACGCGGCGAAAGATTATAGGCTACACGCGGAGCGGCCTGCCAACTCAAGCGTCTTCCCACGCGTGTATTACGACCAAATGTTGTAATTTCGCCGGTCCGTGTCGTATCATAATCAAAACGACCGTTGATCGACCACTCCCAAAGCGCGGTATTTTTCTTCAGATCCGTCCTAAAGAAAAAATCATTGGAGTTAAAAGATGAGTTGTTAAAATAATTATGTTCAGCAGCCAACGTGGCATTCAAAGTTGCATCTGGGGTCATACGCCCGAAATCGACAAAAGCTCTGGTTTCAGACCCCCAAATATCGGTTTTCCCTGTTGTAAGCATAAGCGGATTGGAATCCCACAAGGGCGTTTCACTGATGCCGATCTTGACATTATCTTTCGCAAAAGCGGGAGTAAGGCCATAGGGCAAAACAAACCCGCCCATTAAAAAACTGGCCAAAGCGCACCGGATCATAGGAACTGCCGAAAAAATTTGCATGTGATCAAAAAAGGCCCGAAGCAGGAACAACAACAACATCACCAGGAAGAAGAGAAATATCCTTTTCAAGATCCCGGCCTTTGGTAATCGCGTTATAAGGAATAGATATTTTCTCCTTTTCACCATCAGCATTTTCGCGAATGACAATAATATCATCCTCGTCCGCATACGGCGTTAAACCGCCAACCTGACTGATTGCCTGCATCACACTCATACGAGCAGTCAAAACGACCTCACCGGGTTCTCGAAGTTGCCCGACAAGACTGACCTTATGCCCCGTCGGAGCCTGAACACTGACGGTCACAGCCGCATCAGGAATAAAGGGGTTCAGTTTATCACGAATGGCAGCTTGCAGTTTGGCCGGACTCATGTCACGAGCCTTCAAGGTTCCGATCAAGGGAAAGGTGATGGTTCCATCAGGCAGGACAAGAACATCCTGATCCATGCCGTCTTCTTTCCAGACATTGATATGAAGAACATCCCCTGGAAGAATAACAAAGTCATCGCCCAGAGCAATAACAGGATGAGGAGATAAAAATGTCAGGAAAAGTGATCCCAGACAGACAATTTTGATCATAATATTCATACGTTACTCACTGGTTTGAAAACAGGATAACAACCAAGTGCCATGTAAGCGATTATTCGCATAAATAGCAATCAAATATAGCGATTAGCCTCAATACAAAAAAGACGCCACAGAGGCGTCTTTTTTCTAAAAACCAAAAATTTCCGGATCAGGCAACAACAAGACTATCTACTTGCGCTTTCTTCTTTCTCCGGGCACCAAAGACCAGACCGCCAAGCCCCATCACAAACAACGGCAAAGCTGCCGGAACGGGAACCGCAGAAACACTATACTCAATATTGAGCTGCTTGCCTGCACCAAAAAAGAATCCAGCGAATACACTCTGAAAGTCTGCAATTTCAGAGGAAAGGTTTTTGATAATACCCGTCGCTTCCTGGGAAGAAAGAATCTGGGCACTTGTAATAACAAGAGAACCTGCGGAGGAACCCGCAGCCCCGGAAGGAACATTTTCAAATGAATATTCCAAACCGCCATTATACTGGCCGGCGCTCGTCAATGTTTGAAACAGGAAAGGCCCGGTAGAATTGTAAGTAAATTCAACCATACTCAACGGCGGAAGCTTTCCGAAAACATCACCAGCGACCCACAGCCCTGTAACACCGCCACCAGAGAAAGTAAAACTTCCCGCAGTTCCCGGAACCACCGTGCCCAAATCCTCACTATAGGCTGCTGATGCTTTTCCGGCACTAAGGCCAAAACACAAAACAACGACAGCGATCAACAATAGACGACAAGGCTTCATAAACCATCCCTCAACAACTCAAAAAAACACCAAACTAAGAGCTAGCATGCAGTTCACAGTATTACAACAGATTTTTATAATGGAATATACCATGGCATATCAAAACAAATAAAAATTCTGGAAAATCATAGCAGACTGCTATACTAAACCTGTTTTACAAGCCCTGCGCAACTCGGAAAATTTTTATGAAATCTTACAAATACGTCCATACTATCTTATTGCTTGTGTTGGGAACGCTCCTTATGTCCTGCGACAACCTGGAAGAGAAGTACGAAAAGCATCTCGGGCGCGGCGATTCCTATTACGAGAAACAAGATTACATAAAAGCGCGGTTGGAGTACAAGAACGCCGCGAAAATCCTGCCAACGGACCCGCGCGCAATCTACAGCCTTGGACTTGTTGAAGAAGCGGAAGGAAGCCTGCAAAAGGCGCTGGCGGCTTTTTGGGTTACGGAACAGCAAAATCCGGATTTTAAACCGGTATTACTAAAACTAGCAGAGCTTTATCTAACTGCGCAGCAATCGAAAGAAGCCCGTACAAGAATCGACAAACTTCTGAAACTGGAGCCGGATCATGTTGGGGCCCACGCCCTCATGGGATCTATATTTTTAGAAGAAAAGAATTTCCCTCAGGCACACAAAGAGGTTAAATTTGTCCTGCAAAAAGACCCTTCAAATATGGTTGCCTATTCGGTTCTAACGGGCATCTATGTTGCAAAAAAGCGACCTAACAAAGCGCTTGAAATTCTCGAAAAGGCTATTGCCCTGCATCCGAAGGAAAAATCATTCTATCTCCTGAAAGCAATGCTTTACAGTGAACAAAACGACATTGCCGCCGTTGCGCGCACCTATCGTAAAATTTTTATGCTCTACCCTGAGCAAATTCGTTTCCGGTTTGATCTGGCCCGAATTTTTGAAAAAGTAGAACAAACAGATAATGCCGGAAAAGTCTACGAGGAAACCGTTCGGGTTTTTCCCAAAAACCAGGAAGCCAAACAAAAACTGGCCATGTTTCTTGAAAATGAAAAAGGCATGGACGCCGCCGAGCGAAAAATTCACACCTTCATTGAGGCTGAGCCCAATCAGAAGCTGTTTTATCTTTGGCTGGCAGGCCTTTACGTCCGCAATGAGCAGGACGAACGTGCTATCGCCACCCTCAAAAACATCATCAAGGATGCCCCCGATGATTGGATCGGTTTGAACGCCGCTACAACACTTGCGGAAATAGGATTAAGTAAAGGCGATATTGAATTGACAGAAAAGCTGATAGGCACGGTCCTAAACAAAGACGTCAACAATCGTGAAGCGCTTTTATTGCAGGCAAATCTGGCTTTTTTCCAAAAAGACTATCAAAAAGCGGCTGTTGATCTCAGGGTAATCTTACGCGATGAGCCGGGCGCAATAAAAGCATCCAGAACTCTGGCAGAAATTTTTAGTATCCAAAAGCGCAATGACCTGGCGATCGACACACTCCTCCTGGCCGTACAAAAACACCCCGGCGACAAGGGCATACAGGTCAGACTGGCACAGTTTTATGCTCTGACAAACAATCGTGATAAGGCAATGGAGCTTCTTTCCACCGTGACAAACACTGCCCCGGAATATCCCATCGGATGGGAAACACTTGCCCGGCTGGCAATTGAAAACGGACAATGGGCACAAGCACACAACGCCGCGTCTAAACTAAATAAACTGGAAGGTCAACGGAACACAGCCACTTTTCTAAAAGGACAGATCAGTGAAAAAACCGGACAGATCCAGGAAGCCATCGCGCTTTATAAAGATGTGATTAAAGCAGATCCGTCCTCGCCGTTAACTGTCCATGCGCTTTCCGCATTACTAAAAACATCACAAACACCCGAACAACTGAAAGCGTTTAGAGATTTTCTCATCACCATCGAACCCCAAAATTTTACATTACTAACGGTTCTAGGAGCAACCGAGAGCGCGCTTGGAGATTCCGAAGCCGCTAAAACCGCCTTCAAAACTGCCATCAATCAAAATCCACGCAATCAGGAACCCTATATTGCGCTTGCTAAAATTCTCGTACAACAAGGCACACCAGAAGGCGCTATCGATATTTTAAAAAAAGCGCAAACCGATATACCATCCGAAACCGAAGCCTCCATAATGCATGCTGGTCTCTTGATAAAAAATGAACGCATCGACGAAGCAATCGCGCTTTTTGAAGCCATTCTGAAACGCAATGAACGGTTGGACAATGCTGCGAATAACCTTGCCCAGACTATCGCAGACTTCAAATATGACGATGAAACAGCTCTCGAACGCGCACGGTTAGTCGCAGAACGGTTTATCAACTCCGAAAACCCTTATTACCTCGATACATTGGGATGGGTATATTTCCAGCAAGGACATATCCCGCAAGCACAACCGCTCCTCTCAAGGGCTGTCTCTCTTTTGAAGGAGCCAAATCCACAAATTGACTATCATTACGGCGCGCTGCTGTTTAAAACCGGACAGAAAGAAGACGCTCGAACATATCTCAGCCGCGCTGTTTCCGGCCCTCAATATCCCGGATTTGATAAAGCGCAGGCGCTTCTGAAAGAAATAAACTAACCTTATTTACAAGCCCCAAGAGTTAAAAAAGGAAAATATTCCTAAAAAATGCTTGACTAAAGAACAAAAAAAGAACATATTAACAACACATTTTGAGGACAATTGCGTCCACCTCCCTTGTAAGGGCAGGCGGCTTTTTGTCTGTTAACGTCAGATAAAGGAGAATGACAATATGCCTACAATACTGCCCAAAGACGCCGACAATATTCCCTTGCCTGCGTTGCGCCTAAAAGATAACGCCGCGCACGCAATCAATGTAACGGCCAGCTCGGCGAGAAATATAAATGCCTTTGATACGGAAACAAAGATCGTCAGTCTGTACGCAACCGGACCTGTTTATCTGAAGTTCGGCGGCGCATCCGTGACAGCCACAACGAGCGATCATTATTTCCCGGAAGGCGTCTACTACGACATTTCGATCGGCGACGATAAAACCGGACATCTTTCTCACGTCGCCGCCATCCGTGCCAGTTCGGACTGTCAACTTTTCATTTCCGAAAAACATTAATGCCAGAATTAAGGAGAGCGTCATGCCTTCACAACCACCTCTACCAATAGGAAAAATTGGGAAAGCAGGCATTTCCAATAGCGCGTCGTTATCCCCCACCTCCTCCCCTTTTAGCCCCCTCAACCTTTCGCCCGTTCTATGGTTTGACGCTTCTGACGTAAGCACCATCACGCAAAGCGCCGGAGCGGTGAGCCAGTGGGACGATAAAAGCGGTAATAATTATCACGTCACGCAGGGAACGGCGACTAACCAGCCAACAACGGGTACGCGAACACTTAACAGCTTGAATGTTCTTGATTTTGACGGAACTGACCGCCTACTTGCGTCTGTTTCAGATTATCCGGAAACAGCAACGGTTCTTATTGTTGGTGAAGTAGACACACTTGGTACTTCCGGATTTTCACGTTCACTTTTCTCAATAGACGGAGCGGCGGATTATCAGGAAGAGGCTGGAAACTCGACACAATATCTTTTCCAGATTAATTCAACACAACATACAAATATAAAACAAGGGACTACAGACCTTATAGGCAGTCCGCATATATTCCAATACGTCCATGATCTGGATACAAATAGCGCTGCTGTGTACGTTGACGGTGTGGCTGGCGGGAGTGCAAACAACTATAATACTGCTTATTCTGCTACGCAGAGCCTCCAAGTGGGGGCAAACCGCGCACAAAACACACCGCATATTGGCGGAATATCTGAGATAATCATTTACGATAAAGTACTAACCGCGCAAGAAAACACAGATGTTCTAGACTATCTTACAAATAAATGGGGGCTTTAACATGAAAATATTGGAATTTAATACACTGGGCGAGGTGCAAAAAGAGGTGGTCTCGGTTCTTCGGCCAGCTTTGCGGCGAAGTTAAGCTACGATCGGTTGGTTATTGTCATGCCGCCTGCCTGTGGTTTTGTTTCTCCGGGTGAAGGGCGCGGCCGCCGGAGCCGTTAGGCGGAGGCGGCAAGCCCGAGGCCGGAGAAACAAAATTTCGTTCATCATAAACGTCGTCCGGGGTTTGTCCATCAAATACCGAATGCGGCCTCTGCGCGTTGTAAAACGCCAGCCAGCGCCCGATATCCCGCCTGGCTTGCAGGCCGCTCTCGAACGCGTTCAGATACACGCATTCATATTTCAGACTCCGCCACAGCCGCTCGATGAACACATTGTCCATCCAGCGGCCCTTGCCGTCCATCGAGATCGCGATCCCGTTTTCTTTCAGGACGCCCGTCCACGCGTCCGCCGTGAACTGGCTGCCCTGATCGGTATTGAAGATCTCCGGCGGCCCGTAGCGGGCGATGGCTTCCTCCAGCGCCTCCACGCAAAAGCGCGTTTCCATCGTGTTCGACAGCCGCCAGGCCAGCACCTTCCGGCTGGCCCAGTCCATGATCGCTACCAGATACAAAAACCCGCGTTTGACAGGGATGTACGTGATATCCGCGCACCATACATGGTTCGGGCGGGTGATCGTGAGCCCCTTGAGCCGGTAGGGATAAATCCGGTGGCCGGGATGCGGCATCGAAGTGCGCGGCCTTTGATAGACCGCCTCGATTCCCATCAGGCGCATCAGACGCCGCACGCGGGTGCGGCCTACCTCGTACCCCTGACGGCGCAGATGCCGGGCCATCTGACGGGACCCGTAAAACGGGGTTTGCAGGAATTGCGCGTCAATCAGCCGCATCAGCGCCAAATTGTCCGCGCTCTCCCCGCGCCGCTCGTAATACCAGCCAGAGCGGCTGATCCCCAGCAACCGGCACTGCGCCGCGATGCCGATATTGTCATTGGACGGGTCTACCATTTCCTGCCGCCCCCGGACCGCAACCGGGCGGAGGCATCGGCTAAAAAATCACGTTCCACTGTCAGCTGTCCGATCTTGGCGTGCAAGTCCCTGACCTCGGCGTTATGCGCGTCCGCTCGCGATTCCAGCTTGCCCGCAAAACCCGCCTCCAGCGCAGCCAGAGCCTCCTTCTTCCAACGGTGAATGACCGTCGCATGCACCCCGTAACGGGATGACAGCTCCGTGATCGGCGCGTCCTCCCGCAACGCCGCCAGCGCAACCTGCGCTTTAAACTTCGCCGGGTAGTTCTTCCTTGTCTTGCTCATAATCCATGACCCTCCTTCGGTCATAGATCGTAGCTTAACTCACTGTCCGAATTCTTGGGACCACCTCTAAATGCGTTGGCTGTTGTTAATGAAATTGCAGCCGCGTGGTGGACCGCACAAGGTTATACGATCGAAGAAAAAGACGGCGTTAAACAATTAATCGGAAAAAACGCTAAAACAGGTGAGGATGAACCGGATAAGGCGCGTACACTCACATGGGCGAAAATAGAAGAAAGCCCGGACGGTACCTTCTACATCGCTAGTCCCATAAATAAACCGGCTTTTGCTAAATGGCGGAACCATCTGCCGAAAGGCGTGACGATGCCGGAAGATAAGGAATTTTCAAAGAGTTAGAAGCCTGTAAAATAAGCAAGTCTACCCACCGTAAAGAAAAAACTTGATTTTAGATGACATAACTTTTAACAGGAGATAATGAAAAAATACAATGGCATTCAAGCCTGAATAAAGGCAAAAATAATAAAATAGTCATGACACTGAATACCGCCATAAACAGAGTGCAAAGATATGCATGCGATCTTGAAGCCTATAAGATTGGCGACAGCGACACCCGCCCATGGGGCAGCTACGTTGTAACCGGTGTTGGCCCCCTCAAAGACGGCAGCGAATATTGCGAGAAGACCATCACGCTTATGCCGGGAAAAATCCTTTCTTTACAATCCCATGAGCTTCGTACAGAACTATGGCGGGTAGAAGAAGGTACGCTGACGGTCGTGCTAAACGGACAGCGTTTGACTCTGAACGCAGGTGATATGATCAATATCCCGCTTCAAAGCGTACACTGCATGGCAAACCTGACAAGCAAGCCTTGTAAGATCTACGAAAAACAAACAGGCATCTGCCGCGAAGAAGACATTATCCGCTACGTCGATGCCTATGGCCGAGGTACACAGACTGGCGCCGCCGAGGACAGCCTAACGCTTTACCGGGAGATTTTAGACGAAATTAAATCCTGAAAAACATCAGGAAACCAACCGCTTTTTCATTTGTGAAAGTATATTTTCTCCCTTTCCCCACACGACAGCTTCAATACCGGCAGGATAGCCAGCCAGTCGCCAAAAAATAGCAATGGATACTATGTAAAATAACAGCCCCCCCAACCCCACACCGGCAAGGCTAAAGGCCAAAGCAATCACAGAATCGTCCATAATAACCAGAGGCCGTAAAAACCACAAACTTCCACCCATAAGGAAAAGAGCAAATACAGTGCGTTGCAATACCATAATTTGACAGGCAAAAGAACACCCAATCAGCTTACGCACCGCCTCCATACTGATAAGTACCGTAAACAACCCACCGATAATGCGAGCGCCGACAACCCCCATCACGCCATAAGTAACGCACCCAAAAAACAACAACGGCACAGCGACGCAAAATTCTAAAACCGTGCGCCATGTCAGCATACGCGCTTCATCAAGCGCTAAGGCCAACTGATCAAGGTTAATGACGGGCAGAGTCAGCAATGCTGCAATCGCAATCCATTGCAAAAGGCTTCCTGCCTCTTCCCATTTTGGACCTAAAACCAGATATACAGCGGGCACAGCCAAAAGCGCGAGCCCAACAAAAACCGGCCCGGCAAAAGCCAGCATGGCATTTGATGTCTTAAGATAGGTCTTCATCAATTCTTCCGGTGGCCTTACACCACGTGCTGAGTAAGACGCAAGCACCGGACGTTTCAAAGGCACAACAATAGACTGAAGCGGAATATTGTTAAGATCAGACGCCATCGTATACTGACCAAGCGTTGCCTTGGGTACAAAATATCCAAGCAAGAGCTTATCCATTTGCCATTTCAATGCACCAATAAGCTGTGTCAACGAATTCCACCCCACATAATTTTTAAACAACACCCATTCCGATAGGCAAAAACGTGGCCTGTAGGGAGCGGCCCGATAAGAGAGCAAATTCATGACAAAAGGCGTTGTAATAGTTGAAACGGCAATCGCCCAGTAAGAATGGGTGGAAAAAGCCACCGCACAGGAAGCAACAAGTGCAGCGGTTTTCCCCGCAATTTCAATGCCGGCTTCCGGCATAAAATTCATCTCCCGCATATAATCGACCATGCGGGGACTAAGAAGACCCCGCAAAATGGGAGCGATAGACAAGGCTGCCACCAAAGCCACCAGCCGGGGTTCATTATAAATATACATCATGACAAATCCCAATGCGCTCAAAACGACTGCCAACAAAACACCGCGTAAAAAGGCAAGGGTAAAAGCCGTGTCATACATAGCCCGGCTTGGTTTTGAAACACGTAACAAAGCAGCAGCCAAAGGAAGAGACGTCACAGTTTCTGCAATAATAACCGATGTCATAGCCAGCGCGGTCAGGCCAAAGTCAGCCGGGCTGAGCAGACGCGAAAGAATAGCCAGAGTAATAAGGTCCAGACAGCGGCACACAAGTTTTCCCGCGATGGTCAGAGACCCGCCATTCGCAATTTTGTGGGAAAAAGGTATTTCTTTTGAGTCAAAAGACATGATCCGATAACCTCAGGCGCTCCAAACACAAGGCGTAAGAGCAAATTATGTTAGGCGTGTTGGAGTTGCCTTACCTAAACGAGCGTTCCTATATTACTTTGCCACCGCTGTCCAATTAAAACATCTACACAGGATCATCACGGATTATACGTATAAACTTCTTATAGACGCTTTGTATTTTTTCGTGTGTTGATTCCGTAATTTCAAGGTTTCTTGTTTTTGAGAGCGACGTTCCGTCACCGTCGGCTAGAATCTTATTAAACTTGTCAGAAGAAAGAGGGTCCCCCGCTCCTTCTTTTGTAGAAGCGCTGCGACTTTCGTATTTGTTTTCCAGCGGGGGAGAAATTCCAATGAAAGCACTAATTCTATTAAGCTGCGCATCGGGACCGGAAACCAAATCACTATGCGTTAGCCCAAGCCTGTTCCTGGCTTCAAAACGATGCCAGGTTTTTATAATGTCGCTTACGCGTTCTATATAGTAATCCGCAGCCAGTTGGTCTGTACAAAAATCTTTGGAATTAATTCGTTCAAACAAATTGCGAATGGACAATATGGAAGCTTCAGGCTCTCTTGCCAAAAAAATCGCTTTTGAATTATAAAAGTCTTCACAAACATTTTTGTCGTAAGACGAGTGCAATATTTTATCAAATAAATAGTCGGATTTATGTTTCCAGCTTTTTTCTTTTATCTGCCGTATAACTAAATTTCCAAGTTTTGACCGACTTCCATACTCTATATGAGCCTCTCCAAAACCACTTATAGAAGGGTGATTTGTAAGCACGTTACTAAGCGCAGTTGAGCCGCACCTCATATGTGCAATAACGAAGATAGATTTACTAAACTCACATTGGCCGTTTATGTTACTCACAGCGAATCCCAAACAGTCCTTTACGAGATTGTGGATAGGACGGTTATTGTTTGCTGTCATAACATAGACCTTAAATTAACAGGGACAACGCATAAGAGCTCATGACATCTGGCGCGCTCAAAAGAGTTCTCTTGCCTAATGGAGCGTTTCTATATTATTTTGTCGCTGCTGTCCAACCAGAATTTAACATATTTGTTTTTGAGTTATAAGATAAAACAGTTAGAGTCATGATATATCCCTACGTAATTATTGCCACAAAAGGACGGGCGAAGGAAACATACGTCCTTCTGGATTATCTGGCGCGGCAAACGCTTACCCCCACGATGACTCTTGTCGTCGGAGCGGAAGATCAGGATATTGCCGGATTGAACGATCACCCTATGGCGCTTTCAGGATCTTACGAAGTGTTTGTTTCCACAAAAATCGGATTAACCTGTCAGCGCAACGCAGGAATTGAAGCATTAAAAACCCAAGGCGCTTTTAACGGCGAACCGAATAGTTACTTCTGCACATTTTTCGACGATGATTTCCGGCCCGCGCCCGACTGGCTGGAAAAAGCCGCAACCCGTTTCGCCAAAGGGGATATTGTCGGCCTGACGGGTCGCGTTCTGGCTGACGGCGTGATGAGCGGAGGTTATAGCGAAGAAGAAGCCGCCGCTTTCCTGAGTGAGCAAAAACCTCCCCTTAAACACTGGGCCAACCAGAACCATGAAAGCGAAACAGACTGCGCCTATGGCTGCAATATGGCGTTTCTTGGCACGGCTATCAGCGCTCTGCGCTTTGATGAAAACCTCCCGCTTTATAGCTGGCAGGAAGATCGCGATTTTACCGGCCAATGTTTACGATTAGGCCGCGTAATCCGTTATCCGGATTGTATCGGCGTTCATATGGGCGCAACTGGCGGGCGCACCAGCGGCCTGCGTTTCGGCTATTCGCAAATCGCAAACCTCCATTACCTGATCCGCAAAGGCACTGTGCCGTTCAGGGCCGGGTTTATGCAAGCCGTACGCAATTTTATCGCCAATATCCTGAAAACCCTTATCCCCATCCGCCGCGATGTCGATTATACAGGGCGTCTGCGCGGCAATCTGATGGCTTTGTTTGATCTCTCGCGCGGAAGATGTGATCCACGCCGGATTACACAGAAGGAATTTTGAAATTAAGTATGTTTATTTTTAACGCAGCAATAAGGGTGCTATAGTCACTACAAAAAGAGAATGGCTGATGATTACTCTGCATCAGCTCAAGCAGAAGGTTAGTATGGCTGTCATAAGTTTCAAACACAATTTTGCATTCGTTAAAACTCATAAAACAGCAGGAACTGCTATAGAAGTTTCCCTATCGCCGTTGCTGCCTCAATCCGACATCCTGACTGAAATTAAACCAAAGGAAGAAGGACACAAAGCCAGAAACCACAAAAGACTATTTAAACAAAAAATTTACAATCATATGTCTTCTTCCGAAATAAAAAATTTCCTTGGCAAAGAAAAGTCAATGGAGCTAACATTTTTTTGTATTGAAAGAGAACCCATCGATAAATGCATCTCTCACTACTGTATGCTTCGATATTCTTCCTATCACAACAAAGACAGTTCCTACAAACTATCATGGGAGGAATATGTAGAAAAAGGAGACTTCCCAGAAGATGTTTCACTATATAGCAAACGCAATGAAACAGGTGATTTGGAACTTGATGTAGATCTCGTTCTGCCATATGAGAATTTGGAAAAATCACTACAAGGCTTTTTCTCATCAAAGGGCTTGATGGGTTTTAGTATGACTTCAAAAGCCAAAAGCGGGTTCAGAAAACAATCTGAAGAAGTTCCTTCTATTGATACAGTTAAACCCTCGCATAAAGAAAAAATTTATAAAGCCTTTGAAGACAGTTTAAAATTGGCGCAGCTATATAATACGTAACGACAACCTCTACGTATCCATCAGCAGAGCCACGATTTTTTCTGCCGCTTCTTCTGCGGACATCTTGTTTGAATCGATAGTCAGATCCGCGTATTCCGGACGCTCGTAAGGGCTGTCGATCCCGGTAAAGTTGGCGATTTCCCCTTTGCGGGCTTTTTTGTAAAGACCTTTAGGATCACGGCTTTCAACCGTTTCAAGAGAAGCATCAACAAAAACCTCGATAAACTCGCCATCTTCAAACAAACGCCGCGCCATACGACGTTCAGCCCGAAAAGGCGAGATAAACGACACCAGCACGATCAATCCCGCATCGGTCATCAGCTTTGCAACCTCGGCCACGCGGCGAATATTCTCGACGCGTTGAGCATCGGTAAAGCCCAGATCGCGGTTCAGACCATGGCGCACATTGTCCCCATCCAGCGTATAAGTGTGCTTACCAAGTGAATGAAGTTTCTTTTCGACCAGGTTCGCAATCGTCGATTTTCCAGCCCCCGACAAACCAGTCATCCAAACAACCCGTGGCGTCTGATGCATGAGAGCCGCGCGTGTATTTTTGTCAACATCAAGAGCCTGCCAGTGAATATTAGACGCCCGGCGCAACGCGAAGTTAATCGTCCCTGCGCCAACCGTAGCATTGGTGATCCGGTCGATCAGGATAAAGCTGCCCGTCCCCGGAATATCCCGGAATATATCGAAAGGAAAATCCCGTTCGGCAGAAAAGTTGCACACGCCGATTTCGTTAAGCACCAAAGAGTGGGCAGCATGCTCCTCCATCGTGTTAACATTGATCGTGTATTTAAGCTTCGTCACACTTACCGGCACCTGATGTGCCCCGGTTTTCATGATATAAGGACGGCCGGGCAGCATTTTTTCATCTCCCATCCAGATCAGATACGCTTCAAACTGGTCAGTAATTTCCGCCGGATGTTCGGCAGCACAAATCATGTCGCCGCGCGAGATGTCGATCTCGTCTGCAAGCGTCACTGTTACGGATTGGCTGGCCACCGCCTCGGGCAGCTCACCATCGAACGTAACGATCTTGCTGACACGGGACGTTTTGCCAGACGGCATAACCTTGATTTCCATCCCCGGCTCAATCCGGCCGGCGGCAACCTGACCGGAAAACCCGCGAAAATCAAGATTCGGACGGTTAACCCACTGAACCGGCATACGAAACGGACAGTCCTGCGCTAAATCTTCAACCTCAACTGTTTCCAGATAGGCCATCAGGGTCGGGCCATCATACCAATCCATTTTAGCGCTGCGCTGCATAACATTATCTCCACCCAGGGCTGACATCGGAATGCAGGTAATATGCTCAATATCCAGCCCCTTGGCGAAAGCGCGGTAATCTTCTTTAATCGCCGTGAACGCTGCTTCGTCATAGCCAATCAGATCCATCTTGTTCACCGCGACGACAACATGTTTAATGCCCATCAGGCTGGCAATAAACGAATGACGCCGCGTCTGCATCAAAACGCCCTTGCGCGCATCAATCAGGATAATGGCCACATCTGCCGTAGATGCGGCCGTTGCCATATTGCGGGTATATTGTTCATGCCCCGGCGTATCGGCCACAATAAATTTACGGTTTTCAGTCGAAAAAAACCGGTAGGCCACGTCAATCGTGATCCCCTGCTCCCGCTCAGCCGCCAGCCCGTCCACAAGCAACGCAAAATCAATAGAATTACCTTGCGTACCAACCTTTTTTGAATCGCTTTCCAGCGCCGCCAGCTGGTCTTCGAAAATCATCTTGGAATCGTATAAGAGCCGCCCGATCAGGGTCGATTTCCCGTCATCCACCGAACCGCAGGTAATAAATCTGAGCAGCGTCTTGTGTTCATGCGCCCGAAGATACTCTTCCACATCCTCTTCAATCAGGGCTGAATCGCTATGCATCAGAAATAGCCATCCTGTTTTTTCTGCTCCATAGAAGCATTGCTGTCATTGTCGATCACCCGCCCCTGCCGTTCAGAAGTTTTGGTCAGCAGCATTTCCCGAATAATCGCAGGCAGCGTATCGGCGCTGCTTTCAATTGCACCGGTCAGCGGCCAGCAGCCAAGTGTACGAAAACGAACCTTCTTCATGGCAGGTTTTTCGCCCGGTTCCAGCTTCATCCGGTCGTCATCAACCATGATCAACGTACCGTCACGCTCAACCACGGGCCGCTCGGCGGCAAAATAAAGTGGTACGACCGGGATATTTTCCAGATAGATATATTGCCAGACATCCAACTCTGTCCAGTTGGATAGCGGGAAAACCCGGATCGACTCTCCATCGTGCTTGCGGCAATTATACAGGTTCCACAATTCAGGCCGCTGGTTTTTAGGGTCCCAGCGATGCGCCTTTGAACGAAATGAAAAAATGCGCTCTTTGGCCCGGGATTTTTCCTCATCCCGACGTGCACCACCAAATGCCGCATCGAATTGATAGTGATCAAGCATCTGTTTAAGTGCCTGCGTCTTCATAATCTCCGTATGCAGCGCCGAACCATGCGTAAATGGCCCAATCCCCTGTTTGACGCCTTCCTCGTTAATATGGACCAAAAGCTCGGCGCCAGCTTCCTGGGCCATTTTATCGCGAAAGGTAATCATATCGCGGAATTTCCATGTCGTATCGACATGAGCCAACGGAAACGGCAGCTTTGACGGATGAAACGCCTTACGCGCCAGATGCAGCATAACCGCCGAATCCTTCCCGATCGAATAAAGCATCACAGGATTTCTGCACTCAGCCACAACCTCACGCATGATGTGAATGCTTTCGGCTTCCAGCCGCTGTAAGTGTGTCAGAGTATTCATAGCCGCCATATAGAGTAACTGTTCCAGTCTCGGATCAAGCGGTAATATGTATTGTAAGTAATAAAATAGCAAGGAGAAGATTCCCTGCCGGACAATTCGATGGATTTGTTTGATATTTTGTAGGGAAAATGCAATGTTCACCAGATTATTAAGAGAGGGGCTTAAAAGCAGATTCCTTATTTTTAGGAAAATACAATACTTCTCAACAACTTATTCAAATTGAGTTTTTAAATTGAGTTTTTAAGATGTCAGTTTTTTATCCTCCCGGTCTTGAAGTAAACAATAAATATTTAAAGCGCATCCCCTATTCGCAAAATGTAAAAATTCTAAAAACTAAACTTAAATTCAAATTACACGCTCAAGATAACCCTATTACCCATTTTTCCAAAGCAGAAGCCTTCTTTATTCGCATACCAAAAAATGCATCCACGTCACTATCTCAATTTTTATTTCCCGAAACAAAGTATGAGCTTCCGCATTATTCCGCAGAATTTTATAAGACACTTTTCCCTAATTATTACAGTAAATGGCTGGTATTTGCACCGCTAAGAAATCCGCTTGACCGCATTGCATCAGCCTTTACTTATTATCGCTCATACACGAAAGTGCCTGCTGAAAAAAAGTTAATGGAGGAAGAATATTCATTCTTAAAAACATTTGAAGATTTTGTATATTGGTTGAACGATATTGAACATATCGAAGAACAGGAAATTATGCGTTGGAGCCATTTTCGGAAACAAACGGATTTTATATGCGATACAAATGGCGATATTATTGTCGATCTATTGTTTCCTATTGAAGATATGAAAAAAGGAATCGAGTTCTTGCGTAAGCGATACAAGGCTACAGGAGAAATTCCACACAATAACAAATCAACCACTCAAAAACATGATACATTACCTACAAAACCCATCGAACGTTATTTCTCTGAAGACTTTAAAGTCTGGAGCCAGGCAATAAATGACAAAATTATTTTTAATCATAATAACAAGCCTGGACTTAACCTCCCCAAGGAAAAATAGTGTCTTATAAGTCCGAACAGGTCTATCCATCTAATGTACATAACGCATCCCAGCGTATAGACTGGCCAGATGCGGCGCGAGGCCTATGCATCATGCTTGTTGTTATCGGCCATGTCATCGGCGGCTTACGAGATGCTCAGCTTGTCCCGATCGATGGAATTCTGGTGCAAATTTTCAATTATATTTATACGTTCCACATGCCTGCCTTTTTCTTTTTATCGGGGATGTTTGCCTCGTCTTTGGAAAAGAAGGACGGAAAGAAATTTGCAAAAGACCTTCTGATCAGGATTTACTATCCCTGTGTGCTATGGTCTGCGGTCCAGACATTTTCCATGAATCTGACCGGCTCGCTCCTCAACCACCCCCAGGATTTCTCATGGTTTCAGATCAGAAATATAGCGCTAGGAAATGTTTCACAGTTCTGGTTTTTAAAAGCTCTGATTTTAATGCAGATCGTGCATTACCTCTTTTCCAGATTTATGAATAAAAAATACGAATTGGTCTTTTTCTTGCTTCTTTTAGGTCTTTCTACGTTTCCGGCCCTTCCTTCGTTTTTTACCCCCTTTGCTAAGTTCGGGATATATTATGGACTTGGAACGCTTTTGTTTCAGGATAAAGAAAAAAAAGAATGGACAGACCTTTCATTCCTGTTTTTAACACTTGTCGCAGGCATCCTCTGGTTTGTTGTTTCTTCATATAGCTTTACTCAAACAAATCTTGCAGAAATCGGTACGCCAAAATATCTCAGCCAAGTACCATCCACTATCCTGGGGTGCGCCTTTATCTTTTTCCTGGTACGCATATCCTACATTCGGTCATTCTCTGCCCTAGTGTATATTGGCCAAAGGACCATGCCTATTTATGTTCTCCACGTGATGATTGTAGCCGGCACCCGAATTTTTATGGTGAAAGGTCTTGGTTATTCCGATCCGCTTGTCATTTTCCCTATAGCTTTAATACTGGGAACAATCATCCCTGTTATTTTTTATGATATGGCCCGGAGATTTAACCTGCAGCGCTGGTTAGGGCTGGGCTAGGAGCATCATGAAATGAATACGGTTTCTGTCATAGCGCTGCTCATTATTCTTGGAAGTATTATTCTTTCACCAACGATCCTGTTAGCATCCGTCTTCATATGCTCTTCCTTTAGTGCAATGACCGTGTTGCCGGGAAACGTTGTCCCCGCGATGCTCGCATCCATTATATTCTTGTTTCGTATCGGCATCAGTCAGAATTTTGTGCCGTCTTTCCTTGCTGCGCTTTTTCAACCGCGTCAGCTTGGGTTTTTGGGAATCTTCTGGCTGATTTCCCTTATCGGAGCGATGTTTCTGCCCCGATTATTTAACGGCCAGATTTTTACTTTTAGCTTAAACACGGCAGAGTTGGAACCTGTTCGTCCACAAGGAACGAACTATACACAAACAGCCTACCTGACGATGTCCGTTTTTATGGCGGCATCTGTTTGCATTCTTTTACAAAAGAAACATGAATTTCTAGATGCGCTGTTAAAGGCAATCTTCGCAGGTGGCTATGCGATCATCGCAACAGGCCTTATTGATATTATCGCCAACCTTTTAGGAAAGGCCGATATGCTCAAAATTTTCTATACGGCCAACTATGGCTATTCCGCAGGCAGTATTTTGGGAACGCGCCGTGTGCTGGGCCTGACGCCTGAACCCGCAGCTTTTGGAGGACTTGCCATGACAATGGCCTCTTTGCTGCTTTTCCTGCGCCCGGTCTATGCGGAAAAAATGCGCCGTTTTTGGGTGCCGCTCCTCGGCTGGAGCTGTATGGCCATGGGCTTCTTATCCACCTCTTCAACGGCCTACGCCTCTCTTTTCCTGATGCTCGGCCTCTATCTTTTTTATAATGTTGATGCCGTTTCTGAAGAAGGAAAGATCTTGCATAAATCTATCACAAAAAAAATGCTGAACATCGTTTTTCTTGCCGTCTGTTTTTTATTAGCTGTATTACTAAGTGGAAATTTTGTTGATCTGATCAATACGCTTTTAATCGAAAAAACAGGGACATCTTCCTATATAGAACGCTCAAGCTGGACGGCGGCAGGGCTTAATGCTTTTATTGAAAGCTATGGCCTGGGCGTTGGTATCGGGAGTGTCCGAACGTCAAACTTCTTTGCGAATATTCTGGCCAGTACGGGCCTTCCCGGTGCACTCTTTTTCAGCCTGTTCCTCATCTCGCTCTATCTCCGCCATGCACCAAAGCGCAATTCACGTGAAGAGGCCGTTATCAAGGCGATCAAATTTGCTCTATTGCCCATGTTTGCTGCAAAATTTCTTGCAGGAACAACCCCTGATTTCGGCGTGCTTCAAGGCATCTTGTTTGGAACAATCATAGCTTTGTCACAAAGCAACGATTCTTTAGATTTAATGAAACTCCAATATCAACGCATGGTCATTAAGCGTAAGCGGAATCTCTAAAACATCTGAAAGCATTTTTTGCGGTTCAGAACCTTCCGTCACATCAAAAATTTTAATTTTAGCAGCAGGTTTGGCAAGCTGGATAATAATATCATCCTGACCCTTGACCCTTTCACCCCAAACAACAAGAAAAAACCTCCCATCACTTTTCTGCAGCAAGAGATCGTGAACCGTATCGGGTTGATTGGGAATTCTATAAGCCAGCCTTCCGGGTTTAAAATCACCTGACATCGTATCTGCCAGAACAGTCGTAAGATTATGGATGTAGTGCGCCGCGGCTTTGGGCTGCCAGTCTTTGCGATAAATCCCCTGCAATCCTTTACTGCCTTGAGCTTCACCCAGTTGATAAATGAACGTATAAGTCCAGCCGCGCTTGAATTGCGCCAGGTAGGTATTCACAAGCATAATCCCTTGTGTACGCTCCTCAGACACGCCTTTTTTAGTTGCCCAGCCCGTTTCTGTTGAAACGCGCGGCAACCGCATAAGCCCTTCATTGCTGTAACCTTTATATTTCTTGCGCCAGGTACGCCCATAGTTTCCGTAGAGCCCGTCCCAGAAACTATCCAGCGTCGGATCAGCAGCGTTCCATGCCTGATTATCAACATGACGGCCGCCGTTACCACTGACATAATTATGAGCATTCGCATAATCTGCATACATGGTCCCGGCAGGCATAAGCGTACCGGCCCCTTCGGGGATAGTCAGGAACTGAAGCCCGACATTGTCAGTTTGCGCGCCGCCTTCTGAAATATTAAAAACAGGATAGTCCTTGAGGAGTGGATCGGCTTTAACAGCCTTATAGAGATCGCGTTGAAATTCAGCGACGACCTTCCATGAACCTTTGCCGCCGCCCTTTTCACCCTTGTAAGTAATGGGCCAGTTATTCGGCTCGTTCGGCCCCTCTATAGACATAAGGATATTATGTTTTGCAAGTGTCTGCGCAGCATGAATCAGATGGTGCAGCTTGGCGCCAACAAGATTAACACGTACACCTGTTTCTTTATGAAGCATAAAATAGCCGGACAGGTTTTTAGGCGCATCGCGGATATTACGGATACCTGTATATTTAAGAGGCTCAATATAATTTTTGGGGTTATACCCTTGAGCAACGTGGGTATTGATCCCAAGGGAGTTCAAAAAATCATCCGCGCTTTTTGCAGGAACGCCGGAGATTGTTTGCTGCGCCTGCGCCACAAACGCAAAAAAGGTAAAAATTAAAATAAAAATTAGCAAGGCAGAAGAAGATTTCATAAAACTGTCTCTTCATGACGTCAGGGCATATGGACTGTGGAAACCATAAAAGGATCATATAAACTTGTCTATAAAGCATTTTATCCGTTATATGGAGCGCTCGTTTTAGGCTGAGGAGTATTGGAACAATGCAAAACCTACGACAAATAGCCAAAAGCATTTACTATTTTTTCTTTGCAAAAATAGCCCATACCGCCCTGCGGAAAAGTAAAGCACAAGATGAAAAGACACACAGCAAAAAAACAATCAATATTGTCTGCCGTTTCCGTGTGCAAAACGGGCTTACAAACGGAGCCAACTATCATATGTGCGCCCTTGAAAAGCTGGGCTACGATGTCCGCCGAATTGATATTACCCCGGCAATCAGAAACCCTTTAAAGAAAATCGAGGGCAGCAAACAAGACATTTATATCTTTCATTGCGCAGCGCCACAGTTTTTGCAACAGGCCTGGCCCCTGAGGGAAAGTTTAAAGGAGAGCGGGAAAAGGATCGGCTATTTCGCATGGGAATTGCCGGAGCCACCGGTAAACTGGCCGGTTTATGACGATGTCTGGGACGAAATCTGGACAACAAGCAGCTTTTCCGCGCAAGGACTTGGCAAGCTCTATAAATGTCCTATCCATGTTGTCCCCCATGTGATGGAAAAATACAGCCCGGCCCCGCGCGTATGGAAAAAAGGGCAGGAGTCCCTGACATTTCTGACAATGGCGGATGCGCGCTCCGGCCTGACCCGTAAAAATCCGGCAGCCGCTGTAGACGCTTTCCAAAAAGCATTCCCAACCAAGCAGGACGTTTCACTGATAATCAAGCTTCAGGGCAGCACGGATATACCGGAAATCAAAGCTTTTGTTGAATCTGTGACAAAAGACTCGCGTATTAAAGTCCTGATGAAAACCCTCTCGCGCGAAGAAATCGACGAGCTGATAACAAAGTCACACGTCTTTGTTTCTCTGCATCGGGCCGAAGGTTTTAGCCTGCCGTTACTTGAAGCGCGAATGGCGGGGCTTGCAACAATCGCAACAGCATGGTCCGGCAATATGGATTTTATGAATGAAAACGATAGCATTCTGGTCCCCGCGCGCCTTGTTGAAATGTTCGATGAAAGCGGTGTTTACGGCACCGTGACCTGGGCCGACCCGGACACGGATTTTGCCGCCCGCGCCATGCGGCGTATGTATGATGATCCAGAGAAAATGGCCGCCATCGCCCGCGCCGGCTGGGAGGCCAGCAGCCCGGAAAAACAACTCGAAGAATATGAAATAGCGATTAAAAAGGCAGGACTATAGTCGTTTGAATTAAGAATTATACAGGTCTGCAAATGAAGCTGTTTTTGAAAAAATCTCCTCAAAGTACCTGTATGTACGTTGTCGTCGATTTTTTCAAAAGCCAGTCATTTTCGACTCTGTATAATTCTTAAGTTGAATGACTATATAACGCAAGAAATGTATTAACCCATATCCATAAGCTCATCGAGCATCTTTCCCGCACTTGTCTTCCATGAAAATGCCGGATAACGCGCTGTGCCTTTTCTGATTAAATCCTCCCGCGCGGAAAGGTCATCCAGAAATTCCCGCATACGCCGCATGCAATCTGCCGGGTCGCGCGGATCGAAATAAAGCGCCGCATCCCCGCAAACTTCGCGCACTGGCGGAATATTCGAAGCCAGCACCGGGCAGCCTTGCACCATCGCCTCCAGCGGCGGAATGCCGAAGCCTTCATACAAGCTGGGAAACACAAGCGCCCGCGCATGGCGGTAAAGAGCAACAATCTCCTGGTCCGTAAGGCGGCCCGGCAGAATAACATTCTGCGCTTGCGTCTGCGTCCTTTTCCCGAACACCTTCGCACTCGACGCCCCGACAATAACAAACGCCGCGTCCTCACGCTCCAGCGCATGAAATGCCCGGGTCGCCATATCCAGGTTTTTCCGGGGCACTGGTGACCCCACAAACAGAAAATATGGCCGGTTCTTCAGGGCAAGTTTTTCAATGATCCCCTCATCGAGCGCGCAGCGCAGGATATGCTCATGCCCGTTGTAAATTACGGGAATAGCCTCAGCGGAAACGCCCAGCACAGCAGCCAGATCCCTGCGTGAAAATTCAGAGACGGTGGCGATCCGGGTCTGCCGCACCAGCAGGCAGCCTAAAATCCTGTGAAACGTCCGATAAGCAGAGGAAAAATCCCCCGGCATCCGGTACGGCGCGCCGTCGTGGATCACGACCATCTGGCGCGGGTGAAGAACGGGACCGCTATTGGTCAAACTCAGCAAAACGCCGTCACGCGTTTTTCGATACAGATCCCATTGCTCCCATGCATGACCCTGCCGCGATCCGCAGGTCTCAAAGCCAATAACTTTCAGCCCTTCCGGCGCGAGCGTCCCCGGTGGCGAGATAATAGTAACATCCGGACGATCGGTCTGCTCCGCCAGCAACTCATCCATCGCCCAGACGATCTCACGCGCAAAACGCTCCGTTCCTGTCACAGGTTTCTGAAGAAACCGGCCATTGATATAGAGTGGATGCTTTGCCATTTGTGCCTTCCGAAATCAGCCCCGGTTATAAAGAGAACCTGAAGCCTGTGCAAGAATTCTTATCTTGCCAGTCCGGCCCTCTATCCGTATAAAACTCGCATGAAAGTGGCTGTTTTACACGACTGGCTGGAAACCTATGCCGGAGCAGAGCGGGTTCTGGAGCAGATATTAAAGCTCTACCCGGAAGCTGATTTGTATGCGCTGGTCGATTTTCTGCCCAACGACAAACGCGATTTTATCGGCGGGCGCAGGGCGAAAACGACGTTCATCCAGCACTTGCCGCTGGCGCGCCGTTATTTCCGTCATTACCTGCCGCTGTTCCCGATGGCGGTAGAAGCACTGAATTTAAGCGCCTACGACCTGATTATTTCCAGTTCTCACTGCGTAATCAAAGGCGTGCGCGTGCGCGATGATCAGACACATATTTGCTATTGTCATACGCCGGTTCGCTATGCCTGGGACATGCAGGAAGAATATCTCTCTACGACCGGGCAAGGGACGGGGCTGAAAGGCAAACTCATCCGTTTCTTCCTTAGGCGACTCCGCAAATGGGATAAAAAAACCGCGCCGCGCGTAACATCCTACATCGCCAATTCAAACTTTATCGCCGAACGTATCAAAAAATTTTATGGGCGGGAGGCGGCGGTCATCCATCCTCCGGTGGCCGTGCAGGATTTTGAAGCCTGTGCGAACAAGCAAGATTATTACTTCACCGCATCGCGCATGGTGCCTTACAAGAAATTCCCGCTGATTGCGCAGGCTTTTGCGAAAATGCCGGAGCGCAAGCTGGTTATGATTGGCGCAGGGCCGGAAGCCCACAAGGTCGCGGCGATCGCGGACAAAGCTCCCAATATCGAGTATTTGGGTTATCAGCCGTTCCCGGTTCTTAAAGAGCATATGCAAAAAGCCCGCGCCTTCGTTTTCGCGGCGCAGGAGGATTTCGGGATTATGCCGGTCGAAGCGCTGGCGTGCGGAACGCCCGTCATCGCCTATGGCAAGGGCGGTGCGCTGGATAGCGTAACGCCGGAAACCGGCGTTTTCTTTGATGAACAAACGCCGGAATCGATCATCGCTGCCGTCGAAGCTTTCGAGAAAAAGGAAGAGACCATCACGCCGGAGGCTTGCCGAAAGCAGGCGGAAAAATTCGCGAAAGACATCTTCGCCGCCCAAATGCGCAAGCATATTAAAAAGGTTCTGGGCACTTGAAAAACGTTGCTGGAAAATTCAGGAAATTCTGGCGGTCTGAGTTTAGTTTCTGGGGGCTAAGCGCACTATCCCTAACCATAATTGTGCTGACCTTCCTCCCAATCTATGGAGGACTCTGGAATTCCTGGCAGCGCGATGAATACAGCCACGGAATTCTGATACCCGTAATTGCACTACTTATAGGATGGCACAGACTAACAAAAAGCAAACCCGTTCCCGCACCGTCATGGACGGGTCTGGTTCTGATTTTTACGGGATTCATATTTTTAATTCTCTCCAAGCTCTCCGCTTTCATGCCGCCCGCTTATTACGGGTTTATACTGTGCTTGGCCGGACTGGTCTTGTCTTTCGGCGGCTTGCAAAGCTTTCGGGTATTATTGCCAGCTTTAATATACCTTGCCTTTGCAGTTCCGCTGCCGCGCCTGATTGAAGTAGCGCTCACAGCGAAAATGCAACTTTTGTCTTCAACGCTCGGTGTCATAATTTTACAATTTTTGGGCATTTCAGTTTTTCAGGACGGAAACATTATTGATTTGGGTCAGGCAAAACTTCAGGTTGTCGAGGCATGCAGCGGTCTTCGCTATCTTTTCCCTCTTATGAGTCTGGGTTTTCTGATCGCTTTTCTGTTCAATGGAACGTTCTGGAAGCGCGCGTTGATCTTCCTTTCAACAATTCCCTTAACGCTGGGAATGAATTCATTGCGAATAGCCGTAACGGGAATACTGGTCAATATATTTGGCCCCGGCGCAGCCGAAGGCATCATGCACGATGCGGAAGGATTCTTTGTTTTCGGGCTGTGTTTAGCTCTTCTTTTTATAGAAGTATGGTTGCTTTCGCGAAGCAAAAACAAACCCTGTGGAATAAATTTCGACTATCTGCGGATTCCTTCCGGAAACATCTTCGGAGGAAAACCGGCAGTCGCAACGCCAGCGCTTGCTACGGTTGTCCTGAGCCTTTTGATGGCTTGCGTTTTACTTGTCGCAAACCCTGATAACCGGGAAAATCAAATACCGAACAGAGAATCTTTTCATTCTTTTCCTCTATCACTGGAGCAATGGGAAGGTCATACGATAGCGATGGCGCCGGACCTCGTGAAAACACTGGGCGCGACCGATTATTGGAACGCAAGCTATACCCGTTCAAATATTCCGGGCAATGTTGACCTTTTTATTGCCTATTATGACGAACAGCGTACCGGAAACTCTGCCCACTCTCCGGCCAATTGCATTCCGGGGAGCGGATGGAATATCGTAAGCCGCGAGATAGTTCCCGTAGAACTAAAAAATATGACGTTTGGCGTAACGCGCATGCGCATTCGAAAAGGGCCGCAAGCTCTTCTTGTCTATTACTGGTTTGACCAGCGTGGGCGGCTTATCAATGAACAATACAGCGCGAAATGGTTCTTGCTTGTCGATGCGATTCTAAAGAAACGCACAGACGGCGCTGTTATTCGATTGATTACTCCGATTCTAGAACAAGAGGGAAAAGATGCAGCAGATCAACGCCTCGTAGATTTTATACGCGATATTTACCCCGTAACAAAAAAATATATTCCCAATTAAACTACAGGGGTAAAAAACTTGATTTTTTATAATCATACATATAAGGAACCCGTACAAAATAGCTGCGCTTTCAAGAAAGAAACCGAATAAATGAGCAAAGCCGATATAAAAACCGTCATCCCTGTCATTCTGTGCGGCGGATCGGGAACCAGACTCTGGCCTTATAGCCGGGAAGACCATCCCAAACAGTTTTTAAACCTTTTCGGAAAAAAGTCCCTGCTTCAGGAAACTATTGCGCGAACCATGCGCATTGCCGATGTACCGGAAGACCATATCATCACGGTCACGCTTGACGATCTTCGCGCTGAGGTAGTTGAACAACTCGTCGCCATCGGTCCCGGCACACAAAATCACATTTTATCCGAGCCATCACCGCGTAATACAGCAGCAGCCGTAGCCTACGCAGCTTTGTACATAAAATTAACCTTTGGCGATAACGCCTATGCGTGGATTTTACCCGCCGATCACCATATCCAGAATGAGCAGGCGTTGCATGAAGCCTTAGCGGCCGCCCTTGAGGCTGCCGAGCAGGACTATATCGTGACGTTTGGCATTCAGCCAACGCGCCCTGAAACCGGATACGGCTATATCAATGTCGGCCAGCCGCTGGAGGGGGCAAGCGCACGCAAAGCTAATGCCTTTTTCGAAAAACCAGACAAAGAAACGGCCAGCACATATCTTAAGGAAAGCACGTATTTGTGGAACAGTGGCATGTTTTTGTTTCAGACAGGCACCGTCCTGCGACAATTCGATGAGCATGCACCTGAAATTCTAATGCAGGTTCGCAAATCTATGGAAGCCGGAAAAACCGATCTGCCCAATGCTGAGCTTTACGCCGAGGTTGCCAAACAGCCCTTTGACAAAGCCATCATGGAAAAAACGGGGGATGTCGCAGTCGTGCCATGCGATCCTGAGTGGTCCGATATTGGCTCGTGGGAAAGTCTCTGGGAAATCCGTGAAAAAGATAAAAACGGCAATGTGATCGAAGAGCGTGTTGTTTGCCACGACACAAAAAATTGCATGATTTTGCCAGAAGGAAAGCGTCTTGTTGCTTGCGCGGGAATTGAAGATATTGTCATCATCGAAACGCCAGATGCACTTTTGATCGCCGACCGTACGAACACCAATTCCCTGAAAGATCTGGTCGAAAAACTTAAAAACGACAAAACCACAGAAGTTCTTCGTAAAACATTTCCAGATAGTGCCTAATATGCCCCGCGACGCTGCAGTAACACAAAAACCGTTTTGATAATGATCACCAGGTCGCTCCAGATCGACCAATGCTCAACATACCAGCTATCAAGATATACGCGCTGCGCATAGGTCAGATCGCTGCGCCCACTCACCTGCCATAACCCGCTCATACCCGGTTTCACCGACACATAATGCATAAGCCGTTCCTTGTAATATTTTTTCTCATCTTCCACAATTGGGCGCGGGCCGACCAAACTCATATCCCCGCGCAGGACGTTAAACAGCTGGGGAAGTTCGTCCAGACTCGTCTTGCGCAAAATCTCGCCAATCTTCGTAATGCGAGGATCTTTTTTCAGCTTAAAATCACGCTCATATTCCTCACGCGCCGCCTGATCGTTTTCCAGCAACTCTTTCAGGAGCGCATCAGCGTTGGCAGCCATGCTACGAAATTTCCAGCATTTGAAAAGCCTACCATCTTTCCCCACACGCATCTGGCCATAAAAAGCCGGACCGCCATCCTGACACACTTTCCAGCATAAAAACACCATAAGCGGCGAGAATAAAATAAGAGCAACCAAGGCTCCGATTTTATCCATGAGAAGCTTAAAAAAGCGCATAAAAGGCCCACCAAGTATAACGGAAGGTTCCAGGAGAGTAATGCCATACCCGAAAAACTTGCTGGCATGGAAATCGAATAAAGATACCCCTTCCAAAGGCGGAATAATAGCGAAATGAGCGCCGGCCTTTTGCACCTCCAGAGTTGTTTTTCTTAAAGACATCTGATTGCGGTCATCCGGACAAATCACAACGTAATCATGCGGAGAAAATGCGTCATGCTCTTCCCTGATTTCAATGCCGGGATGCGAGGCATGAAAAAGGGCTTCATGTCCTTCTCCGCTTTCATTGACCAGAACCACATATTGAATTTGATAATGCAGATAATTTTCCGAGCGCAGAGCATAACAGGCCTCAATGAGGTTTCCGACTCCACCGATTAAAATCGTTGGGATGCTCCAGCACCCCGTCCGTATTAAAATACCCCGTGCAACCCAGCGAAACAGCAGAAGACAAACAAAAGCCATTAGCCATGTCATAATCACCCACAGCCGCCCAATCGACATGTTAATCATAAAGCTGAAAAAACTGGTAATCACCAAAGAGAAGGTGCAAAAAAACAAAATATGCCTGACCTGCTGCCACCATGGAGATTTGAGCCGATAATGCTCTTTTTGAGAAAAATAGCCCAACCCGCCAAGAAAAAAGAGCGTATAAAGCCCCAAAAATTTTAGCGTCAAAAGGTCATCCAGATAAAAGGCATTTTCTATACCCCACAAGGCGGAAAGGATACGGACAAACAAAAAAGACAGGACCAGCGACAGCAGCATCGCCAGACAATCCAGCCCGATCAGGACCAGTTTGATCTTTGTCTGACACAGCTGATTTAATGTGGTATTTTTTATCAATTGCTTATCTCTATATCCTTAAGGCCTCAGGATCATAATCCCTTTTGCTTTTGCCGCCAGCGCCATGCTGTTTCCATGATCGTATCAAGATTTGAGTCTTCCGGATTCCAGTCCAGAACTTCACGCGCACGCAACGCGCTGGCCACCAGAACGTCCGGATCGCCCGCACGGCGGGTGGTTTCTTCCGCCGGTATGGTCTTTCCTGTCACGCGCCGTGCGCTTTCAACAACCTCGCGGACGCTATAACCCTGATCCGTTCCCAGATTTAGGATCAGGTTTTCTTTTCCTTCCATAATATGGCGCAAAGACAAAACATGCGCGCGCGCCAGATCCATCACATGGATATAATCACGCATGGCTGTTCCGTCTTTTGTATCGTAGTCCGTTCCAAATATCCCGATTTGCGGCTTATCCCCGGATGCCACGCGCATCAGCAAGGGAATGATATGTGTATCGACCTTATAAGCCGTGCCGGTTTCGGCGTCATGATCAGCCCCAGCAGCGTTAAAATAACGCAAAATCGCATAACGCAGACCATAGGCATCCGCATAATCCCGGATCATATTTTCCATGGCCAGCTTGGTATGGCCGTAAGGATTAATAGGCCGCAAAGGATGCACTTCAGAAATACAAGATGACTGCGGCATGCCGTAAACCGCAGCCGTGCTGGAAAACACCATGTTTTCTACGCCGACCCTGCGCGCCTCTTCCAGAAGGCACCAAGACCCAAAGACATTGTTATCATAGTAAATATCAGGATGGGCAACAGACTCTCCAACCTGAATAAGTGCGGCAAAGTGCATGATAGCACCAGGTTTATGTTCTTCCAGCGCTGCACGCAGAGCGTTCCGATCGCGAATATCGCCTTTAATCAAAGGCCCCCAGCACACAGCTTCTTCATTTCCCGAACACAGATTATCGTAAACGACCGGCTGAAAACCGTTTTGGGACAGAACCTTGCAAATATGGGAGCCTATATACCCTGCACCCCCAGTTACAAATATAACTGCGTTACGTTCCATATTAATCTTCCGTTCCCATTCGCCGTTTATATAAAATATAGCCTCCATATAGTCAAAGTTTTTTATTTACGTATTTTTTTTATTTCGTTACCTTTCTTGATGCTCATAGCACCATGACCTATCCGGCACCCCAGCCAGAGGAAATCTTTCACAAACATGTCTTGGGGATCATATTCTTCTGTTATATGCTACAAGGATGGCAGGTTTATGGCTCAATATTATCAAGCCCAAAGGCATATACGCTAAGTGGCTTACATTTTTGACACTCATAGCTATTCTGGTTTTGGGGACTACAGGCCATTTTGATGTAGTAAAACAGTATCTTGATACGGAAACTCTGACTTTCAAGGCCGGTGAGTATGAAATCAGCGCTTACGGGCTTTTAAGAGCATTAGTGGTTATTGCACTTATTTTCTGGGTTACAGCCATTATTTCGGATGTTGCGGAAAGCCGTATTGGTAACATCAAAAAATTACGCGCTTCCAATCGTGCTCTTGTTCTTAAGATCATTCAGATTGTCCTGTATTTTGTGGCATTCCTTTTTACCCTCGACGTCATTGGCGTTGACCTTACAACCTTAACAGTATTTAGCGGCGCACTTGGTATCGGGCTTGGCTTTGGGTTACAAAAAATTGCTTCAAATTTCATCAGCGGTATCATTCTTTTGCTTGAAAAATCGGTAGAGCAAGATGATCTGGTTGAGCTTTCCGACGGCACCTTTGGATTTATTCGTAAATCCAGCGCCCGTTTTACGCTGATCGAGACATTTGATAGCAAAGAAATTCTGGTGCCAAACGAAGACCTCATCACCAGCCGCGTAATCAACTGGACATACACCAACAATAAAGGACGCATTGAAATTGCTATTGGTGTTTCTTATGGATCTGACATTGAAAAGGCGCGTGAAATCCTTCTGGACGCGGCCAAAGCTCATCCCCGCTGTTTGAAAGATCCAGAACCTAAATGCTACTTACGAAATTTTGCTGATAGCTCGGTAGATTTCATTCTGCATTTCTGGGTAGGGGACGTGACACAGGGCCGCTGGGAACCGCAAAGCGCAGTTATGTTTGATATATGGAACAAATTCAAGGAAAGTGGCATAGAGATACCGTTCCCGCAGCGCGATATACACTTAAAAACACCAGATATAATTAAGGTTCAAAGCAATGACAGATAACAGTGCAATCCTTCATGCTTGCTCTATCGATGGAACTGGCAAAGGCTTCCCTCTCACAGGCGATTCTATTTCTCAAACCATAAAAAGTGACACGCTGGCTTGGGTGCATCTGGATGCGACCGATCCGGCAAGCCGGGAATGGTTAGAGCGCGAAATCACCTATCTTGATCACATCATTATTGACGCCCTTCTTGCCGAAGAAACGCGCCCGCGTATTCTTGAATTTGAAGCGGGCGCTTTGCTTATTCTCCGCGGCGTAAATCTGAATGAAAACGCCGAGCCTGAGGATATGATTTCTATACGGCTTTGGGTTGATGAACACCGTATTATTAGCGTTCGTCGCCGGAAGCTTAAGGCTGTGCAGGATATTCGTGAACGGCTTATGGCTGGCAAGGGACCAAAAAATTCCGGTGAATTTGTATGTGCTTTAGCGTCACGGCTTTTTGATCGCATGGAACCGATATTCTCTGAACTGGATGAAAGACTGGATGATGTTGAAGAACGCATTATGGAAGACCCAGAACCTGATGAACGCCAGGATATAACGATCATCCGTAAACAAGCCATTCTTTTCCGGCGTTATATAGCGCCGCAAAGAGATGTCATTGGGCATTTACGCACTTCCGAACAACCTTGGCTCGACCAAATGCATAAACGCCGTTTACAAGAATCTTTGGACCGTGTTGTGCGCTATGTTGAAGATTTAGATGCTATGCGCGAACGGGCACAGATTGTGAAAGATGAGCTAGCCAATTCTTTGGCGGACCGAATAAATAAAAATATGTATATGCTCTCTGTTATTGCGGCCATATTCTTGCCTCTTGGTTTTCTAACAGGGCTTCTGGGTATCAATGTTGGAGGCATTCCCGGCGCGGAAAACAGCGCGGCCTTCTGGATATTTATCGCTATGCTTGTTGTCATAGTCGCCATACAAATTGTTACTTTCAAAAAACTGAAGTGGTTCTAGCACTGAAGGCCGTAAATTATGGATGAACATTACGCCTTAACACATCTCGCAACAGTTTTGGCCGCTGCATTTATTGGCGGGGCGGTTTTTCAAAAACTCAAACAGCCTGTTCTTGTTGGATATATAATCGTTGGTATTATCCTTGGCCCTTCCGTGCTTGGCGTTGTTCAGGGCCGTGAAGAAATTTCGCTGATGGCAGAGCTTGGCATTTTGCTTTTGCTTTTCATTGCAGGAATGGAACTCAATCTTAACAACTTTAAAAAAGTTGCCAAAGTTTCCATTGTTACATGCGGAGTTCAAATTGCTGCAGGCCTGTCTGCAATGCTGGCACTTGGTTTTCTCTTAGGCTGGCCGCTTAATCGCTCTATATTGTTGGGTTTTTCCATTGCGCTTAGCAGCACAGCTGTTGCTTTGAAAATTCTGGACGATATAGGCTTAAGATCTACGCACATTGGAGAAAGCAGTCTGGGTATTTTGATTGCCCAGGATATTGCCGTTATCCCGATGATTTTGATTATAGGAGCGCTTAGCACAGATGAAGGATTTAACTATGCGGGCATTATCAAGATGGCCGTTGCATTGCTTGTAATGATCAGCATTGTGTTTCTATTCACCTCAAGGCCGAAGATATTTGATAAAGTTTGGAAAAAAATTGATGCTTTTCACGATAAGCTCATGCGTGGGCAAACGGCGATTACAAGTCTGGCTATTTGTTTCACGGCCTCGGCGCTAGCCGGTTTGCTTGGCCTTTCTGCGGCCTATGGTGCGTTTTTAGCAGGGCTTCTTATTGGGAACACCATGAACCATAAAAAAATGGAAGAGCACACCAAACCCATATTCGATGTCATGATTATGGTATTTTTCCTTTCAATTGGCTTGTTAATCGATTTACAATTTTTACAAAAGCATCTGCTGACAACCATTTTACTTTTGTTTATCACAATGCTTCTAAAAACCATTGTCAATATTGCCGTATTGCGCTGGCAGGGCGTGGAGAAGAAAGAAGCCTACGTCACAGGCGCAGTTTTAGCGCAAATCGGTGAATTTTCTTTTATTCTAGCGGCGATGGGACTGGCTGCACACACTATTCGGGAAGATGGTTATAAATACGTTGTGGCCATTATATCTTTAAGCCTTCTGGTTACGCCTTTATGGCTGTATATGGTGAAGCATTACGATATTATTTCGCAGCTGAATTTAAAGCGATTGAGAAAACGATCTCCACTACAAAAATTTAAAGCCAAAAAGGAAACATCATGAAAATCGGTATTCTCTCATGTGGCCCAACGCTCTATTCCACCATGCGCCTTGTCGAGGCAGCAAAGGAGCATGGACATGAGGTACAGGTTGTTAATCCGCTTAAATGCTTTATGAACATCAATTCCGTAGACAATGAAATTCATTACCAAGATAAAATTCTGCGCCTTGATGCAGTGATATCGAGAATTGCTGCTTCTGTCTCTTTTTATGGAACCGCTGTTGTACGGCAATTTGAAATGTCCGGTATTTATGCCTTGAATGGGTCGCTGGCAATCACACGATCCCGTGATAAGCTGCGGGCACATCAAATTTTATCGCGTAAAAAGCTTGGCATGCCAATTACAGGCTTTGCGCATTCAACCAGCAATATTGACGATCTTATCGAAGTCGCAGGTGGCGCACCACTGGTCATCAAGCTATTGGAAGGTGCACAAGGAAAAGGCGTTATCCTGACTGAAACAAAAAAGGCTGCAGAAAGCGTTATTGAAGCTTTTAGAGGGCTGGATGCACACTTCCTTATTCAGGAGTTTATTGAGGAATCTGGCGGCACGGACATTCGCTGTTTCGTTATTGGCGATAAGGTTGTCGCAACTATGATGCGCAGGTCGCAAGATGGAGATTTTCGTTCCAACCTTCATAGCGGCGGTAAGGGCGAAAAAGTTAAAATTACACCTGAAGAGCGCAAAACAGCCGTTTCAGCGGCAAAAGCAATGGGCCTTGATGTAGCAGGTGTGGATTTGATCCGCTCAAAACGTGGTCCGCTGGTGCTTGAAGTAAACTCTTCTCCTGGCCTGGAAGGTATAGAAGCTGTATCCAAGAAAGATATTGCGGGATTAATGATTGAACATGTCGAAAAGAATGTGCATTCACCAAAGAAAAGCCGGGAGAATAAAGGATAGCCAAGATGACAAAAGATCTTGTTATAGGCGGAACGATAATCAAACGGGGAGAACGTAAACGTGTTTATCTCGATGTTGCCAAGCTTTACGATTTCACGAATATGAATATTCCTATCGAGGTGATCCGTGGAAAACAGGACGGACCGGTGTTATTCGTCAGCGGCGCCGTACATGGAGATGAACTCAACGGCATTGAAATTGTTCGCCAGCTTCTGACCAAAAAAACTCTTAGCCATATTAAAGGAACGCTCATTGCCGTGCCGATTGTTAATGTGTTCGGGTTCAATACAAAATCGAGATATCTACCAGATCGACGGGATTTAAACCGAAGTTTTCCCGGCTCCAAAACCGGTTCGCTCACAGGACAGCTTGCTCATATCTTTATGAAGGAAATCGTTGAAAAATGTACTCACGGCATTGATCTGCATTGCGCCGCCATTCATCGCATTAATCTCCCGCAGATACGCGCTTGCCTTGATGATCCTGAGACACAAGCCATGGCAGAGGCTTTTAATGTGCCTGTTGTCATGCATTCTGAATTGCGCGACGGATCCCTGCGCGAAGCAACGCGCGAACTGGGCATACCAACCCTGCTTTTTGAAGGTGGAGAAGCCCTCAGGTTTAATGGAAAAGTCATTAAGAGCGGTCTGCAAGGTGTGCTGTCTGTCATGCGTGAAATTGGTATGCTTCCGCAAAAAAACAAAACGAAAACCAAGGAGGTTTTTATTGCCCGCTCCAGTCATTGGATACGCGCACCTCACAGCGGTATTTTATCGTCAAAAAAGAAAATCGGGCAGCGCGTAAAAAAAGGACAAATCCTTGGCGTTATTTCCGACCCATTTGGCAGAGAAAAACACGAAGTTCTGGCCCGCAGAACAGGCATTATTGTTGGCGCTGTAACGCTTCCGCTTGTCAATAAGGGAGATGCCGCCTTCCATGTGGCCACTTTTGAAGATGCCTCGGCTGTAGAAGAGCATGTTGATATGTTTGAAGAACAGCTCGATAGCGGTCATGGAGCAAGATTTTTAGATTAAATAATCACAAAAACCTCTGTTTTAGTGTATCTCGTCAGTGCAAATCTGGCGGGTTGGCTGCATGCCTTGCGGATTCTTTATCTCAAGACTCAAAATTTGATTTCTTGATTTTGATCAAAATCTATCAACGCATTTTATGCTGCGATAGAGGTGGTCCCAAGAATTCGGACAGTGAGTTAAGCTACGATCTATGACCGAAGGAGGGTCATGGATTATGAGTAAGACAAGGAAGAACTACCCGGCGAAGTTTAAAGCGCAGGTTGCGCTGGCGGCGTTGCGGGAGGACGCGCCGATCACGGAGCTGTCATCCCGTTACGGGGTGCATGCGACGGTCATTCACCGTTGGAAGAAGGAGGCTCTGGCTGCGCTGGAGGCGGGTTTTGCGGGCAAGCTGGAATCGCGAGCGGACGCGCATAACGCCGAGGTCAGGGACTTGCACGCCAAGATCGGACAGCTGACAGTGGAACGTGATTTTTTAGCCGATGCCTCCGCCCGGTTGCGGTCCGGGGGCGGCAGGAAATGGTAGACCCGTCCAATGACAATATCGGCATCGCGGCGCAGTGCCGGTTGCTGGGGATCAGCCGCTCTGGCTGGTATTACGAGCGGCGCGGGGAGAGCGCGGACAATTTGGCGCTGATGCGGCTGATTGACGCGCAATTCCTGCAAACCCCGTTTTACGGGTCCCGTCAGATGGCCCGGCATCTGCGCCGTCAGGGGTACGAGGTAGGCCGCACCCGCGTGCGGCGTCTGATGCGCCTGATGGGAATCGAGGCGGTCTATCAAAGGCCGCGCACTTCGATGCCGCATCCCGGCCACCGGATTTATCCCTACCGGCTCAAGGGGCTCACGATCACCCGCCCGAACCATGTATGGTGCGCGGATATCACGTACATCCCTGTCAAACGCGGGTTTTTGTATCTGGTAGCGATCATGGACTGGGCCAGCCGGAAGGTGCTGGCCTGGCGGCTGTCGAACACGATGGAAACGCGCTTTTGCGTGGAGGCGCTGGAGGAAGCCATCGCCCGCTACGGGCCGCCGGAGATCTTCAATACCGATCAGGGCAGCCAGTTCACGGCGGACGCGTGGACGGGCGTCCTGAAAGAAAACGGGATCGCGATCTCGATGGACGGCAAGGGCCGCTGGATGGACAATGTGTTCATCGAGCGGCTGTGGCGGAGTCTGAAATATGAATGCGTGTATCTGAACGCGTTCGAGAGCGGCCTGCAAGCCAGGCGGGATATCGGGCGCTGGCTGGCGTTTTACAACGCGCAGAGGCCGCATTCGGTATTTGATGGACAAACCCCGGACGACGTTTATGATGAACGAAATTTTGTTTCTCCGGCCTCGGGCTTGCCGCCTCCGCCTAACGGCTCCGGCGGCCGCGCCCTTCACCCGGAGAAACAAAACCACAGGCAGGCGGCATGACAATAACCAACCGATCGTAGCTTAACTTCGCCGCAAAGCTGGCCGAAGAACCGAGACCACCTCTTATCAATGGCATCAAAGCGGTAAGGTGTCTGTGCAAACTCCAGCTTTTGATAGGGCCTGGACTGCTGATTGGTCACACCGTTCCCCGCATTGTAGCCAAAGCAATCATCGTTACACTCCCGTTTGTCCAAAACACCATCATGATTGGAATCCATGCCAACGAAGGCAGAAAAATGGTACATATCAAACTCTCCCTCATCAAGTTTGCCGTCAGGAATAATGTCTGCTTCTTTAAACATCGTCTCCAACATAGCGCGCTCGCTGTCCGTTGCTAAGCCCTCTAAAGGCGCGGCAACAAACGCTACCCCGGCAACCAAAACACCGCATAGATGCTTCAACATGGCAAGATCCTTTTTCTATTTCTACGCCATGAGCCAAACATAAATGCCAAAGCAAGCACTTGATATTTGTCAAAAAAGCAGGCTTTGTTTCTTGCAGCGTCCTTTGCTTTTTTGATATTGCTTTAGGATCGGAACGAACAATACTCTTCATTGTGAGGGGTAAGTTAGAGATGGAGTTTTATTATGCACAAAACACTAGTCAGTGAATTGATGACCGAAACGGTTGTCAGAGTTGGCGCAGATGATAACCTTACGACAGCAGCGCAGAAGATGAAAGAGGCCGATTGTGGTGTATTGCCCGTGGGAAACGGCGATAATTTGCAAGGGATGATCACAGATCGTGATATTGTGATACGCGCGCTTGCGGAAGGCAAGAACCCGGATGAAGCCAAAGTCGGCGATTACATGACCAATAAGGTTTATGCCTGCAACGAAGAGGATTTCCTTGAGGATGCCGCCGATAAGATGCGTTCCCACAATGTAAGCCGTTTAATTGTCCGTAATCACGAAGGCCAGGTGACCGGTATTTTGTCCTTTGGCAATATTCTGCGCAAAAACGCCGATGCCGAGGAAGTTGCGAAGATTGTGGAACGCGCAGTTTTTAAAGTTGTGGCTTAAGCGCTTAACCGCGACATTAAGGCCTTAAAAATGCGTTGTAACTTGCGAGAAACCATGTTGAAGCTTGACCGGCCAGTGCCGCGTTATACGAGCTACCCGACCGCACCGCATTTTCAGCCGCTTGAGGACGAACAGCTTTATCCGCAAATGCTTAGCCGTTTACCGGAAAGGTCGCGGTTGTCGCTCTATCTTCATGTGCCGTTTTGTCCGAAAATGTGTTGGTATTGCGGGTGTCATACCAAAATCACGCAGCGTTACGGACCGGTTGAGGATTATGCACATTTGATGATCCGCGAGATTGAGATTCTCGCCGATGCGCTGGGCGATAAGGGGCAGCGCATCTCGCATATTCATTTTGGCGGCGGTTCGCCGGGGATGCTGCGGGCACGGGATTTTGATCTGGTGATGAGCCGTATCCGCAAGAGTTTCACAATTGAAGAAACTGCCGAGATTGCCATTGAGATTGATCCGCGGGAGCTGACCGAAGGACGCGTTCAGGCCTATGCCGATAATGGCGTAAACCGGATTAGTCTGGGCGTTCAGGATTTTAATGACAATGTTTTGGAGGCTGTGAACCGGCCACAGCCTTTTGAGCTTAGTGAGAAGGCGGTTGCGTTGTTTCGCGGGCGCGGGGTTGATCGCGTCAATATGGATTTGCTTTATGGTTTGCCGCATCAGACGCCGGAAACGATGAAAGCAACGATTGAAAAAGTGATTGCGCTTGATCCTGACCGGGTGGCGTTGTTTGGTTATGCACATGTGCCGTGGATGAAAAAGCATATGCGTTTGATTGATGAGGGCGCGCTTCCCGATAAAACGATGCGTTTCGATTTGTTTGAATCGGGGGCGCTGGCGTTAGAGCAGGCAGGCTATTTCCCGGTAGGAATTGATCATTTTGCAAAGGGGAATGATCCGCTGGTACAGGCGGCAAAAGAAGGCCGCTTGCGGCGGAATTTTCAAGGATACACAGATGATGCCGCCGATGCGTTGATTGGGGTCGGGGCATCTTCTATTGGTTTCTTGCCGGGTGGGTATGTTCAAAATGCGGTGGATATGCCGCTTTATCGCGAGCAGATTCTGGCGAGCAAGCTCACGGCGGCGAAATATTGTCCGATCAGTGCAGAAGATGCTTTGCGCGCAGATGTGATTGAGCGGTTGATGTGTGATTTTGGCGTCGATGTGGGGGGGCTGTGCGCCCGGCATGGTTTTGAGCAAGAGCATTTGGATGTAGAGATTGCGGCGCTTGAACCATATAAAGGGCTTGATTTTGTTCAGATGGAGGGGCGCGTTTTGACAATGAATCCCAAGGCGCGGATGATGGTACGAATTGTCGCGTCTGTTTTTGATGCCTATATCCCAAATGCGGATACGCCAGTGCCTCAGCGGCATTCCAAAGCGATTTAGTACGCTCTTTCTACAACATAGCCAACACCTCTGGCTAGACTCAAAACCCTTTGCCCGATTGCACTGCACCGCAAATCAGTCCCAAAACTGAACTCAATAAAGTAATATTATTTCTTTTTAAGTAAAAATACGTATTTTTATTACTTTTTATATTGACAAAAAGTAATTTTAATGCTTAAGTTAATCTATCAAGACAGACACGGACAAACGTAAAAAAGCGGTTTTCTAATAAGGGTGTATAAAAAACGGTCTGTCGAAACCAAAACAAAGACCAAGGACAAACCTTGTATAAAAGGCCGCGAAACAGGCCATACAACCAAAGCGTTTTTAAGGGCTAAGCGATCCTTCCTCCAAAACAGAGGATCACTAAAATCCGAAAAAACGCTTTAAGTGTTTACAAAAGACCATGAAAAGCGTTAGAAAAGAGACATGAAAACTTTGAACAACATCCTCGTGAACGTCGTCAGCGACCTCGTCGTACTTCTGGTGGAGGCACGGGCGCACTAGGATCTGTCAATTTTTTCAAACCGACCAAGCGCCCGAAGACATTGATCAAAGGGCGTTTTTTTATGGCCCAAATCTTTGTTTTATATTGCGTAAAGCCTGTGGAAGACGTTAAAACAAATGCAATTTTATTAAAGTGAGAAAATGATGAGCACAACAGAAGCAAAAAACCACGCCCCAAAAGCCACCCCGAACAACCCCGATCAGATGACCGGTGCGGAAATAATCATTCAAGCCCTGATCGACCAGGGTGTTGAAGTTGTCTTTGGCTATCCGGGCGGTGCGGTTCTGCCCATCTATGATGAAATTTTCAAAAATCAGGACAAAATCAAGCACGTCCTGGTCCGCCAGGAAGGCGGCGCCCTCCACGCTGCCGAAGGCTACGCCCGCTCAACCGGCAAAGTTGGCTGCGCGCTCGTCACCTCCGGCCCCGGCGCAACCAATGCGGTCACCGGCCTGACCGATGCCCTGCTCGATTCCATTCCCCTCGTTTGCATCACCGGACAGGTCCCGACCTTCCTGGTCGGCACCGATGCATTTCAGGAAGCAGACACCACCGGCATCACGCGCCCCTGCACCAAACATAATTACTTAATAAAGGACGCCAACAAGGTTGCCGATATTATACACGAAGCCTTCCACGTCGCGCGCTCTGGCCGCCCCGGGCCCGTAGTTATTGATATCCCTAAAGACGTTCAGTTTGCAAAAGGCGCTTATAAAAAAGCGCTAAAACCATCCCTGCAAACCTATCAACCCAAAACGGAAGCCGACCGCGCAGCAATCGAAGCTGCTGTCGCCCTTATGGCCAACGCTAAAAAACCTGTTTTTTACACCGGCGGCGGCGTTATCAACGCCGGCACCGAAGCCTCAAAGCTTTTGCGCGAACTCGTCCGAGAAACGGGCTTCCCGATCACCTCCACATTAATGGGCCTAGGCGCATACCCGGCCAGCGACAAACAATGGCTCGGCATGCTCGGCATGCACGGCACATTCGAAGCAAACCTCGCGATGCATGATTGTGACGTCATGATCAATATCGGCGCACGCTTTGACGACCGCGTCACCGGACGCACCGATAAATTCTCACCCCATTCCACCAAAATCCACATCGATATCGACCCCAGCTCAATCAATAAAAATATCCATGTCGACATTCCCATCGTTGCCGACGCCGCCAGCGCGCTCAAGATGATGATCGATGTCTGGAAAAAACACCGTTATAAAGCCGATCGTGAAGCGCTGGACAAATGGAGGAAACAGATCGAAGGCTGGCGCGCAAAAAACTGCCTCGCTTATAAAAACAGCGACACGGTAATCAAACCGCAATACGCGCTCGAACGCCTGCGCGATGCGCTTGCCAAAGACCCCCGCGAAAAATACATCACCACCGAGGTTGGCCAGCACCAGATGTGGGCCGCGCAATTCCTGCCGTTCAATGAACCCAACCGCTGGATGACCTCCGGCGGCCTTGGCACCATGGGCTACGGCCTGCCCGCCGCCGTCGGTGTACAAATGGCACACAAAGATTCTCTGGTTGTCAATATCTCCGGCGACGGTTCCGTCCAAATGAACATTCAGGAAATCGGCACCGCCATCCAATACAAACTACCGGTAAAGATCTTTATTCTAAATAATAGCTGGCTGGGCATGGTCCGCCAGTGGCAGGAACTCTTGCACGGCGAGCGCTATTCTGAGACATACTCCGAGAGCCTGCCCGACTTCGTCAAGCTTGCCGAAGCCTATGGTGGTGTTGGTCTGCGCGCTGAAACACCGGATGAACTTGATGATGTCATTGAAAAAATGCTCAAAACCGATCGCCTGACAATCGTTGATGTGTGCGTTGACCAAAGAGAAAACATCTTCCCGATGATCCCTTCCGGCAAGGCTCACAATGAAATGATCCTGTCCCCCGATGCTGACAAGTTCGATAAGAGTTTGGTATAAAGACTAAAACAAGGACATCAAGATTATGATCCAGGCAATCAAAAAGAAAAACCGCAATTCAAAATCCGTTTATGCGCCAAATCCGTTGCAGCAGGAAGAAGAAAGCCATACGCTGGCGATTGTCGTAGAAAACGAACCGGGCGTTTTAGCCCGCGTCATTGGCCGCTTTACCGGCCGCGGCTATAATATCGACAGCTTGACCGTCGCCGAAACCGATCACGAGGAAAACACCTCGCGTATCACCATCGTCTGCTCAGGCACGCCAGCGGTTATCGAACAAATCAAGGCCCAGCTCCGGCAGATCGTACCCGTCAAGCGTGTGCGCGACCTCACCACATTCGGCCCGCATATAGAGCGCGAACTAGCGCTCATCAAAGTTGCCGGCACCGGAGAAAAACGCATCGAAGCCTTAAGGCTTGCCGATGTTTTCCGCGCTCAACCGCTCGATTCCACGCTGGAATCTTTCGTCTTTGAACTCACTGGCACAACAGAAAAAGTCAACGCCTTCATTGACTTAATGAAGCCTTTAGGCCTCGTCGATGTCAGCCGCACGGGCATTGCCGCCATTTCCCGCGGCTCTACCACCCATGATGATAAGGATTAACGCCATGAAAAATTTGCCCCTCGCACTGCTTGCTGGATCAACCCTGCTATTAACAGGCTGCATCGACCGTGAAACAGCAGATACAAAGCTGGTCAAAGGCTGCAAAGCCGGTATCGAAGTGTTTCTTTACGAGGGCGATAGAATTGAAAAAATCGTCTCGCAAACTCTGCGCCAACCCACAGGTCTGGGCAGCGGCTATCGCGAAGTCACGTTGAATGCAACCATAACCGATGGCTTTCACCCGCATGATGAACGCTATACTTGCATGTTTATGGAAGAATTCGGCCCCTTTAAAATGTCGTACCGTGCCAGCATTTATAACATTGATCTGGACGGTCGCATCATCGGCCAAAAAGGCTATGAAATTCAGGGCGACCTTAAAGAGATGCAAAAACTAACCGGCGCAGTCGATGCAGCGCTGAAATAACAACAAATAATAGCTTGATTTAGCCGTCCAAAGGCTGTTTTATGCGGTTCACAAATATAGAATTTAAAAAAGGTTCACGATTATGACACAAGCAGCGGCGCAAACGACGCCTGAAAACACGACCGGCCTGAATGTTTACTATGATAAAGACTGTGATCTCGAACTGATCAAAGCCAAGAAAGTCGCCATCATCGGCTATGGCTCACAAGGCCATGCCCACGCGCAAAACATTAAAGACAGCGGCGTTAAAACCGTGATCATCGGTCTGCGTGAAGGCTCCGCATCCACCGCCAAAGCACAAGGTGCAGGCTTCACCGTCATACCCCCGGCCAAAGCCGCAGCCGAAGCTGATGTCGTCATGATCCTCGCCCCGGACGAGCACCAGGCCGACCTGTACCGCGACGACATCGAACCCAACCTCAAACAAGGCGCAGCCCTGATGTTTGCCCACGGCCTGAACATCCATTTCGGCCTGATCAAACCGCGCGCCGACCTTGACGTCATTATGGTCGCTCCGAAAGGCCCCGGCCACACTGTCCGCGGCGAATATCAAAAAGGCGGTGGTGTGCCGTGCCTGATCGCCGTAGCGCAAAACGCTTCCGGCACAGCCAAAGACCTCGCCCTGTCATACGCCAGCGCCGTTGGCGGTGGCCGCTCCGGCATCATCGAAACAACGTTTAAAGACGAATGCGAAACCGACCTGTTTGGTGAACAAGCCGTGCTATGCGGCGGTCTGGAAGAGCTGATCAAAGCCGGCTACGAAACATTGGTCGAAGCAGGCTACCCGCCCGAAATGGCCTATTTCGAATGCCTGCACGAAACCAAGCTGATCGTCGATCTGATCTATGAAGCCGGAATCAGCAACATGAACTATTCCGTCTCCAACACCGCCGAATATGGCGGCTACGTTTCCGGCCCGCGTGTGATTACGCCCGAAACCAAAGCCGAAATGAAACGCATCCTCGAAGACATCCAGTCTGGCAAATTCGTCGAAGGCTTCATGGGCGGCAACAAGGAAGGCCTGTCCAAACTTGTTGAAATGCGCGAAAAAAATGCCGCCCATCCGATCGAGGAAACCGGCGCCAAGCTTCGCGCCATGATGCCCTGGATCGGCAAAAACAAACTGGTTGATAAGGCCAAAAACTGACGGTTTGCTTGGCAAGCGCAGCGCGCTGTAGCCAAACCGTCATCCCGTTGGTGAGACCGCAGGTCGAACATAAACAAACGGGATCTTATACAAAAAAACAAAAGATTCCGGCATCCATCGGAATGACAGTGTAAAAAAATTTAAAGGGGTGCGATATTTTCGCGGCCCTTTTTTTGATGAAAAGCACACGCACAATGAATGACGCAAAACCAACCAAGACCAAAATCCCGCCTCATCAGGATAAAATCCTGCACGGCGTCGCTTTCGCCTGCACGGCCTTTTTCTGCTTCACGGTCATGAGCGCAATGAATAAGCTGCTCACCGGCCAGCACCACGTCATGGAGATCGTCTTTTATCGGAACCTGCTGGCAATCATACCGTGCTGCGCCTATATTGTAATAACGCACAAATACCACCTGCTCAAAACCGGCCAGCCTTTCACACTAGCGCTGCGCGTAACAATCGGCACCATTGGACTCTACCTGACCTTCGCCGCCGTGCAGGAATTACCGATGGCCAACGCCACAGTGCTGTTTTTCATGTCCACACTGCTTATTCCCGTACTCGCCCATTTCTTCCTCAAAGAATATATCGGCATCCACCGCTGGATCGCTGTCGCCATTGGCTTGACAGGCGTGATAATCGTCGCCCAGCCTTCACCCAATGTCACGGCCATTGGCGTTACCATGGCTCTAGGTGCAGCCACTTGCCACGGCTGCATGCAGGTCCTACTACGCGCCCTCAAAAGCCAAAACGCCTTCACAATAACCTTTTATTTCTTCGTCGGCGGCGTGATTGTACCGGGCCTGTTCATGCCCTGGGTGGCGACTACACCCACCCCAGAATCCGCATTTGTTATGCTCGGCATAGGCATCAGCGGCGGCCTCGGCCAACTGTTCCTCACACTGGCTTTCCAGCGTGCGCCAGCCTCATTGCTCGGGCCCTTTAACTATACAGGCCTCATCTGGGCCACAGGCTTTGATATATGGATCTGGCACATCGCCCCAGGCTGGCCGGTCTTCATCGGCACCGCCATCATCATCGCCTCCAACCTCTATATCCTTCACCGGGAACACAAAAAACTGTGAAACTCCACGGGCCAAGGCCCGTGGTATCACTTTAGTTCAAGCTGCGCTTGTCCAGTATCTTCTTCTCCCTGGTTTTGAATATAGCGCTTAATAACACTCTCACCGATGCCCACTGTGCTGACAAAATAACCGTCGGACCATATGCCATCTGCGCCCCAATATGCTTTGCGCATATACTCAAACCTTTTCTTCATAAGACGGCCTGTGTATGATTTGAACGTTCGCACCACATCACTGACACGCATCTTGGGGGGAATTGATAACAGCAGGTGCACATAATCAACATCGTGATTGATCTCCAACACTTCAACCTCAGGCAACATCTCATGAAAACTCGTTATCAATTCCCGCAGATAGGCAAATGATCCTTCATTGAAAATTTTACGCCGGTACTTGCTGGTCAAAACCAGATGGTATTCGCATTTGTACGCACAGTGGCCTTGCTTCCTTAATCGCATGAAGAAGATACTGGACGCACTCCATCCACGGGGCAAGCCCCTTGGTTTTTACGTGCCTATAAATTAGGAATTCTTACTGTAACTGCAAACCATTAGCATCAAAAACCCCAATCCGCTCAGTATCGCCTTCTATCAAGCCATGAAGCCAGCTTTTATCCTGACGATGAAAAAGAACAAGAATAATACCCGGCGTTGCAAATTTTGTAACACCAAACACCTCATCCATAAAGGCAACAACGCGGCGCTGGTCCTGCGCGCCCAGGTCCAGAAACCCCTGCCCAACTTCAAGTACAGGCACATCATCATCAACATATTGATCAACCACAATATCGGCCCTATAAAAACCATCAACGACCGCGACAACACTACCGCCACGCGAATCAATCCAATCCTGCGGACTCCATTCATCATCAGCCCAGCGTGAATTATGCGGCAATTTAGCTTCTTCCAAGAACGGACGCACAGTATAATCTTGCGGCGCCCCCCAAATAGAATCACGTGCAAAGCCCATCCCGGCATTAACCGATACGCCAAGCAAAAAAAACATAACAAGTTGAAAAACCTTTATAAAACGCATAATTCATCCTTCATATTAAGAGGCATATAAAACGGCAGGAAAACAGCAAAAATGCTGGATTTCAAGACGATTTTAACGTTTTTCATGCTATAATACTAGATATGATTGGACCAATTAACATTGCACTTTCCGGTTTAGCGGCGGCGAATAAACAACTCACCGCCAGCGCGTCCAATATTGCCAATTTGCAAACCACCGGCTCGCTGGAAGAAGGCGAGCAAATGCCCTATACACCTCTGCGCGCGCAGCAAACCGCGCAAACAGATAATGAAGGCAATGGCCAAGGGGTGACCAGCACATTCGTACCCAAAAACGATCCCTTCGTCCCGGCCTATGCCCCGGATTCACCATTTGCCAATAACGAAGGCCTCATCGGTATGCCTAATGTTGATCTGGCCGAAGAAGCAGTCAATCTCAATCTGGCAAAGATTCAATACAAAGCCAACATCAAAACCATTGAAGCCGCCTCCGAGCTCAGTGAAGAACTCTTCCGCCTCTTTGATGACAAAGCCTAGGGTCAAGACCTGTAAATCAAGCTTGTAACATCCCCGGGCATCATCAATACTCATAGCATGAAATTTGTGTATTTCGGTTATGATTTTATGCTGCCTGCCATCCAAAGAGCCTTGGATGAAGGTCACGAACTCACCGGTATTTTCAGCTTCGAATGCGACAATATTTTCAATTTTAATCGGCAATGCCAGGCCCTCGCTCAGAAACGAAACGTTCCGTTCATTATCTCAAAAGCCGAAGATTTCCACCTCAATCCCTTTCTTGATAAAGGCGTCGAGCTTTTCTTTGCCGCTGGCTACCCCTACAAAATCCCGCCCATCGATCCGGCCCGCGCCTACGCTGTAAACCTGCATCCAACATATTTGCCCAAAGCCCGTGGCCTTATGCCCATCCCGCGCATCATCCTGGAAAACATGATCGATGCCGCCGGACTGACCGCCCATAAAATGACGCAAGACTTTGATGCCGGTGATATTCTCTTACAAGAAAAGGTCAATCTTTCCCCAAATGAAAGCGTCGAAACCTACAGCGCCAAAATCGCCCTGCGCGCACCTGAACTGGTAAGTAATCTTTTCACAAACCTACCTGAATTGTGGAATAACGCCTCTGTACAGGATGAAAACAAAGCAACCACAATAAAGCCCCCTAGCGATCATGATCGCCTTCTGAACTGGAACGAAAGTATTGAAAACATCGCGCGCACCGCCCGCGCCTTCGGTAACTTCGGCAGTCTTGCCAGCTTTGATGAGCAGCTCTGGGTGGTTTACAATCTGGATGTCTGGAAAGAAGATCACGCATTGCCGCCCGGCACTATTGCCGCACGCCTCAGCCGCGAAACGCTTGTTGCCGCACAAAACGGCTTTGTCTGCCTGAAAGATTATCAGCCTGCACGTATAGAATAGATTTAGGAATTCATCCAAAGCCAGAATAAAGGAATCCAGATCAAAGACAGCGTCAACGTCCCCTTGATAGTCTGATAGACGATCCAAAGCCAAAAAACCTGCTTGCCAGGTTTTTTTAAAAAAGAAAAAACGCTTCTACGTTTTTCACTATCAACAACTACATTCATAAAAAAGGACTTTAAAGCTTTATAGAAATTTATCAATAAGCATCAACAAAATTTCCAGGCTTTCTCTTCCCTTTTCCAGATTGAAGTGCTATAAGCCGCCCACCGGTCGAAGATTTCCTACCCGGTTAAACAAAACAAGGACTTAATAATATGAAAACAGCCGTAATCTGCTCCGGCGGGCTCGATTCCATCACTTTGGCTTATAAAACGGCTAAACAGCGTACCCTCACCCGTTTAATTTCGTTCGATTACGGCCAGCGCCATAAAAAAGAACTGAAATGCGCCGCGCATCACGCGCGTGCTCTGGGTGTGCCTCATCACATCATCGACATTTCCGCTGTCGGCGCTGCGCTTACCGGATCAGCCCTGACCGACGATGTTACCGTTCCTGACGGACATTATGCGGAAAACTCAATGAAGATCACCATTGTCCCCAACCGCAATGCCATCATGCTCACCATCGCCTATGGCATCGCCTCGGCAAACAAGGATGACGCCGTTGCCACCGCCGTGCATGGCGGCGATCATTTCATCTATCCTGATTGCCGCCCCAGCTTTATCAAAGCCTTCGCCGCCATGCAAAATGAAGCTCTTGCAGGAGTCTCAAACATTGAACTTTACACACCTTTTCTTGACAAAACCAAAGCCGATATTGTCGCCGAAGGTACACGGCTCGGCGTTCCGTTTATCGAAACATGGTCTTGTTATAAAGGCGGAAAAATTCACTGTGGCCGCTGCGGAACTTGCGTTGAGCGCCAGGAGGCTTTTAACATCGCGGGCATTAATGACCCTACAGGATATGAAGACCCGGATTTTTGGATCGAAACGTGTCGCATCAAAAAAGAAAGTGGCGCCTGATGTACACAATATCAAAAGAATACCACTTCTCCGCCTCTCATATTTTACACGGTCTTGCAGATGATCACCCTTGCGCACGTTTGCACGGACACAACTATGTTGTCGAAGTCGAATTACAAAGTGAGAAGTTGAATTCCACCGGATTTGTCCATGATTACCGCGAACTTGATGCACTCAAAAAATACATCGATGAAGAAATCGACCACCGCCACCTCAACGACGTGCTGAGTGAAAACAACACCACCGCCGAAAGGATCGCTAAACATTTCTATGACTGGTGCAAAGATAAATGGCCGGAAGTCTCCGCCGTGCGCGTAAAGGAAACCCCAAAAACCAGCGCGGAATACCGCTCATGAAAAACTATTTAACCGTCATTGCGAGCGCCAGCGAAGCAATCCAACTCCGTAGATGGATTGCCGCATCGGCTTTCAGCCTCCTCGCAATAACAGAGTAAGAACAATGAACGAAAACATTAGAATAAGCGAAATTTTCGGCCCGACAATCCAGGGCGAAGGCGCGCTTATTGGTCAGCCAACCGTCTTTGTGCGCACCGGCGGTTGCGATTACCGCTGCACATGGTGCGACACGCTTCACGCAGTTGACAGCGTTTATCGCCATGACTGGAAGCCCATGAACGCCAAAGAGATCATGAATGAAATTACACGTCTGAGCGAAGACCAGCCTATGATGGTCACGCTCTCTGGTGGTAACCCGGCCATCCAGCCACTCGACCCACTCATCACTCTCGGCCATGAACAAGGCTACCGCTTTGCCATGGAAACCCAAGGAACAATCGCCCAGAACTGGTTCACCGATCTCGACGTCCTGACCCTATCCCCCAAACCCCCCTCCAGCGGCCATGACACCAACTGGGACAAGTTTGATGAATGCCTGAAAGCTGCCAGCAATAAACCGCAAATCGCTCTCAAAATAGTCATTTTTGATGAAATTGATTACGCCTACGCTAAAGAGGCTGCCGCACACTATCCCGATTTACCGCTTTACCTTCAACCCGGAAATCACAAAACCGAAGGCCCCGCCGACCTGCCAGGCCTGAACGCCCGCCTTGAATGGCTGGCTGAAAAAGTCACGAATGATAATACCAACGCGCACGTCCTGCCCCAACTGCATGTCATGCTCTGGGGCAATAAACGAGGAGTTTAAACCATGACCGATAAAACTATTTACCAAAACCTCACTCAACTCGGTGGTGAAAGCAAAATCCCCGTCAGCCCCGATAAAGCAGTGCTTGAGCGCGTTCCCAACCCGCACAAAGACGTTGGCTATGCCGTGCGTTTCACAGCGCCCGAATTCACATCGATCTGCCCACTCACCGGTCAGCCCGACTTTGCCCATCTCGTGCTCGATTACGTGCCAGGCGACTGGCTGGTCGAGAGCAAATCCCTCAAACTGTTCCTAACATCTTACCGCAATCACGGTGATTTCCATGAGGCCTGCACGATCTCAATTGCCAAACGCCTCCAGGAAACAACACAAGCAAAATGGCTGCGCCTCGGTGGTTATTGGTACCCACGCGGAGGCATCCCGATTGATATTTTCTATCAGACCGGTGAAGAGCCAAAAGATATCTGGATTCCCGCCCAGGATGTACCGAATTACCGTGGCCGAGGTTAAAAACTACCGATTATAGGGCATCAGCGACAAAAAACGCTTAAGCATGCAATTCCCGGTTAACCCCGCAAATAGATAAGCTTTGGGAACCTGAATAGAGGCAAAGACAGCTTCTATCTGCTCCAGAACATCGCGCTCTTTGATCCACAGCTTCTTTTTATGGTTCTCTGGGTCTCTAACAATCAAATAGACGATTTGCCCTTTTTAAGGTCACAGGTGACTTGTCGGCCTGATACAGCGCATTTAATCAACCCTCGGAATAGATAGGGGTAGCTTCAGGTTTTTAATCTGGGCATCAAGCGAATGTCCATCCCGTTGCTCTTTGCTTGATATTCTTGCGAGTATTACAGCTTTCATTTTTATGCCCTCATTTTTTCAATATCGCAAAAATCATCATACCCAACGCAGCTAAGCTTAAAGCCGCAACGACCTTATCGGTATTCGTGATTACATGCGGGTGAACCATAACCCCATCAGCTTTAATTCTTTTGGAAGCATAATCCGCATCTTCAACAATTTTATGGGGCTCGGTTTTTATTATTTCGCTGAACCTAACAAGATATTCTAACGATAGACCTGATTGTCCTCGCTCAATTCGTGACCAAGCAGATTGCGTAAGCCCTAAAGCCTCTGCAATATCCCCCTGATCATAGCCAGCTTCTTTCCTATGGTGCTCAAGAATGCGGCCTATTATCGCAGGATATGAAGTTTCTGGTTGCATTATTTCTCATTTATGCGTATTTTGAATATATACTTTAAAATACAACAGGTAAGGCCAAACGTCAAATGATAAATCAATATAACTTTCAAGTAGGTGATGTGGTCTATGTTCCATTATATGGAATTTTCAGACATTACGGGGTGGTGGTAGAAGCAGGTGAGCCTGCGCTCGACGATGATTTTCTGCGCGGCAAAAAAATAACGCGTTTCGACAATTGCCGCAAAAACGTTTTCGGCACGCACCCACATATCCCTAATAATCTTTCTTCCAGTTTACACCCACGCTACTCTCGTTGGTAGAATTTGTCTTGGTTTCCACTTCAATATCGTCTGTGACTTCAATTTCTGCCCGTACAGCTGAACTGCCCGGTGTCGTGCCCTGATCGACCCCAATATAGACCCTGTCGTTGACGTATTTGCCGATAGATAGTGTTGCACCTTTCTCATCATCCATGCCGACACTGAGCGTATCTATACCAATAGCGCGGCGAATATCATTCAGCGGATCAAAAGATGCTTCCTGCCGTCCGGAGAGATAAGCCATAAGCTGCGCGATGCGTAAGGCTTGCACAGGCGAAAGCTGACTGACCGACTTGCCGAACAGGGTTTTGGCCAGAATTTCATCTTCCGGCAGAGGCGGTTCGGATTGGAGACCGATTTCAGGGGCTTTGGTCTCACCTGTTATTTTGAGAATGGCGTCCATATCGCGCCCCTTGATCGTACCCGATACATCTATGTCAGGGTTAGCCGGATCATCCCCGGCAAAACGTACATTGCCCTTTGAAAGCTGCACAGGCGTATCAAGAAGCTGAAACCTGCCGCGCACCAGAGACAGGCCACCTTTAATCTCCAGCTCCTTGGCTGTGCCCGTGACATTCAGCTTACCGCTCCATTCCGTTTCAAGATCAGGGCCGCGCACATAGACGTTATTATTCGCTTCAATGCCAATATTTAGCATTACATCCGGACCATTTTGTTTCTCCTGAGTGTTTGCACCTTCATCCCCATTGCCGTTTTCTTCAATGATCGTAAAGCTACTGAGTGAACTGGTGCTGACCAGTTGTGAGATATAATATTCCGCCTGATTGATCATAACCTGCCCCTTAACCTCGGCCTTGTCCATATCCCCGGCCGTTTTAAGCTGACCGCTTGCGGTGACACCCATGCGATCGGTGTTCACAAGCTGCAAGGTTTTTGTTTCCAGCGCAAACTGATATTGCGGGTCGCGGATATTCCTGAAATCAATATGGCCGCTGCCGGTGAATATCCCGCCATTGGTATCACGGCCTTCAAGATTTTTAAGGCTCAAACGGTTTTCGCTCGCTGTAACTTCACCTGTAATGTCTTTAAATCGTGTGCCGAGCAATAAATTCTCATACGTTCCGTTTCGCAAATTTCCCTTGCCCGTAATAGCTGGTTTATTGAGAGTTCCAGATAATGATACATCAAGTGTGCTGCGTCCTGTAATGCTGTGCTCATCAAGACCAAGCAACAAAGATAAAGCCTTGAGATCAACACTCGCATTTACATTGCCGCTGACTGGCTTATCAAAAGGAATAACCAACGGCGAAATTGTCAGGGGCAGAGTAACTTTGGCTTTGAATTTTAATTCTGCCGGACCGCTGAGATCGGTTTGCGCCGTGATAACATGGTTTTTATAGCTGGCGCTCAGCGTACCGTCCACATAGCGGTTTTCCGCCTCATCAATGCCGGGAATGGCAATGCGTTTTAAATCAAACTGCGCTTTTCCTACAGGGCTAGCATAGGGGCCGAACAGGCTTATATCTCCGGCAAAGCGTCCATCAAAAACAAAAGGAAAAACATTGAGATTGGCAGGCAGATTATTCGCTTTGAGCGTGACCGAAAATTCCTTCGCGCTAAATTTTCCGAAAGCACCTAACATACCGTCATTGAGGCCAAAAGCAAGATTATCAACCTCTGCGCCGCCTTCCTTAAAAGTAAGGATAGCAGGGTTTTTCAAGGCCAAACGGTTGGGCCCGTAATCACCGGAAAATTTAGAGAGTTTAACAACTGTATTTTGCTGATTATCAATTGCCCCTTCATATTTGAAGGTAAACGGATATGCCCCTTCGCCACGCCAATCTCCTGTATAAGACAGGCTTTCAGACTGGCCGGAAAGTTTGGCCGAAAATGTATTGTTATTATCCGGCTTCAACGTCAGTGCAGCCTGCACTTTTTCTTGATCTAGATTGTATGTGGCATTCCCATTTAGTTTACCTAAATCGCCCGTGATCGTAATGGGATCAAAAACAAGATCACCGCCTTTGATATTCAAAACCATTTTGATGTCATGCTCGAAATAGTTCATGGCCATGTTAAGCCTGGTTTGACTATCACCAATCGTGCCTGAAAAATTCAGCGCCTTAAGCTTTGCCCCTTTTAAAACCCCGTTCTTGATTCCAAGCTTATCCGTATAAGACAGATCAGCCTTCGCGCTCGGCGTTATACCCAAAGCCTCATTCACATCAGGCCATACGGTCTTGAAATTCTGCGTTGTAATTTGCACAGGGGCTTTCAAATCAAGCGGCTCTACGCTGCCGCTGATTTGCGCTTGAATGGTGCTTGAGCCTGTAAAATCGGATGAAAGCCAACTTAGATCGGCAACATCAGTTTTTGTCGCCAGTTTGGTCTGATTGCTTTCCAAATCAACAATGCCGGTTGCTGTAAGATTAAAGCGATCTGTTTTAATCCGGCTGGCCGTAATGTCAATCTGATCGCCTTTTATGCGCCCTTGCGCCTCAAAAACTGCGCCCGTTAAAAGGTCAATATTTTCAACTGTTTCCAGATCAACAACATTTTGGGTGTTGCCGGTGCAAGAGAGATTTACAGTTCCATGTCCTGCTCCAAAAAACGTCTTTTCAGGTTTTGCCTGTCCTCTTAGAGATAAACCGCGCAATGCATAATCTTCTTCCTCAAAATCGCCACTGAAAACAAAATCCAGCTTTTCGGTCTTATGATCAAATGTTAGGGTTGCATCACCATCGGCTTTATACCCTTCATATTGAGTTTTGCCCGCCAAAGTCAGGACAGGCTGCTTTGCTTTCAGATTCAAAACCACTTGTCCTTCGGTTTTAAACGCTTCGCCGGTTGTGGCTTGCAGTTGCCCTTCCCAATTCTCCAGAGAGCCGGCACCTTCAAGTGATACATCAATCAGGGGTAAACCGCTCAGACGAGCCAATAATCCTTGTCCGTTATCCTTGATCGAAGCCTGTAGTTTTAAATCATCTACTTCCGGCGCAAAGGTTATATCAGCCATTAAGTTGGCTGTATTTTTATCCTCCAGCTGCAAACTTATGTGGTTTTTATGCAGTACAGGCGAAAGCAAAAGCGTTCCATCCAGTGCCAACATCTCGCTTTTTCCCGTGATCTCAGGTGCAAGATTTATGTTTTCAATGTTTAAACTTTCAATATGCAGATCGGGAATATCAGGAAATGCATTTGTAGCTTTACCTTCTTCGCCTTCGGGGAGAAGACGGCTCAATGAAGCCTCTTTAACACCAATACGATTAATATGCAGGTTACCGGCCAGCAAATGCTCGGCCACAAAATCAATCTCAACATTTTTAAGCGTCGCAAATGCGCCGCCTTGATCTTTAAGGGCAATACTGGAAACAGCCACATGGCGGCTGTTGAGCGTTTGAATACCATTAATCTCGACGGTCAAGTCCTCAGAACTTGCCAAGGCACTTATCTGACCGGCAATCCAGTTGCGGCCGCTCTCGCTGCCACCCAGCCATGAAAGCCCCAAGGCTCCGGCTAGAATAACAAGAGTAGCTAATAGCAGGGTTGTCCCTGCGGCCCATATCAGAAATTTTAAAGCGGCTCTTTTCATCTAAAACGCCTGTCCTATGCTGATATAAAACTGAAACTCATTGTCCACGTCGCGCTTATCCAGCGGCACGGCCAGATCAAAGCGCAACGGGCCAATGGGCGTGTGATAACGCACGCCACCGCCTGCGCTCCAGAAAAAATCGGCATCACTGTTAAATTCCATATCCTCGCTTACGCGCCCGCCTTCAATGAACCCAATAAGCTCTATATCTTCTGTTACCTTGACCCGGCCTTCCGTCCCTACTTCAAAGGCCATGCGCCCGCCCGTGGGGTCGTTTTCGGCATCGAGCGGCCCCAAAAGCTGATACCCATAACCGCGCACCGAACCGCCGCCACCCGCATAGAGCCTTTTATCTGCGGGAACATCTTCCAAACGCTGACCATGAATAACGGCAGCACGCGCCCGATTGGCCCAGACAAAATTTTCACCCAGCGGTAAATAGTGGCTGGCGCCTGTGCTAGTGACCACAAAACTGTTTTGCTCATTTAAAACCTGATACGGCGTTATCCCAACGTTAAAACGCAAACCTTCCCGTGGATCGAGTGCATCATTGGTATTATCATACCGGTAGGTGAGCGGCACAGAGACCATTGTGAAGCTTTCCTTATCCTCGCCACCTTCCTCAATGCGGTTTTGTTCAATTGTAAAACCACCGGAAATGGCCGATGTACCGGAGTATTTATAATTTAGCGTCGTGCCGTAGGTTGCAGTATCTTTGTCAAAGGCTTCAAGAAGCTCGCGTTTAAACACAACTGAATTTTGCCAACCCAGCTTTTCATTGCCCCAAAGGTCAGGCTTGTTCAAATTAGCACTCAAGCCGTAAGTCTGCGTCCCGCCTTCCAGTTTGACCCTGAATTTCTCCGCTCCGCCAAAGAGATTACGGTGCTCCCAAAATACATTTCCCACCAGCTCCAGCGTTGTTGAATAGGCCACGCCTGCGCCAACACTTCGATGCTTGCCCTCCTTCACAGCTAACGTAACTGGTAATGCGTTTCCTCTCGTGACCTCACCATATTGCACTTCGGTATTTGAAATCACGCCGCTACGGTTGAGTTTTTTGCGGGTGCGGGCGATTTTCTCAATGTTAAAAACCTCGCCTTCATTCCACGCAATCCGCCGCCGTACAAATGGCTCTTCCAGCCTTTTAAAACCTGTAATATCGGTGGCACCAAAAACGGCCTTGGGGCCGGGGACAATGGACAGGCGAACAGAAACGCTCTGCTTGTTGTGATGTACGCGTAGTTCTTTGCCTTTGGATTGCGGTTCGTAATAGCCGTTTTGCATGAGTGCATTAAAAAGCTGCTGCTCTGCATCCAGCAAGGTTTCCGGTAAAGCCGTTTGGTTTAAAGGAAACGCCAAGGAAGAAATAGCTTCAACATCAGGCTTTTGCTCCCCACCCCATTCAATATCAAAATTTTCAATTGTATATAACGCGCCCTTATCTATGGTGAGCGTCACTTTTTTCTTGCCGCTGTCCTCCGTTATATCCTGCTTCAAGGACGCGCCAAAATAGCCATGCTCCTGCATAACGATTTTAAAGCTTTTGAGATCGGATTTAATGCGCCTGTTTAGTGCCGCCATATTGGCTGGTTTTTTATCCGCCAGTGAAACAAGCAAAGAGCGTTCTTTTAGCCTGGATTCCAGTTTTTCGTCTTCGATGCCGGTAATCGAAAAATTGTAATCGACACCATCCGCCCACGCGGAAGCATATCCTGCCATAAGGAAAAGGCTGCATAAAATAGCGTACGCAATTGCTCTCATGTAACTGGCTTAAAATACTATATTAATTTATAAGTTAATATAGTCTGATTATTAGGAGACATGCAGGATTCTTACAATGGAACACTGGGATTTACACAAAATAAAAGACCGCCACCTGGTCTATAAGCACTTGGTCCCCAGCGCATGGGACAAACCAAAACCCTCGCCAGTAACTCACCTGATCCTTATTTTGATCCTGTTCAGCCTGATTTTATTTACACTGGAAACCGAGCTGTCTTTCCAATCCAAATTCGAAACCACGCTGACGGTGATCAATATGATTGTTGCGGTTTTATTCGGCATTGAATACGGTTTGCGGGTCTGGACATGCGTCGAAAATCCGAAATTTCAGGGGAAATGGGGGCGGCTCAAATTCGCCCTAACACCCCTGGCCCTTATTGATCTAGTTGCCTTCCTGCCTACGCTGATCTTCATTGGCGATACCAGCACCTATTGGTTACGCATTGTTCGTGTTGTGCGTATTTTACGACTGTTAAAGCTGGGGCGTTACTCTAGCTCAATCAAGATGGTTGTCAATTCCATCCGCAAAAGCTGGCGCGAACTTGTTGTGACCTTTTGCGCTTCCTTGTTTTTTCTCTATCTCAGCGCCGTACTTTTATACTTTGTAGAAAGTGATGCCCAGCCGGAGGGCTTTGGCAGCATACCGCGGGCCATCTGGTGGGCTGTGGCCACCTTAACCACGGTTGGCTATGGCGATGTTTATCCAATCACAGCTTTAGGCAAACTTTGCGCAGGCATTATCGCACTCATCGGTGTAGCCATTGTCGCCCTGCCTGCGGGTATCCTTGCGGGAAGCTTTATTGAAGAATTCAAAAATCAACGTGATCGGGGTGAAAGATAGTTTTTCTTGCAATGCTTTCTGATAAAATCATGCCTATAGAATCATGAAAGGGAAAAAACCATGCCAAATAAAACAAAACCGCTACACGAGCTTGTCTCTCAGAATCAGTATTTGAGGGTTTCCCCTAATGATCTGATCCGCAATGTGGCCTGTCAAATGCCGGAACACCACACCAGCGCCGCTGTCGTCCTTGATGAAAAAGAAAAACTCATAGGTATTGTTACTGAACAAGATATTGTCGAAAAAGCCGTTGGCGCTCGCCGTAATGTTGATGAAACGACGGTTGATAAAATTATGACCTCTGATCCTGTTACGATTTCTATTGATGCGCCCTTTACCGAGGCATTACTCCTTATGACAGAAAACAGTTTTCGTACATTGCCCGTAATGGATGGAGACCATGTTGCCGGTATTGTTGATATTCGCGACTTATACGATGCTTTGAGCAAACTTCTTAAAGAAGAGATTAATTTAAGGGATGGGTTGATCTCTTATGCCTGGGGCGATGGATATGGGGCAGTTTATAGCAAAGCCAGCTAGCTTAGACTGAATTTTACTCGGACGGTATGTTGCGGATAACAACGCATTTATATGTGCAGATGGCCTCGAGCACTTCTTCATGCTTTGAGAGATTAAAGACACGTATATGTTTCTTAGGCTCAGGACTCATTAAATCCACCATATGACGATCGCAGCGATGGTGATAGCCGCCATAAAAGTATGTGCGCATCGGTCGTAACGTGTTGATATCCGTCTCCAATCCTTGAGTTTGGCAAACATATTTTCAACTTTGTGGCGCTGCTTATAGAGCATTTCATCATATTCGATTTTCACTTTCCGATTTTTCTTCGGTGGAATACAGGGTTGAATTCCTTTGTCACGCAGAGCATCCCTGAACCAGTCCGCGTCATACCCACGATCAGCCAGCAACACATTGGCTTTCGGTAAAGCATCAAGCAGGTATCGCGCGCCTTTGTAATCACTCATTTGGCCTTTGGACAGGAACAGGGCAACAGGGCGGCCAAGGCCATCACACACAGCATGAAGCTTGGAATTCAGGCCGCCTTTTGTACGTCCGATAGCGCGGGAAACATCCCCTTTTTAAGAAGCGAAGCCGCTGTGTGGTGGGCTTTGAGGTGTGCCGCATCAATTTGCAGTTGATCGGGCGGGCCTTTTTGTGTGGCCAGAGCCGTAAAAATTTTGTCAAAAACACCCAGGCGGCTCCAGCGTATAAAACGGTTATACAGCGTCTTGTGAGGTCCGTATTCGGACGGCGCATCCCGCCATTGCAAACCCCGCTTGAGGACAAAAATAATGCCGCTGACAACCCGCAGATCATCAACGCGCGGCACGCCACGGGATGGCGGAAAATAAGGCTGGATAAGCTTTAGCTGTTCTTCCGATAACCAATATAAATCTCTCATGATGAAATCTCCTCTCATCATTAGTGAATCATGAATTATCAGATTAGGGTCTAAACACACAGGTAATTTTATGATTCAATGGTTTGGTGATTTGAGAAAGGAGCCAAACTATGCGTCATTTTTATCTTTCAGACACCCAATGGGAAGCGATCAAGCCTCACTTGCCGCCAGATAGGGGACGCAAGCCCCGCGTGGATGACCGCCGTGTGATCAGCGGCATCATTCATGTTTTGCAATCGGGTTGCCGCTGGCGTGATGCGCCGTCCGAATACGGTTCTTACACCACCCTTTATAATCGTTATAATCGCTGGTCTGCGCGCGGCATCTGGCAATATCTGTTCCGCGAGATTGTTGGCGCGTTATCGGACGAACGGGACATGGCGGCGATTGACAGCACGCATATCAAAGCGCACAGATCAGCCGGCGGCGGAAAGGGGGGGCGCATGCTCAGGCGATCGGCATAAGCCGTGGCGGACGCAACACCAAGCTGTACGCGATCAGCGATATGAAATGCCGTCCGCTGGCTTTGTACATCACGCAAGGGCAACGCGCCGATATCAAAGGGGCGGTTGCCTTGGCAGGATCATTACCGTCAATAAAATATCTCTTGGCGGATAAAGCGTATGACGCTGGACATTTTCGCGGCTTTTTAATGAACCGGAAGATCGAACCTGTCATTCCCTCCACGGCCACACGCAAAATCAAAATCCCGCACGACGAGAGACGCTGTGAACCTCCACGGGCCAAGGCCCGTGGTATCACTCTAATTCAAGCTGCGCTTGTCCGGACTCGTTGGTCCGGAGGCGCTACATCCATGGGGCAAGCCCCATGGTTTTCTTGCGCGTATAAAAACCGCAATGTCGTGGAACGAATGTTTGGACGCCTCAAAGACTGGCGGCGCGTGGCAACAAGATACGACAAACTCGCCAGAAACTTCTTCGCCGCTCTATGCCTTGCTTCCCTCTTATGTTTCTGGATTTAAGCTGTGAGTCCGGACCCTAATCGATCCTGTTTATAGGTCCTGAGCCTAACTAAAAACTGGACTGAATTATAGGGGGCAGGTCAAGTGGTTTGGTACAAATTGTAAATTGAATTGACAATTTGTACTAATAGCAGTAAATTACCCCTATGAGCTTTATTCCTCGTAACGCAGAGAAAATATTAAAAAAGCTGGCGAAGAGCTATCCGGCTGTCGTTGTGACCGGGCCGCGTCAATCAGGCAAAACAACGCTCACGCAGGCCGTATTTTCTGATAAACCCTATGTGTCTCTGGAAGATCCCGATATGCGCGAATTCGCCGATACAGACCCGCGCGGCTTTCTGGCGCAATATCCCAAAGGCGCCATTCTTGACGAGGTGCAGCGTTGTCCTGATATCTTTTCCTACCTGCAAACCCGTCTGGATGCCGATAAGAAGATGGGGCAGTTTATCCTGACCGGCTCTCAGCAATTTGGACTGATTTCGGGCATATCCCAGAGTTTGGCGGGACGGACGGCCAAAATTTCACTTTTGCCGTTCAGTCTGCAGGAATTACAGCAGGCGGGTAAAGCGCCCAAAAAGCTGGAAGATCTGTTGTTCAAAGGTCTGTATCCACCGATTTATGATCGTAAGCTGGAGGCCGGTATCTGGCACGCGAACTATATCGATACCTATGTCGAGCGGGACGTGCGCCAGCTTATCAATGTCCGTGATTTAAGCACGTTCCAGCGTTTTGTCCGCATGTGCGCTGCCAGAACGGGACAGCTTCTAAACCTGTCCGATCTTGCCGGGGACTGCGGCATTACGCATAACACCGCCAAGGCATGGGTCTCTGTATTGGAGGCCAGTTATATTATTCATCTGCTGCAGCCCCATCATAAGAATTTTAACAAGCGTCTGATTAAATCACCCAAGCTGTATTTTTACGATACAGGCCTTGCAGCCTGGCTTTTAAATATTCAAACGCCCGAACAGCTGGCAACACATTCGGCGCGCGGGCAGCTGTTTGAAACATGGGTTGTATCAGAGCTGATCAAATACCGTTATCATCAGGCTTTGGGATCAAACCTGTATTTCTGGCGCGATCACAAGGGGCATGAGGTTGATGTTTTGATCGAGCAGGCCGATAAACTGATCCCGGTAGAAATAAAATCTGGCCAGACTGTGGCGAGCGATTTCTTTGATGGCTTGAAGAAATTTCAGGATATCGCTGGCAAAGAATCCGGCCAGGGCACTCTGATCTATGGCGGTTCTAGCTCGCAAACACGGGAAGCGTTCAATGTAATCGGCTGGCAGGATATCGGGGCTGTAGAGAAGGCTCTGAAAGCATAACCCCAATTCCAAGGGACACTGGTGGGACAGTTGGCGGCAAAAAGGGACAATAAGTAACGAATTGCGGCAAAAGCAGCTTTACTCTAACCTTTTGATTTGTTTATTGTATTTTGTTTTAGTGTGTTGCCATTATTTTCTAGAAACACGCTCATGACCTGACGTTCCAGCGAAATCACCTTGCGCCCTTTTTCTGTCGGCAACCCAGCTGCCTTCCAGCCTGGCAAACTACCCTCCAGACAAAACAAATGGTTCTCACCACGCGCGCAAGGCCCCTCTTTCATATAGCGTTCCAACGCCATTTGCGCCCGTTTCCCGCTCTTGCACTGAAAAATAATTTTTCGGTTCTGACAGATCTGTTCAACATTTTGCACTGAAAACATACTTAAAGGGTTCAAAACAGCGCCCGGAATATGCTCCTCGTCATATTCCCCCTGATCACGCACATCAAAAATCACAGCCTCGCCATTTTGAAGCCACTCGTGCGCTTGTTGCACCCCGACAATCGGTATTTCAGACATAATCAAAATCCTCAAAAAAGAAAATTACGTATAAGCATTTAATAATATATAAGTACGAGTCAAGGCTGCATACACAAAAACGCATTTATTTTACTTCCCTTTTGGACCGCACTCCTATAGGACTTTGCGGGTTATAAAGAAAGAAAAACGGACCATGACAAAAAACTTACGCAACATCGCAATCATCGCCCATGTCGACCATGGCAAAACCACGCTGATCGACTCCCTTATGAAACAAAGCGGCATGTTTCGCGAAAACCAGAATGTCGATGTTTGCGTCATGGATTCCGGTGATCTTGAAAAAGAGCGCGGCATTACCATTCTTGCCAAACCAACCTCCATTCAATGGGGTGACGTTCGTATCAATATTATCGACACACCAGGCCACGCCGATTTTGGCGGCGAAGTAGAGCGAGTATTAAACATGGCCGACGGTGTAATTTTACTGACCGATGCCGCTGAAGGCCCAATGCCCCAAACAAAATTTGTTCTGGGAAAAGCCCTGGCCCAAGGCCTGAACCCCATCGTCATTATAAATAAAATTGACCGCCCCGATGGCCGCCCGGAAGAGGTTGTCGACGAGGTCTTTGACCTCTTCGTATCCTTAGACGCCAATGACAAACAGCTCGACTTCCCGATTATGTACGCCTCTGGCCGGGATGGCTGGTGCGTTAAAGAATTGGACGACCCGCGTGAAAACCTGACGCCCCTGCTCGATTTGGTATTGAAACATGTTCCTGCGCCAAGTGGCGATAAAGACGCCCCCTTTGCAATGCTCGCCACCTTGCTTGATTCTGATCCGTTCCTTGGCCGCTGCCTGACTGGCCGCGTAATTAACGGCTGCGCCAAAGTAAACGACACCGTAAAAGCTATAAATTTGAATGGTGATCTCATCGAAAATGGGCGTTTAACGAAGCTCCTGACCTTTGATGGCACGCAGCGCGTTCCCGTTAGCGAAGTCAGTGTCGGCGACATCATCTGCATCGCAGGTCTAACTAAAGCGTCTGTATCCGATACAATCGGCGCGCCCGCGTTGAACACACCCGTAGCTTCCACCCCCATCGATCCACCCACAATGGCCGTCATGATCACCGTGAACGACTCCCCTTTCGCCGGCACCGAAGGCAAAAAAGTCACCTCAACCATGATCCGTCAGCGCTTACTCAATGAGGCAGAGGTCAATGTAGCCATTACCTTTAAAGAAAGCGAAAGCAAAGATTCATTCGAAATCGGCGGCCGCGGTGAACTCCAGCTTGGCGTTTTGATAGAAACCATGCGCCGTGAAGGCTTTGAACTGACGGTGTCGCGCCCACGTGTTCTCTTCAAGGATGTAGACGGCCAATGCCACGAGCCGATCGAAGAAGTCACCATTGATGTTGACGAAGAATACGCTTCCACGGTCGTTGATAAAATGAACCGCCGCAAATCGGAAATGACCGATATGCGCTCATCCGGTTCTGGCAAAACCCGCATCACATTCCTTGCCCCCTCACGCGGTCTGATTGGCTATCAAAGCCAGTTCGTGACCGATACCCGCGGCACAGGCGTATTTAACCGCGTATTCCACTCCTACGCGCCATATAAAGGCGACATCCCGCAACGCCGCCACGGCGCGCTGATCTCCACAGATCAAGGCCAGGCCGTCGCCTATGCAATTTTCAACCTGCAAGACCGCGGCGTAATGTTTGTTGAACACCAAACCCCTGTTTACGCAGGAATGATTGTCGGCGAACACAGTCGTGACAATGATCTGGAAGTAAACGTCCTCAAAGGCAAAAAACTCACCAACGTCCGCGCCTCTGGCAGCGATGATGCCGTAACGTTAACACCGCCACGCAAAATGAGCCTTGAAGACATGATGGCCTATATCAACGATGATGAATTATTGGAAGTCACCCCGACAAACTTACGTCTGCGCAAACTCCACCTCTGCCCGCATGAGCGTAAAAAAGCCAGCCGCGCAGCAAGCTAACAATTCTTCTTTTAGAGAACTTTGGATAATTACCCACTATGCCTTGGCAGCGCATAGTGTAAATGCAACACTTATCCATTAATTGCAAAAAACAAATGAAGAGTTCCTATGTCGGCCCCCACCACCCAAATCGACTTTAAAAATAAATCTCCAGAATATTTCAAAACCCTTGCCGATCACTGCGCAAGCTTTAAAGGGGCAGATACAAAGCGCAGCATCACGCAAATGACCGTCACGCTGGCGCTGTTCACCGCAGCGCTCATCGGCTTAACCCTCTCGGTTCAAAGTGGAAACTGGCTGCTCTATGCCCTACTCCTCATCCCCACTGGCGGCCTGCTGACCCGTATTTTCATTTTCCAACATGATTGCGGCCACGGTTCCTATTTCAAAACCCGTAAAGCCAATGACAATGTTGGACGCGCCCTCAGCATCCTGACTTGGACCCCTTATAGCTTCTGGCGGCGTACCCACAACATGCACCATGCCAGTTCCGGCAACCTCGACAAACGCGGCTACGGCGGCATTGAAACCATAACACTGAATGAATTTAAATCCTTACCCCCCGCCAAACAACGCTTCTACCGACTCTACCGCAATGCATATCTGCTGCTCGGCCTCGGTACGCCGCTCTTTGTGCTCGTCGTTCAACGCTTTTTAGTAACGGAACCATTCCTGCCCGAGATCGCCCCCAAAGCCAATATGAAAAATGCCTGGAAAAGCATCTATGGCCTCAATCTCGCCCTGATGATTATCTATGGCACACTTGGCCTGATAATCGGCTTTTCTACCTTAACACTGGTTTACCTGCCGGTCCTGATCATCACCTCGTGGATTGGCGGCTGGCTATTTTATATCCAGCACCAATTTGAAAACGCCCACTGGGAACGCCAGGAACAATGGAGCTATAATCAAGCCGCATTGATGGGCAGTTCATACTACGATCTGCCCCCAATCATCCAGTGGTTCACCGGCAATATCGGCCTCCACCATATCCACCATCTCAACGCTACCATCCCCAATTATAAGCTCCAGTCGTGTCTTGACGCCCACCCGGATCTCAAACATCTCAACCACATGAACTTCAAAGATAGCCTGAAATCAATCAAGCTGGCTCTTTGGGACGAAACCCGGCGCAAAATGATCAGCTTTGAAGAAATGGATAAACAGGCGGCATAACGGTACCTTGAAAAATACGAAACACACAATTCTGAAAACGCGGTGTCAAAAAATCATTTTCTAAAACCCAAATCACCCCTATAATTTGTACACAATCGTATTTACTCCCCGGAAAGCCCATCCATAATGAACCGCCTGAGAAATGCCAACATCCTTGTCGTCAATGAAATAGGCAGCACCCGTAAGATGCTTACCAACATTTTACGAATACTTGGAGCAGGCTCAATAGACGAAGCAAGCGATAAAGCAGACGCCTTCCGTAAATTCAACGAAAAAGATTACACATTGGTAATATCAGCACTGATCGACGGAAGCCAAGATGCAATTGGCCTCGCAAAAGATATTCGCAACAACCCGGCCTCTCGAAACCGGATCGTCCCAATTATCGCAACAACCGGCCCCAATACTCTCCACCTCGTAGATGCCGCGCGCGAAGTCGGTATAACAGATTTACTGCAAACGCCTTTCACAGTTGACGATATGTCACGGCACCTCAATTACAACTTAAGCCTGCAACAAGAACAGCTGGAAGCCGCAGCGCTTCCGCAAGAAAAACCACAGATCGACACCACAAAATCAAACGATCCGGAAGGCGGTTGGCCAGAAGAAGAAGAAGCCACCTCGCTTACGAAAATGTTATTAGAACATTACATGAGACACCATGAAATCGTCTTTATGAAATTAAAATTTGCACAAGATGCAACCCAAAAAAGCATTCATCAACTACGCAGCACGCATGAAAAAGTGCGCCACCGGGATAACACAAACATCCACGAATTCAATGATTTCGAAAAAATGTGGGAAGAAATAATCCAGATCTTCCTCAATGGCGGCTTGGCAGAAGAGGAACTCTTCAAAATCGAAAAACTTGTTACGACAATTCCTGAGGACATCAAAAAACACTACAATACGCTCAGCGCCCAGGATAAAAGTTTTTTAAGTCTGGTCGAAAGTCTGAACGCAGACGCATACAAAAAGGCCAAAAACCGCGTAACCGCTCTACAAAAACAACCCAACCCACTCCACGGGAAAACACCCGAAGAATATACCACGCCCAAAGAAACAGAAGAAGAAAATCCGGATGCTTTTATTTTTATGCCCAAACGCCGGAAATAAGAGCCATCTTTCTAAGAGTATTTCTGAATAGCCAACGCCACACTGTTCATCAGTTCTTTAGCTTTGTCACTCTCGTCCGAACGCAGCCTTTCATGAAGAGTCACAAGCATCGCATTAATATGCGCCCGCACTATAATTTGATGTTCTTCCTTATGGATATCGATTTTTTCACAAAAATCACGCAAAGACAACGCAAAATAGCCCATCAGGTCGTACCCGTACATAGAGGCTAAATCTTTCGCATTATTGGAATAATTATAAACCCTTTCCAATGCATCCGCCCGTACATCAGACTTTTCTGCACCCACACACGCATCCCAACTTACCTGCAAATTCCGCAAAACATTTTCAACCTCCACCGAATATTCAGCTTCTTTCTCATCAATTACCTTTTGCGCCTTCTGAATACGAAAATTCTGAATCTGTCCCTGCCCCTTCGCAAAAGCAGACAAGCCTGCCTTGGACTTTAATTTGTTAACACGGTGGAAAATCTCAACTTTATCATTATTTTTGTTCATAATGCGCCTTCAAATCTTGTGGTTTAGCTTTCCGCCGGTCTTCATGATCAAAGGCCCTGTTTTGCCGACGCCGGTCAGGCCCAAAAAAACTCTTACTTTTTACAAAGGGTCGCGGGCTGTTAATGGTACGCTGAATACGTTTAGCCAATTCCGCAGCAGAAACAGGTTTAACAATAACCTCATTAGCACCAAGATCGCGCGTTTCGCTCACAAGCGATCCAGACGTATAAGCACTACAAACAACCACCGGCAAAAATTTAATGGTTTCCTTATTGCTCTGCCTGATCCACTGCAAAAGCGCCCTGCCATCCATAACCGGCATCAGCCAATCCATAATCACAACATCAATATTGCTGCCATTCTCAAAATTATTAAGCGCCTGAATTTGTTCTTTCGCCTGCGCCCCATTCTCAGACGTCAGAACGCGGCCAATGCCCATCTCTTTTAAGGTTGCCGCTATAATCTGAGAGACAAAAGAATAGTCATCGACAATAAGAATCGTAAACTTGCTAAGATCTAATACTTCATCGGCTGTCATAAGCTTTATGATCAAATCACTAAAAAATTATAAAAAGACTTATTTTTCAATAACATATGGTGAACGCTATGGATTAAAATCTGGCTTCCACTCCCTTAAGGCTTAAGCAATTTTCTTCAGTTCACCCATGAACACGCCCATTTTATTGAGTAGGGCTTCAACCTGATCTTTGCTGTGCAAGGATAGTTGCTCGGTTGCATCTACGACCTGAGCGCTGATTTCATCCACTTTCGTGATGTCCGCACCGATCTCCTGAATGTTCTCAGCAACAGTATTGGTAGCGGTTGAGGCTTTTTGTGCGTTGGAAGCAATTTCAAGGGAGGCCGCGTTTTGTTCTTCGACGGCGGCAGCGACAACCGTGCAGGCTTCATTGATGTCGGCAATAGATTTCCCTATGCCATCAAACGCGGATACGGCGCTGTTGGTTGCACCTTGAACTTCGTTGACTTGCTGGCGGATATCGTCAGTTGCTTTTGCTGTTTCAGCCGCAAGATTTTTGACTTCTGAGGCAACAATGGCAAAACCTTTTCCAGCTTCACCAGCACGTGCTGCCTCAATTGTTGCGTTAAGGGCAAGAAGATTTGTTTGTTCGGCAATATCTTCAATCAGCGTAATAACCTCGTTGATGCTAGCAGCGGTAGTAGCCAGTGCGTTAATGATTTCGCGCGCCTGATCGGCATCATGAACGGCTTCGCTGGCCATTGTCGAAGTTTTTGTAATCTGTGTGCTGATTTCCGCAATGGAAGAAGACATCTCTTCGGCAGCAGCCGAAATGGTCTGTACATTCATCGACATTTCATTGGAACTGAGGACAACCGTTTCTGCACCCTGACGGGTAGAGGCTACGGTATCTCCCATTGTCTGAGCTCCACTCTCAAGGGTTTCCACGGTGCTGTTGATCTGACTGACAACTTGCTTGAGAGAGTTGTCAACATCGTCAGCAATGCCGACGAAAGATTCCATCTTATCGGCCACATTGAGGGTGGCCTGATTGATAACGCGGGCGCCATTTAATAAATTCCCATGCATACCGTCTTCGATAATGCGGCGAAAATACTGGTTACGGCTGACATATTCCATAGCAGCAGTGGATTCACGAACAAAGGCATCCATAAAGTCGGTCATTTCATTGACAGACCATAAAAATTCAGAGATTTCACCATCTTCCGCGATATTGGTCAGGCGTGTTTCAAAGTCACCGTGGCCGAGTTTTTTGCAAGCGTCAGTTGCACAGGTGATTGACTCCTGCGCATTTTGAATGAAATAAAAGCCGGTCGCCAGTGTAATGATACCAATCGCCAGCGCAACCAGATAAAGAGATGAAAAATATCCTCCAAGCATACATAACAGCGTTAGCCCCAGACAGATTTGAGCTTTAGAAAGAGAGGATAGATTTTTCATAGCAAATTCCTTTTTCTTCAGGCTGCATTTGAAAGAGAAAAGATGAGCTCGTCGTAACCAACGCCTTTCTCTTCAAGTAAAGCCACAAGCATTTGATAGGCGCTGTTCATGCCTTCTTTAGCATTTTTGTGGCTGTTTTCTTCATCTAATAGCTTTTTATATAGCGGAACGATTGTATCGTTGAGGACGCGTCTGTCTGGAACGCGTCGATTAGAGTGATATCCTACGATATTGCCCCCTTCATCGAAGCTGGGGGTGACATGGGCAAGAACCCAGTAATGATCGCCGTTGGCCGAACGGTTTATAACGTAGGCAAATATCTCTTTTTTATCTTTTTCTATCGTATCCCACAGCAACTTAAAGACGCAGCGTGGCATTTCAGGATGGCGTATGATGCTGTGGGGCTGATCAAGGAGATCTTTTTCGGTATAGTCCGCTAGCGTCATAAAGACGCGGTTTACATAGGTTATGCGGCCTTTGAGATCCGTTTTACTGACAATGATTTCATTTTTATCGAAGGTGCGTTCTACACCTGTAACGTGTGAGTTCTTCATATGTTTTATCTATTCTAGATTAAAATTAGAGCTTTAACTCTGTTTAACTGTGACGGATATCATGCTCTTGTGTCAATGTTTTTTCGTCATCGAGCAAAATGCGATGAGCTGCGCCGTCGAGATCGTCATACTGACCTGATTTCAAACTCCAGACAAAGGCAGCCAGGCCAAGCAGGCCAAGAAACAGGGCAATGGGGATGAGGTAGATAAGGATGCTCATTTTATGACCTTTAAGCGAAATGAATTGGCGATCACTATGAGTGACGAACCTGACATGGCAATCGCAGCAACGAGCGGCGTAACAAGTCCGCTCAGTGCCAGCGGTACGGCTATGATATTATAAAGGACAGCTAAAGTGAAATTTTGTTTTACGAGCTTTTGAGCAAGCCGAGCGGTATTATAGGCTGTATGCACAGGCATGAGTTTTTTGCCCATGAAAATAATATCGGCTGCGTTTTGTGCCATATCGATGGCGGTGCCTGGCGCCATCGAGACGGTTGCCCCGGTCAGGACAGGCGCATCATTCAGGCCATCGCCGACCATAAGGATTTTATGACCTTCGCGTTTAAGGTTTTCCATGATTTGGAATTTTTGCGGTGGCGTTTGTTCGCCGTAAAAACGTTCTATACCGCATTCTTTGGCGCTTTTTTGTGTTATGTGATTTCGATCGCCGGAGACAATAATGGGTGTCAGACCGGATTTTTTTAGAGCCTCAATACAATCGCATGCATCTTCGCGCAGGTGATCAGTGAAGAAAAAGGCAATAGGTGTCTGGTTGTCGATCCGCAACCATAATTCCAGCATATCTGAAGGCGGCGCATTTTTATCACCGCACCATGTCCGGCTGCCAAGACGAACGGATTTCCCATCAATAACACCTTCTAGTCCCTGACCGGAATGTTCCTGTATGTGTTTTGTTTCCAATAAAGTTCCTGCGTAAGACTGGCCTATAGCTTTGGAAAGTGGGTGGCGACTGTGGGCGGCTAGAGAGGCGGCGAGGCGCAGGGCTTCTTGCGGCAGGCCTCCTTCCAATGCGGGGTGGCCCAGTGTGAGCGTGCCGGTTTTGTCGAGCAGAACGGTGTCAATACTGGCGAGTCGCTCTAAAGCATCGCCGGATTTAATGAGTACACCGTTTTTCATGAGCTTGCCGGTGGCCAGGACTTGTACGACGGGTACGGCCAGTCCCAGTGCGCAAGGACAGGTGATGATGAGTACGGTGATGGAGATCATGAGCGCGGCTTGCCAGTCTAAGCCGCCGATAAAAAACCAGCCTAAAAAGGCGAGCGCGGCCAGCATGTGCACGACGGGTGTGTAGAGGCGCGCAGCACGGTCAGCCAGACGAACGTAGCGGGCTTTGCTTTGTTCGGCCTGTTCCATGAGTTTGACAATTTCGCTGAGCAGGGAGTCTTTGGCCGGTTTGGTCACAATCATTGTAACGGAGGCGGACAGGTTTAATGTTCCCGCAAAAATATCGTTTCCAGGCTTGACAGCGCGGGGCAGGGTTTCGCCGGTGACAAGCGAGGTATCAACTTCGCTTTGGCCTTCGATGATCTGGCCGTCGACGGGGAAATTTTCCCCTGCAGCAATACGGACGTGGTTGCCTTCGCAGATATCGCGGATCAGGACGCGGCGGACTTTGCCGTCTTCTATAACGCTGGCAAAACCGGTCATGACGGCCAAAAGGTCTGAGGCCCCTGCGCGGGCCTGTTTGCGGGCGCGGAAATCGAGGGTACGGCCAATCAGCAGGAAGAACGTTAGCATGACCGCAGAATCGAAATAGACGTGTTCGCCGCCATTTATGGTTTCAAAAAGGCTCATGGAGCTGGCAAGAATAAGGGCGAGAGATATGGGCACGTCCATGTTGGCGTGTCTGCCTCTAAGCGCTTTTATGGCAGAGCGGAAGAAGGGACGGCCAGAAAATAAAATTGTCGGCAGGGCGATAGCGGCAGAGATTAAATGCAGGAATTCGCGCGTGGCCAGTCCCATTGTTTCGCCTGTGGCGCTCCACAGACCGACGGAAAGCAGCATAATGTTACCCATCGCGAAACCTGCCACGCCAAGGCAAAGCAACAAGAAACGCTCTTCAGCTTTACTCTCTTCCTGCCAGATTTGTGGGTCAAACGGATTAACGGTATATCCCAGATTTTCGATTATATGTATATAGCGATTGCTTTGTTCTGGTACGCCGGACCAGGTAAGTGTGAGACGCCTGGTTGTAAAATTGAGCCGCGCTAAAATTATATCCTGTTCTTGGGAAAGACTGCCTTCGATCTTCTGGATACAAGCGGCGCAATAAACACCGCTAACGAGAACGGAAATTGTGTTCAACCCTTCAGGCGTTTTTTCAACAAGCGTTTCATAGCCGGATAATGTTTGCGTATCATGGTTTCCGTTTACGGGGCTGTGAAGCTGTGCGTTGTTTGATAGTGCTGATCGTCCCATGTGCAGTTGAGCTTTGCTTTCCAAAGACCTTTTAGGGGCAGGTCAAGCTTTGCTTCATAAACCCCGCGCCGCATGTAGTCTAGCGTTATTTCAAAATCATAGCCATCTTGGACCGGGCGGATGATTTTTGCAATGACGCGGGCATTTCCCAGTGGCCTACCCGCTTCGTCCTTTACGTTCCAGTGTAATACGCCGTTCTCAAAACTCAGTTGCTCTTGCAATTTTGGTTGCGCACGAAATTTTTCAAAATTTTCGTTAAAGGCCAGGCCTTTTTCATAGGCATTTTCGGTAGTAACACCGGTGTGAGTGCTTATGGCAACATAGACAAATATACCATCGAGAATGGCAATAACGGCGAAGAAAGCTACGAAATACCATGGAATCCATTTGTCTTTTGGATTTTTAATGGCAGTTTCCATGGCTACTTTCTCTGCGTGATAAAGGTTGATGTGTAGCTATCATGCAAGGATCCATCTGAATCTGTCAATGTTAGCGTTACATCACGGGCGGGACCGGGCTCAATATCGGCACTGATGAAGATGTGATATTCACCAACGCTGTCAGCATCGACATAGAGCGTATTTGAATCGATATTTCCTGCTGCGCTAACTTCAATTTTTGCTTCGGGCAGGCCTTCAACACTTAAGGTATAGGTCCGGTTTTCAAAGGTTTTGTTGAGAATTTTTATGGTGTAGCCGTTACGGATTTCACCGCTGGAAAGCTGAACAAATAGCGGGCTGCGATCATGCAGGACGTGGAGTTCCAGCTGTGCCCGGTTTATAAGCGCATAGAGCATGATGCTCCCGACCACAGCCATGATAATGCCATAATAGAATGTGCGCATGCGCATAATATGAAATTTTTCTTTACCGCCTTTGATTTCTGCGGCCATGTGGTTGGTGGTGTCATAACGGATCAGGCCACGTGGCAAATCAAGCTTGTCCATGATGTTGTTACAGGCATCGACGCACAGGCCACAGGCTATGCACTCCATTTGCAGTCCATTACGGATATCGATGCCGGTGGGGCAGACCTGAACGCAAGCGGTGCAATCGATGCAATGACCGCGCCCATCCCAGCTTTCACCTTTTTTATGACTACCGCGAGGTTCGCCGCGTTTTTCATCATAACCAATGATGAGAGTATCTTTATCGAACATGGCAGATTGGAAACGGGCGTAGGGACACATATAAGTGCAAACCTGTTCACGGGCAAAACCGGCCATAAGGTAAGTGGAGAAGGTCAGACCACCGATAAAGCCGAGCACGGTAGGAGAGACATCAAATTCAAAAAAGCTGCGAACCAGTGTGGGCGCGTCATTGAAATACAGCACAAAAGATCCGGCTGTACACCAGGCGATAACCAGCCAGATGAAGTGGGTAGCGAGAATTTTTCCAATCTTGTCAAAGCTCCAGGGACTGTCGTGAAGTCTTTTGCGAGCATTGCGATCCCCCTGGATGATGCGTTCAACCCAGACAAAAAGATCGGTCCAGACGGTTTGTGGACAGAAATAGCCGCACCACACACGGCCAAACATGCTGGTGACAACAAACAGACCGATGGCCGCAAGAATAAGAATACCAGTGAGGAGATAGACTTCCTGTGGCCATATTTCGATCCAAAACCAGTAGGCGCGCCGGGCGGGCAGATCAATCATGATGGCCTGATCAGGAGCGTTTGGCCCCCGATCCCAGCGAATGAAAGGGGCAAGGTAGTATAGCCCCAACGTAGCAATCATTGTCGCCCATTTCATTTTACGGTATTTTCCCCAAACACGTTTGGGATAGATTTTTTCCTGTTTGGCGAAGAGTTCGAGCATGGGTTTTTTCTATTCTAAAATATTTTTATATAAGTATATACGTATATACACAGCCTAAAAAAAGCCTTCTTGGGGGAAGGCTTTTTAAAATTTCCTGGATATTACTCGCCGCCGCCCAGTTCATGAAGATAGATCGTGAGCTGCTTGATGGTATTTTCATCAAGACGCTCATTCCAGGCTGGCATTAATCCTGCGCGAGCGTTGAAGACCGTTTCATACACTGTTTCACGATCTCCGCCATAGAGCCAAATCTTGTCGGTCAGGTTTGGTGCGCCGAGTTCGCGCATTCCGCGACCGTCTTCGCCGTGGCAAGCCGCGCACTGTTCAGCGAAAATCTGCATGCCCTGAGCGTGGCTGCTCGTCTGTTTACCACCGGAAAGCGTAAGAACGTAATCGACAACAGCATCAATCTCCGAACGTTCAAGCAGTTCGTCGGCGCCGAAGGCCGGCATTTGGGAATCGCGAGTATCCCAATTGTCTGCACGAATACCATACTGAATCGTTTGGTGAATATCTTCAAGGTTGCCGCCCCAGAGCCAGTCATCGTCATTGAGGTTCGGGAAGCCTTTAGCACCTTGCCCGCCCGCACCGTGACAGGTAGCACAATTATCCTTGAAAGCGGACTTGCCGCCGGCAACGGCGAAAGCGTACAGATCAGGTGTTTTAAGAATGGTTTCAAAATCCGCACCTTCGAATTGAGCCAGATAGGCCTCTTGACGGGCAGTAATCTCTGCTTGATTGTGCGCAAGTTCCTTAAACTGCGTATAGCCGGATGTACCTTCAGTTGCACCGCCAGGGACCGGCCAGGATGGATATACAACAAAGTACCATGCAGACCATATAACGGTGACAATAAATATCCATACCCACCAGCGCGGTAGCGGGTTGTTAAGCTCTTTTAGACCATCCCATTCATGTCCAGTGGTTTCAACGCCGGAAAGATCATCAATTTCTTTTTTCTTGTTGTCATCGCTCATATTTTAGTTCTCCTCAAGCGGGATGTGCGCGTGTTTTTTATAGTTTTCTTTGGCGCCGGGGCGAAAAGTCCACATTGCCACGGCGACAAAAAATCCGAAGAAAAAGAGTAGGCCGATCATACCGGCATGGTCGGTGATGAAATCTATCATTGCGCCCCCTCAACTTGCTGGGCGGCTTCAAAATCAACCATCGTGCCCAGAACCTGAAGATAGGCGACAAGTGCATCCATTTCTGAAATCATATTTTCCTGCCCGTCAAAATCACGGGCATTGACTTTTTCGCCATAGCGCTCTTGTAGCCCGCTTATATCAGCGCGATCTTCACCAGTAGCTTGAGCAGCAGCATCTTTTTCAGCGTTTTCAATCATTTCATCGCTGTAAGGAACACCGGTGATACGCAAAACTTTCAGGTGTTTGTCCAGGCTGTGAAGTTTAGCGCCTTTTTTGAGCAGAAACCCATATGAAGGCATGATTGATTCCGGAACAAGATCACGCGGCTCTACCAGGTGCGCTGTTTGCCATTCGTCCGAATATTTGCCGCCCACACGCGCCAGGTCCGGCCCGGTGCGTTTGGAACCCCATTGGAATGGATGATCGTACATACTTTCTGCGGCCAGGGAATAATGGCCATAGCGCACAACTTCATCACGCAGGGGGCGGATTTGCTGAGAGTGGCAGTTATAACACCCCTCACGGATATAAATATTATATCCGGCAAGTTCCAGCGGAGTGTAAGGCCGCACGCCTTCGACCGGTTCAATCACCGTTTCCTTGCGAAACAGCGGAACAATTTCAACTATTCCCCCGATCAGCACAACGACTATAATGCCGATTAACAAAAGGATGGAGTTCTTTTCGAGTGTTTCGTGGCTTTTCCAGCTCATGCTGTTGCTCCTTGAGAGAGAAGTTGTTGTTCTTTTTCATTCACGTCTCCGCGAATGGTCTTCCAGAAATTGTAGACCATGATCAGGGCGCCGGTTAGATAGAGCAGGCCACCAAGTACGCGAATCATATAGAAGGGTTTCATGGCCATAACGCTTTCGACGAAGGAATATTCGAGGAATCCCATGTCGTTATATGAGCGCCACATCAGACCTTGCATGATACCAGACACCCACATGGCGGCGATGTAAAATACTATACCGATAGTAGCGATCCACAGATGCATGGAGACCAGCTTTGTAGAATATAGACGTTCACGTCCCCATAGGCGCGGTACGAGATAATAAAGTGCGCCGAAGCTGATGAAGCCGACCCACCCCAAGGCCCCGGAATGTACGTGACCGATGGTCCAGTCTGTGTAGTGAGACAGAGAGTTTACCGCGCGGATGGACATAAGCGGCCCTTCGAACGTGCTCATGCCATAGAAGGCGAGTGCAACGATCATGAATTGCAGGACCGGGTCTTCACGTAATTTATGCCAAGCGCCGGACAGGGTCATGACCCCGTTGATCATCCCACCCCAGGAAGGCATCCAGAGCATGATGGAGAAGGTCATGCCCAAAGTCTGCGCCCAGTCAGGCAAAGATGTGTAATGCAAATGGTGCGGCCCTGCCCAGATATAAATGAAAATCAGGGACCAGAAGTGTACGATCGACAGACGATAGGAGTAGATCGGGCGATTCGCCTGTTTAGGCACGAAATAGTACATCATACCAAGGAATCCTGCCGTAAGGAAGAAACCCACCGCATTGTGCCCGTACCACCACTGGATCATTGCGCTTTGAACGCCAGCTTGGACGGAATAGCTCTTGGCACCGAGAAGCTCAACGGGAATCTGAATGTTGTTACCAAGATGCAGGACGGCCACCGTGATAATAAAAGCCAGATAAAACCAGTTCGCAACATAGAGGTGCGGTTCTTTACGTTTGATTACTGTTCCCAGATAAACCAGAAGGTAAGCAACCCAGACAACAGTCAGCCATAGGTCCACATACCATTCCGGTTCTGCATATTCTTTACCTTGCGTAACGCCCAGAACATAACCCAAACCGGCCATAACAATGACAGCCTGGTAACCCCAGAAAGTGAAATTTGCCAGTTTGTCGCTCCAAAGTCTTACACCGCAAGTGCGCTGAACAACGTAGTAGCTGGTTGCAAACAAGGCATTTCCGCCAAAAGCAAAGATCACTGCGGATGTATGCAAAGGACGCAAGCGGCCAAAATTGAGCCATGGCTCAATATTCAGGTCAGGGAAAACCATTTGTGAAGCGATAAGTACGCCGACAAGGAAGCCCGTAACGCCCCAGAATATGGTGGCAAGCGTGAAGAGCTTAACAACGTCATCGTTATAGTCTGGTTTTTCGGAAAGTGTGGTTGCAGTCATTTTTTCGTCCTTTTTAAAAACCTAGTCTCCTGTAAGCATTATGCCGGCCAAAGTAAAGAGCCAAAGGCCACTTATTATCATTGCTCCCCGGGAAAATCTTTGCGTTGCTTTAGGGTACGCCTTCTTCAATGCTTGCCCCCCCAAGGTTACCATGAGTAAGGCTGGAATTGTTCCCAGAGTAAAGGCGCTCATTGCAAAGGCTGCGTAAAGTGGTGTATCTGCTGTTGCAGAGGCCAGAAGGGCCGATAAAACAAGGCCGCAGGGCATGAAACCTAATAAAACACCCAAGCCATAACGCTTTAGCAGGTTTGGATCGGTCATAAAATTTTTGCCCAAGCGGGAGATGATTCCAAATGTGGGGACGATTTGCAGGCGGGCAGCCCAAGGAAAAAGGGCGCTCGCATTTGGAAATGCCGTGATGATAAAAATTGTGCCTGCCAGCATAAGAAGCGGAGCTGTAATGAGAATTTTTAAATCGGAAAACAGGAACGCCATGTTAATGAGTGCATTTACGATCACCGCCAAGGTTACGTATGTGGTCATGCGGCCAAGATGGTAGGGAAGCAGAAGTCTTGAGCCTAGTTTTTGAAGGCGGGTTTCTTGTGTGGTTTGGGCCAGTACAAAGGGGGCGCACATTCCGGCACAATGCGTAAGTCCGCCGAATAGTCCGGCGAGAAATAAGCTTACGGGGAGGCCGTAAGCTGTGCCGAAATTCTGGATACATTGCGCGATGATCACAAGAAAGGCTTTCAAGTTGCTTTTTCATTATTTAAAAAAACGCATTAGATTATTGCCTTGATTATCGCTAATTTTCAAGTCCATATTTTTAAAATATAGCATTGGGAAAAGTAAAAAATCTTATGCATAGAAATTTAAACGCTCAATCTTCTCAACCAGATAAGGTGGACATTTACTCACACCCTTCATTTAAGTGTTGCGATAACAATTTTATAAAAACACTTGGCACAATTTCACGTAAAATTACTTACGAAAAGGGGCAGGTGTTATTTTTTCGTGCCTATAAATGGCGTTGTATTTGGTCTTTTCCTTCAACTATAAAAATACTTCTTATCTAAAAATAAATAGACGGGCTGATTTGTGCGTATCAATTTTCATTTTGAGAATAATTATCATTTACATTTGAGTTGAAAGGGCGTAAATCGTGAATAAAGTGAGCAGTATTGCATAACTTTTGAGAATAGTTCTCAAGTTTAGTTTTCTTAACGTAAATGGAATGTCTGATATGAAAAAATTGTTGTTGTCTATGGCTATGATTGGTTTGGCTAGTGGTGTTTCTTCTGTGGCTGTGGCCGAAGATGTGCAGCATAACGTTACGCATGAAGAGCGCACCATGCACTACGAAGGACAGAGCTATGCAACAACTGATGAGGCGCTTGAAGCGTTGAAAGCTCATAACAAAGAGATTGCCGAATTGATAAAAGCTGAGATGCTTTCCAACAGTGATCTGGAAAGAATCCATGAGATTAGCTATTCTCTGGAAACTGCCATCGACAAGATGATTGCCGAAAAGGCTGGTAAAGCCGATCAATTAGGCGCTATAGATGAAGCGGTGCAAGCAGTGCATTATGCTTCTGAAAATCACGAAGACGCACAAGTGCGTGAATGGTTTGCCAAACTAGAAGCGGCTGTGGCGACTTTAGACGGTAAGATTGTGCAAAGCAAAACCAATGCGGATGGTGCGTATGAGCTTGTGATCAAAGACCATATGTTTACGCCCGATGAGTTGCATGTTCCGGCTGGTCAAAAGATTAAACTTGTAGTACATAACCAAGACCCAACACCGGAAGAATTTGAAAGTGATGATTTCCGGCGTGAGAAAATTGTTCCGGGCAATTCCAGTGCGACAATTTATGTCGGCCCGCTCAAGCCCGGTAAATACCATTTCTTCGGCGAGTTTAACCTTGATAAAGCCAATGGGTATTTGTACGCCGAATAGTTTTAAAGAAACGCGATAAATCAGGAATAAAGGATCTAAAGCCATGTTTCCCACTGCTACAATTGTTTTTCGTGAAATTATTGAAGTGGCGCTTGTTGTCAGCATTGTGCTAGCGGCAACCCGGGGGATGCCGAGTCGCATTCATCTGGTACTGGCCGGTCTGGGCGTTGGCGTTTTTGGCTCTGTGGTTATCGCGTTTTTTACCGATGCCATTTCGCAAGCAATTGACGGCATAGGCCAGGAGATCTTTAATGCAGGCGTAATGTTTATCGCAGTTGGGTTTTTAAGCTGGACTGTAATCTGGATGAAAACCCACGGGCGTCAGCTCGCGCAGAATATCAAGGCTGTGGGGGCTGACGTGATGGCGGGCGATAAGTCGGCCTATGTGCTTGTCGGTGTTGTAGCGCTGGCCACGTTTCGTGAGGGCGCTGAAATTGCGCTATTTACCTATGGCATGACGGCTTCGGGGGCGTTCCCGTTATCTGCAATTGTGATGGGCGGCATCTTAGGGACCATTGGAGGCGCTGCAATCGGCTTGATGCTCTATATGGGTTTGTTGAAAGCCGCGCAAAAACATCTGTTTAGCATAACGGGTTGGATGCTGATTGTTCTTACTGCCGGCATGGCTGCACAAGGAGCAAATTTCCTCATCGCGGCCGGCGTTTTGCCGCCGCTGCACCCGGAAGTGTGGGATACTTCCGCGCTAATTTCCGGACAGAGTTTTATCGGTGAGACCTTGAGGGTTTTAGTAGGCTATACGCCGCGTCCTACGGGTATGGAACTGGTGTTTTATGGAACGGTGCTTTTGGGTGTCGGCACAGCCTATAAGCGCGTTGGAAAACCCGTTTCTTCTCATCGTAAAGCTCTACCTCTTGTCGCTGCGGAGTAGTTTTGCCTGCTTGGTCCAAGTAGCAGATTGACAAGCGATCACAAAAGATTTTAAAACATATCTTCCAAAGCCGCTGTAGCTCAGGGGTAGAGCAGAGCTTTCGTAAAGCTAAGGTCGGGTGTTCAAATCACCCCAGCGGCACCATTTTGTTTTCCTGCCCGTAAAAGCTCCCTATAGCGTTGAAAGGAAAGGACTTTTTGTGTTCAAAAAGCCATCTTTGCAACTATAAGACTGTATAACGTCAGCACAAGTTGGACAGCGGCTATGCCTGCAAAATCATCCGCCTGACAGAACACGCTCCCGACATCACTACCGCGATTATCGATGGCCGCCAGCTGCACAGCAGCTGGCTGAGATAACGAACGACCTTCCCATCCTCTGGAATGAACAACGCCAGCATTTCGAGTTTTAAAATTTTTCCTTGCTATTCATTGCGCTCAGCCTCATCTTCTTTCACAGGCAGCTTCATTTTCCATTGCATGTACACAGTGTAGAGAACAGGGATAAGGATCAGCGTTAATACAAGCGTGCTAACCATGCCGGAGGCCATAGGCAGAGCAATACGGCGCATCACATCCGAACCCGGCCCAGTGGTCAGGAAGATCGGAATAAGACCAAGAATGATGGTGCTGACTGTCATAAGCTTGGGACGTAACCGCTGGATCGCACCGTGACGAACATTTTCTAACAAGTCCTCAAAACTACGTACGGGATGCTCACGCATTTGCTGATCCAGATAAATCAGCATGATAATGGCTGTTTCTACAGCGATACCTGCCAGTGCAATAAAGCCAACAGCAACGGCCACAGAGACGTTATATCCTGCAAGCCATATCCACCACACACCACCGATAATGCCAAACGGCACAGATAGCATGATCAAAAGCGTTCGATCCCATGTTCTGAAATGCAGGTACAGTAGGGTCAGGATGATCAGAAGTGTTAAAGGAACAGCCATCTTTAAGCGTTCACCCGCTTCCTGCATCTGCTCAAACTGGCCGGAGAGTTTCAACGTATAGCCTTGCGGCAAATCGAGTGATTTGAGTGCATCTTGTAAATCGGTGATGTAAGAGCCAATATCACGTCCTTCAATATCAACAAACACCCAGCCGTTCAGCCGCGCATCTTCTGATCTGATCATAGCTGGCCCCTCAGCTATGCGAATATCGGCGAGGGTCGCCAGTGGAATATGCGCGCCGTCTGGCGTGGGTACTAAAATATTATCCAATTCAGAAATATGTTCGCGGAATGGGCGGTCATAGCGGAGCATGATAGGGTAACGCTCACGCCCCTCCACAGCCTCGTCTAGCTGCACCCCGCCAAGGGCTGTTTGAATAATGCGTTGAACAGTTCCTAGCGCTATACCATAACGTGCTATTTCACGGCGATCAGGTTCAATTTCAATGTATTTGCCACCAACGACACGATCAGCAATCGCGCTGCGTGTTCCTGAGACATTCTGCGCAATGGCTTCTACGTCTTTGGCAATCTTATCAATCGTCGTGAGGTCTGAACCAGCAACTTTTATGCCGATAGGCGTACGAATACCCGTGGTTAGCATGTCCAACCTGATTTTGATCGGATAGCCCCAACTATCCATCATCCCCGGCAAACCAACGCGTTTATTAAGATCATCAATCAGCTTTTGCGGCGTCATTCCCTTGCGCCATTCTTCGCGGGGCTTGAGTTCAATCCACGTTTCAATCATGGCCAGAGGTGCAGGATCAGTTGCAGTGTCAGCGCGGCCGGCCTTACCAAAGGCAAATTCTACTTCCGGCACGCTCATGATCTGGCGGTTTGTCACCTGTAATATCTCCCTGGCTTTAGTCACAGAGACACCGGGCAAAGTCATAGGCATATAAAGCAGCCCGCCTTCATAAAGCGGCGGCATAAACTCTCTCCCCAATTTTGAAGCAGGAAAGGCCGTACTTACCAATGCGGCTATAGCCAGAACAATGGTCGTTTTTCGCCATTTAAGAGCCAAGTTCAAAAACGGACGGTAGATCGCAATAAAGAAACGATTGAGTGGGTTCTCATCTTCACGCCTGATTTTCCCGCGCACCAGCCAAAGCATCAGCACAGGAACAACAGTCACAGACAGAAACGCTGCGGCTGCCATCGCATAAGTTTTGGTAAAAGCCAACGGCGCAAACATTTTGGCTGATTGGCCTGTAAGCGCAAAAACAGGAAAGAAGGATACCGTGATAATAAGCAACGAGAAAAACAGTCCCGGCCCAACTTCCTTGGCTGCTTGCAGGATAGCTTTTTTTCTTTCTTCGGCGTTCTCTTTTTCGTCATTGCGAGGAGCGTCAGAGATGCGGCAATCTATTTCTGGATTGCTTCGCTGCGCTCGCAATGACGATAAACGGCGGTGCGCATTCTCAACCATAACAATGGACGCATCCACCATCGCACCGATGGCAATGGCGATACCGCCCAGCGACATGATATTGGCGGTAATGCCTTGCGCGTTCATGATGATGAAAGAGGCTAAAATTCCAAGAGGAATGGTTATAATCGCAACAAAAGCACTTCGCGCATGAAGCAAAAACAGGAAAGTGATGAGTGCCACCACCAGGCTTTCTTCAATCAACTTATCTTTGAGATAATCCACCGAGCCTTCGATGAGCGCGCTGCGATCATAAACGATTTTGATTTCCACGCCCGGCGGCAAACCCTGCTTCACGCTTTCAAGACGTTCTTTGACACTATGAATAACATCCAGCGCATTGGCACCGGGGCGCATAACCACAATCCCGCCCACGGCTTCACCCACGCCGTTGAGTTCCGTGACACCGCGCCGAATGGCCGGACCTTCCACCACACGCGCAACATCGCCAACCGTAATAGACGTACCATTTATGGCTCTCAATACAGCTTGTTGTAAATCTTCGGGTTTATTCACGTAACCAAAAGAGCGGATCAGATATTCCGTCTCCGCCATCTCCAGTGTCCGTCCACCGGTTTCCTGATTGGCGCTGCGCACGGCCTCAATCACCATTGCTAAAGAAATGTCAAAGGCGCGCAGTTTATTCGGATCAACCAGAACCTGATATTCCTTTACAAATCCGCCAACGCTGGCGACTTCCGCCACGCCATCGATCGTGGCCAGCTCAAAACGCACAAACCAATCCTGCAGACTGCGCAGTTCCGAAAGATCATGCTGCCCCGTGCGGTCAAACAAAGCGTATTGGAACACCCAACCCACACCCGTTGCATCAGGACCTAATTGCGGGTCAGCCCCTTCGGGCAATTCACTCCTTACCTGTGACAAAGACTCTAGAACGCGGCTGCGCGCCCAATACATATCAACATCATCTTCAAACACGATATAAACGAAAGATGTGCCGAACATGGAAAAGCCGCGCACCACTTTAGCCTCAGGCAGCCCCAGCATTTGCGTGGACAGTGGAAAAGTGACCTGGTCTTCAATCACTTGCGGAGCCTGACCGGGAAACTCCGTACGAATAATCACTTGCGTATCCGACAGGTCAGGAATAGCATCCAGAGGAATTTTAGTGATGGAAACAACCCCCACAGCCAATAACACCAAGGCACCGAGCATCACAAAGAAGCGGTTTCCCACCGACCAGTCTATGATCTTGGCTACAAAGCTTTTGGATGGATCGTGCCAAAGGAGATTATTTTGATCAGTGGACATGGCCCATAGCCTCCATACCGCCTTTGAGATTACTTTCAGCATCCAGCATGAACTGCCCCGAAGTTACAATCCGCTGGCCGTGTAAAAGGCCGCTTTTGATTTCCGTCAGGCCGTTTGCCGTGATCCCTGTTTTGACCATGACAGGCTTGAAATACCCGTCCTTTACATTTTCCATGACATAGGCGCCCATGCTGCCATACAGGATAGCCTCCGCTGGCACTGCCAAACGCGATTGCACATCAGCATTAAAAACAGCATCAACATAGGTGTCTAGTTTCAATATTCCATCATGATTTTCGAGAATCAGGCGCACCATCACCGTGCGGGTTTTGGGGTCGTTCACCGGATGAATGAAATCAATGACCGTTTCATAGACTTCACCTGTTTCTGGCACCGTGATTTGGGCAGGCGTGCCAACAGCCAAAAACTGAACATCGCGTACTGGCACATCGATATTAACCCAGAGCCTGGAAAAATCCTGCAACTTCATAACACTGCCGCCTTCATTCACATGCGATCCTTTGCGAACATTGAGCATCGTTACCGTTCCATCGACAGGCGCATGAAAGGGCGTTTTGTCCAGAAACTTCCCCTTCTTGGTCAATTCGGCAATCGCCTTGTCATCCATGCCGTAAAGACGCAGACGTTGCCTGGCGTTTCCAACCCGGCTACCCAGTAAAAAGTCTGACTGTGCGCTCATAAGATCAGGGCTGTAATAAGTGAACAGCAAGTCGCCTTTCTTAACCGTATCGCCTACGGCATCCACAGGCAGATCAACAATCCAGCCCTTTGAACGCACATCGATTGCATATTCAAGGCGGGTATTGGTACTTATCTTGCCAAAAGCGCGAATGGCCTTGCCAAATTCATGATGTGTTACTTCAGCGGTTTTAACGCCCAGAGCGTGAACATAGGACGGATCAATATGAAACGCCCCTTCGGGAGCACTACCATGTACCTCATGGCTTTTGCCTTCCGGCATTTCATTAACTTTCGGCACTAAAGTCATGCCGCAAATCGGGCAATTATTACCTTCTTCACCGCTGATATGCGGATGCATCGGGCATATATATTCCTCTGCCGCAACCGCCACAGGCACAAAGGCAAATAACACTAGAACAAAAAATAAAACACGCATGAGAACTGCTCCTTTTTTGAGGCGTGAAAAACCGTCGAGAAAAGAGCGTATTTAGATGCGAAACCGCTGCGTTATGAGGATGAGGGAAGGCTGGCTTCGCGGATCGAGCATCCTGCCGGGCGGTCCGCGAATGCCATTAATATTGTCTGTCTGGAAATTGTAATCAGTAACCAGATCAATCCAAGCGTAATCAACGCTATCAACAGACAGGTCGGGCTGAATATCATTGCTGACATCCACCTGAAAGAAGTCAACGCCCATACAATCTGCCGCCAGCATAGGGCCATCCTTGCCCTGCATATCATCATCCATATCCCCGGATTGATGGCAGGGCTTTTTCTCGGCCTGCATCGGCATCGGACAATCAGCCATACCGCACACCAGCGAAGGCGTGAGCATGACAAGAGTCAGAAATCCAACCAAAAATTGTCTCATAAGCTTCATATTACACTATTCGCGTAAAAAAATCCTAAAGTTTCTCAAAAACAAAGTTCTCTTAAAATCGTATGTAGCATGCGGCTGTCCGCCGTCAGGAGAAAATGTTTAAGCCTAGGTTCAGGACCTATAAACAGGATTCCCTAATCTGATAATTCATGATTCACTAATGATGAGAGGAGATTTCATCATGAGAGATTTATATTGGTTATCGGAAGAACAGCTAAAGCTTATCCAGCCTTATTTTCCGCCATCCCGTGGCGTGCCGCGCGTTGATGATCTGCGGGTTGTCAGCGGCATTATTTTTGTCCTCAAGCGGGGTTTGCAATGGCGGGATCGCCGTCCGAATACGGACCTCACAAGACGCTGTATAACCGTTTTATACGCTGGAGCCGCCTGGGTGTTTTTGACAAAATTTTTACGGCTCTGGCCACACAAAAAGGCCCGCCCGATCAACTGCAAATTGATGCGGCACACCTCAAAGCCCACCACACAGCGGCTTCGCTTCTTAAAAAGGGGATGTTTCCCGCGCTATCGGACGTACAAAAGGCGGCCTGAATTCCAAGCTTCATGCTGTGTGTGGCATAACCAGCGTTTCGGTATAGAAAATCGCAATGACCAGAACCGCTCCAAGGTCGTCGGCGATCGCCAGCGCCACTAAAAACGCCATCAGCGCGCGCGGAACCCTGTTTCCCAAAAACACCATGATCCCGATGGCAAAGGCGATGTCGGTCGCCATCGGAATCGCCCAGCCTTGCGCCGCCGTTCCGGACGGGTTTACCGCGTAATAAATCAGCGCGGGAAGCGCCATGCCGCCGATGGCGGCGATGATCGGCAAGGCCGCCTTGCGGGCGCTGGCCAGTTCGCCGACAAGAATTTCACGTTTGAGTTCCAGCCCGACGACGAAAAAGAATAATGCCATCAAGCCGTCATTGACCCAGTGATGCAGGGTGTTTTCAAAGCTTTATAGCGCCGAGCGTAAAACCCAGTTTCATATGGGTAATGTCGTAGTAAAGCGCAGAGAAAATGCTGTTGGCCAGAATCAGGGCGAGGATAGTTGCGGCGATCAGGAACAGCGAGCTTGCCGTTTCCCTCTGAATGAAATGCTCGAACGGCGTCAGGATGCGGTCTGCCGATTTTTCCCACGGCGCGTAATAAACACCGCTTTCACGCTCCTGTCCGTGCTCGTTCTGCTTCATCATCAAGCGCCTTTTTACTGCAATTGCTTTGCTTTTTTATAACGCAAATAAAGGTGGTTTAAAAGGAAAAGCGGTCAACGCTCCGAAAGGGAAAGCGCTTGTTTTGATATCCGGATTTACTGGCAAAGTGATATGCTTAATATTACGATTTCGTGCAAAAAGATGGAGGAAGGCCAATGAAAAACATATTGATAGCAACGGATTTGACGATTAACTCAGATCGGGCGCTGGAGCGCGCCTTGAAGCTGGCAAAATTATCCGCCTGACCGAACTCGCGCCCGACATCACCACCGCCATCCTGAACGGCCGCCAGCCCAAAGCCCTCCAGCTCGCCGAAATGATGGACGACTTCCCGGTCCGCTGGGACGAGCAACGCCAGCATTTTGGGTTTCAGTAACTTCATTTTACTATTGTAATCGCCGTGATTATGCCGTATATTACGTACATATATACGATTTTACTACGTAATAGAGGAGAGTTTTAAATGACACAAAGCAAAACAGAGCGCTTTGAAATGCGTCTGGATCAAACCATGATCAATCAAGTGGATGCATGGCGCAGCGAACAAGAAGACATGCCATCGCGTTCTGAAGCTGTAAGACGCCTTATAGAAGCAGGGCTGGACGTGCAGAATAGTCCTGTCAGAATTCGTGATGGGGAAAAGCTTATACTGGCCATGCTGCGCGACCTTTACCATCATCACAAAGTAAAAGACGGAGAAATCGATCCTGATTTCGTGATGGAAGCTGTTTGGGGCGGCCATTATTGGAGCCTTGACTGGCAATATCAGGGGCTGTTCCACGGTCATGAAGATAAGCGGCGTACTGTAAGGGAAGTCGTCGATATACTTGATATGTGGGACTTTCTGGAGGGGAGCTTTGAAAAGCTTACGGCAAAAGAGAAAGAGCGTTTTGTGAAAGAAATGGAGCCTTTTACTGACGTAAAGTTTCCCGGCTTCGATGGAAATAATGAAGCTGAGCATCTGGGAGTTTTAAGTTTCCTTACTGGAAAGATGGATCGATTTGAGCGTTTCAAAAAACGCGAAGCCAATTCTCACTGTCCGGTCCTAGATAGTTATCGCCGCATGTACGCTGTTTTCGAACCGATGCGGCCTACATTAACTGGTGGCAGCATGAGCCTCTCACAAATAATTGATGTCTTGTCGGCTCGGTGGCCGGAAGATCGACGGCTGAAAGCTAACCAGTAGCAGCAATCTACTTTAGCGGTTTTCTCTAAATCTCCCTTGGTATCCGCACCGTCTAAGAACCAGTGATTATGTCACCATCCGCAAGGCCGCAGAAATAAAGGCTTTACGACCGCTCTGTTTCCAGGAGCGAAGGTAGCGGTCCGGAGAGAAAAAGGCCCGTATATAGACGAAAACGCCAAAAATATACGCGGCCAGGGCGGCGGAAAGTGAGCGGTAACATGGCCAGAAAGCCCACGAACGCTGGGCCTTCCGGCGGTGATGCAAAAGTCTGGAAAGAGTTTGGAAAGTGATGAATGGCTGTGCAGCCCGAACAAATTAAAACTTTGTCTCCGCTGCAACGCCTTGATTTGATTGTTAAATCATTGCACAGAGAATTTCAGGTGTCAATGCGCCAGTTCGAATCCGCGTTTGTCATTCATTATCCCGTTTTATAACACTCTCATTTCCTTGATAAAATAAGCTTCCATGTTATTGTCTTCTTGGCAAAGAATCCGCGCATTTATTAAGAAATATGAAAGTGAGAAAAAACCTATGTTTGTGAAATTTAGAGTCCATAATATTTTAGAGCGCGCCATCGAAGATGGTATCGAGTTGGGCATGAATCGCGCACACAAACATACAGACACGCCCGACCATGACCTAATCAAGCAAAAGATCGAGGATGCCATCATGGAACAACTCTGGGAGGTTATAGATATGACCGAATCTATAAAAGTGGAAACTATGTCTGATTTTTTAAATCCTCGCCGAGAAGATGTAAAAGATAAAGACGCGTAATTTATAATCAAGCAAGACATCACATCCAGTCTTTCAACTCTTCTTCCGCCTCAGCCAACATGCCATCAATGGATTTATGCCGCGTGCCACCTTCCCAGACCAGGCCACCGCGATCCAGAATACGGATCATTGAGGCGCTCTCTCCGTCGCGGCCAATCTCAATCCAGCCATCCTGTATCCAGCCCGCGATGTTGGGATAGGTTTTTGCAAAATTATCAGGTTTTTGTTTTGGTTGAGGAGCGTTTTTTGCCGGCTCGTTGTCCAGAAGTAACAGAGCCGTGGCGACGGCATGTTTGCAAAATCCCCAGTCATGCATGGCCGGACAGGTGCAATCAGCTTCCAAATTTCTGTTTTCGGAAACGCTAAAATCGACGCGGTAAGGATGTGTTCCGTGAACTTCGGCGGCAGCTCTGCATGGTGCGTAGAACAAAAGCTCTACGCAATCTTTTGCATGATAATCAACTCCGCGCGCATAAACTTTCTCACCGGCCAGCTCCTGGAGTTTTTCTTTCGACAGAAAAAATTTAAGAGTTTTTAGTGCCATGTTTCACCGCTGTAAATTCAAATTCATCACCTTGAAAAAATTCTATGCAACCTGTTATCTCATTGAGATTATTCTCATCAAGCTCTGCCCAGCCCGTGCCGTGAGCAGGATCGCATTCGCTATTTCCCTCCCAACCAAAATGCACAATATTTTGTCCATGGCCACAGCTCATAGCACCGTAGTTCACATCGAATTCAAACTCTCCACGTCCCTCCGCATCAAATCGTATTACGCCTAAATCGGATGGATTGAGGTCATAATTTTCTATTTTTGTAAAAAGCCACGTGCCGATGAAATTATTGTTCATTGCCTCAACTCTCCGAATACCCTTCAAAAGCATACGGCCTTAGGAAAAGCCGCTCTTTGAAAAGCGTATATTCAATATCTGTTAAGGACGCTTCCTGCGCCACGTCATCCCATTTTGAATGGATCGTCTTAATCTGGTTGTCGATAATTTCTCTGGCCTTTTTTTCATCCAGCAAAAAGTGTCTAGCACCGGCCAGGGCTGTGGCCAAGCGGCTGGAACGGTTGTCACCCTCTATCAGCATGGCTTGCGTTGCTTCCTCACCGCTTCTAAGCTGTGGGCAAATATCATAGGCCGGGGTTAATTTCAGAGCCTTCCCGTCCCAGAATGCCGCATGGTTGCGGGCGTGGTCATCGTTATTGCTGCACAAAATATTGAACACCAAACGCGCAAAAAGCTGCTCCAGCGTTTTTTGCGGATCTGCAAATCGGTGACGGATAATTTCCGCCAGATCCTGATAGCTGGCATAGCGTGCACCCATTTCATCCAATTCCAAAAGCGTGAGCGCCGAGAGCATCAATTTGCGGGCCCAACCCGCAGAAGAGCGTTGCCGATCAAAACGCTCGATCAACAAAACATCTTTGCCCGACACAGTCTCCAGCCGAACATCAGCCACCTTCAGACCGCAATGTTTTGCCAGGCGCATCGCCATAAATTCGGCCTTGATGACATTATAAACATCCGTGCTCGATGAAAATTTAGCGATGTATTTTTTATCATCTGCTTCCAGCATGGCTTTGGGGCGTGCGCCGCCGATGGACGTTCCGTGATGGAGAGCCTGCGCCAGTTCTTCACTAAGAGGCACGCCTTTTTCAACAAGTTCTGCTGAGTGCAGCAAGGTTTCAAGCGGTGCATTGCCTGATAATCGGGGAACATAATCCGTAGGCGAAGCCTGAAAATCGAGCGCACCTATCCGGTCTGAGCCGGATTCCATCAGATACGCCATCTCACCCAAATCAGCGGTATCGGCATTTTTTCCTTTACGCCCGAGCAGTTTGTTCAAAATCACACGCCGCCCCCAGGCATCCGGCGCAGCGTCTCGTAAACAGCCGTGCAAGGCCTCCGCGCTTTTGTTTTTCTGTACCCCCGCTTTTAAAGGTAATTCTTTTGGATCAATCGGAATGGCGTTTTCACGCTCCAGATAACTCTGACCGTAATTGAACAAAATCTTTGATCCGGCCAGTGTAAGTTTTCCAGCGACCACGGGCTGTACCTTGCCAGGAAGCCAGATCCAGACATACCCCTCCTTGGTGGGTGCGCTAGAAGTCATCATCCACCTCTATTTTCTTGGCCTTAACCTTTGCAGGGAGCAAAGCCAGCTTATCTTCGATAAATTTGTTTTTAGCCTTCAGGTCATCCAGATCAGCATTAAAAAGCGGCAATCCAAGCAAACTGGCAACTTCAAACACCACCCCAATGCTACAGGACGGATCGGCGTTTTCGATGCGGTATAATAACCCCCGTGAAATACCGGCGCGCGCCGCCAAATCCGCAGCAATTATGCCTGATTCCACCCGCGCAGCCTTAATCTGTCCCGATAAAAGCTTCAGGGCTTCAAGCGTATAGCGTGAATATGTCTTTTTTGTTTTTTTCATTTATAATGTCTTATAATTAAAGCATTAAACATTTTAATGCGCTATATATAAAACATTATAGGTTAGTTTGGCAGATCTGTCAAAATCATTCTTTTCCATCGCTGACGTCTATGCCCAACCCTTGCGGATCAAACCCCGCGCACTCAAAGCCGCCTCTGCGGTTTGGATATTGGTATTATCGCAGTATTATTCAGATAATACAAAAGAATCCAAAAAAGTTGGTGCTAAGATTGTAATGGATCTGAATGTTAAAGATGACAAAAAAGCACATTCAACAGCAGCAAAATACAGCGAAGAATTCCAAGATCTTTTGGCAAGTGTTCGTAAAGAAGGTTTTGATCCGAAACATCTACAAAATATAGAAGAGTTTAACCTCAAGCACCCTCATAGTTTTAGAACAAATTAATTGTTAGTGTTTTCAGAGGTGGTCCCAAGAATTCGGACAGTGAGTTAAGCTACGATCTATGACCGAAGGAGGGTCATGGATTATGAGTAAGACAAGGAAGAACTACCCGGCGAAGTTTAAAGCGCAGGTTGCGCTGGCGGCGTTGCGGGAGGACGCGCCGATCACGGAGCTGTCATCCCGTTACGGGGTGCATGCGACGGTCATTCACCGTTGGAAGAAGGAGGCTCTGGCTGCGCTGGAGGCGGGTTTTGCGGGCAAGCTGGAATCGCGAGCGGACGCGCATAACGCCGAGGTCAGGGACTTGCACGCCAAGATCGGACAGCTGACAGTGGAACGTGATTTTTTAGCCGATGCCTCCGCCCGGTTGCGGTCCGGGGGCGGCAGGAAATGGTAGACCCGTCCAATGACAATATCGGCATCGCGGCGCAGTGCCGGTTGCTGGGGATCAGCCGCTCTGGCTGGTATTACGAGCGGCGCGGGGAGAGCGCGGACAATTTGGCGCTGATGCGGCTGATTGACGCGCAATTCCTGCAAACCCCGTTTTACGGGTCCCGTCAGATGGCCCGGCATCTGCGCCGTCAGGGGTACGAGGTAGGCCGCACCCGCGTGCGGCGTCTGATGCGCCTGATGGGAATCGAGGCGGTCTATCAAAGGCCGCGCACTTCGATGCCGCATCCCGGCCACCGGATTTATCCCTACCGGCTCAAGGGGCTCACGATCACCCGCCCGAACCATGTATGGTGCGCGGATATCACGTACATCCCTGTCAAACGCGGGTTTTTGTATCTGGTAGCGATCATGGACTGGGCCAGCCGGAAGGTGCTGGCCTGGCGGCTGTCGAACACGATGGAAACGCGCTTTTGCGTGGAGGCGCTGGAGGAAGCCATCGCCCGCTACGGGCCGCCGGAGATCTTCAATACCGATCAGGGCAGCCAGTTCACGGCGGACGCGTGGACGGGCGTCCTGAAAGAAAACGGGATCGCGATCTCGATGGACGGCAAGGGCCGCTGGATGGACAATGTGTTCATCGAGCGGCTGTGGCGGAGTCTGAAATATGAATGCGTGTATCTGAACGCGTTCGAGAGCGGCCTGCAAGCCAGGCGGGATATCGGGCGCTGGCTGGCGTTTTACAACGCGCAGAGGCCGCATTCGGTATTTGATGGACAAACCCCGGACGACGTTTATGATGAACGAAATTTTGTTTCTCCGGCCTCGGGCTTGCCGCCTCCGCCTAACGGCTCCGGCGGCCGCGCCCTTCACCCGGAGAAACAAAACCACAGGCAGGCGGCATGACAATAACCAACCGATCGTAGCTTAACTTCGCCGCAAAGCTGGCCGAAGAACCGAGACCACCTCTCCAGTATCGCTTTATGGTGACCCAGGCATAGGGAAATCAACATTAGCTCTACAAATGTCTGCCTCTATTGCTCTAGGACATGATTTTATGGGCTTTAAAACCAATACTTCAAAATGCCTAATTTTATCATGCGAAGATGATTTAGATGAAGTTCACAGACGTCTTGATCGCATGTGCAAAGCACATGAATGGCGTTTTCAAGATTTTAAAAATAATTTAGTTTTTTGTTGCCGTGCTGGCTCAGACAACCTGTTCATTGAATACGTTGCACACGGGAAAACAAGTACAAAAACTGGATTTTTCAATGCTTTTATAAAGACTATAAAAAATGAGAATTTTGAATTTGTTGTAATCGACAATATAGCCAATGTTTACGGCGGCAATGAAAACGATAGATCAGAAACAACGCGCTTTATGAATGCTATTTATGAACTATGCGTATCAGCAAATATATCTATTCTACTTCTTGGACATCCTCCAAAAGGCGCTGCAACATATTCAGGATCAACAGCATGGGAAGCAGCAATTCGTCAGCGCTTTAATCTAAAAAAAGATAACAATGGTCTCTATATTTTGAAATGTGAAAAAGCCAATTACATTCGTGTCGGTGAAGAGGTCGAAATGGCCAAAAATGACGACGGTGTATTTGTCGAAACATTTTCTTTGGATACTGGCGAAGATGACTTTGATTTTGAGGGTCTCAAGGTCCAGATTTGGAACTTCGTCAAAGAATGCAATGAAAGTAGCATCTCTATTTCATTTGCTCACCAAGCCGGCTCTGACTACTACGAGAAGAAATTGAGATTTAAAGGGTTAACAAAGGGGCATAAAATCAAGGATATCCATCTAAGTACCATGCATCATTCAATCAAAGAATTTTCAGAACGCACAGCCATGAATCTACGCGCACAAGCCCTAGCCTTCGATATTCTGGCGCGCGATATGCGAAGACAGATCAGGGCGATTGAGGAGCAAAAGAAAAATAAGCCTACGAAACCCAAAATGCCACCACCGGAAGAAATGCCTGTATTAGAAGATCGTCTTTACGTCCGTGTGAAAGAAGCCTGTAAGATCATGGGCATGGGACACACCGCCTTATACAACGAAATCAATGAAGGTAGGCTGCCTATTAAGAAAGCTGGCCGGAAAACACTCATAGAGGTGGTCTCGGTTCTTCGGCCAGCTTTGCGGCGAAGTTAAGCTACGATCGGTTGGTTATTGTCATGCCGCCTGCCTGTGGTTTTGTTTCTCCGGGTGAAGGGCGCGGCCGCCGGAGCCGTTAGGCGGCGGCGGCACGCCCGAGGCCGGAGAAACAAAATTTCGTTCATCATAAACGTCGTCCGGGGGTTGTCCATCAAATACCGAATGCGGCCTCTGCGCGTTGTAAAACGCCAGCCAGCGCCCGATATCCCGCCTGGCTTGCAGGCCGCTCTCGAACGCGTTCAGATACACGCATTCATATTTCAGACTCCGCCACAGCCGCTCGATGAACACATTGTCCATCCAGCGGCCCTTGCCGTCCATCGAGATCGCGATCCCGTTTTCTTTCAGGACGCCCGTCCACGCGTCCGCCGTGAACTGGCTGCCCTGATCGGTATTGAAGATCTCCGGCGGCCCGTAGCGGGCGATGGCTTCCTCCAGCGCCTCCACGCAAAAGCGCGTTTCCATCGTGTTCGACAGCCGCCAGGCCAGCACCTTCCGGCTGGCCCAGTCCATGATCGCTACCAGATACAAAAACCCGCGTTTGACAGGGATGTACGTGATATCCGCGCACCATACATGGTTCGGGCGGGTGATCGTGAGCCCCTTGAGCCGGTAGGGATAAATCCGGTGGCCGGGATGCGGCATCGAAGTGCGCGGCCTTTGATAGACCGCCTCGATTCCCATCAGGCGCATCAGACGCCGCACGCGGGTGCGGCCTACCTCGTACCCCTGACGGCGCAGATGCCGGGCCATCTGACGGGACCCGTAAAACGGGGTTTGCAGGAATTGCGCGTCAATCAGCCGCATCAGCGCCAAATTGTCCGCGCTCTCCCCGCGCCGCTCGTAATACCAGCCAGAGCGGCTGATCCCCAGCAACCGGCACTGCGCCGCGATGCCGATATTGTCATTGGACGGGTCTACCATTTCCTGCCGCCCCCGGACCGCAACCGGGCGGAGGCATCGGCTAAAAAATCACGTTCCACTGTCAGCTGTCCGATCTTGGCGTGCAAGTCCCTGACCTCGGCGTTATGCGCGTCCGCTCGCGATTCCAGCTTGCCCGCAAAACCCGCCTCCAGCGCAGCCAGAGCCTCCTTCTTCCAACGGTGAATGACCGTCGCATGCACCCCGTAACGGGATGACAGCTCCGTGATCGGCGCGTCCTCCCGCAACGCCGCCAGCGCAACCTGCGCTTTAAACTTCGCCGGGTAGTTCTTCCTTGTCTTACTCATAATCCATGACCCTCCTTCGGTCATAGATCGTAGCTTAACTCACTGTCCGAATTCTTGGGGCCACCTCTATGAACAGAATTCTTAGCGAACAAGATAAAAGCGATGAAAAAATCGTAAAGCTTGTTGAAGAAATGAATGACATCAGTGACAGTGCATTATGGCTGTATAGTGCTAGAAACTATACGCTTTTCCTGGCCCTTGTAGCCCAATTTGCAGCTCAAATATTATCAGGAATAATCTAGAATATTATGCAAATGGCTGGGGTGGCAGGATTCGAACCTGCGCATGGCGATACCAAAAACCGCTGCCTTACCGCTTGGCTACACCCCAGCAAGAGATGTAATAAGGCCTAATAAGGTGACATAGACCTCCCAAAAATGGCGGAAAATGGTGCCGCAACACGGACTCGAACCGCGGACCTGATGATTACAAATCAACTGCTCTACCAACTGAGCTATTGCGGCGTACACTATTTCCGTTCACCTTATTATCGCCTTATTAGGGGCAGGGGCAAGATGATAACCCCTTGAAACTTTTGCGTCCTACACTGCCGACCGTTTAATTACAAATCAACTGCTCTACCAGCTGAGCTATTGCGGCTCACCAACCTAAAATATATCGTCAATCTTATTATATCCCTACTACAGAACGGGGAAAGATCGAAACCCCTTTAAATTTAACCGCTTCTACGAGTAGAGCCCATAATTACAAACGCACCAGAAACCAATATAAAACCAACTGAGCCTGCAGCGCACCGACTTAAAACCCTTTCAACAAAGGCTCGGCCATGGTCTTATCAAAAAAAACAACCTTTGCAAACAGATTTTAAAAAACGGCGCAAATTTTACCCTCATCAAAGTAGTTTTACCCTCTTTTTCTTGCTACACTGGCAAGAGTAACTTTTCTAAAGAGGCGATCTTTCTTTGGCTGGCGGACAACAAGCTGAAAATACACTACACGAAAACGCTATTGGCTGGTCCATCATGTTGGTGGTTCTAGCCGTTATTGTATGGATTTTTTGGTATTATCAGTCAGACGAGGTACGCAATATTGTACGCTGGATCCGCTATACGGAAGCCTGGATTTTGCAATGGTTTATCATGGCTGGGGAAACCGTTGGCCTGATCGACACCCCCTACAAGATCTTTATCTATGGGCGGGAAATAAGTTTCTGGGATATTTTCAACGGCAATGAACAAATCGTCCGTGATCAATTAGCAAGAGGAGAAATCCGCAGCCCCCAGCGTAGCCTGTATTTCGGCATGGCCAATTACAATAAAACCGCACTCACTATAAACCACCTCGAACTTTTCACGGCCGCAACTATGGCTCCCATGCGCATCACAATGATTATAATTGCCGGAATCGGCGCTCTATGGTGCATCTTCAGCGGCCCCAAAACCCATTACCGCAGCCGACTGGGCCTTGAAGGATTAATTCACCGCCAAGCTAAAAACTTTCCAATCATTGCACCTTTCGTAGATTTTAACCCCTCCACACAACCGCCACGCCCGCCCGGCTCTCCGGTTCCCGCAGAACTGCCCGCCTTTGCCGAAGCTCTGGGCCCCGAAGAATGGCTGGCATACAATAACATCCCGGCCCCGGATGGGCAGATTGACGAAGAAGCCGCTGCCAGAGCCTTTATGCACCAACTCTATGGTCGCTGGAAAGGCGCAATGGCGCTCAAACCCTACCAACAAATTCTTCTGGCGGCATTCTGCCTGAAAGCCTCGCGCAAACGAAACGAATGTGATGACATGCTGAGCCGCCTTGCCCTGTGCTGGACCCATAAAAACGGTTTAAAGCTCAGCCAAGATAAATCCCTGCTCAAAGATGCCCGTAAAATACTTAAAAACAAAGACTTATCAGGGGGCATACTATCGAAATGCAACCAGCATGCCTTTGTTACCACCGCTCTTCTGCGCGCACTAGCCACCGCGCGTGATGAAGGCGGCGTCCTAGCTCCGGCGCAATTCGTCTGGCTGCGCGGTGCTGATCGAACATTATGGTACCCTCTCAACAATCTAGGACGCCAATCTTTCCACCTCGAAGCCATCGGAGCGATGTCACACTACAAGGCCGAAAAAATGACCCAGCGGCCAATCCCGGTGCCCAAACTAAGCCACGCCGTTGAAACAATCAGCGAATATATGAGGAGCAGGCGCGCCCGCCCGATCCCACAGCTTGACTACAGCAAATCAAACAAACGCGGTGTCAAAAAAGCTATCTAAAAAAGACTTAAACCAAGGAGCCTGAAATCCATGATACTGAATTTAAAAACCAAAAAATCAGAAAGTGACGCGAGCGCGAGCGTCGTTGACGGCAAACTCATCCTCTCTTTGCCCGACGCAATAAGCCCCGTAGTCTGGCAAATGGACCTCACGCAGGCCAAAGCCTCAGCTCTGGAAGTTCTTCACGATGAAAATACCGGCCACCATGTCCTTAAACTCAAAACACCAAAAGGCGAAACCGTAGAAGTTGCAGCCTTTAAAGACCGACTACAAGCAGTAACAGGACTCATGGCTGCGTCAGGGGCGCTGGAAAACGCCCACGGCCTCATCAGACCGCCAGCGTCGGAAAATACCGGCCAAATAACCACTCACTCTCACGTGCAAATTAAACAGACGAAAAAAGAACGCCATAAAAAATGGCTGGGAGCAGTGCTTGCGTTAGTAATCCTGTTTATCCTCTTCACACTTTGGTCAGCAACAATTCCCAAACAAATAGGTTCAAACGGTGCATACGCCCCGACATCTGCCAGTATTGACCCGCAAACATCCTCAGGGGTACCTGTTTCCGCAGACGCATTCCTCGGAGGCCAGTAACAATGACTATTGCACTGCTTAATTGTCTTCTAAATTCTTCTCAGAAGGCACAAGCGACGACGAATAGTAAACTACTTTAGGAGCGTAGTAACGCACTGAAAAGGATTTAGAAGACAATTAAATGGCTTTAGACCAAAGGAAATACGAACATAAACACACCGCCATCCTTCGGGATGTGCGTCCGCTGTGGACGCGTATTGCCGATGCGCTGACAACACCGTCTTATTCAACAGCCGTGTTCATCATGGCCGGCGGTGCCATCCTTTGGAACGACTGGGCACTGGCCTTTGCCGATCTGATCATACTGTTTTTATTGCTGTATTTTCTATGGCTCAGATCCCGTGACAAATCACTGGCCTTTAAAATGCCGCTGGGTGCGAAATTCATGGACCCCAACAACGGCCGCGGCAACAAACCCGGTAAACCTGAAGGCATTCTATATCTCGGTAATGTCGAGAACACTAACGAAGAAGTCTGGTTTACCAACTCCGATGCACGTACACACGTACTGTATCTGGGAACTACTGGCGCAGGTAAAACCGAAGGCCTAAAATCCATGGTCTCCAACGCGCTGGCTTGGGGGTCTGGCTTTGTCTATGTCGACGGTAAAGCCGATACCGATCTTTGGTCCTCGCTTTCCTCACTGGTCCGTCGATTTGGCCGCGATGATGATTTGCTGGTCCTCAACTACATGACCGGGAACGCAGACGTACAGGCCCCCTCCAACACCATGAACCCGTTCTCATCAGGTTCCGCCAGCTATTTGGTCAACATGCTGGTCTCCCTGATGCCGGAATCCGAAGGTGACAATGCGATGTGGAAAGAACGCGCCGTCGCGCTCGTTTCAGCAATGATGCCGATCCTGACATGGAAACGTGATCATCAAGATATGCCGCTTTCCGTACGTACCATTCGCGATTACCTTTCGCTCAATAATGTCATAAAACTTCAACGTGACAACGCCGTCCCTAAGGAATTGCGAGAAGGTATAGACGGCTATCTCGATACCCTGCCAGGCTTTGTCGGCGATGCCTATGATGATGAAGGGAAAGTCAAACCGCCCGGCCCCGATACACCACAATATGATACCAACACAGCCTCGCAGCAGCACGGCTACCTGGCCATGCAGTTCACCCGCTCGCTGCAATCTTTGGGTGACGATTACGGCTATATCTTTGACACGCAAGCCGCCGACGTCGACATGGTCGATGTCGTGCTCAACCGCCGCATCCTGATCGTGCTGATCCCGGCCCTTGAAAAATCCGGCGATGAAATCGCCAACCTTGGTAAAATCGTTGCCTCCACCATGAAAGGTATGATGGGTTCGGCTCTGGGCTCCACCGTGGAAGGCGACAGTGCCTCCGTGATTGAAAACAAACCCACCCACTCCAACACCCCGTTCATGACCGTATTTGACGAGGTCGGCTACTATACCGCGCAAGGCATGGCCGTCATGGCCGCCCAGGCCCGGTCGCTTGGCTTCTGCCTGATCTTCTCAGGGCAAGACTTGCCCGCGATGAAAAAACGTGTCCGCGAAGAAGCTCAATCCATCACCGCAAACTGTAACATCAAGATTTTTGGCAAGCTCGAAGACCCGACAGAAACCAAGGAATTTTTTGAAAAAACCGTCGGCACGGCCATCGTCACCGAAGTTTCAGGCTTCCAGATGGCCGGCGGCACCGAAATGGGCTCGTACTTCGACACCCAACAAGCCGGCGTACAAATGCGCCCACGCGCCAGCTATGACGATTTGCGCGGCTTCAAAGAAGGCCAGGCCGTCATCACCTTTGGTGATGTCGTTGTCGATTGCGCGGTATTCTACTCCAACCCCGGCTTTGCCAAAGCCATGCGTGTTACCCGTTTCCTCGCCCTGCCACCGCCGGATGAGGAAATAATGAAGCACGCCGGCTCGATCACTAAACTACGTGATTTGATGGTCAATAAAAGCTGGACGGCCCAGCGCGCCGACGTCGCCGTAGAAACGCCGCCGGAAATAGCCGCCCTTAAAAAAGGATTTGAAAAGCCCAGGAAAAAAGATGTAACGCCAGTTGAACGCGCAATTTCAGCAATCGTGGAAGTTCATGCCATAGATAACGAAATTGAAACCACTCCCTCGCAGGCTGCGGCAACGACAGCGCCACAAACCGCTCCTCCACCAACAACGCCAACACCTGAGGCCTCCACACCCCCAGCCGCAAAGCCACAAGCCACGCCGCCAGCGACGCAAACCACCCCACCGCCAGCAGAAAACGCTGAACAATCAGGAAACCCCATGGGCTTTTTCGGCGCAAACAAATCTGCGGAAAATCCTGCCTCTCCGCCGACGCGAACCACCCCACCGCCGGCTACGCCTCCCGCCACAAAACAACAACAACCGCCAACCGCCGCGCCAACCAAAACCGGCACCGAGGATACAAAATCCTGGCAAGATCTCATCGATGAGAATGCACAACCTGCTGAAACACCCTCTGCTGCACAAGAGCCCCAGCCACCAGTAACGCCAGCCACATCTGTCCTACCACCAACCGCTGAGCCTGCACAAAACACCAAGTCTGCCCTACCCAAGGAAATTCAAGACATCATTGAAAATGCCGGCGATAAAGCCCGTGAAGCCCTATTCAAGAACAGCGAGGATAGAAATGCGACAGAGTAACAATCCGCACACGTCATTGCGAGCGCAGCGAAGCAATCCAGACAAAAATGGCTTGCCGCGTCAGGCCTTCGACCTTCATCGCAATGACAGAAAAAACAACCGCAGTGGCGAAGCCGGCAACGTCTTCGTCCTGATCTTGCTCGGCATTGTCCTGTTCGTCGCACTGTCTCTTTCTATTTCAAGGGGGATGCGATCTGACACTACCAACAACTTAAGCAAACAGGAAGCCGCCCTCGCCGCCAGCGACATCCTCGCCTACGCCCAAAAAGTCGAGCGCGCCGTCAACCGCCTGCGCCGAAATGGCGTCTCTGAAAGTGATATTGATTTTCAAACTGATTATTCCGGCACCGGAATCTATCTCCTGGAAGACGGCAACTATAACTGCTGGAATAATAACGCTAATTGTACCTCCGATGCTTGCAAGGTATTTCACCCCGATGGCGGTAATATCAGCCCCACCAGATTTGAAAACCTAGCCCAACTTCCCTCCGGATACCCTGCTGCATGGACGAAACCCGGACATATTACCATCCGTCAAATCAGTATACAAGGCATCGGAACATCTGCACCGGATCTGGCCTTAAACATTTCAAGTTTAAACCCTCTCGTTTGCAATGAAATTAACCGTAAAATGGGCATTTCCACTGATTTTACAACAACTTCTACGACCGTCGAACCTACCGCAACATCAAGACCAGAGCCCTTTGGAGGCTGCGGCGGTGGTGGAATATTTAATACAACAAATATTTTAGGTGATGAAGACACGCGCTTTGAAGGAGCAACCGCCTTTTGCGCTCCAATAGAAAGCGTTGCAGGCACACTACACTTTTATTACATCATACTTGTCCGCTAACATCATAGCCGCCATTGCTTACTAAACCAGCGCATAAAAAGTACCGCGGCCTGCGCCATGCCGCACCAGATACCCACCCTCAACCAACTCTTGCAACCGCAATTTAATTGTAGCACGCCGCCCGTTGGTAAGCTTGATAATCTCTTTCATCTGCAAACGTTTGTGATCTTTAAACAGCGCCATAATCCGTGAGGACAAAGCCGATAAACCCCGCAACTCCGTCTCTTTCGCATAAAGCCGGGTGTGCAGCGTATCTTTTTGCACCTGCAACATGCCCAGGAAAAATGCCAGCCAGACATCCCAATCCGGCTGACCGGCCTCAAGGCTCTCCTGACTGGCTTTCAACGCCCCATATAATGCCTCTGCGCGCCCCTCCATAATCGGAGTAAGTGACACATACGGCGCGTACGTATAACCGGATTTCAGCAAAATCAACAAAATCAAAAACCGCACGGTCCGCAAATTGCCCGTATCAAACGGCGCGAGCTGCAAAAACACCGCCGCAAACACCGCCGCCACAAGAAGCGGATGCAAATCACGCCGCGCCAGCGTATCATTCGTCCATTCACACAATTTACGAAGAACCGGCTCCACCTGCTCTGGCTCCGCCGTATCCAGCGTCCCGTACACTTTATCGCCACGCGAAAGCGGCAATTGATTTGGCATCGTTTTCAAATCACTCACGCCTTTTTCTCCAAGCTGGCTCGCATTGACCGCCCGGATCATGTCAACCGTAATCAGATGCTCTTCCAGAGGCCCCAGAACCTGCTTAAAATTCGCGCCATAATCGGCCACATCGCCCAAGAGCTGCAACCCCGTCGTATGCCGATCCAACCCGCGCCACAGCCCCTTAAACTCATCAATATCCGTGACTTGAAGAAGCAGAGCAGAGCCGATTTTTATTTTATTTATACCAAGCATTTAGCCATTATAAGCCAATTAAAACAAATGTCAATCACATCCGCTCCGGCACCGTAATCCCCAACATGCCGAGCACCGCCACAAGCTGCCGATGCATGAGCGCACACAACGCCAATCGGCTCGCACGTAGTACTTCATCCTCTTCCGATAAAATATGACAGTTCCCATAGAAAGAACTAAACGCCTGCGCCAGCCTGTACGCATAATCACACAGCACATGCGGCGTAGTATTCTTCAGTGCCAGCTCAAAATGATCAGCCATTTCGCCCAGCAATAACGCCAGCGCCCGATCTTCATTTTGTATCTTAAAACCACCGTCCACCGTCCACTGTTCACTGTCACCCGCTTTGCGCAGCAAAGACTGAATCCGCACGGCTTGGTACAACAAATACGGCCCCGTCTTGCCTTCAAACGAGGTCATCCGGTCCAGATCAAACACATAATCCGACTGACGCTGGTTCTGCAAATCGGCAAATTTAATCGCCGCCAAAGCCACCTTATGCGCAATTTCCTCACGTTCAGCCTCATCCATATCCACCGCCAGATTAGCTTCCTCCAACCGCGCCCGCGCTTTTTCAACGCCCATCGCGATCAAATCCTCCAGCCGCATCACCCCGCCGGCACGGGTCTTAAACGGCTTGCCATCCGCCCCGTTCATTGTCCCAAACCCGGCAAAGCTGAGTTCTGGCCGACCATCTTGAACCAGCCCGCCTTTTTCCGCCGCCCGGAACACCTGCTCAAAATGCAAACTCTGACGCTGATCCACCACATAGACAATCTTGTCCGGATTATGCGTTCTCACCCGGTCAATGATCGTCGCCAGATCGGTCGTTCCATACAGCACAGCCCCATCCTTTTTAAGCAAAATCAGCGGCGGCATCTCTTTCTTATCATCTTCGCGCTCAACCGGCACAACCCACGCCCCATCGCTCTCAACCGCCCAACCGCCAGCTTTCAAATCCTCAATCATCGCTGCAATGAACGGGTGCGCATCGCTCTCACCCTTCCATTCATCGAAATGCACGCCCAGCGCGTCAAAATTACCGCGCATCCCCTCAATCGAAATATCGATAAATTGCCGCCATTTGCGGGTGTACGTCTCATCACCGTCCTGCAGCCTTTTCGTCGCCGCCCGCGCCAACTCCATCCGCGCTTCATCGGCCTTACAATCCCCTGAAGCCTTCGGATAAATTTCGGCCAGCTGCTCCATACTCACCGGCCCATCATGGCCGATAATCTCAAGCTCGGACAAAATCATCCCCATCGGCGTACCCCAATCGCCCATATGCACATCACCAATCGCCTGATACCCCGCCGCCTTCATCATCCGGCGCAACGCATCGCCGATAATCGAACTGCGCAAATGCCCGACATGCATCGGCTTGGCGATATTCGGCCCGCCATAATCAAGAATAACCGTCTGCCCGGCGCCGTTCTGCGCCACACCCAACCGCTCGTCCGCTCTAACTTCAGCCAAATGCACAGCCAAAAATTCATCCGTAACATTCAGATTAATAAACCCCGGTCCCGCAATTTCAATTTTTGAAAAAGTCTCATCGTCAGACAGCGCCTCAACGACCGCCTGCGCCACTTCCCGCGGGTTTTTCTTCGCCCCCGAAGCAACGCCATCAGCGTTGTTCGGCTTTAAAAATTTCGCCGCCGCCATCGCCCCGTTACACTGAAACTGACACAAATCCGGCCGATCACTCACCCGCACCACGCCCAATTCCACAGGCAAACCTTGGCGCTCAAACGCCGCCCCAACAATGTCCGATAATTTTTCCGCAAGTGAAGTCATGCCAAGTGTTGTAAACAAATCCTTTTGGAAAATACAGCTCTGTTTTTGTTGACATAATCATATGTATAAGCCAACTCAAGGAGATTTGACATGTCTTACTACGATTGGACTTTAGAACAAAACGCTGAGCAATATGATGGCTTAACATTGCATTGGTATTTTCCTCGCACTGGAAATACCCCAATGACACCGGGCGACAAAAAGCTCAACGAAGATAGGCAAGAGGCCCAAAGATTTCTGGAACTCGGGGTTGTTAATAATCAGGGCAGATTTGACACGCAAAGAGTGCAGAGTCACTTAACAAAAGTCTTTGGAAAAAATGCTGTCCTGGTTGGTATTAAAAGCTCAAAACCAGATATGTTTAATGGCTGGCGTTGTGATGACATACGTTTTGACTGGGTCGATAAAACAGAACAACCAGATCCAACCGAGACCGTTTCTTAAAGCACTTTGCGGACTAAAAGGGCAGCAATGACAAACGGAAACTACCCGCCATTGATGATCTTTTCAATCCCTAACGACTCGATAAGGTGATAATAGGCCGCGACAATCAACCCAAAAAACGTCACCACCGCCAGCACCCGCCAGACAAAACCGTGCTTGTGATGCTGGACCCGCGCCTTATGCGAAGCCACATCCAGCACCTCATCACCAAAAATCACCGACAAAAACGTCCCCATGCCGCACAATACAATAATTCCCCAGTGCGGCCACGGCGTTACCAAAATTTCATGGAACAACCGCGTCAGCGCCGTCTTGTCATACGCATCGACGGCAAAATTCATCGCCCAGATATTGATGCCAAACGCCAGTACCCATACGGCGATTTCGGTATAAAGCATTTTGACCCCGGTAATCAGGCGCACCGGAAAATCCAGCAAAAAACCGGCATCGGCCACCGGCGTACACAACACAAAAAAGCTCCAGCTCAGCAGCGCCAACGTCCCGCCCGTCGCCAGATCATATTCCCATGACAGATACCCGAAATACGCCGCCAGCACGCCCAACAACAGACCGAACTTGATCAACTGATCGCGCTGATGCGCGACATTAACGAGGGCTGAAAGTTTTTTAAGCACTGAGCGCATTAAAACTAACGACTATACATCCCGGTAAAGCTGGCCTTACCAACGCTATGCGCATTAAGGAAATACCCCACCTGCGCCGCCGGGGTGCTTTCTCCCAGATCCAGCGTTTCAACATCCAGCGCATGCAACGTGAAGATATAATGATGCGGCGCATCGCCAACCGGCGGACACGGCCCGCCATAACCGGGCGCGCCAAAATCCGTCATGCTTTCAACCGCGCCTTCGGGCATCGCCTCGCTTTTGCTCGCCCCGGCTGGCAAAGCGCGCGTTTCAATCGGCAGGTTAAACACCACCCAATGCCACCAGCCCGACCCCGTCGGCGCATCCGGGTCATACACAGTCAGCGCCAAGCTCTTGGCCACTTCCGGCACGCCATCCCAAGACAATGTCGGGGAAATATTCTCGCCCGTGCACCCAAAACCGTTAAACACTTGCGCATTCTCAATACTCGTCCCTTCGGCAATGGCCGAACTGCTCAAGGTCATCTCTGCCCGCGCCACGCCTGCAAAAATCGGGGCCGAAACCAAAACCATCACCACAGCCAACACCAATCCACGCATCATCTTTCTCCTTTGATAATATTTCAAACCACAGAGTCACAGAGTCACAGAGATTTGCTATTCATGATATTAATGTTCTTAAATAAGATTCATCCGTAACCTCAAATTGAACAATTTCCAAACTGCCACCTGCAAGAATACAAATAGCACCCCGATCTTGAAAATCACGCAATACATTCACAACCTTAAAGTCATCAATTTCTGTACGATCAGAAACAAGACGCGGTGTGTAACAACCATGATTTAAGATAGCGTCTGCAACGATTGCTAAAACTTTTCTTTCTTTCCACCTCTGATGTTTTCCAGAAACATTATCAAAAATATCAAGGCCGGTTTTCATTGCTTTTACAACCATAAAAATCACTACTTTTGGAACCATAAAACTCTGCGTCTCTTCAGTTAAAATCCCAGATGCCCACATAAAGAAGCGGGCATGACACTAAAAGCTTAGTGGCCTTAGTGGTTAAATAATCAGATCCCTCGACTGCGCTCGGGATGACAGATCAGGCGTCCACCTCGGCCTTCAGCGCATTATCCTGAATAAACTCACGTCTCGGCTCAACGACATCACCCATCAGGGTCGAGAAAATCTCATCCGCCTTCACCGCATCGGCAACATTCACCTGCAACAGCGTACGCACATTCGGGTCCAGCGTTGTCTCCCACAGCTGCTCAGGGTTCATTTCCCCCAAACCCTTATAGCGCGAAATCGCCATGCCTTTACGCCCGGCTTCCATCACCCGGTCATACAACGCCGCCGGCCCGTTGACCGTGGTCAGCACTTTATCCCCTTGCCGAATTTCAACCGGGTTTTCAAACACCTCAGCAAGCCACTCGGCGGCCGCCTGCAACCGCACTGCATCGGCACTGCGCACACGATCGGCAGAAATACGTACACTTTCGGTCACGCCGCGCTGTACGCGTTTAAACGTGTAACCCTTATCCAGCGTATAAAACCCTTCCCAGGTCTTGGCATTTTTCGCCGCGCGCGCATTGAGCCGCTCGGCCACTTTCGCCGCCGCCGCCGCGCCAGCCTTTTCATCACCCTGGACCTTTTCATCAAACGCCCCGGCAATCGCCGCCTGTTCAATGACCCGCCGATTACCGGCCCGCTGTGTCAGCGCATTGATCGAATTTCGCAGCTTACGCGATTGCAACAGCAGGTCCCGCAAATCTTCACCGCTACGCGTTTGGCCGTTGCCATCAACAATCACCAAATCATTCAACGCCGACTGAATCAGATAATCATCAAGCTCACGCTCATCCTTCAAATACACTTCCGCCGAATTCCCGCGCTTCACCTTAAACAAGGGCGGCTGAGCGATATACAAATACCCGTTCTCAATTACCTGCGGCATGTAACGGAAAAAGAACGTCAACAGCAACGTACGAATGTGCGAACCGTCAACGTCCGCATCGGTCATGATGATAATTTTGTGATACCGCGCCTTCTCGATATTAAACTCGTCCCCGATCGAAGTCCCCAGCGCCGTGATCAGCGTTCCAACCTGTTCGGAGCCGAGCATCTTATCAAAACGCGCCCGCTCGGTATTCAAAATCTTCCCACGCAGCGGCAAAATCGCCTGATTATGACGATCACGCGCCTGTTTCGCAGATCCACCCGCCGAGTCTCCCTCAACGATGAAAATCTCGGATACCGCCGGGTCTTTGCTCTGGCAATCCGCAAGCTTACCGGGCAGGTTGGACACATCCATCACACCCTTACGCCGTGTCATTTCACGTGCCTTCCGCGCCGCCTCGCGCGCTTGAGCCGCTTCGGCAATCTTGCCAACAATCACCTTAGCCTCAGCCGGATTTTCCTCCAGCCATTCCGCCAGTTTCTCCCCAATCACATTTTCCACGACCGGACGCACTTCTGATGACACCAGCTTGTCCTTCGTCTGCGAGCTAAATTTCGGATCTGGTACTTTCACAGAGAGCACGCAAGTCAACCCCTCGCGCATATCCTCACCGGTCAGCTTGATCTTGTCTTTCTTGGTTAGACCCTTTTCTTCGGCATATTTCCCGACCACCCGCGTCAGAGCGCCACGGAAACCCGCCAGGTGAGTCCCGCCATCGCGCTGAGGAATATTATTGGTAAAACACAACATCGTTTCGTGATACGCATCCGTCCATTCCAGCGCTGCCTCAACCGTCACACCGCTTTCTTCATCCTCGGTCACGATCGAGATCGGCGCTTCCAGCATCGATTTCTTCGTCCGGTCGAGATATTCAACAAAGCTCTGAATTCCGCCTTCATAATGCAAATGCGTTTGCACGCGCTCTTCTTCATTTTCCGGGCGATTGTCGCTCAAATAAATATTCACGCCCGAATTTAAGAATGCCAGCTCCCGCAAGCGGTTTTCCAACGTTTTAAAATCATATTCCGTCTGCGTAAACGTCTTAGGCGAAGGCAGGAATGTCACCTGTGTGCCGGTCCGCTCACCATCGTCAAGATCCCGAATCGGCTTCAAATCTTCTCCCGCCTCACCCATTTTAAAGCGCATATACCATTCTTTGCCCTCGCGCTTGATATTCAAATCGAGATATTCAGACAAAGCGTTAACCACCGACACACCAACCCCGTGCAAACCGCCGGACACTTTATAGGAATTTTGATCGAATTTTCCCCCGGCATGTAGCTGAGTCATAATCACCTGTGCTGCCGAAACCTTCTCTTCCTTGTGCTCTCCCACAGGAATCCCGCGCCCATTATCCTTCACGGTCACCGACCCGTCAGCATTCAAAATCACATCAATCCGGTCGCAATACCCGGCAAGGCTTTCATCAATCGCGTTATCAACCACCTCATAAACCATGTGATGCAGTCCGGTCCCGTCATCGGTGTCCCCGATATACATCCCCGGACGTTTGCGCACGGCATCCAGCCCGCGCAAAACCTTAATCGAATCCGCGCCATAGTCGTCATTATCGCCACGCTTGGGGACCAGATTTTCTGCTGCTTCACTCATGATTTTCGTTCGTCCTTAAAATTCTTTTAAAAGCCTTGTTTACTCTTGGTTTCAGGCAAGTATATGGTATAGCATACGCTCTGGTAGAAAGACAGGCCAAAACACGTTTTTTTACGCCTTTTTTTACACTTTAAGATATTGAAATAATTGATTTTTTAAAGGCAGTTTTTTAGCCCCTCTTCTCACCCTCCCTGCCTTTCCGTCTTCCTGTAAAAATTCGCACTTAATTTAGGCTTGACCAAAGGAATTATTTCCTATAAATTCTCTGCAGCATCGCGCCACCCTTGCGCCCAAAATCCGCCGCAAAATCAAAAACACCCCCACCCCCTCCAAAAATGAAAAACAAACTGAAGAACATTTACTATTGCCTTTTAAATCAAATGCTTATAAGCAAAGATCATGAACCCAGCACTCAAAAACCTTCTCCGCCCGCATTACATAGACCTGCAAGGCTATGTTTCCGCCGGGATGGAAAGTGATAAATCGGCTGAAAAAATCTTCCTCAACGCCAATGAAAACCCGTATGAATTGCCGGGTCTGGAAGGCTTTAACCGCTATCCGGAGCCCCAGCCCAAGTCCCTTGCCGCCGCCTATGCAAACGCCTATGGGGTTAAACCTGACCAGATCGTCATGACCCGCGGCGCCGATGAAGCCATCGTTATTCTTACCAAACTATTCTGCGAACCGCACAAAGACGCCGTCCTCACCTGCCCGCCGACCTTTGGCATGTACGGCGTTGATGCCAAAGCCATGCCCGCCGATGTGCTCGAAGTGCCGCTCCGCAAAACCGACGGCACGTTCACGCTCGATCAAAAAGCCATTGTGAACGCCACCTTCACTCCGGGCCAAAACATCAAACTGATCTATATCTGCTCACCCAACAACCCGACCGGCACGAGTTTCCCCCATGATCAAATCGCCGAAATTTGCCGCGAAACCGAGGGCCAGGCCGCCGTCATCCTCGATGAAACCTACGCCGAATTTTCTTCGCAAGGCTCAATGACTTCATCGCTCGCTGATCACCCGAACCTGATCATCCTGCGCACCTTGTCGAAAAGCTACGCGATGGCCGGCATGCGGATGGGCACATTCCTCAGCGCCGATACCGACTTCATCGCTCTGGTCAAAGCCAAAGCCCTCGATGCCTACCCACTGCCCCGCGCCAGCGTCGAGGCTGCCCTGCATGTCCTGTCCGATGACATCCGCCCGCTGGCCAAAGCCAACGTCGCTAAGCTTATCGAAGAAAGAAACCGCATCCTCCCTCTTCTACAGAAATCGCATTATGTAAAATATACATACCCCTCCGATGCCAATTTCCTGCTTGTGAAAATGAATAAAGCCGAAGAATTTGTAAAATTCGCCGCCGAGAACAACGTGATCATTCGTGATTTTTCAACCAAACCCGGCACCGAAAACTGCATCCGCATCTCCATCGGCACCCCGGAGCAGAATGATGTGGTCCTTAAGCTGCTGAACGATTTTGAGTAAGGTTTTTAACCGCTCCATCCTGCACTTCAAAAAACTGTGCGCTGCCCTCAATGGCGCTAAACAGCGCCCCGTCCGTACCCGTCAGCCAAACCTGCCCGCTCAGTTCTTCGAGCAATGCATACAACCCAGCCCGGCGCTCTTCATCGAGATGCGCGGCTACCTCATCAAGCAATAAAACCGGCGCAAAACCACGCTCTCCAGCAATCAACCGCGCATGCGCCAGCGTAATCCCGATCAGCAAAGCCTTCTGCTCCCCAGTCGAACACTGATCCGCCGCCATATCTTTCGCAATATAGTGCACCAGCAAATCCGACTTATGCGGCCCCGTAGCCGCCCCACCGGTCAGCGCATCCCGCACCCGTGAATCCTTGAGGGCATAGGTAAACATCTCCTCAACCTCCAACGCTGTTGCTGAGGCCAACACCCCCTCAAGCGTTCCATGCACCGCTAAATGTGCTGTGGGGAAATGTGCATTCTCCGCTGCCAAGCACGCGCTCTGTAAACGCTGGGCAAAATCCAGCCTCGCCGCCGCAATAGCCGTCCCCGTTTCCGCCATCTGCGCCTCCAGAGAATCCAGCCAACTCGCATCCGCCCCGCCTTCTTGCAATAACTTCGAGCGCTGACGCATCGCATTTTCATAGCGGCTCACGCGCCCCGAATGCCCCGGATCAAACCCGAACACCAGCCGGTCCAGAAACCTGCGCCGATGCGACGCCGAATCGATAAACAGCCGGTCCATCTGCGGCGTCAGCCAAACGCAAGCCACATATTCCGCCAGCGCCGCTTGCCCGCGCACATTTTCACCATTCACCCGGATCAGCCGCTTATCCCCGGATGGCTCCAGCCCCGTCCCAACCTGCACCAGGCCGTATTCCGTCTGCACCTGCGCCGCCACCGCCCACGGGGTTCCTGCACCCTTCGGCGTATCTTGGGATTGAATCTCCGCCATTTTCGCCCCGCGCAAACCCCGCCCCGGCGACAACAAAGACACCGCCTCCAAAACATTAGTCTTGCCCGCACCATTCGCCCCATGCAAAACGATTAGCCCAGCATGCAACGCCGAAAATTCAGCCCTTTCATAACAACGAAAATTGTGAAGTTTGAGGTTCCGGATAAATGTCATATAGTCATCAACAACTCAGATTTGAAAACGGGATTCGTCATGCAGTTAAAAATCATTATAGGGGCTTTTATCCTCTTATGTGCGCTTATCTATAATTTTTCACCCGCTCAAGCACAGAAAAAAAACTATACGCCTGCCACCCATATGTGGGTTCAAAACTATCAAAACCTGCTGTTCGTACGAGTGAATTCATTAGAAGAATGCGAAATGTTCACAGCCCAGGCCGCCGCGATCAATTCAACCGAAGGCCACTGCTATAACGGGGAAAGATTACTCAAAAAAATCCACTGCACCAAGCCGGTCAAACGCGATGGAACGCCAAACTGCTCCTAATCAATTGACGACATTCATCAGCGCACCGGATTTATAGGCCTCTAGAACCTCAACCACCTGATCGAACAAACGCTGACAGGCCTGACGGCTCGCCCAAGCGACATGCGGTGTCACAATTAAATTCAGAATGTCAGGATCAAGCAATGAATTCCCATCGCTCGGCGGCTCTTGCGAAAGCACATCGACCCCCGCCCCGGCGATCTCACCATCTTTCAAAGCGCTCGCCAGCGCCTCTTCATTGACAACACCGCCGCGCGCCGTATTGATCAGCAATGCTGAATTCTTCATCGCCTTAAGCTCCTGCGCTCCAATCAAATCTATCGTTTCCGGCGTAAGCGGGCAATGCAAAGTAAGCACATCGGCGCGCGCAATCACCTCATCAAATGGAGTGCGCCCACCCCGCACTTCGCGCAGGCCCTTATGATCGGCAAGCAAGACCTCCATGCCGAACGTCTTGGCAAGCGCCTCAACGCTGCGCCCCAGATTACCGTAACCAACAATACCCAGCGTCTGACCGGCCAGCTCATGGATGGGATAATCCAGAAAACAAAAATCGCGGCTTTCCTGCCAGCGCCCGGCTTTGACATCGGCGTGATAGGCCATAATCTGCGAACGCAAAGCAAGAATAAGCATAAAAACATGCTGGCTCACCGCCGGGGTCGAATACCCGCGCACATTGCACACACTCACGCCCGCCCCGCGCGCCGCCGCCACATCAATATTGTTATACCCCGTCGCCCCGGCCACGATCAGCTTCAAATCCGGCGCCTGCGCAATAATTTCAGCAGACAACACAACCTTGTTCGTCAAAACAATCTCCGCGCCAGCAATACGCTCCACAACATCCTCCGGCGCGCTAAATCCGTGAAAAACAAAATCATCGACTGCCACCTCAAGCCCGGAAACATCAAGACCCCGCGGATAATAGGTATCAAAATCCAGAAACACCGCTTTCATGAAACTCTCCTGATAGAATGAACAGATGACATCAAGCCAAAACGGCAATCAAAGTATTTTGAGTCGAAAATGAAGATTTTCGAGAACCGGCGCACAGCGTATTAAATATACGCGAGCACCGGAAAGCGGAGAAAATCTTTATTTGCAGACCAAAAGACGAAGATTGCTAAACCCGTAGCGGCATCAAAACATAGAGCGCCGATGGATCGGAATTATCCTGAATAATCGTCGGGCTGGCCGGATCGGCCAGCGTCAACCGGCACCCCTCGCCTTCAATCTGCGAGGTAATATCCAGCAGATATTTCGCGTTAAAACCAATCTCAATATCCGTCTCACCATTGACCTCAACCTCTTCGGTCGCACTGCCGGATTCAGCGCTGCTCGCCGAAACCGTCATTTGCTTGCCATTCAGCGCAATTTTAATCGCCCGGCTCTTGCCATCGGAAATCGTCGAAACACGATCAACCGCGCTGGTCAGCATTTTCGCATCCACCTCAACAATCTTGTCATTGCCTGCAGGAATAACGCGCTGATAATCCGGGAACGTCCCGTCAATCAGCTTTGAGGTCAGCACGATATGATCGAACGCAAACCGGATCTTACTCTCAGACAGCGTAATCTGAATCGCATCCGCCGCTTCATCGACCAGCTTGCGCAGCTCGCCAATCGTCTTGCGCGGAATAATAATGCCAGGCATTCCGCCAGCCCCTTCGGGAAGCGGCATCTCAAACCGCGCCAGGCGGTGCCCGTCTGTAGCCACGGCGCGCAAAACCTTCACGCCGTCTTGGTCAGCTTCATGCAGGTAAATCCCGTTTAGATAATAACGGGTCTCCTCCGTGCTCATCGCAAACTTCGTCCGGTCAATAAGCGCCCGCAAATCCGCCGCCGGAATCGCAAATCCGTTCGGCAAATCACCAGCGCCGATTTCCGGGAAGTCCGTTGTCTGCAAACAGCTCAGCTTAAACTGTGAACGTCCCGCCTTCACGCTCATCTGTGTGCCTTCCGCATTCAGTGTAAGCTCCACATCGCTATCCTCCGGCAATTTACGCACAATGTCGTGCAGCGTATGAGCCGGCACTGTCGTTGCGCCTGGCTCTTTAATATCCGCCGCCACCGATTCGTCAATTTCCAGATCCATATCGGTCGTCGCCAGAGACAACACACCATCCTCCGCCTTCATCAAAACATTGGAAAGGATAGGAATAGTATTGCGGCGCTCCACAACGCTTTGGACATGACCAAGGGATCGAAGAAGGGATGCGCGCTCAATGCTCAGTTTCATAGCAAAATCTTTCATATTAGGTACATGATATGGGAATCGGATACTAGCATAGGGCCTTAGGCCGAGAAACCCCCAAAATCATACTCTTAAACGCTTATCCAAAGTGATAAAAACCCGCACGGAAAAACCTATGCAGCCTGCTGGAAACAATCATTCCGAAAACTGTCCAAAGACCGCCACAACGTTTCATAGATGCACTCCAGATCCTGCTGATCTATGCAATAAGGCGGAAGAATATAGACAGTATTGCCGATCGGACGAAGAAGAACACCATTTGCAAGCATAAAATCATAAATCTCATGACCGATAGAAGACAAATACCCGTTCACATCATCGCGTACATCGATAGCAAAGATGCTGCCTTTCACCCGCACATCCATAACATCAGGGCGCGCGCTATACCACCCGGCGGCTTTAAGATGAGAAGCCTCAATCGCAGCAATCTGCTCCATCACCGGCTCTTCATCCCAAATCTCCAAAGATGCCAGTGCCGCAACGCACGCCAGCGGATTGCCTGTAAAACTCGTTGAGTGAAAAAACTGCTTGGCCTTTTCATCATGATAAAAAGCCTTATAAATTTCTTCGGTCGCCAGCGTCGCGCCCATTGGTAGAAAACCGCCCGTCAGCCCCTTCGATAAACACAAAAGATCCGGTGTAAAATCTGCCTGCTCACAAGCAAACATGGAACCCGTACGGCCAAAACCCGTCATCACCTCATCAGCGATCAAAAGCACGCCATGCTCACGGCACATCTGCGCCATCTTTCCTAAAACCTTGGGAGAATAGACGCGCATTCCGGCCGCACCTTGCACCAAAGGCTCAAACACAAAGGCTGCTGTCTGCGAACCGAATTTCTTCAGCCATTTATCCAGCCACGCCAGGCTGCGCATCTCCTCGCCTGTTTTCGGAAACGGCACATGCTTGACGTCAAACAAAAACGGCTCGTAAAGCACATTAAAAACACTGCGAGATCCCGCTGCCATCGCGCCAAATGTATCGCCATGATATCCGCCCTCCAGCGCAATCACCTTATGACGCTGCTCACCTGCATTTTCATGAAAACCAATCGCCATTTTCAACGCAACTTCTATCGCCGTTGAACCGCTATCGGAATAAAACACGTAATCCAGCGCCGAACCGTCCTTGCCCTCAAAAGTCCCATGCACAGTTGAAAGCAATTTACGCGTCAACTTCTCCGCCGGATCATGCGTAAAGCCGGCAAAAATCACTTGCTCCAGCTTCCCGGCCTGCGCGCGCACCGCCTCAACAATTTTCGGATGACAATGCCCGTGCGTATTGACCCACCAGCTTGAAATCCCGTCAATAATCTCCTGCCCGCCACGCAATTTCAAACGTGCACCAGCCGCAGAGTCCACGTGCAAAGCCGGCCCGCAAATCTTATGCTGAGTCATAGGATGCCATATAGGTGAAATACGTCTCATCTAAAAATCACTTAAATCAAAATTTTGCTCGAAAGCATCAGTAAGACTTTTTGCATCCAAAGAGTCAAGCATTGGAAGACGCCCCAGCACTTTTACGTCTGAAAATTCACCGATTGTACGCATATTATCTTCATTTTCATCGCCAACAAAAATAATTCCATGCACCGGGATCTTACGGCTCCAAAGCGCCTCAAGCGAAAGCAATGTGTGGTTAATCGTCCCCAAGCCCGTACGCGCAACCAAAATCACCGGCACGCGCCCTCCATTCACAGGATCTTCATTCCAACGTTTAAACAAATTAACCAGCAAATTCTGACGCGTCAAAGGCACCATAAGCCCACCCGCACCTTCAATAATAAGCGGACCATCAACCTCAGGAATCACCAAACTCTCCACATCAATCTCCGCCTCATCCAATTCCGCAGCCCGATGCGGAGAAAGACTTTCAGTAAACACATAGCTTTCCGGCAGAAACCGCTCCAACGGCAATCCCGTCATCTTCTGCACAGCGCGCGTATCCACGCCGCCTTCCACGCCCGATTGTACAGGCTTCCAGTATGTCGCCCCGAGTGCCAGCGCGAGCATCGCGGACACAACCGTCTTCCCGATCCCCGTATCCGTACCCGTGATAATGCACCTATTACTCATCTACGCAGCCTTTCGTTCCAAAAAACCATCCAGATCCGCAGCAAATTGATCCAGCCGCACCTTATCCAACGCCGCACTCAGAGAAAGTCGCAACCGCGCAGTGCCTTCTGGCACCGTCGGCGGACGAATCGCGCGAATATCATATCCTTTTTGCTGCAGTTTTTGCGCAACATCCAACGCATATGCATCATCGCCCAACATAATCGGAACAATATGCGTTCCCGGCCCGCCAAATGATTGCTGCGCTTTTCTCGAAAGGCCTGCAAGTTTTTTCCGTGCAATCTCCCCCTCCTCTGAAGCAATCCATTCCAGGGATTTTTGCACCAAATGCACCTGTAACGGCAACGGCGCGGTCGAATAAATAAACCCCCGCGCAGCATTGATCATGAAATCAATTATCGCCTCAGATCCGCACACCAAGCCGCCAGCCACACCGATCGCCTTACCGCAGGTATGCAAAACAATTAAATTATCCGGCCAAACGTCATTGCGAGGAGTATCTGCGACGAAGCAATCTATTTTTTCTGGATTGCTTCGCTGCGCTCGCAATGACGAATACAATTCATACGCCAGCCCTTTACCAGCCCGCCCCATAACGCCAGTCGCATGCGCCTCATCAACGACCAAAACCGCATCATAATCTTCAGCCAACCCATACAGCGCCTTCAACGGCGCAATATCCCCATCCATCGAATACACGCTCTCTACTGCAACCCATATTTGACCATCTTTTTTTTGCTGCGCCTTTGCTTTTCTAAGTGCCTCTTCGAAAGAATTTACATCATTATGCACGGCCTTAATATGCTGCGCGTTTGAATTCTGAATCCCCTCACGCGCACTCGCATGAACAAATTCATCAAAAATAATCGTATCATGACGTGTGCAAAGCGTTTGAAACAACGCACTATTAGCCTGAAAGCCAGTCGCAAAATACAATGATTTCGGCGCAGAAAAATACCCCGCCGCAAAATCTTCGAGTGCCGCATGAGCATCCGTATGCCCGCGCAATAATCGCGACCCGCCAGCACCGATCACCCCGCCATTTTGTAAAAATTTGAGTGCACATTCCCGTAAATACACACTACTCGCCAACCCCAGATAATCATTCGAGGTGAGGTCAATTCCCGCAGGCAACATCAAAGTGCGATAACGCCCCCGTTGCCCGAGTCGATCCAATGTCTGCCGAAAATCTCGCATCATATGGTTTTATAGAAAAAACCAGCGCACCTCAACTCCATACTTGAAACACACGACACAACGACACTTCTTAATGACTTTTCCAGACTTTCGAAGGCTTCTTGTATTCAGAAGCACTATAAGACTGCGGATAAACACGCTTTCCGCCCCTATAAGACACACCTCCCCTTTTTTTCGTCACTTTATTTTTTGGAAAAACAATACAATTATTGAAACGCCACAAATCCACACAATCAAGCGTTCTACCCACAGGCCCCGTTGAACACGAACACAACGACAAACACACTGCGCTGAGCAATAAAATCTTTGACCCTTTAATCATAATACACGCTCCCTTTTTATAATTAAACACTGTTCAATTGCTATTACAGCATCATTTTCCATACATTGTCAATAAAAAATTGAACATAGTTCAAAATATGCTATTATGAACGAAGAATCATCGTAATAAGGACAAACAATGGCCCGGCGAAACGACCACACCCGTGAAGAACTCAAATCCCTCACATTAGAACGCGCCCTCAAAATCGTAAAAAATGAAGGATTTCAAAAGCTAACAGCCAGAAGAATAGCCAAAGAAATCAACTACACCCCCGGCACGATCTACAACATGTTCGGTTCAATGGATGGACTATATTTTGCCCTCAACGCCCACACGTTAGACAAGCTGTTCGAAACCATCGCCGCCCCCGAACAATACCCTGCCGAGGCCACAATTTCTGAAAACATAAAAACAATAGCCAAAAGCTATATGGATTTTGCGCAAAATAACAAAGAACTCTGGCTGATGCTCTTCAACATGAGCTTTCCAACAAAAGATAAAGCCCCGGATTGGTACAGGGAAAAAGTCCAATCCATTCTGGATATACTTGAAAATCTGCTGGCACCCCTCTTCTCAGAAAACCAAACCCGCGAAAAAGCCATCGCGGCGCGCACCATATGGTCCTCGGTCCACGGCATATATCTGATGGAACAAACCAATAAAATTGGATTTATGAGCGATAAAAGCGCCCTGGATATGGCCGAATGCCTGATCGATAATTTCATCGCAGGCCTGCAACAAAACGCAGCCTAGAATCAGAAGCTAAGCCGCTTCTTTTTGACACCCACAACCACCGGGCTTACCGCAACCACCACTTTTCCGTTCGGCAGAATCATCCTTAAATGGCGCACGCGGCTTCATCCCCAATTCATCAAGCAAAGCATGGTCAAAATCTTTTTCCGGGTTCGACGTCGTCAGCAATTTCTCCCCTGTGAAAATAGCATTCGCCCCGGCAAAAAACGCCAGCGCCTGCGCTTCTTTTGAAATTTCTAACCGTCCGGCCGACAACCGCACCATCGATTTCGGCATTAAAATTCGGGCCACGGCAATCGCACGAATCCACTCAAAAATATCCAGCGGCAGCGCATGTTCAAGCGGGGTTCCCTTCACCGGCACCAGCATATTGATTGGAACGCTTTCAGGCTGCGGATCAAGATTACACAGCGTATGCAGCAAGGAAATCCGGTCCTCTTCGCTTTCGCCCATCCCCAAAATTCCGCCGCAGCACGCCGAAATCCCTGCTTTAGCCACATTGCCCAGCGTATCAAGCCGGTCCTGATAACTGCGCGTCGTGATAATTTTATCGTAAAATTCCTCAGACGTATCCAGATTGTGATTATAAGCCTTCAGCCCTGCCTCTTTCAGCCGCTTGGCTTGCTCTTCCGTGAGCATCCCAAGCGTAACGCAACTCTCCATGCCCATGTCTGATACGCCTTTGACCATGTCACAAACCCGATCAAAAGCACGCCCCTCAAGCACACGCGGCCACGCCGCGCCCATACAAAAGCGGGTCGATCCGGCCTCCTTGGCCTTGCGCGCTTCTTCTAGCACGGCTTCGGTCTTCATCAGGATTTCTTTTTCAAGCTCCGCCTCATTATGCACAGACTGCGAACAATACCCGCAATCCTCGGTACACCCGCCGGTCTTGATCGACAAGAGCGTACACATCTGCATCTCGTAATGATCGTGATTGGTCCGATGCACGGTTGCAGCATCATAAACCAAATCCATCAACGGGCGGTGATAGAGCGCCCGAACCTCTTCAAGAGTATGTGTCATAACGCTGAACTCTATTACAAAAAAAACGCGAGGAAAAGCGAAATCCCCCGCGCTTTAAACAATTCAAAACTCGCCTTACACAAAAAACAATCAGCCAGTAAGAGCACGGCGCACAACATCAACATCCTGTGCGATTTGTGCATCTTCTTCAATCAGCTCCTCAACCTTGCGCACCGCATGCATCACGGTGGTGTGGTCACGCCCACCAAATTTACGGCCGATTTCTGGCAAACTCCGCGCCGTAAGCTGCTTCGCAAGATACATCGCCACCTGACGAGGCCGCGCCACATTCCGCGCCCGGCGCGCCGAATGCATATCGGCCATTCGAAGATTGTAATGCTCGGCCACTTTACGCTGGATCTCATCAATCGTAATGCGCCGATCATGTGCACGAAGTAAATCTTGCAAAACTTCCTGCGTGCTTTCCAGCGTCACTTCCGCCTTCGTCACATCGGCATGCGCGACAATCCGGTTCAGCGCACCCTCAAGTTCACGAATATTGCTGGTCACTTTCAGCGCCAGAAATTCAAGAACACTATCAGGCACATCCGCGCCAAGCTGCGCGCGTTTGGTTTGCAAAATCCCAAGCCGCAAATCATAGGTCGTCGGATGAATATCCGCCACCAGACCCCAGGCCAGACGTGAACGCAAACGCTCATCCAGACCGGAAAGATCGCTTGGCGCTTTATCAGCAGAAATAATAATCTGCTTATTCTGATCCACAAGCGCATTGAACGTATGAAAAAATTCTTCCTGCGTTGCTTCCTTGCCCGCAATAAATTGAATATCATCAATCATCAATACATCAACACTGCGGAATTTCTCCTTAAACATCATCGTCGAATCACTGCGCAAAGCTTTCACAAACTGATACATAAATTTCTCAGCCGAAAGATACATCACGGTTTTCTCAGGACTCTGCTCTTCAATCGCATGCGCAATCGCGTGCATAAGGTGCGTTTTTCCCAAGCCAACCCCGCCATAGATAAACAGCGGATTAAACGGAATCGTCAAGCTTTCCACCACCCGCCGCGCCGCCGCATGCGCCAGCGCATTAGGCTTGCCAACAACAAATGTTTCAAACGTAAAACGCTCATCCAGCGGCGAGGATATTTCAGAAATATCCAGCTTCTTGTTCTGGTTGGCTTTGGAAGGCGCGGCCGTTTCAGGCTCATCATCCACAATCGCATTTTGCACAACGACAATCTGCAAACGCTTCACGCCATCTTCAAACCCTTCGCTGGCTTCAATGCACATGCCCAAAATCCGCTCAGCATAGTGATTCTGTATCCAGTCACGCATAAACCGTGTGGGGACGGAAACTTCCATCGTGCCATGATAAAAAGCCTGGAGAGTAAGAGGCTTAAGCCAGCTGCGGAAGATTGCTTCACCAAATTCACTGCGCATATCATTATGCACCTTTTTCCAGAGCTTCATAATTTCAACGCTCGGCTCCAAAGATGCTTCCTGATACTCAGCATTGCCCCGAATCAAAGCAACGGACTTTCCACCCATGTCTGACATCTTCTATTCTCTCCATTTGTCAAAGGTTACATATTAAACAAAACAAAATATACAATCGTCAAAGCGCCAAAAAAGGCAGCAAAAAGGGGTATACGAAAGCCGAAAAAGGCCCGCAAACACGTTTCCTATAACGATTAAACTTTTAAATTATGAGTTCCGAACCCAACTCCAAGCCAAAAGCAGCAATCCTTGCCACAAACAACTCAACGGCCCCTATCCCCAAAACCCTCTTAATAAAAAGAAGGCAAACTTCAAATCAGAACAAAACCCTACTCAAACACAACACACACAAAAGCATGCTGCAAAAAACTTCCTCAAGACCAATTCGGCCTCTTTTTTGTCCCGATAGAAATAAGCCTACACTAAAAAAATATGTGGATGCAATACGAACAAAACAAGAAAATCAAAAAAGAAATTTTTTTATATTTTTTTATACTATTGATTTTAAACACATTTAAGCCCTTCAGATTTTCATCTCAAGAACTTAAAAACAATCTATAAAATTCAAATATTTAGTATGAAACGCTACTAAACTTTCGCGTTTTTAGCAGTAGCTAAGCCGCTTTTTTAAGCAGCTTAATACGAGAACTTAATCTGGAAACCTTACGAGCCGCCGTATTCTTATGCAAAATACCCTTAACGACTCCACGACTGATTTCTGGCTGCGCATTTTGCAACGCACTCTCAGCTTCTTTTGCATCGCCAGCCACCAGAGCTAACTCAACTTTTTTAATAAATGTACGAATGCGGCTCATGCGTGCACCATTGATAGCGGCACGCTTATCGTTCCGGCGAATTCTTTTCTTTGAAGATTTATGGTTTGCCATTGTTAAACCTTTATTCCTAATTTCTTCTCAAAAGCGCTGACTTATCGACTTTTGTGGAAGCCGCCAGCGCACCTTATCCACAGATTGGGAGAGGTATACGCTGCTCCAGCCCGGCTTGTCAAGGAAATGATACGTTTTTTATTAGCCTAAAAATCATATGCTAGAAAATGATCAAACTAAGACGCAAAAACCAGCTTTCACACCCCGCGAATCGGCGAGCCTATTTCGGTTGAATGCTCAAACGCAATATAATAATACCGGCCTCATCCTCAAACATCATTTCCAAACGCTCCCCATTACGAATGAATTGATCTCCACCAACCGGATTCCAACCGAATTGCGGCAAAACCGATGCATAATAAGCCCGCACCGAATCAACGCTCATTGCCGCCATCTCGGCAACTGATTCAACCACGCGCCCACCAGGCTTATCAAAGCTCATCGAGCGCTCAGGCAGCTCTATCAAACCCGGCATCAACGGCACATCGTCGAGCACCTCAAAAAACTGAACCGAATCATCCTGCGCATATACAGAAGCAGAGGCCATAACCATCCCTGCTAAAATCATCACCGCAATAATAACGAAAATACGCATACGCTCTAAACCTTAACCCTGTTTTTCAGGACAAAAAAATGTTGAACGGCCAGCTTGTACAATCCGCTGCACACCACCCGTTTCCACTATATCACACTCACAAGCTCCGCAGCCTTGCCCAACCCGATCATACACAGCAAAATGATGCTGAAAATACCCTAACTGACCATCCGTATGCTTGTAATCCTTTAACGACGAACCACCGGCCTCAATCGCATCGCGTAAAACCGAACGAATAGACATGCACAACGCCGTACACTCCTTTGCGTTCAAATCACCAGCCTTACGCCGCGGATCGATTGCCGCGCGGTAAAGCGCCTCGCATACATAAATATTGCCCAGCCCCGCCACAATCCGTTGATCCAGCAATGCCGATTTAATTGGAGTCTTTCGCCCCTTTATCGTCACCGCTAAAATCTCAGCATTAAAATCATTCCCCAGCGGCTCCGGCCCCATAGCTGCCAAAGCCGGGTAATCCTGACAATCCTCACGCCCGACCGCATCAAGAAAACCAAAGCGCCGCGGATCGTTCAAGACGACGCGCAGCCCCTCATCCATATAAAACTCGACATGATCGTGTTTTTCGTGAAGAGAGATGCTCCCCGGCGGCTCAATCCGAACCGCTCCGCTCATCCCCAGATGCAGGACAAACCCGGCGCCATTCTCGGCAAACCCTAGAATATACTTCCCCCGGCGCAGCAGGCACTCAATCCTCTGCCCTTGCAACGCTGCGGGTAAGCCTTGCGGCAAAGGAAACCGCAAATCCGCGCGGTTAAAAACCAACCGCTTGACGCGCCGCCCCACCATCGCAGGCTCCAGCGCCCGCTTCACAATCTCAACTTCCGGCAATTCAGGCATAACAACAGCAATCTAGCGCACCAGGCCGCCAAAGCAACGTCAAAAGCGAAAACACTATAGTCAAACAGATTGGTTTTTTGACGAGGCGCAAGGAGCGACGTGTACAAATTGCTACACGAGCGACGCAGCAACACAATCAAAAAACCAATCTGTTTGACTATAAAAGAAAAGCCGGCCAGTTTGGGGAAACTGACCGGCGAGAGAGTTTACGTGTGTGGGGATAAAAGCTCGACCTCCATACGCATCAGGAGAGAAACCTTATTTTTCATACAGATTATCAAGCTTTGTACCCTATTTATAGCAACTGAAACCACCCGTCAAGAAAAAAGTTATAAAAACTGCATAAAAAGATTTTTTTTATAACAAAAACCGTTTTACATATGAAAAAAGGACTGGACAAAGCTATAAAAGGAGACTATAGACTAGGCATCATTATAAATTAGGCGTGGATTACCCGCATATTAAGGATAGGAAGACGATGCCGACGATTGAACAAATCAGAGCCGCCCGGGCCCTTTTAGGATGGAACCAGCACGAGTTGGCCGACAAGGCCGGCCTGTCGCAAACCGGCATCGCGCGCATCGAAAACGGCACCAACCAGCCGAACTCTAAAACCCTGGAAAAAATCGGCACCGCCTTCGACCACGCCGATATCGAATTCATCGGCGACACCGGCCTGAGAAAACGCAGCATTCAATCACAAACATATCGTGGCATTGAAGGCTTTAAAGAATTTCTGGATAATGTTTATCACACTGCGCGTGATGTTGGCGGTGAACTCTGCACTTTTAACGCCGCAACACCATACTTTAAAACAATGCTTGGCGCAGAATGGTATGAACAACACGCTGAACGCATGCAAGCCATTCGAGACAACTTCACCATGCGCCTGATCGTTGAAGAAGGAACGAAAGACCTACTCGCAAAGGGCTTTGGAGAATACAAATTCTTTCCAAAAAATCTGCTAACAGATCAAAAAATCTACGTCTATGGCGATTTTGTAAGCTTTATGAATTTTGCCAATGAAAACGTTGAAATCGTTGAGGTTAAACATGGCCCCAGCGCAGAAAGTTTTCGAATTTTGTTTAACATTGCGTGGGAGAAGGTTGCAACATCCCTCAAAGAGTAATGCGCACTAAAAAACGAACATTGATAATGGCAGAGAAGAATTCATGTTTTTCATTCAATGTCGTATATTGTCTGAGTAATTTATTATGAGCGAAAGCGACAACACAGAAACATCTCCAGTGCCAGAAGGCGCAAAAAGCGCTTTTGCCGCAGCGAATGGCACAAACGGACACGGACAAATAAACGTTGCCATCATCGGCGCTGGCTCTGTTGGTGTCTTCACGGCTATTGAAGTGGCAAAAAACGGCGCACGCGTATCTCTCGTCTCGCGTCCCGGTTCCCAAACGCTACAAGCCCTGAAACAACAGAAATATATTGAGCTGGCCTCTACAAAAACAACACGCGAAATTGACGCCATGTTTGAAGCCAAAGGCAATTACATCTCCCCACCTGCTGAAATTTCCGATATTCCACAAGATGACGACTTAACAGAAGTTATAGGAGATAAACGCGTTATTTCTCACGGAAAATTAGCTGATAAATTAAAGAAAATGGGTAACGCCGTCGGCAACGAACTTTTTGGCGCCGTAAATGCTCAAACTCAAAAAGAATATTTCACGCAAGGTGAAATCCACACGCTTCTAACCAAACACCTGCGCATACCGCTTTACGTGCAAGAAAGAGATGGAGACGAAGAAGCATATAGAAAAGCACTCGGAAGCACCCGCTACGTAAAGCTTTTTGATAATATAAAGGATGCCGAACCTGAAAATCAGGTCATAATTGTGGCAACCAAAAGCTTTAGCAAAAGTGCAGAGTTTGCCAAAAGAACCGTACTTCCGTTTTTAGCTGAAAATGGCGTGGTTGTTGACCTTTCCAACGGATTAAAACGCTCTTCTATTCCAAAACTAGAACGAACAAACCTGAGACAAACCCTGCATGAGGCTTTAACGGAAAGCGATGTCCTCGCCGACTTAAACGCTTTTGAAGACGAAATTGGCCCAGAAAGAATCATCGGCGCCAACGCCTTATTCGCAGTCGAGGCAGAAAAAAACAGCCCTCACAGAGTGCATGTCAGATCTCTGCTACACACCGCTGCTATATATACAGCAAACACCAATCCTTACGTCGAACGGATTTTTGAAGGCAGTGACATCAGGCCGTCCACACCGCACGACCCTCTGGCCCAAAGTCTGGACAAACTCGGCATCAACATGATGAATATCATGAGCGCTGTCTACGACAAATCAAAAGCAGAAGTTTTCAGCAATCAGACCTTACTAAACCTTTATAACAACGCGTTAAGAGAACTATACCGGGTAGCGGAAACAGGATATGGGGTCACACTCCACAGAGGCGGCCCCGAAGCCTATGTTGAACACTGCCAAAGATACCACAGAAGAGCAGTTCTCGCCGCTTCACACGCGGGAGATATACACCGCTCCTCAACACATAAAGACATTGCAGAAGGAAAAGCAAAAACAGAAAGAGAGTTTTTACTCGATGCCATCATTGAACTTTCTGACAAGCAGAAAATCCAAGTGCCTCACCTTCGCATTCTCTCATCTTTTATGGACACAATTGAGGAATTAATCAAAGAAAACCAATTGGATGAATTGCGCAAACAACACTACATTTTCTACGAAAACACCCACGAAATGAGGGATGGAACGGTGACGCGCGTACACCCGCCAAAAACCAGTAAAGACGTTGAGCTTCCGAATGTAGGAACTGTTGTCACCTCCTGCAAAATGCCCTTTTTTGAATGGAGAAGACTTCACAATAATCGCCCCGACTATTTTAGAAATATTATGCCGCAACTTTTGCACGCTGTAGACCCCAACCACGCCGTCTTTAAAAACGGAAAATGCGTAGAGCTGATGCAAGCCTTCGTGGATAGCAAAGACGTTAATCCCGAGACAGGAGAAATCAACCTCGAAAGTTCGGCATTCAACGTTTTCTGGGAAACAATTAAAACCTACAAAGAGCAGTGGGATGCCTACACTGCGGCAAAAAAGAATGACGAAAAACCCGAAGAAAAACCCGAAGCAAAGCGCAAACGCGTTGAACTGGCGTGGCAAGCGGTCAATGATGCAAAAAACGAACTGGAACAACGGTACAGAAACGCCAGAACGCTTACAAACAACAGAGGTGGCGCTGGAACCGGCGGAGCAACAACGATTACCGCAGACTTTACGCACGCAAACGACGACGCCAACCCATGGCTTAATAAAAAAAGAGGGGTCAGAAAAATTCTACCCAAATATTCTACTTTCGATGGCCCATATTCTACTTTCGATGGCCCCGGGTGCTTCTAAAGCTCCTTTAAACCCTAATAAACAAAGCATAAAAAAGGCCTCCGCATTCACGAAGGCCTCTTTCTTTAAAAAATCGCCAGGTAAAAAAGGCAGCACTTTTTACAAAGAATTTTGCCGTTAGGCTAGAAAGATGAGGCGACGTTTATTCTTATAAACGAGCCGAAATCTGACGCTGTCCTAACGGCAATAATTCAAAGTAAAATTACATCATGCCGGACATACCGCCCATACCACCCATGCCGCCCATATCACCCATACCGGCACCGCCTTTGTCCTCTTGCGGAGCTTCGGTGATGATCGCTTCGGTGGTAATCAGCAGGCTGGAAACAGACGCGGCATCCTGCAGGGCTGTGCGGACAACCTTCACAGGGTCGATGATCCCGGCTTTGACCAGATCACAGAATTCACCGGCCTGAGCATCATAACCGTAATTTGTATCTTTTTGCTCCAGCAGCTTGCCAACAATGACAGAGCCTTCCGCGCCTGCATTCTGGGCAATCTGACGGATCGGCGCTTGCAAGGCCCGGCGAATGATTTCAATACCAACCGTCTGGTCGTCATTGTCACCTTCGAGCGCCTCAAGAGCCTTCGTCGCATAAAGAAGCGCAGTACCGCCACCAGCGATAATGCCTTCTTCCACAGCTGCGCGCGTCGCATGAAGCGCATCGTCAACGCGGTCTTTGCGTTCTTTCACTTCAACTTCGGTCACACCGCCAACGCGAAGAACCGCGACCCCGCCTGAGAGTTTCGCCAAACGCTCTTGCAGCTTCTCTTTATCGTAATCGGAATCAGTTGCTTCAACCTGCGTCCGGATTTGCGCACAGCGGGCATCAATGTCGCCCTTGTCGCCCGCCCCATCAACGACTGTTGTATCGTCTTTGGTGATAGACACTTTCTTGGCGCTGCCCAGCATATCCAGCGTAACATTTTCCAGCTTGATACCCAGATCCTCGGAAATGACCTGACCACCAGTCAGAATCGCCATATCTTCAAGCATCGCCTTACGACGATCGCCAAAACCAGGCGCTTTCACAGCTGCAATTTTCAAGCCGCCGCGCAACTTGTTCACAACCAGAGTTGCCAAAGCTTCGCCTTCAACGTCTTCGGCTACAATCAACAATGGACGACCGGATTGAACAACCGCTTCCAAAATCGGTACCAAAGCCTGCAGGTTCGAAAGCTTGCCCTCGTTCAGCAAGATGTATGGATTCTCAAGATTAGCCTGCATCTTGTCCGCATCAGTGATGAAGTATGGGGACAGATAACCGCGATCAAACTGCATACCTTCAACAACTTCAAGTTCGTTGTCCAAAGACTTGGCTTCTTCAACCGTGATCACGCCTTCATTGCCCACTTTGTCCATCGCTTCGGCCAAGAGCGCACCAATTGACTCTTCACCATTGGCAGAAATCGTACCAACCTGCTTGATCTCTTCATTACCTTTGACGTTCTTCGCACGCTTGGCGAGATCTTCAACAACCTTGGCAACCGCCATATCAATCCCGCGTTTCAGATCCATCGGATTACGACCCGCAGAAACAGCTTTTGCGCCTTCATTAGCGATTGACTGTGCCAGCACCGTCGCCGTCGTCGTACCGTCACCGGCATGATCATTAGCCTTGGATGCCACTTCTTTGATCAACTGCGCACCGGTATTCTGACGCTTGTTGGAAAGTTCGATTTCTTTCGCAACAGTCACGCCGTCTTTTGTTGTACGCGGCGCACCGAACGATTTTTCAATCACAACATTGCGACCCTTCGGACCCAATGTCACTTTCACAGCATTGGCCAAAACATTAATCCCGGCCAACATATCTTCACGGGCATCTCCGCCCAGCTTTACATCTTTTGCAGACATTATAACTACTCCTTTAAATCTACATTCTTTGTTAATTTTCAGGTCCCCGTCTACGCGGGGACGCCTTGTGGCGATTAAGCAGCATCCACGATGCCGATGATGTCAGACTCTTTCATCACCATCAGCTCTTCACCATCAATGGTCACTTCCGTACCGGCCCATTTTGAAAAGATGACATTGTCACCCTCTTTCACATCTAACGGACGCACATCGCCATTGTCATTCACATGGCCAGAGCCAACAGCAACGATTTCACCTTCCATAGGCTTTTCAGATGCTGTGTCAGGGATGATAATCCCGCCAGCCGTTTTGGTATCCGCTTCAACGCGGCGGACAAGAACGCGATCATGTAGAGGACGAAACTTAGCCATTTCGTATGTCTCCTTCTTTTTAAGTTGATAACAAGCAGGATTTTGATCTGCCTCATATGAAGCCAGGTTCAAAACCCCCTCCAACGCTCCACTAAGCCTTATTTAAGGCTCATGTTTGCGACAAGCATCAAACATATAGGCCACCGCTCAAAAAAATTCAAGTTTTTTTGTACACAATGCAAAACCAATAGAAAATGTTGATAATTAAGGCTTTTGCAAGATTTTTTGCTTAAAATAAAGTATTATAGAAACAGAACGTTTCGATACGCGCAAGGAATGAGTGAGGGAGCAAATGGCTGATTTAACTAAACAATTCTGCAATTACCGCCTGACAACAGCAAAAATTCTATACCATATGCCGGATTATGAACGGATCTTGCAGGAATTTATCTGGCAGGAATACGACCTTGCGCCCCAATTTCCAGAACTATTTAAATTTCTTGATTTCTGGGAGAAAAAGATCGAAGGTCGCCTGCACTCGGTCTATGTCGCGCGGCGCGAAATCATCACCAGCTCCGACTACCGCAACGCCGATTGGGAAGGCACACTGCAATAACGAACACCTCTTTGCTTTCCCGCGGCAACTAGGCCATCAAAAATATATCGGGGCTCTACATGACGTTCTCAATGAACAGGGCTTTAATCTGGTCAAGAGTCTCTCACTCATTTGCGCAAATATAAAAAACGCTGCATACACAACCAGCAATAAAATCGCTGCAATAATTTTCTTAGCCATGCTCTGCTCCATGATCTTTTGCGTGATATTTAATTCCGTATAAATCCATTTTATGGTCTGAAAGCGGTCTTTCGTGCTGAGCACAAGAAACCTCTCCGATATTGAGGTCAGGGTCGTAAACCCATTCTTTTAGGATATAATCCCAGGCAACGGCTTCAGCACCACCGTCAAGCGTTTCTGCAACAGCAACAACCTGGCCATCTAACATGGCTGGTTCTGTTATGATTTTTAGGGTTTTTGCTTTCAATTTTGCCTTTTCTTCGGCAGAGGAGAGTGCCTCACAGTAACCATTACAGCATATTTTTAGAGATTTGTATTTTTGCCATTCAAGATATAGCCAAACACCAATAGCGCCTGTCAGGAGCGTAATAATCAAGGGCGTGTGCTGTAGGCCTTGCTCTATCGCCATTATAGCCATACCAATTCCCAAAAAGGCCAGTAACTCACGCCTATCGTGTCAGATTATCATGGATGAAAGTCTGGATGGGTTGAAGGTGCGCTTGGCATGCTATGATTGATTACATCTAAACAAAATAACATCCCCATCTTGCACAACATATTCCTTGCCCTCTTGCCGCATTTTCCCAGCTTCTTTTGCGCCTTGCTCACCATTCATCGCAGCATAATCTGCAAAAGCAATCACTTCCGCCTTGATAAAACCTTTCTCAAAATCGCTATGAATAACGCCCGCCGCTTCCGGCGCTTTTGCTCCAACGCGCACAGTCCACGCACGCGCCTCCTTTGGCCCAGCTGTAAAATACGTCTGCAAACCCAACAGCTTAAAACCCGCCTTGATAATTTTATCAAGACCGGATTCCTCCAGCCCTAGCGTTTCTAAAAACTCCATTTTTTCTTCAGCGTCATCTAATTGTGCAATTTCGGACTCAATAGCCGCACAAATCACGATTGATGGCGCCCCCTGCTCCGTTGCCATCGCTGCAACTTTCTCACTCCACGCATTACCATTCGTTGCATCATTCTCCGCAACATTGCACACATAAAGCACAGACTTAGAAGTCAAAAGTTGCAGCATCTTAAACGCCCGCTTTTCATCCTCAGCCACCTCAACCGTACGCGCCGAACGCCCTTCCGCCAATGCATCACGCACTCTCTCGGCCAGATCTAATTGTGCTTTCGCATCCTTGTCGGCACCGCGCGCTTTCTTTTGCAAATTCATAATCTGCTTTTCTATCGACTCCAGATCGGCCAGCATCAACTCCGTTTCAATCACCTCTGCATCGCGGATCGGATCAACACTGCCCTCTACATGGGTAATGTCCTCATCCTCAAAACACCGCAACACATGAAGGATTGCATCAGTCTCGCGAATATTGCTTAAAAACTGGTTCCCCAGCCCCTCACCTTTCGAGGCCCCTTTAACCAGTCCCGCAATATCAACAAACTCGAGCTGTGCAGGAATAACCTTCGCTGAACCCGCAATCGCAGCAATCCGTTCCAACCGCGCATCTGGCACCCCCACCTTGCCGACATTCGGCTCAATCGTACAAAACGGAAAATTCGCCGCCTGCGCCGCCGCCGTGGCCGTCAACGCATTAAACAACGTCGATTTCCCCACATTCGGCAGGCCGACAATTCCACAATTCACACTCATAATTTTTTCCTTATTTCACACTTTCCGCCACGCGGGTCATAAAATCATCACTTTTTTTGCGCAACAACAACGCAGTATTTTTTGCCAGAGCGGGCATCAGCCGCTCCAGCCACACAGCTTCGGCCTTGGCAAAATCACTCAAAACATAGCCAGAAACCCGGTTTTTATCGCCCGGATGACCGATTCCCAGCCGCACACGGCAAAAATCCGCCGTCCCCAGATGCGCCTTGATAGACTTCAATCCGTTATGCCCAGCCACACCGCCACCCACCTTCACCTTACATTTACCCGGCTCCAGATCCAGTTCATCATGAAAAACCACCACCCGCTCCGGTGCAATTTTGTAAAACTTGATCGCCTGACCGACCGACTGTCCCGACTCGTTCATATAGGTCCGGGGTTTCAACAAAACAACCTTTTCGCCATCAATCCGCCCTTCACTCATTTCTCCCTGAAATTTCGCCCGAAACGCCGGAAACCCATGCCCATCCGCAATTCCGTCAATCGCCATAAACCCGATATTATGGCGGTTATTCTTGTATTTATCGCCCGGATTACCCAAACCGACCAGCAGCCACATATACGGATCACTCTTTTTGAAAAACGAAAACATCGACATTTCTAACATGAAGTCATAAAGTTAAAAAGAAGCCTGCAAAGTTTTATAAAAGCTTCGCAGGCCTCATGAAACTTTTCAGCTTCGTGTTAAAATTTATTCAGACTTTTCTTCAGCTGGCGCGTCTTCACCACCTTCGGTGGCAGCTTCACCTTCAGCAGCTTCTGCACCCTCTTCACCTTCGGCTTCAACTTCCTCAGCCTTACGCGGCGCCACAATAGTCGCAATCGTAAAGTCACGGTCGTCAATCACCGGCTTCGTACCTTCCGGCAAAATGGCATCGCTGATATGCACGGCATCACCCTGCTCCTTCCCTTCCAGATTCACTTCAATCTGCTCAGGAATATTCGTAGCACCGCAAACCAGCTCGACTGTGTAGCGCACAACGTTCAAAACGCCTTTTTGATCCAGCCCCGGAGACTTCTCTTCATTGATGAAATGCACAGGCACATCCACCGCAATTTTGGTCTTGGTATTCACACGCAGAAAATCGATATGCTCAACAATATCGGTAACCGGATTAAGCTGTACATCACGCGCCAGCACCAGATGCTTGTCGCCATCGACGTCCAAATCACACAGCGTTGTAAACATGTGTCCGCGGTTATATTCAACATTGGCATCATTCGCGCCTAAAGAGATCTTAACAGGCTCTTTCTTATCACCGTAAATCACAGCCGGAATTCGACCCTCACGGCGTAATGAACGAGCGATCCCCTTACCAACCCGATCTCTTTTTGCCGCTGTCATTGCATAATTTTTAGACATAGCATTTTCCTTCTTAAGTTATGGCCCACCTCCAGGGGGGATTTAGGCCTGTTTCAAGTAATGCAGGATATAAACTGATTTGTCCGACGATTTCAAGAAAAAACACCCTTGCATTTAACATAAAAATAAAAACTTGTCCGGGAGCAAAAGTTTATAGGCACGTAAAAACCAAGGGGCTTGCCCCGTGGATGGCCCGTGGAGTTTCACTGGTCAACCATGCGCACCATTTGCTTTTTGAGATTTTAGTCGCAATTTTATGTTGTTTAAGCGGCTCTGAGTCGTTAAAGTGCCCTTCGATATCGCGAGTGTGGGCGGTTAGCTCAGCGGTAGAGCACTTGCTCGACACGCAAGGGGTCACAAGTTCAATCCTTGTACCGCCCACCATTTTCTCCTTCATCACCCTTCATTGACACTCGCACAAGACCGTGTAACTATTACTCATCAATAGTTTTAATTTCGCCCATACTTTTTTTCGTTCTCTGTTGATTGGGGGCAAGCGCATCGAATTAGGGGCAAATTTTGGGGGCAAGCACTTACGCTTGGGGGCAAGATAAAGCTTTCTGACATAAAATGCAAAGGCGCGAAGCCTAAAGAGAAATCCTATAAATTGTTCGATGGCGGCGGGCTTTTCCGCTATGGAATCCAGACCGGAAAATGCGAGTGGAACGCCGCCGAAAATCTTAGAGGCGCTCTTAAAACAAAGAAAACGGAACATTTTAGGGCTTTGGACATTAAGGAAGTGCCGGACTTCCTAAAAGCTTTAGAACGCAATGAGGCCCGTTTGTTTGAACGCACACGCCGCGCTGTATGTCTTTCCCTCTACACATTCTGCCGCCCCAAAGAAATCAGAATGGCCCGTTGGCAGGACATAGACTTTGAAGAAGGGCTTTGGACTGTGCCCGCAGAGATCATGAAAATGAAACGTGAGCATATGCTGCTTGGCTTGATCAGCAAAATTAAAGCAATTTCACTCCTTTTAATGCTCTGGATGAGTTTTCTCTAAAACGCTTGTGGTACTCATCCTGAACACAAACAAGCGATTATGTAACATGGCTGTATAGCAGAACTGGCAAGGGTTTCAAACTGCTCTGTTTGCAAAGACGAAGGTAGCAATGTTTAGAGAAAAACGGCCATTTAGAGACTTTTTCGCCTCACATATCGACATGAAAACAAGCAAAAAGTGAGCAACAACCCTTCGCAAAACCCCAAGAATTAAGGGCTTCACGGCGTTAATCTAAAAGTCTGGAAAAGGTTCGAAAACATGAAAATGGCTGGTGGCAGGATTCGAACCTCCGCATGGCGATACCAAAAACCGCTGCCTTACCGCTTGGCTACACCCCAGCAAGAAATGTACACATATGGCAGACGGTGCCGCAACACGGACTCAAACCGCAGACCTGACGATTACAAATTTTATTTTTGCAAGCCTCAGGACAGCACACAATCTCTCGTAACATCACTGCTGACTGTTATTTAATGAAAAGCTACATTTTCGTCAAGCTTTATAAAAACTCATAATGTTTCACTGATAATTGCCTCATTCGTTACCCAAATGTTACCCAAAATTTCATGGGCTTATTTATAAGGGACAGGTCAGTTTACGTTGGCTCGGTCTTTTCATTTAAGAACTTTATTCAAATATCAAAGAACACAGGGACCGATGAACAAAAGGAAATCACGTCCTGACACGATTCAGAAAGTTACTCACCGTGTTGCCAAGAGAACTCGCTTGCTTTGCTAACTCTTTTGCCGAATCAAGAACCATGCTCGCGGATTGCCCTGTATCATTTGCGGCCTCTCTTACTTCGCTAATATTCTCGGTTACTTTTGAGGTTCCCTGCGAAGCCTGCTGGACGTTACGTGTAATCTCGCTCGTAGCGGCGCCTTGCTCTTCCACAGCAGAGGCCACCGCTCCGGATATTTCATCTATACGCTTGATAACTTCAAGTATCTCTTTAATAGCACCATCAGATTCACGTGTAGCACTTTGAATTCCAGAAATCTGATTAGAAATCTCTTCAGTTGCTTTAGACGTCTCACTAGCAAGGGATTTAACTTCGCTCGCCACGACCGCAAATCCTTTACCGGCATCTCCTGCTCTTGCTGCTTCGATAGTCGCATTTAAGGCCAAAAGATTTGTTTGCTCAGCAATATCAGAAATGAGCACAACAACCTCGCCAATGCGCTCTGCTGCGCTGACAAGGCTTTGCACCCGTTCTGCGGTTTGGTCAGCCTTCTGCTTTGCTTCCGCAGCAACTTTCGCCGAGCTGGCAACTTGAGAAGAAATTTCACTAATCGAGGCTGAAAGCTCTTCAGCTGCGCCCGCAACAGAATTCACATTCGCAGACGCTTCTTCCGCAGAGGAAGAAACAATACCGGCTTTAGTGCTTGTCTGATCGGCACTTTCAGACATGGCTTTTGCCGTCGCTTCCATTTCTGTTGAAGCAGAAGAAACCGTATCAACGATCCCACCAATCTCCTTTTCAAAGGAATCGGCCAGTTCATTCATAGCTCTCTTCTTATCTTCCTCTGCGCGTTGTTCCCTTATTTTCTGCTCTTTTCGCATTTGCTCCGTTTCGATAGCGTTATCTTTAAAAACTTGCAGCGCTTTCGCCATACCCCCGATTTCGTTGGTCTGCTCTGCAAAGGGGACCTCTGTCTCCAGATTGCCCTCTGCCAATCCATTCATAACACCAGATAATGCGAGAATGGGACGAGAGATGCCGCGCCCAATCATCACGCATAGCAGGCTTGTAAATAACAACACGGAAACCATAACACCGACCATAAGATCAAAACTTGCCTTAGCGCTTGCTTTAGCTTCTTCTGTCGCCTGTTTCGATTGTGCAGCCATTTCTTCCGAAAAACTGTCCAGAACAGGTTGCACTTCGGCGAAAGTCGAAGAAAGTTTTTTTGTTTGCGCAACAATATTGTCACGCAAATCCGCCATCTCATGAAATTTCTCAAGGTATATGTCCAGGTTTTTGGCTGCCTCTTTTCGGATGGCTGGAGATATATTCCGCTGTGCGTCTAAATAGGGGCCTTCTTGTTGGTTAGATTGGGAGGAAGCCAGATCCGATAATCTTTTCGAAAAAACCGCCACGTCATTTTCTACAGCCTCAATGTATTCATATTCCAGATATGTCATAAAATCTTTTTCATCACCGCGCATTTTCAGGTACAAGGCGGTGAGTTTATCATCTTTTATGCCGTTCACCAGCTCTTCAAGATCATCAGCAGCCTCATAAAAATCTCCCTGAAGACCGGTGTTTGGGTTTAGTCCGATTTCAAGCCAGTATTTCACGACAGTCTCAAACTGAGCCTCGTATTTTATATAACCAACATCAACTTTTTCCACGGCTTCGGATGAGTGGCCGTTTCTTGCCAAAAGATCGCCCAATTCTTTGATTTTATTATGAATTTTTTTGCTGGTGGCGGCATGTTTTTCAACATACTTCTTATCCAGACGCAGTAAAAAATCCTTTTCGTTGCGCCGCGCATTTAGGAAATCATAACCGATTTCATCGTTCATCTCCTTAGCAGAGACCAGAACATTACTTTCAGCCCCCTTTTTCATACTTGTTGTGTAGCTATAGAAGTAAATCCCGCCGGTGAGAGTAAAACCAAGCGCCACCGCCAGAATTATAAAATTAATCTGCAGGCTGATTTTCGCGTTCTTCAGGGGACTATTTTTAAAAACAAACATGGGGGGGGGAGCCTCTGCATGATATCAATAGAAGTTAATTATTACGCAGAAAACTCAGCACCCTTATATGCGGGGAAAGACGCGGCCCATATTCCAAAACCGCATCTTATTTATTTCTTATTCGCACTGATTCAGGTCAGGGCGATCACCGGCACAAAAATTTGTACCTTCTGGATTGGGCGCACCATCTTCATCATGGCCGCCTATAAGCTGCTCATCACCATAAGTCGCCGTAATAACCTTCCATTTGGTAATGTCAAAGCGCTTGTTGTCACAGCTCTTCAAAGCTGCTTCCATACACTCTTCTTTTGATTCGGCTGGCTTCGTTTTTTCACACTCCTGCTCACCGCCGCATTTTTTGTAGGATATCTCTTCCTGACCGGCACAGGCGGTACGCTTATAGTGAACAACACAATCAGCAGCCAAAGCGTTCGCTGTTGAAAAGCCAGCCAGAACAATTGTTGCGACAAATAAACCAAGTGTTTTCTTCATTATATTTCTCCTTAACGGTTAGTTATTAACCATATGTTTTACATCCATTCATCGTCATGAAGAACGGTCTCTTTTTTATGACAACGAATCCCTGAACGCAATGAGCATGCAGCAACATCTCGTCGAATCAAGGGGATAAACTTTAGGAACTATCCCGCCAACACCACCAGACTTAGCAACACGCCTTCCTATGCGACATCCTGCGCAGAAATTCAAAAATAAACACTATTAAAAAATAATATTATATATGAATTAATTTGCAGCTAACACGCCACCATCTTGCCCCTTTATTCGAAAAATGTAAACTCAACATTCGAGGGGGTGATTGTATCCCCAACTTCAATCTACAGAAAATAAAGGATACCGTCATGTTTAGGAACGCCCTTTTACTTACGTCTGCGTCTGGTTTGATTTTTGCGGCAAGCCCGGCGCTAGCCGAGCAAATGTCGATGGAAGAAATTCAGGCGCAGCTGCAGCAATTATCGGCTCAGGTTCAAAACCTATCCAAAGTTGTTGAACAACAAAACGAAGTCATTAAGAATCAGGAAGCCGCGTTGCAAGCGCAAAAGCAAGCCTCTGCCGAAGCAATATCGGAGGCGGTTGCCAACATACAACCGGCTGCAGGAGGCGTTGTCGGCGACGTCAAAATTTCGATGAAGCCATCCCCGAAAATTGAATCGGCAGACGGAAAATACTCTTTCCAACCATTCGGTCGTGTACACCTCGATACGACACAGTTCGACGATGACGCTTTTGACTACGCCAACAATTCAAATTTCCGCCGTGCCCGCCTTGGGTTTAAAGGCAATCTCGGCGAAGACTTCAATTATAAATCTGAAATCGATTTTGCCGGCGAAGCTGTCGCTTTTAAGGAAGTGACCCTGACCTATACCGGACTTGATGCTGCGGACATTAAAGTCGGTCACCAAAAACCATCCGTAGGTATGGAACAAAACACAAGCTCCAACTATCTGATGTTTATTGAGCGCTCCGCTCCGACCAATGCTTTCACACGTGATGAGGAAATCGGTGTGAATGTTCTGGCCGGCGGGGACAACTGGTCCCTGGGTGCGGGCGTCTTCAATGAAGATGGAGGCAATAGTGGAACGGGTGAGGATGAAGACGTTACCTTCGATGTTCGGGGCTCTGTAAATGTTCTGGGTCTTGGCAGCAATGCCTCTGACAGTGTATTGCATCTTGGTGCCGGTTATAGCCACCGCGAACCCACAGGCAATGTCCGCTTCAGAGCCCGTCCCGGAACAGGCGACGGAGCCCGCACGATCGACACAGGGAATTTCGGTTCCGTTGACGATGTCGGCGTTTACAACGCCGAACTGGCCGCCGTGTTTGGCCCGGTCAGTTTCCAGGGTGAGTATTTAAAAGCGGATGTCAGCCGTAGCGGTGGAAATCAGGACGCTGATTTTGATGGCTATTATGCCCAGGCAGGCTGGTTTTTAACGGGCGAGAGCCGCCCTTACAACGGGAAAATAGGGAATTTCAAACGCGTGAAACCTAAAAATCCGTTCAGCCTGAAAAATGGCGGCTGGGGCGCGTGGGAAGTTTTGGCCCGCTATGATAATACGGATCTGAATGATGCAAGCGCGGGTATTACCGGCGGAGAAATGGATACTGTGAGCGTGGGTGTAAACTGGCACTTGACGGACCATATCCGCCTCATGGCTAATGTTATTGATGTGGATTCGGATGCTAACGCTGCCACCGCAGCAAATGACGATCCAACAGTTTATAACTTCCGCGCACAGTGGGATTTTTAAATCAAAAGCGACCCCTTTTAATTACAAAAAGCTCCGCGAACATGCGGAGCTTTTTTATAAAGACACTTTAAGCCAAAAACTCACGCAGGAACAACTGGCCGTTCTGGCGGGTGTGAGCAAGCCGACGCTCAACAGTTTCGAACAGGGCAAGACAACGATAAAGCTGGAGAGCGCGCTCAAGATTTTAAAGGTGCTGGGTCTGGCATAAGGAAAATTGCAAACATACTCTCATGATTTTTTGGACGAATCTTCGAAAATCACCCGTGACATTTCCGGAAAAGTATTGTAGTTTCCAGCCCATAGCAAAAGGCCGCGGTAGCTCAGTGGTAGAGCGCACCCTTGGTAATTAAGAAAAATTGCCTCCTCGCTTGGAAACTGGCGAGAGAACACTGCTCAAATTCGGGGAAACCTCCCGGACTTAAACAAAGTCCATGGCAATCCCGAGCCAAGCCTCTTAGAATGGGGGAAGGTGTAGAGACTAAACGGGCAGCACCTAAAGCCCCGGACTTGATCCGGGGGTATGGTGAAGAGATAGTCCAGGCTGCAAACGCCCCAAATTTCATATGATTTGAGGGGCGGCGGTGAAAGCCGTGGCGGTATGAAGGGTGAGGTCGAGAGTTCAATTCTCTCTCGTGGCACCATTTTAACAATTACGAACTTTGTCTACGCTTTTTCACCTCCCCTGTGAAGCCCAGTATATGTAAGGTTGCCCTGTGAATTTACCGCCCAAAAGACCACACCCTTCGGGGAGAGATTCTCTCTCTGGGGCCGTTTTTCTCTCAAAGGGTGTGACCTCGCGTAATTGAGTCACACCCCTAAGAATTGTTATTTTTAAGTATGTTGCAATGTATTAAAAAATTAACGGTTTAAGGATGCTCTGCATACCAATAGATAGGAGAGGCAAACTTTTAATGATGGTGCATAGTTTCATCCATAGCACCGTGATCATGGCTCATTTCCGGCATCGGGCCGCTGGCATATTTCTGGAAGTTTTCTTCATTCTCGAAATAATAGACCGTTTTGTCCGGTCCGGCACCAATAACAGCTTCGGCCTTATTTACGGTATTGCCGCTAACCGGATCGACAGCAGAACGAACAGGGTTTTCCGCCTGACGCGGATCGCGGACTGAATGACGATGGCCAGTACGTTGACTCGGCATACGCGAGAGCTGGATAGCAAGGTCATCAATTTCATGAAGAACGTGAAAGCAGCCTAAAAGAAAACAACCGCAATCACGATGCCTGCTGCGATGCGGTACCAAGCGAACGGCACAAAGCCGTGGCGGCTGATAAAATTCACGACAAACTTTATAACCAGCAGGGCGCTTAGGAAGGCAGCAATAAAACCTGCGGCCAAAAGCCCAGTTTGGTCAAACGCCATGATTGCTTCGCGGTTTTTATAAGTGTCGTAGAGAACAGCTGCAAACATCACGGGGATTGAAAGAAAGAATGAGAACTCTGTTGCCGCTGGTTTTGAAAGGCCAAACGTTAGCCCGCCCATGATGGTTGCGCCCGAGCGCGAAACACCGGGAATGAGCGCCAACATCTGGCAGCAGCCAATCAGCAGCGCCTTGCGCGGGGTGATTGCATCGACATTCTCGACCGTAGTGTTTGTAAAGCGTTTTTCAAAAATCAACATGATGATTGCGCCGATAATCAGCGTGAAGGCAATAACATGTGGATTATAGAGCATGGTTTTGATGGCGTCATGAAACAAAGCGCCAATAAGCAGGGCTGGCATGCTTCCGAGAATAAGGTTGAGTGCAAATATCTGTGATTGCTTTTCACGGAGGATGCACATGGCTGTGTGAAAAAGTTTAACCCGATAGAGCCACATCACTGCAAAAATCGCTCCGATCTGGATGAAAACCTCGAACACATGTCCCGGCGGCGAGGGGAAGTTCAGGCCATCGACAAGCACGATCAAATGCGCAGTCGAGGATACGGGGATAAATTCCGTCAGGCCTTCGACGATGCCGACAAAAATGGCGGTAAGAAAATCATACATCGGTGGGAGTATTCCGTTTATTTGAGTTATGGTGGTTCCGACTGGACTTGAATCCGCATGGCCTTACGGCCAACGGATTTTAAGTCCGTTGTTATAATATTGCACCCTTGATTTAATTTAACAATTTCATTTTTTATAAAAAAGCGTGTAAGTTTTTGTGCGCTTGTGTAAGCCAAAATCTGCTGCGCCTAAGTCAGCCGTAGACGCTTACACAGCGTTTTTCAGACTGATAAGTATAGAGATGTTACCACCTTTCAAAAGACCCAAAATTCCGATTTATAGACTTAGGCAGAAGTTAGTCACACTAAACGCAGCCGCAAGGTATTTGCTATCACGCTTATGATCCCAGCATGGGTGCGCATTATAATCATACTCATGATGAGAGTGATGCGATTTATCCTGATTCATTTTTTCTCTCTTAAATATAGAGTTAATGATGGTCTTCGTGTTTTTGAGGTGTATTATCTCCATTCATCATAGAGTGATCCATGCCTTCCATATGATCATGGTTCATTTCCGGCATCGGGCCGCTGGCGAATTTCTGGAAATTTTCTTCGTTCTCGAAATAATAAACCGTTTTGTCCGGTCCGGCACCAATAACGGCCTCGGCTTTGTTCACGGGATTGCCGCTAACTGGATCGACAGCAGAACGAACAGCGGGGTCTTTAGCAAGCCTGTCTTTGCACATCGGGCAGCAGCCGTAATAGGTTTTACCTTCGACCTCTACAGCGATTTGCGGCGTGTCGTAGCTTTGATTATTCACCATACATACAAATTGTGCCTCGACAGGCTTCAGCCAATCTGCGGCATGATCGTGGGAATGTTCCTGCGCCATGGCCGGAACAGTCATAATCGCGAGTATTAGTGTCATAAGTAGTTTTTTCATTTTCTTTCTCCTTTTTAGAGTTGGGGTTAATGTTGATGTGCGTTGTGATCGTGATGACTTTCATCCGTATCAGGCATTTCCGTGCTCGGCATGGTGTCGTGATGTTCTTCTGGGCTTTTTTCAGTATGCTCGTGTCCGCCGTGGCTATGGTGATGACCTCCGGCCATACTCATCTGCATGGGAATAACGCCAAGGCCGTGGCGGTAAACAAGCTCCGCTCCTTTATATCCGGTTGTCGCCAGCATAAGTCCAGCTATTGTAATAAGCCCTACAAAGACCAAATTTGTTCCTTTTCCGAAGTCAGCTTTGACGCGCAAAGTCACAGAAAAAGACCATAGTGCCAGAAGCACAAACAAGGCAGCGGTGCTTAAAGCCCATTTACGGTGATCGAGCATGGCAAGATGCTGATGTTCACTGCTATGGGGAACAGAATTAAAGGCATAAAATCCGGCTATCACCGTAGCAATAGTGGCCAAAGCCCCAAGCCATAAATTCCACCTTGCAACCGTTACAAGCTGGATATGCCAGGACTGTTTCCTGACAAATATCTCTGCGATAAACAACACGGCAGAGACGCTTAAAAGCGCGATTGTAAAATGCACCAATATGGGGTGCCAGTTTGGTATAATTTCCATGTTCATCATCATGTCCATGATCTTCCTCCTAAAACATTAAGCGCAGGCCGACCCCTGCAATAAAGTTGTCATTGTCCTCACCGTTACTTTTGGCAATCGAAGAGGTTTCACCGAATTTGCGCTCATAACGGACATCGATATAAGGCGCGAATTTACGGGTAAACTCGTAGCGGGTTTGAAGGCCGATTTCGCCATCAGTCAAACCTGCACCGATTTCCTGATCCTCAACATCCTGCGCCGATAAATTGACTTCTGCGTATGGCTGTAAGATTAGGCGCTGTGTTACAAGAAAGTCGTTTTCCTCTCGCAATCGCGCCGTAACATCGCCCTCGTCACTAACGAATAGATGCGCCTCCGTTTCAAAGAAATACGGCGCAAGCCCTTCAACCCCAAAGACTGCATAGGTAGTAGAAGTCGGCTGCGTATCGTGGCGAAGCCCTGCCTGTAAGTCCCAGAAGGTTGCAACATTACGGCTGTAGAGCGCTTGAAATTCGGCTTTTTCTGTTACGCCATCGGAGTTTTCAACTTCGCTTCTGAGCCAGAGTTTATTTTCATCCGTCCCATACCAGCCATCAATATCGAAACGGGCAACTGGGCCGTGTTCTCCGGCTCCGTAATCCGTTTCTACCCTGAACATGTGATAGGCTTCCGATCCATGCTGATGATCGGCAGGATTGTGGTTATGAGCCTCTTCAGCAAAGGCAGGCATAGCCATGGCCAATAAGAACAATGATGTTGTGAAAAAAAGTTTAGTGCGCATGGTTGTGCCCTCCTTGCGTTTCAGTTTTTGTGTCGTGGTTCATTTGGGAGTGATCCATTTTACTATGATCCATACCTTCCATGGCGGGCATATCCATTTTCATTTGCCCGTGATCCATTTGAGAATGGTCCATCTTGGAATGATCCATGCCGCCCATATCATGATGCATTGGCTTTGCCGCTGCATTCGGCCTATAAGGCGCGGCCTTTGCGTAATCAGGGATGTCCGATGGATCAAGTTTGGCGACAACAGCTTTCGTCATCATGCCAGCGGCCATGTGGTAGAGAAGATGGCAGTGGAATGCCCATTCTCCTGCCTCATCTGCCGTCAGCAATACAGAATAGCTCCCGCCAGGCGGTACAATCACTGTATGTTTATTGGGCAGCTTTTCCATCGGCTGGCCGTTTTCAAGCTGCACAAACATTCCGTGTAAGTGCATCGGGTGCGCCATCATGGTGTCATTGACAAATTTCAGTCTGACACGCTCACCATATCTTAACTTCATCGGCCCAGAGTCGGAGTATTTCTTGCCATTCATCGTCCAGATATAACGCTCCATATTGCCGCCGAGACGCACCAGAATTTCACGCTCAGGCTGGCGCACATCCTTTTGTGTGCCAAGATAGCGCAGGTCGGAATAGCTAAGCTGCTTATCACCCTTGGGGGTGCCCGCTTTCGCCCAGCCGCTTTCCATCTCAGCCATCATATCCTCCATTTCTTCTGGCGTCATTTTACTATGATCCATGCCGCTCATATCATGTCCCATACCCATGTCGGCCATGGTTAAAAGAGTGCGGAAACGCTGCTCAGGAATTTCACCCTTCATGCCGTCACGCGGAGCCAGTGTGCCAAGTGCAAAGCCACTGCGATCAATCGGTTCTGCTGTAATCGTATAGGCTTTATCTTCCTTGGGCGTTACGATGACATCGTATGTTTCAGCCACACCAAAACGAAACTCATCAACAGAAACAGGCTCAACATTCTGCCCGTCCGATGACACAACCTGCATTTTCAGGCCAGGTATCCTCACTGCAGGATATCCGTGCCAGCCGTTCTCAATCGCCGGATCCAAACGCGCCGAAAAAGACCCTCGGCACCTCTGGCCGCACATCAAGGATATTGTCGGCGTTATCGAACCAGAAATTTGTTTCTTTGAAAACGTCTCTCACCACCTACGTCTGGGCTTCCAGCAAGTCCATGACGACTTACGATCAATGGGTTACAGCGTTGCGGCGGGCTTGTTTACTGCGGAAGAAGTCGGTGCGCCGCATAAGCGAGAACGCTTATTCATCCTGGCCTACCGTGACCGCGACCGATGCCTCGGTGAACACGGCACGGCCTGCGGAGAAAATGATCCGCAAGGACGGTCGCAATGTGCTGCGGACACCATCGCTGGCGGAGACAGTCATGCAACCGGCCGACTTCCCGTACACGAAACAGGATCTGGAAAAACAGAAATCCGGTCAGGATTACAAGACGGCGAAAGTCCAGTGGCCGACACCTCGGGCGCACGAGCCAGGGTCGAACAAGCCGCCGTTCAGCAAGGGGCTGTCACAGACAGCACGGCAATGGCTGACCCCGCGGGTGAGCGAGAGTGGCGAGAAGCAGGAAACCTTCCTGAAGCGGATGAACGACCGGACGGACGAAGTCCACAGTTCTCTGACGGCACAAGCCAAAGCATGGCCAACGCCATGCGCTCGGGACTGGAAGGATTCCCCAGGCATGAACGACCGGAAGACGCAGCAGATTTCGTTACCGTTTCTGGCTTTCCGGTCTGGCCACCATCCCCAGGCGACCGAGAGCAATGGGGATATGTCGCAGATGCGTTTAAACCCGCTGTTCACCGAATGGCTGATGGGATGGCCTTTCGGGTGGACAGACTTCGGCTCTGTGGAAACGGAGTGGTGCCACTGGTGGCAGCTTATGCGTTCCGAATTTTGCTTGCTGCTCTCCGTGCATGAACGGCACATCGCATCGTAATCCTGTGTTGCGGGATTGTTGCGGGCTTTGTCAACCAAGTGCCGAATTGTCAACCAGAGCGATCCTGTCAACCAAGCGGAAATCAAGTCGAAAGATTATCTAAAGAAATCAAAAGGTTGCAATCCCTGTTCTGTCAACCTGTCAACTAAGTTGCGAGGTCTGACGCTAAAAAACAAATGCGCGTTCGCCGCCCGTATCCGTTCGCCGCCCACAGTACCTTTTTTATTTTTGCGCTCTCGCGCAACAACCCCAGCAACATGAAAGCAGAGTGAAAAATGCACGAGCTCAAGGTCGAGTATCGATCAATAAATGATGTCACCCCCTACGAGGGGAACGCCCGCGCACACAGCGAGCAGCAGATCAAACAAATCGAACGCTCCATCATGCGGTGGGGCTTCTATAACCCAATCAAGGTAGACCAGAACGGTATTATTATCGCCGGACACGGTCGCCTCAAAGCTGCACAAAACCTCGGGCTTAAAGAGGTTCCGGTCATCGCTGTTCACTGTGAGACCGAGGCCGACCGTCGTGCGCTCACCATCGTTGACAACAGCATTGCTGAGAACGCTACGTGGAATGAACAGCTTTTAAAGATCGAGGCTGAGTTTTTACGTGAGGTCGAGGATTTTGATCTGGAAGATTTGGCACTCGATCCAGTGTTTCTTGATGAGTTGTTACTGTCAGACGGCAGTGAGGACGACCAGGGCGAAGGCGAAGAAGAAAACGTGCCAGAGCCACCGGACGATCCGGTGTCGCGTGTGGGGGATCTGTGGTTATGTGGCAGGCATAAGGTGCTGTGCGGTGACTCCACAAAGAAAGAGGATTACGAGAAGCTCTTTGGGGCGGAAGAGTTGGCCGACATGGTGTTTACCGACCCCCCGTATAACGTGAATTATGGCCGGACGGAGGAGACACGCGCCCGTGGTAAGGGCAAGAAAATAAAAGGCCGTGAAATTAAAAACGATAATCTGGGCGCGGCATTCGGCAAATTCCTCTCCGATTTGTGCGCCCTGGCACTCGAATATACCAAAGGCGCCATTTACATCTGCATGTCCGGCAGCGAAATGGCCAATCTGGAAAAGGCATTTACTGAGAATGGCGGTCATGTTTCCACGCAGATTATATGGGCGAAAAACCATTACACGCTCGGCTGGTCTGATTATCACAAGCAATATGAGCCGATTATGTACGGCTGGCGCAAAGGTAACGACCATTACTGGTGCGGTGCGCGAGATCAAAGCGACTTGTGGCACGTAAACCGCCCACAGGTTAACACCGTCCATCCGACAATGAAGCCGGTCGCGTTGGTCGAAAAGGCGATCCTCAATTCCAGCAAAACGCAGGATATTATCCTCGATCCGTTTGGCGGATCCGGCACGACTATGATTGCTGCGGAAAATACAGGGCGTTATGCGCGTCTGATCGAGCTTGACCCCAAATACGTGGACGTGATTGTCGAACGCTGGCAAGAAGCCACAGGAAAAACGGCCATCCACGCTGATACGGGGAAGGCATTCAAAATGAATGATTAACAATATCTTTATATCAAACTTTACGGGTGAGAAGACTGCAATGCTCTGCTTTTGGCTTTAGAGCTTCTCCACATCTTTCGCAATTGACGATAAATTTCAGTCGCTGTCTTTTTTGTTTCGGGTAAGCCAGATTGCCGCAATGAAAAGTCCTTTGGCGCGCGGCAGAATAAGAAAGACGCAAAGCAAAGCTATTATAATCAGTATAGTTGTTTCTACAACGTCCGGAAAAACATCATGTGTTACAAAATAAAATATAAACGGTGCCATGATGTGGCCCGTAATAAGAATTGTCAGCCACGGCGGTGCATCATCAGCGCGGATGTCTGAGAAATCTTCATGACAAACAGAGCAAATTTTGTTTTGTGTTATATATGATTTAAAAAGATTCCCTTGTCCGCAATTCGGGCAATCCCCTTTTATGCCGCGCCAGAGCACGTCCTGGGTTTTGTTTGTCTTGTTTTTGTTCATTTTCATATGCGCCAAATGATGTTTTATACATGATATTTATATCTTGAAACATTCTTTTATAATGCTTATATATGATTTATGAAGTCAAATACACAGCCTAAAATTATCAAAGATGATCTTCCAATCAAAAAACCGCCTCAAAAACAGTGGATCGATAAGCGTGCAGCCAATCAAAAAGAGCCAAAATACTTACTTCCCAAAGAGGAAGATTGCAGCAACAGAGCTACGGATTGAGTCATGATTACGTCACCACAACTTCGCGCCGCCCGCGCCTTGTTGGGCTGGGATCAAAAACAACTAGCTGAGCTTTCCGGCCTTTCACTGCCAACGATCCAGCGTATGGAGAGCAGTGATGATATGGTACGTGGCAATGTCGATTCTCTTACAAAAATAATAAGCGCCCTAAATGAAGCTGGGGTTGAGTTGATCGGTGAATCCGTCATCAGCACCGGCCAAGGCCGGGGCGTTCGCCTTATCAATAAATCCGAAGCGTCTTGAATATGATTCCTGCACATTTTACACCCAAGCTTTTTTCACTTCTCCGTCAGGGCTATAATTTTGATACGTTTAAATCAGATGTTATGGCTGGGCTAACCGTAGCTATTGTGGCTCTGCCCTTGTCGATGGCATTGGGAATTGCCAGCGGCGCATCGCCGGATAAGGGACTAATTACTGCCGTCATTGCCGGATTTTTAATCTCGTTTCTTGGCGGGTCGCGGGTTCAGATTGGTGGGCCGACTGGCGCGTTCATTGTTGTTATCTTTAACGTGATTGCCCAGTACGGCTATGATGGCTTGATTCTGGCCACGCTTCTGGCCGGAATTATCCTTGTCATTGCCGGGTATGCAAAATTTGGACGGGTCGTCAAATATATTCCCTATCCTGTTGTCACAGGCTTTACCGCCGGAATAGCGGTCATTATAGCCTCCTCACAGATCAAGGATTTTCTCGGTCTGCATGTTCCCGAAGTCCCCGCAGAATTTATTGCCAAATGGCAATCCTATTTTTTGCATATTGATACATTTAGCCTGATAACCCTCATCGTTGGGTTGGCAGCATTGCTAACGATCATCTTGTTAAAACGCTTTGCACCCAAGTTACCGGGCTATCTTATCGCCGTGGCGATAACGGCACTCACCGTTTTTGTTTTTCACTTGCCGGTTGAGACAATCGGCTCACGGTTTCCCGATATGCCTTCGGGGCTGCCAATGCCCCATATCCCAGCTTGGGATTTTGAAAAATTTATTAGCATCGTTCCGTCTGCTTTTACCATTGCCTTTCTGGCAGGCGTGGAATCTTTGCTCTCTGCCGTAGTAGCGGACGGTATGACAGGATATAAGCATCGCTCCAATCAGGAGCTTGTCGGGCAAGGTGTTGCCAATATCGCCTCAGCCTTCTTCGGTGGAATGCCCGCGACTGGGGCCATAGCCCGCACGGCTACAAACATAAAAGCAGGTGGAAAAACTCCAATGGCAGGGATGTTTCATGCCTTATTCATCCTGCTGTTCATCCTGTTTGCAACCGATATCATGGCTTTTGTGCCGCTTGCCGCGCTATCGGCGATTTTATTTATCGTGGCCTGGAATATGAGCGAATTTCAACATTTTATCCATATCTTCAGGCTCTCAAAAAGCGACCGTACTGTTATGCTTCTAACTTTTGCCCTGACGGTTCTGGTTGATTTGACTGTGGCTATTGGTGTCGGCGTGACCCTAGCTTCCTTATTGTTTATGCGTGAGATGAGCAAATCCGTTGTACTGCGTTCTCAGGGACGTCATATACGCGATATCTTTAACGATAACGAAGAGGATGTAGAGCAAAGGGATGATCTCCCTGTCGGCGTTGAGGTTTTTCGCATCACCGGACCACTCTTTTTTGGTGTTGCCGGAACGATGCTCGAAACCCTCCAATCTATGGGCGAAGTGCCAAAAATTCTTATTATCCGCATGAAACTGGTACCGTATATGGATGTGGCAGGCTTGAATGCCATGAGAAATCTTATGAAGGGATGCCATACCAAACACACAAAAGTGATCTTGAGCGGTTTGCAGCCTCAACCTGGGGATATGCTGGACAAGGCGGATATAAAAGACAATCACACAAATTTATGGATATCGGCCAGTTACGATGATGCCATTGCTCTTGCGCACCAGCTTGTCGCGGAACCTACGGTTTCAATGTAGATTGATGTTTTATGTCTCTCTTTTTTTGATTACGTAACTTTCTTTTCTTCAGATTCTGTATCAAGTTTTTCGATTTTATAGGCAGAGGTGGCCCCAAGAATTCGGACAGTGAGTTAAGCTACGATCTATGACCGAAGGAGGGTCATGGATTATGAGTAAGACAAGGAAGAACTACCCGGCGAAGTTTAAAGCGCAGGTTGCGCTGGCGGCGTTGCGGGAGGACGCGCCGATCACGGAGCTGTCATCCCGTTACGGGGTGCATGCGACGGTCATTCACCGTTGGAAGAAGGAGGCTCTGGCTGCGCTGGAGGCGGGTTTTGCGGGCAAGCTGGAATCGCGAGCGGACGCGCATAACGCCGAGGTCAGGGACTTGCACGCCAAGATCGGACAGCTGACAGTGGAACGTGATTTTTTAGCCGATGCCTCCGCCCGGTTGCGGTCCGGGGGCGGCAGGAAATGGTAGACCCGTCCAATGACAATATCGGCATCGCGGCGCAGTGCCGGTTGCTGGGGATCAGCCGCTCTGGCTGGTATTACGAGCGGCGCGGGGAGAGCGCGGACAATTTGGCGCTGATGCGGCTGATTGACGCGCAATTCCTGCAAACCCCGTTTTACGGGTCCCGTCAGATGGCCCGGCATCTGCGCCGTCAGGGGTACGAGGTAGGCCGCACCCGCGTGCGGCGTCTGATGCGCCTGATGGGAATCGAGGCGGTCTATCAAAGGCCGCGCACTTCGATGCCGCATCCCGGCCACCGGATTTATCCCTACCGGCTCAAGGGGCTCACGATCACCCGCCCGAACCATGTATGGTGCGCGGATATCACGTACATCCCTGTCAAACGCGGGTTTTTGTATCTGGTAGCGATCATGGACTGGGCCAGCCGGAAGGTGCTGGCCTGGCGGCTGTCGAACACGATGGAAACGCGCTTTTGCGTGGAGGCGCTGGAGGAAGCCATCGCCCGCTACGGGCCGCCGGAGATCTTCAATACCGATCAGGGCAGCCAGTTCACGGCGGACGCGTGGACGGGCGTCCTGAAAGAAAACGGGATCGCGATCTCGATGGACGGCAAGGGCCGCTGGATGGACAATGTGTTCATCGAGCGGCTGTGGCGGAGTCTGAAATATGAATGCGTGTATCTGAACGCGTTCGAGAGCGGCCTGCAAGCCAGGCGGGATATCGGGCGCTGGCTGGCGTTTTACAACGCGCAGAGGCCGCATTCGGTATTTGATGGACAACCCCCGGACGACGTTTATGATGAACGAAATTTTGTTTCTCCGGCCTCGGGCTTGCCGCCGCCGCCTAACGGCTCCGGCGGCCGCGCCCTTCACCCGGAGAAACAAAACCACAGGCAGGCGGCATGACAATAACCAACCGATCGTAGCTTAACTTCGCCGCAAAGCTGGCCGAAGAACCGAGACCACCTCTCCATTCACGCCTTTGGGAAGAAGATCGGCAATTTTGTTAAGGGTATCGACGCTGGATTTATTCGCGTAATCTATGACGAGAGTCTTGGGATCGCAGGTCAAAACATTGAGAGGCAAAACGTCAAGCAACGCTGCAAATTCTGGTTTTGATGTTAAAAATGGAATTGTTTTCTTCAATGCAGCCTGTCCCATAAGGTCCTCCTAGGGGGGGGTATTTTTAATTTTCTTTAGTAATTTTAGACTTTTATCTTTAAGTTATAAAGGGGGGGGTAAACTGAACAGCATTATTTTTTGGATTTAAACAACTTTTTAAGGATTTCTTTTGAAGACTGTTGTTGATTTTAACGTAAAGAGGCAAGAACGCATAAAGGCGGAACAGGATGCTGAGGATTTAGCAGCCAAAGAGATACATACCTTAGAGCTTAGTTCCCATTTGATGCGTATTAGCTCATCTCTGCATGGCTTGCTTCCTGATCTTATGTTGCTGCAAGCAAAGGCATTGGAGCTGAATCAGGTTCTTAAAAAGAAGTTTTAATCCTGGATGTTTATATTTTGCGGCGCACTGACAGAAAGACCTGAAGCTATCCAACTGCCAGTGCGCTCACATTCCGGCGTATCCGAATTGATATGCTGGAAGGCTGGGCATATAACGCGCCAGCCTTGGCAAGCTCCGTGCGGGTTCGCCGCCATTCCTGCCGCCGTGCTCGCTCCATGTCTGGCCGTAACCAGACGGCTTCTCCCACGGTCCCGGCGCTTCTCACGGCTCGCACGTGAAAGGATCCCGGTCTCCTTATGGCCTCTTGAATGACGGCTGCGGGTAAATCCACGACCTTTTAAAACCGCGCCGCCTGCTTCAGCTTGATTTCGGGTCACCGCCCTTGAGCGTCATATCGGTGATTTTCTGAAATTCCTCCAGAATATCGGGATAATGCTGTCTCAAAAACCGCTCGACACGGGCATTATCCAGCAAGCGCGCCAGATAGTTTTTGGTGAATTGCAGAACGAGATTTTTCTGTCCCCGATCATCCTTGATGAGCTTGTATTCACGCGCCAGCTTGTCCATTTCCTCCTGCATGCGCGCGCGCTTTTCCGAGGACAAGCCTCTTTTCACTTTGGGTTTGATGGGATCTGTAAGCTCATCGTCTTTTGAGCTTTCCAGCAAAGCCTGGGCATAACGCACGGTAAAATCGTTCATGTCGACCATCAGCATGGCGCATTCGATCTGGCGGGCGGGTTTCATTTTCTTCAAATACCGGAACGCGATCGTCGCCACCATCTTGTCTTTGAGCAGATCGATGGCTTCGGGGCAAATGCCGTCGAGCAAGCTACGCTTTTGAATGATGCTTTTGACGTTGATATTGAGCGTTCTGGCAATCTTCGCTTCCGATACGCCGTTTTTCACCATCGTCTGGATCATCTTGTGTTCCTGAATGGGGGCTTTGCGGCTGATATATTTGTTATAAGTAAATGCCTCATCGTCGGTCGAAATCAGACAAACGGCGCTGGTCTCTCCCATCTGTTTCAGGGCTTCAAGGCGCATATGCCCATCCAGCAGCATATAGCATTTGGATTTTGGGGATTGCCTGCTAACTACGAGCGGTTCGATGATGCCGACTTCTTTGATTGAGGAGATAATTTGCTTAAATTTCCGGCTTTCCAGATTGGATTTGCTCAGTATCTTAAGCGGCACGATCTGATCCAGGTCAAGTTCGATGGTTTCGCCTTCAAAGCCGCTCGTGACATCATCAGACATGGCTGGCCTCCCGCTGCTCGATCATTTCTGCCAGAGTTTCCGGCATGGTGTTCAGGCTTTCAGCGCGCAGGAGCGTTTTGAAATTCTCATCCTGCAAAAGATTGTAAAAGGACTCGACAGCGATCATCAGCGTGGCTTCGGTCTTATTGGCCTTTTCGACAAGGGAACGCATCCTGTCCATTTCGGTTTTGAATTTCTGCACCATCTGCCGTGCAGACAAGGTTTCGCCTTCCTTGTTCTTGCGCAGGCCGCCGCCTTTCATGCCCTTGCCAAGGCTGCGGCGTTTTTCAATGAGGCGCTGCGCAGCGACAAAACGATTACCCCTCAAACCTTCTTTCTCATAGGCTTCCTGCAGAGCTTTTTGCTCCGCGCCTGGGGAAGACGCGATCTTTATAGCGATGCTTAAGGGAATGTGGCCTTTTTCAACGGCGGAAAGCAGCCGCTCCTCACCTTTGTTCAGCAATGTCAAAATGCCGGAAACATAAGAGTCCGCCAGACCCGTTTTGCGGGAAATATCCATCACGCCATATCCCTGGCTTTTCAGCAGATCTATCCCTTTCATCAAGTCCATGGCCGTATGCTGCCTGCGAGCCATATTCTCCACTAGACTCATGACATAGGCGTCTTCTTTGGAAAGATCATGCCGGACAATGGCCGGAATGCTATCCTGTCCCAGAGCAATAAAGGATTTTAAACGGCCTTCGCCGCAAACCAGATCATAGCCGTCGCTCTCATCGGACGGGCGCACGGTTACGGGCTTTTTAAGCCCAACACTTTCAATATTGCCTTTGACGGCCTGGAAGCTCTTTTCGCTGCGGTCGCGTGAATTGATGACGATGATTTTATTAATGGGAATAGTCTGAATGTCGTATTTTCGTTTCATTATGCAGCCTCCTGTATCGTGATGCGGCGGGTTAAAGGGAAAAAATCTTCCAGCTCGTCAAAGCGGTAACAATCAAGCGCCAGCCCGTTATTATCGGCCAGTCGCAATTTGGGGTCTTCAATATCGATGGCGGGCAGGATGTAATAATCGAGCGGGTGTTCATTGGCCGGATCCATGCGTACGACAATCGTGATGTCCGGCTCCAGCCCTGTATCCAGACGAACCTTCCATCTGTTACGACCGGCTTTGGTTTGGTGGCAGCGGGAAATAACAATCGAGACCTTGACCTCTTCATTGACCACGATCAGATCGGATGTAACCTCTCGGTAGACATGACCGCCCATATCCTCTATCCGGTGAATAACACCTTCGGCAATATCGGGGTGAAGCCTACGGATATGGCGGTTGATCTCGATATAACGTATGTCGCGGCTTGGCGTATAGCCGATCATTTTATACGCCTCAATCAGGCTTCCAAAACGGGAGGCATAAGCGCTGCTTGAAGGCATATCTTCGTTTTCGTCGATTAATATTCCCGAGAGCCAGCCCTGCCGCTCATGCAAAATCCGCAGTTTATCCAGCATCTCTTCATTGGAATATTTGCGGTTGCGCTCACGGATAATGCCCTGAGCAAAGTAAAAATAGCTGGGCTTGATGATGGCCTCGAAAGCGTTTTCCTTTTTAACCCATTCCTCTTCAGGGTTATTGATCCGCTTTTCTTTGAGTTTGAAAGATCGGCGGTTGAAAACATTGGTGCCGATATATTTCTCGTTGGTCAAAATCTGATGGACGCTTGCCCGTGTCCAGGGCCGTTCAAAATCCGTTAAAATCTCCCTGCGGTTCAGATCGGCGGCGATCTGGGTTTCATTCCAGCCCTCATCGACAAACATCCTGTAAATCCAGTTTACAATCTCAATCTCTTCTTCCGGCCCAGGTACCAGAATAACGCGGTCGGTGGTGATGCTTTTTTGTTCACCGATTTCAAGTTGGCCTTTGGGGTTGCGGTTTTCATCAATCAGCATACGTCGCAGACCAAATCCGGCCGGGCCGCCCTGCCGGAATCCGCGTTCGACATGATGGCACTGACCGTTAAAGACCTTGGAGGATAATTCGCGGCTGTATTCCGCCGCCATGGTGCGCTTGACGGTTTTAACCAGCTCGGAAATGGGGGAACCGTCATTGGTGAATTGTTCGGCTACGTAATGGACTTCCAGCCCCGCAAGGCGGCAGATATGCTCATAATGCGCGCTTTCGTCCGTGCGCTGGAACCGTCCCCAGCGCGAAACGTCATAGACCAGCAGAAGAGAAAAATCGAGATCGGCTTCCTTGTTTTCGACATCGGCAATCAGTTTTTGAAAAGAATGGCGTCCCGTTGCGACCACGCCGCTTTTGCCTTCATCGGCATAGGTGCAAACGATCTCAATATCGTTTTTCTCGGCATAGGCTCTGATAATTTTTTCCTGAATTTCAGTGGAGCATTCCTGCCTCGGATCTGACATCCGCAAATACATTGCGGCCCTCTTTCCACCCGCGGCCTGCCCGCCGTTTCCCTGATTACGCTCGTCGTACATTTATAATTAGCCCGTCTCATAGCCGTTAACTCGCTGCCAATGCTGATAATGACCCAGGGTAAAATCCTTGGATCGCCTGCATAACTGCTTCTTTTTGCATCATAAAGAAAGGAGCATACATATGTCTTTGCGTAAAACGGACCGGGTTTTTCAAACCCGAAATCAGGAACTATCCAACAAGAAACTGGCTGAAATTATTGCGGGCGCGCTGCGTTCGGATTTTGGCGATCTATACTCTTCGGTCAAGGAGATCGACAGGGCGACAGGCATCAAATTCAACACCGTGAAAAAATGGTATGAGGCAAGCACAGTGCCGTCGCTGCGGCATTTTTTATTGCTGCTCGAATGCAGTTCATCACTACGGGAATTTGTGCTGTGTTATTTGTTCGGAGAAGATATTCTGGATGATCTGGCGTTGATTTCAAGTGTAGATCAAAGCCGTCCAGTTTTTGAGAATAACACAGATTTTGAGCCAAAAAATGTCACTATAAATGACACAATAAGACTCAATGAACGACAGAAGTGGTTCCTTCTTTTACTACAGAATGAACGAAAGGCAGCAGCAAAAAACATCGTTGAAAAATGGGGTGTCAGTTTTAGAACGGCCAGAAGAGATATTCAGGGGTTGAAGGAAGATGGCAGAATCGAATATTGTGGCTCCAATAAATCTGGTCGCTACAGCATCAATAGATTAGGGCATTAAATTTAAGCCAAAAACGGGGATTGAAAAAATCTGTGCGATGATTTAATTGTAAAAACAAGCACTTGTGGCGGAGAAAAAGTTTCATTTTGGTCGCTCTGGTGCACCATATGCCTTATTTGCTTACCCCATTCCCTCATTATCCCCTGTTAGATTGCCTTTTCCACCCCTTGCTTACCCGGTGCTTACCCGGACAAAAATCGTGTCGGCAGGAAAAATGTCCGACCGCGCAAATATTTGATAAATTTAGAAAAAACGGGGCTAAGAATCGCCGGAAAAGATGAGGGCGTCACCTTACCAAGGGTGCGCTCTACCACTGAGCTACAGCAGCAGCTTTTGTAACGGCGCAAAAACTACAATAAAAGTTTGCGCCTGTCACGTCCCTTTTTACAGCGGGGGCGCATCAGAGCTTTCCCCAGAGAATTTTGTGCTCCAATCATTATTCCCTTTCGCTTTCCATATGGTTTTGTATGATATGACGATCATGAAAAACACCAAGCAGGACAAACTGGACAAGCGTGCGGCGGCGTTGCGGGATAATCTCAAACGCCGCAAAACACGGGCGCAGAGTGAAAAGGACGAAAAAAACGATGCCACAGATACTGAAAAAAACCGGGCAGGATAACCAGCAGGATTCCGCGAGCCTCATGCCGCCCGGCCTGCTGGCCGATCACCAGATTCGCGAACTCGCGCGCTCCCAAGGCATGATCGAACCCTTCGAAGAAAAACAAAAGCGCGAAGGCAATATTTCCTACGGACTGTCTTCTTATGGCTATGATGCGCGCTGCGCCGCCGATTTCAAAATCTTCACAAATGTCGATAACGCCATCGTCGACCCCAAAGACTTCTCGGCGCAGAGTTTTGTTGACAGAGAGACCAATGTTTGCATAATCCCTCCCAACAGCTTTGTGCTGACCCATACGGTCGAATATTTCCGCATCCCAAAAGATGTGCTGGTAATCTGCCTTGGGAAAAGCACCTATGCGCGTTGCGGCCTCATTGTGAATGTCACACCGCTAGAGCCAGGCTGGGAAGGTCATGTGACGCTGGAAATTTCCAACACCACACCCCTTCCAGCCCGCGTTTACGCCAATGAGGGCATTGCGCAATTTTTGTTTTTTAAAGGAAGCAAGCCCTGTGAAACCAGCTACGCAGACCGATCCGGCAAATATATGGGACAGCGCGGCGTTACGCTCCCGCGGCTTTAGCGAAAGCCCGCCATCCGCAAAAGCTCCAGCCTCATCTTCCCTCGATAAAATTAAGGTCGTTGGCGGTCGGCCTTTACATGGAGACATCCCAATCAGCGGGGCGAAGAACTGCGCACTCAAGCTGATGTGCGCTGCCCTGCTCACCGACCAATCCCTCTATTTCGAAAATTCGCCCAATTCCTTGCGCGATATGAACTCGCAAACCGAATTGCTCGAATATTTGGGGTGCGCCGTTAAACGCGAAGGGCCACTGATGGCGATCAATGCCGGACCGGTACATACCCAAACCGCACCGTATGATATTGTCCGCAAAATGCGCGGATCAATCCTCGTGCTCGGCCCGTTGCTCGCCCGTTTCGGCGAAGCCAAGGTCTCCCTGCCCGGCGGCTGCGCCATCGGCACCCGTCCCGTCGATATGCATATCAAGGCGTTGGAAGAACTCGGCGCAAAAATCACATTGGAAGAAGGCTACATCCACGCAACAGCGCCGCAAGGCGGACTGCAAGGCACCAAAATCCTCTTCCCCAAGGTGTCCGTTGGCGCAACCGAGAACCTGCTCATGGCTGCAACCTTATCCAACGGCGAAACGGTATTAGCCAACGCTGCGCGCGAACCTGAAATTACCGATCTGGGCGAATGCCTCATCAAAATGGGCGCAAAAATCACCGGATTAGGCACGGACACAATCCGCATCGAAGGCGTCAGCCACATGCATGGTGCGCACCACGCAATCGTCCCCGACCGCATTGAAACCGGCACTTATATGGTTGCCGCTGCCATGACAGGCGGATCTTTACGTCTGCAAAATGCCCACCTTGAACATTTAAGCGCCGCCGCCGGACATCTGTCCCAAACCGGGGTTGAAATTGATCAGGATGGCAGTGACATCATTGTCAGCCGCGATCCGGAGTGCCCGCTCAAGGCCATCGACATCATGACCGAACCGCACCCGGGCTTCCCCACTGACTTGCAAGCCCAGTTCATGGCCATGCTGACCATCGCCGAAGGCGCAGGCCTCGTCACCGAAACCATCTTCGAAAACCGTTTCATGCATGTACCAGAGCTTAACCGCATGGGTGCCAACATCACCGTACAGGGCCACTCTGCCATCGTGCGCGGTGTACCCAAACTGACCGGCGCCGAAGTCATGGCCACCGATCTGCGCGCCAGCGTTGCCCTCGTTCTTGCCGGCCTCGTCGCCGAAGGTGAAACCACCATCAACCGCATCTACCACCTCGAGCGCGGCTACGAAAATATCGTCGAAAAACTCAGTGCCTGCGGTGCACAAATTAAACACGCTTAAACCATCAAAACCGTCCTCCAAAAACAAATATGACAAAAGCTTGACATACCGTAAATATTATGGTAAAAGAGAGTGTTTTTTTGAGTATGGAAATATAATGAGTGGCGCAGTAGCATTCAATAATTTATCTTTTGACAAAGAGCAAGAAGATGAAAATTATAAAATTCGGGAAATGGAAGTTCCCGAGTCTTATATCCCTCTAATCGATGCACTCCAAAAACAAATCACAAACCAGCATAAAAACTGGACTGGGGAGAATGAAAAGCCTAAGGCCGTCAGCTGGATAGGCAAAGTTTTTTTTGAGCCTTACGAATGCTTTAGAGAATCTTTTTTGCGATAGAACCGCAGAAAATGTTCTGGCTTATGAACACGCACGCGATCAAGCCGATAGAGGTTTTTTCCGATTATTAACAAAAGATCCTCAAACTCAAACAAACGGCATTTTACGCTGCTATGTCCGAAAAACACGTGAATCCATAAACGCTCTGATCAATGATCAAGAAATTCAAGATCTCTGCCAAAGCACCTATGAAACTGATGTCCCTGAAATTTTTGATATCCTTAAGGCCTACCAAGACGGCAAGAAGCTTCAAGCTTTTAAAATGGCACACAAACTACAAGACTTACCTGAAGATGTAAGGACGCGCCAAAGTGATCTGGTTATTAAAGCGTATCGTTCAAACCAGCCATGGGCAATAAAATATAGAAAAATTTTACAAGAGGCCGGCGCTACACGGCCCCCCCATGCTTTTTCGCAACACACACAACAGGCTAAACCCAACACCAAATTCGTAAGCCCATGTCCAGAAATAGAAAGAATGCCCAAAAATATTCGTAATGTTCTCTTCGCATATGGAAATGAAAATACAACAAAAGCATATTCCCTTATTGATACGTTTTCCGTCATCAATCCACAACAAAACAGGATTGAAAGTGATTGCGTAATCAAAAACCTCAGAAATGGCTCTTCATGGGCTAAAGCTTTTGCAAAAATCGCAAGAGAAGCCAACACCGCGCGCTTTACCCGTCAACACCAGAAACCCTTGAACATTCTTGAATTTAGCCGAACACTTTAACTTTTGTCGCAACGCTCCATTCGCACAATACAAAACCAACCCATACTCGTACTGCCCAAGGGCCTGATTAATTTGACAGCATTTAAGCCAACCTTATGCTACCAGACGTTCAATCGTCTCGATAAGCTGATTTTTGTGGAACGGCTTGGTCATCACTTCATCAGCAAACATCTCAGCCAAAACCACATAATCCTCCAGCGCATTTTCCAACCCGCCTGTCATCGCCAAAACCGGCATGCTCGGCGTTTTAGATTTAACATAAGACGCGAGCTTCGTCCCATCCTTTTCCGGCATCACAATATCGGTAATCACCAAATCACACTCCGACCCGCCCTCTAAATACGAAATTGCTTCATCAACGTTACTTTTAGGATGAATCTTATAGCCTTGACCAGCCAACATTTTTGAAATTATCTCTAAAATAAAAGCATTGTCATCAACAATCAAAATATCCATAATGCCCCCATGAATCCTAAGCAACCATAACAATTTATCCTAAAGACTTATACAACGTAAAGCACAAGCTCTTACAGATAAGAAAAAATCTTGCCGCGGCGCATCATTCAGGCTATCCAATGGCCATGACTACTGATAGGAAACTCATTCTCGCTGTGCCCAAGGGCCGCATCCTCGAAGAGCTTATGCCTTTGCTCAGCGCCTGCGACATTGTCCCTGAGGATGATTTCATGAGCGACTCCAGCAGAAAGCTGAGCTTTTCTACTAATCACGCGGACCTCGACATTATCCGCGTACGTGCCTTCGATGTAGCCACTTTCGTTGCCTATGGCGGTGCCCAAATTGGCGTTGTCGGTTCTGATGCAATTGAGGAATTCAGCTATGACGAACTTTATGCCCCCGTTGATTTGGGTATTGGCAAATGCCGCCTGTCCGTCGCCATGCCCGATGCCGATGCGAAGAAACAGAATACCGTGCATGAAAGCCATATCCGCATTGCCACCAAATACCCCAGCCTTACCGCCCGTCACTATGCACGTAGCGGTATTCAGGCCGAATGCATCAAGCTGAGCGGTGCCATGGAAATCGCTCCCAGTCTTGGCCTCTGCCGTCGCATTGTCGATCTGGTTTCCACCGGCTCAACGCTCAAAGCCAATGGCCTCACCGAAACTGAAACAATCCTGGAAATATCATCGAAACTTGTTGTAAACCGCAGCGCCGTAAAAACGGATGCCGAACGTATTGGCCACTGGGTCAACGCTTTCCAGTCCGCCGTACAAAAATGACCAAGCCATCAAAAACAGCGATCAAATCCATCCGCATCGAAAATATCACAGCCGCGCCAGAAGGCACGCTCATTGCCCGCGACCGCGATATTGCCCTGCGCGATCTTGAAGCCGCCAGCCGCTTTATCCCCTTTAAAGATACCGCCGGCCCCTATGATGTTTGCTTGACGCTCGAAGAAAACCGCCTCGTCTTTCGCATACAAAATGCGCAAGGGAATAAATTGCCAATGCTGGTCCTGTCCCTTAAGCCCTATCGCCGTCTGATTAAAGACTATTTTCTGATTGTTCGCAGCTATGATGCGGCCGTTCAAGACGGCAAGCCATCACGCATTGAGGCCATTGATATGGGCCGCCGCGGCCTGCATAATGAAGGTGCCGGCCTGTTAATCGAGCGCCTTGAAGATAAAATAGAAATGGACGAAGACACCGCCCGGCGCCTCTTCACCCTCATCTGCGTTCTGCATAGCGCTCATGCGCCGGCACTGTGGTAACGCCATGTGGAGAAAAGCCGTTGCATTCTTGCCCGCAGCGGGTGTATACCCATATTCTCTAAAGAAACAACACCATAGAATTTTAAGGTGCGTGATAATGCAGCTTAAAAAACAAAGACACAGGACAAGATGGCTAAAGAAGATTTAATGGAATTCAAAGGGGTCGTATCCGAGATTCTGCCCAACGCGATGTTCCGCGTCACGCTGGAAAACGACCATGTCATTTTGGCCCACACCGCTGGTAAAATGCGTAAAAACCGCATCCGTGTGTTGCAAGGCGATGTCGTCATCGTCGAAATGACCCCCTACGACCTTACCAAAGGCCGCATTATTTACCGTGAAAAATAAACTCATCCTTGCCTCGGCGTCACCACGGCGGCTAGATCTCCTTAAACAAATCGGCATCATCCCCGATAAAATCCTTCCGGCCGATATTGACGAAACACCGCTTAAAGGCGAACACCCCCATGATCTGGCCCAGCGCCTCGCTCGCGAAAAAGCCGCCGCCATCGCCAAAAAGAATCCCGGTAACTTTATCCTCGCTGCTGACACAGTCGTTGGTGCAGGCCGCAAAATCCTCGATAAAGCCGAAGACAAACCCTATGCCCGTCATTGCCTGGAAAGCCTCTCAGGCCGCCGCCATCACGTCTACGGAGGTATAGCCCTTATCGCGCCCACAGGAAAAACCGTCCACCGCCTCATCGATACTTTGGTCCAATTCAAACGCCTCACCCCTTCAGAAATTGATCAATATCTCCACTTTGGGCAGTGGCGGGGCAAGGCGGGCGGTTATGCTATTCAAGGCTACGCCGAAAGCTATATAAAATTCATCCGCGGTTCATATTCAAACGTGGTCGGCCTATCGCTTTATGATACAATGAGAGTATTAGAAGGCGCTGGCTTTAAAACTGACGCCTAAGAGCAACAGTGAGGAAACACGGTGGATATACTCATAGAAGAGTTGGAAGGTAGTCTCTGGGCAGCAGCCCTTAAAAACGGACGCCTTGAAGGTCTTGAAGTCGACCCGCCGTACGAAGAAATACGCTGGGGTTCTATCTATTGGGCAAAAGTCAAAACCATCGATAAAGCGCTTGATGCTGTCTTTGTCGATCTCGACGGCGATAATACCGGAATTTTATACAATGCGGATGTACGTTGGCGCGACGATGATGGCAAAGTGCATAAAGGTGGCGACGAAAGTATATCCAAACGTTTTCAACCCGGCGATATGGTTGCGCTGCAGGCTAAAACCGCTTACTTATCAAACGATCAGGACGATTTTACCCCTTCCGAAAACAAAATTCCGCAAATGAGTATGGACATCACTCTGCCGGGCCGCTACCTGATCTATTGCGCCAATATGGACTGCAACCGCATTTCCCAACGCATCCGCGATAAAAAACTGCGTAAACAGCTCCATAAAATGATGGATAATATGGTCGACATTCAGGGTTGCATTCTACGCCTTGCCGCAGCTCACACCCAAAGCGATGTTCTGATCCGTGAAGGAAAAATCCTCAAAAGCGCTTGGGAAGAAATCCAGAAATACTTTGAAGGCCCAGAGCCGGGCTTAATTGCCCTTGGCCCCGATGCCATCCAGCGCACCTTAAGTGATCAGGCTAGCCAAGCCATTGATCGCATTGAAATTGTTACAATGGAGCATTTTAAACATATCGAGGAATGGTGTTCAATCTTCGCCCCTGATCTAGTTACCAAAATCGACCCCATTGAACTTGATAACGCCTCTGAAGATCTCGCTTTGTTTCACTATCGCGATATTATCGGCCAGATCGAAGACCTGTTTCACCCCTACGCCCTGTTACCAGGCGGAGGTAACATCATCATTCAGGGTACCGCCGCGCTCACCGCCATCGACGTCAATAAAGGTGGCAGCCGCGCTTCCCATCTGGACGTCAATATTGAAGCAGCCCGCGAAGCCGCGCGCCAGATCCGCCTGCGCAATTGCGGCGGCATCATCGTGATTGACTTCCTCAAATCCCAGGACCGCAAAGATCAAGGCAAACTCCTCGCCGCGCTCGAAGCAGCCATCGACGAGGATCCCTGCACCGTGCAAATCCACGGAATCACTGCTCTGGGCCTCATCGAAATCACCCGCAAACGCCGAACCCCTCCTCTGGCTGACCGTTTTCAAGGCATGCTGATTGAATAATTATTAATAAGGGGCTGCCCTATTTAATTAGGCCAATCATTGCCACAACCCATAGAAGAGTGTATAGTACCAGAACAAGCTGGACGGGTTGTGTTATACATGCATGCAAGCTCAAAAAGTAACCTATCCAGGAAGACGTTTTTGTATAAAATTCATGGTTGCAGATGACAGTCTTTCTGATGATGTGCCTAAATGGCATCAAAATGGCCGTTATTTCTGAATTTACGGAGATAAAATAAACAAGGTATGCTGCATGAGCCACAATCTTTTCTGGAACACTTCTTTCTCTTTGGCGATATTCCGCCAAACGCATATTATGGCACCTATGCCATTCCACTTGTTATTCTGTCTTATGTTATAGCATCGCTGGGATCTTTCACAGGCTTGCGGCTGGCAACCGACATTCATAAGGCCAAAACAGAAAAACAAAAATCATATCTTCATATTGGCGGCGCTTTTGCATTTGGAGCCGGAATATGGTCGATGCATTTTATCGGCATGCTGGCCTATAACATGGATATGGTGCACACCTATGACCCATTCCTGACTTTTGTATCCATGATCATTGCCGTTGCCATCGCCTATGGCGTTTTGCAGATTATCCGCACTGGAAAGATTGAGATTCTACAGTTAGTTATCAGCGCTTTATTGTTGGGAACAGCAATATGCGGCATGCATTATACAGGCATGGCCGCTATGGAAATGGATGCCGATTTACGTTATACGCCAGGACTGTTTTCCCTGTCCGCCTTGATTGCCGTAACCGCATCAGGTGCCGCCCTGTTCATCGTTTTTATGTTGGGACAGCATGAGGGGCGTGGAAAGACCTTTTGGCAGGCAGCGGCGGCATTAATCATGGGTGCGGCAATTTGCGGAATGCACTACACCGGCATGGCCGCTTCCGTTTTTATTCCTTATGCCGACTGCCGCTACGATTCTGTCCAAAGCTATAACGCGTTGGCGATGATTGTAGCCATAACCAGCAGCACTATTTTTGCAATCACCATAATCCTGAGTCTGTACAAGCCAACTGAAGGCAAGGCATCAGAAGTGGAAGACAATCAATATTCAGGGAATGCCGTTTTTCTTCAACTCTCATCGCTGTTAAGTCTCTTTCTGGTTCTTCTTGTGGGATCTTATTTTTTCTCCAACGCCAGCGTAAGCGAGAAAAAAAACGATAGTGCCCTGTTAAACGCAGCAAGCCTGCAACGTCTGTTGTTGGTTCACTACACACACCAAACCTCGATCATTATGGCTACTCATGCGGCACACAACTGGAAAGAAGCCGCGCAAAATAATAAGATTGTACAACAAGACGAAAAGCACATTGAGGCTAATTATAAAGGATTGCTTGAAGGCGGGATGGTTATTTTGAGCGTTGACGGAAACAAAACGCTTGAGATAACTCCTTTTAATGACAAGGATACCCGGTCAGCATTGCTGACAGCCCAAAAAGAATGGGGGCGTCTTAAACATCTGGCCGTCACAACATTGCAGTCTGACATCAAAACAATTATCAACACGCCGCAGAATGATGAACTCGCAACACAACTGCGCATAACGCTGGAAGCGCAAGACGAATCCGTTAAAAGCATCCAAAAATATCTGGAACAAAAAAGCCAGAATTTGGAGATCAAACAACAGATAATTCTAGGTATCGGGTTTTTAGTTTTTCTCTCAACGGTGCTTTATGCGCGTTTCTTTATTGCCAACCCGATTGAGAAAGCTCGAAAAGACCTTAAAAACAGCCGTGATAATCTTGAAAAACGCGTTGAGGAACAGACCGCAGATTTGCGGAAGTCCAAGGAAGACGCTGAGCACTTAAATGCCATTATCGAAAAAGAAAAAACGTATCTTGACGCTATTTTGAATAATATGATGCAAGGCGTCATCACGATAGATAAAAATGGCATCATTCAGACGTTCAACCAGTGGGCGGAATTTATTTTCAGTTATCAGGCTCACGAAGCTATCGGTAAAAATGTCAGCATGCTCATGCCGGAACCGCATCACAGCCAGCATGACCAGTATCTTAAGAACTATCTGGAGACAGGCGAATCCCATATCCTGGACACAGGAGTAGATGTTGAAGGCCTCAGAAAAGGCGGTCAAACCTTTCCTATGAAGCTGAGTGTGACAGAAATCAAAAATGATCATGAGACGACTTTTCTTGGATTGACTTTGGATATCTCAGAGCAAAAAGAAAAAGAAAACGCGTTAAAGGAAGCAAAACGGGTTGCCGAAGAGGCCAGTCGTGCCAAGAGCGATTTTCTGGCTAATATGTCGCACGAAATCCGCACACCAATGAATGCCATATTGGGAATGTCATGACCACAAAAGCTTGTCATTTATCACAGGCTGAAATTCTTGAAAAGCTATTAATCGCCTACAAAGAGCATGAAGGTATTGTTTATGCTCTCAAAGAACGCAAGATCGTTTGCCTGGTTCGCCTTGGCGTTATCAATAATTACGCTAATATAAAATCAGACTTAGAACAAAAGATGCCTGAGCAAGCATGTCGTGTGCTCGCCAGAAAAATGAGTCCCACAGGCTTAAAACAAATTCAAATCGACTTGTTGGATAAAGAGGATGGGCAATCCATAAATATGTTTCGAGAACGCGAAGAGCGGAAGAAAAACATTCTGATGGTTGCCGATGATGACATGTTTGTCCGCAAAGCCATGCAAAAAATTCTGGGTTTTTATGGAGACGTAGTAGAAGTCGATAGCGGTGACAAGGTAGTCAGTGAATATCTCAGGCATAATCCCGACGTACTTCTATTGGATATTCATATGCCGGGTAAAAGCGGACTTGAATTGATAGATAAAATTATCGAAGTCGATACAGATGCTTTTATTATCGTATTCAGTGCCGATAGTGTGGCGGATAACGTTCTACAGGCAATAGAAAAAGGCGCTGTTGGCTTTGTTTCAAAGCCGCCCAAAAAAGAAAGAATTATGGATTACCTAAATCGGTGCATCACAATCCATTAAACAGCGAGCAACAAAAATTCTACATGTCTGTAAAAATTCAGCATTAGTAACTTAGTATAGATAATTAATCCAGTTATCCGCGAAGAATATGGTGAGCGTGGCCTGAACCATGTGTTCGGGAGCAATCTGACGATAGGCCGGATAGTATAGTAATTTAAATTACTATATTTACCAAGGTTACCCAAAAAGCGCCGACCAGCCGATAATTCATAATCGTCAGATCAAGCCTTGACTTTTACACGTCAGATTAAACTCATCATTTTACACATAACAAAGCAAGGCGTTGACCACTAAGCGGTATGGCCCCTTATCAGATCCCTGCTTTAGCAGGGAAAACACGTTTTATTAAGCCACGGCTTTTTCAGCTTTACCAAGCGCATCCTTGGCTTGCTTGGCAATCGCAGCAAAGCCTTTCTCATCGTGGATAGCAATCTCGGACAGAGATTTGCGATCCAGCTCAATTCCCGCCAGCTTCAAACCATGCGTGAATGTTGAATACGTCATATCATGCAAACGCGCAGCTGCATTGATCCGCTGAATCCACAATTTGCGGAATTCGCGTTTCTTGGCGCGACGGTCGCGATATGCGTACTGACCGGCTTTTTCAACCGCTTGGACGGCCGTGCGGAAACAACTTTTCCGGCGGCCATAGTAACCTTTAGCCGCTTTGATAACTTTTCTGTGACGAGCGTGCGCTCTTGGTCCACCTTTAACGCGTGCCATAGTCTAGCCCTCCTTCTTTTCTGAAACGCCGCCAGACGCTTTCTTTTTCTTCCGGGAATAAGGCAACCAGTTACACAGCACAATGCGTTCATCGGCATCACACAACGTGGTTTGCCCTTTAGCCTTACGTTTCATGGACTTGGGTTTATTCATTTGCATGTGGCGCATTTTGGCCTGTTTGACCTTAACCTTGCCACTCGACGTAACGCGGAAACGCTTCTTAGCGCCCGACTTGGTCTTCATTTTCGGCATTTCATATCTCCTTAAAATAAGGTTGTTATCTGATAGCCGAGGCAGCCGTACTCGCCAGGCCATCTATTCGTATGCGGGTTTATAGCGCCATTGTCATGCAAAAATCAAGTATATTTCTCGATAAACTGGCGGATATGAAAAAACATCGATTTACGGTGGTTTTCTTGCGGCAGGCCGTGCGTTCCATCCTGAAAGCTGGTGATTTCAACACGGCGGTGGCCTGCGCAAGCGCGAAACATATCAAGCTGCTCAATCGGCGAAACCTTGTCCTGCGCGCCATGCATAATCAGCAGAGGCTTTCCAAGGTCTTTAAGGATCTTGGTCATTTTTGCTTTTTTAAGCTGTTGAAGAAATGGAATGCCGATACGGCTATCCTCTTTCATAATGTAGCCTGCCTTTTTCCAATCTTCTTCAATCTCTTCGGCCTGAAAAACATGCTGGGCAATCATCGGCAAGTCAACCATCGGCCACAACAAGACGTAACATCTTGCTTCCTTTGGAGCATTCATCAGCGCTATTGAAGCGCCGAGTCCATCACAGATAAAGACAAAGCGCTCATACCCCCTGTCTTTGGCCCATTTTATCACGGTTTCGAAATCTTCGGAGGCGCTGTAAAGCGTGAAATCTTCGGCCAGCCCGTCGCTGGCACCACAGCCACGAAAATCAAAACGCAGTGTGTGATAACGTTTTTCACTAAGAACATGTTCAAGGTCTACAAAAATATTATTACAAGCATTTTTATCACCCGGAAAGCCGTGAACCATGATAACCAGCAAGCGATCGACACTTTGCATTAAGTGCTCCTTTGGCTTTGCAAAAGAGGCCCGGATATATTGGCTCTGCCCTACAAGAATTTGGATGGTTTCATTCATAGATAAAAAACTCTTCCCTTACCTTCATAACAACATAAATTTTCAATTTAAAACAGAGGCAAAACTTGTTAGGAGTGAACAAACACATAAACAAGGACACTAAAAATGGTTCGCCCGACCAATCTCAAAGACATTCAGTTTACCGCTCTGCGTGGGCGCGTAGCACGTTTCATAGAAAATAAGACTTTTACCAATTTTATTATCGCTATCATTATCGTGAATGCCGCAATTCTTGGTCTTGAAACCGATTCCAGCGTTATGACCCGCTATAGCGATGTGCTGGTTTACCTCGATGAAATTGCACTGACGATCTTTGTTGTTGAACTTGCGCTCAAGTTATTTGTTTATCGCCTGTCCTTTTTCCGGCAAGGCTGGAATGTTTTTGACTTTGTTATTGTTGGCATTGCCCTTATTCCCGCCAGCGGACCTTTGGCTATTCTGCGGGCATTGCGGATCTTGCGGGTCTTGCGGTTGGTATCCGTGGTGCCCTCTATGCGCCGGGTGATCGCCGCGCTATTTCATGCCATCCCCGGTATGGCTTCCATCATGGCCGTGTTACTGATTATTTTTTATGTAGCGTCTGTGCTATCTACAAAGCTGTTTGGACAAACTGAGGAATTTGCCATGTTTTTCGGCACGATTGGAGCATCGATGTACACACTGTTCCAGATTATGACGCTAGAAGGCTGGAGCGAGGAAATCGTCCGCCCGGTCATGGAAGTCTATCCTTATGCCTGGGTGTTCTTTATTCCCTTTATTATCACTACGAGCTTTGCAGTCCTCAACCTTTTTATCGGGATTATCGTTGATGCCATGAATATCATCCATGAAAAAGAGGAATATAAAGGCCCAGAGCGACGGAAAAACAATATTGTCTCCGGGAATGAAATTATAGCACTGCACCGTGAAATGGCAGAACTGAAAGAACTTATCCGAAAAAAATCTTAGGCGCTCACGCTAATGCGCCTCAGCCCAGCTATGCCCGGACCCCGCCTCGGCGATGAGAGGTACGGAAATCTCCACGCCCATAATCTTCCATGCATTTTCCATGATCTCACGCACCAGCTTTGAGGTTGCTTCCAACTCTTCCACCGGCAGCTCGAAGATCAATTCATCATGCACCTGCAGCAACATCTTGGCTTTTAATCCAGCGCGCTCCAAAGCCACAGGCATTTTTGCCATCGCGATCTTCATAATATCCGCTGCCGTGCCCTGCAAAGGCGCATTAACGGCCGCACGCTCTGAGCCTGCCCGCTGGGCCGGGATTTTCGCATTAATATTGGGCGTAAAGCATTTGCGGCCATAGAGCGTTTTGACAAAGCCGTTGGCACGCGCTTCATCCTTTTTCTCTTCCATGTAATCCTTGATTTCAGGAAAGCGCGCAAGATAGCGCTTGATAAAATCAGCCGCATCTGCAGGATCGTAGCCCAGCTGCTTGGCCAACCCCCAACCAGATATGCCATAGATAATGCCGAAATTCACCGCCTTGGCCCGCCTGCGCGTTTCAGAATCGACATTATCCAGTGGAACATCGAAAACCTGGGATGCAGTCAACGTATGAATATCCACCCCGTCCTTAAAAGCTCGTTGCAATGCCTCAACGCCAGCCATTTCCGCCGCCAGCCGCAACTCAACCTGAGAGTAATCAACCGAGAGCAAGACGCAGCCCGTATCAGCGATAAAGGCTTCACGTATTTTGCGCCCGTCTTCGGTGCGGATCGGAATATTTTGTAAATTCGGATCGGACGAGGCCAAACGCCCGGTTGAGGTCCCGGTCATATGATAGGAGGTATGCACACGGCCTGTTTCCGCGACAACCTGATCCTGCAGCGCGTCCGTATAGGTGGATTTGAGCTTTGAAAGACCACGCCAGTCGAGAATTTTTTGCACAATCTCGTGGCCCTGCAAAGCAAGTTCTTCAAGCGTTTTTACATCTGTAGAATGTTGGCCGGTCTTGGTTTTTTTGCCACTATCAAGGCCCATCTGGTCAAACAGGATTTCGCCGATTTGTTTGGGCGAAGCGATATTAAACGGCGTACCGGCGAGTTTGTGAATTTCTTCCTCAAGATCGGCTATGCGCTTGCCGAAATCCGTGCTCATGGATTTTAAAATCGCAGGATCAACTTTGATTCCCTCCAGCTCCATCTGCGCAATAACCGGGATCAGCGGCCGCTCAATATTCTCATAGACGCTTACCATTTTCTCGAGTGCGAGGCGCGGTTTGAGCAACTTATACAGCCGCAGCGTGACTTCCGCATCTTCAGCGGCATAATCCAGCGCTTTTTCGATTGTCACCCGATCAAAGGTCACTTGTGATTTCCCGGTCCCCGCCACTTCTTTATATGGTATGGGCGTGTGGCCTAAATATCGCTCAGAAAGCGAATCCATCGAATGCTTGTGCGAAGAACCGTCCAGCACGTAGGAGATCAGCATTGTGTCGTCGCACGGAGCTACGTGAATTCCGGCCTGCGCAAAAATCTGCCAGTCATATTTCATGTTATGCGCGACCTTCATCACGCTTTCGTCCTCCAGTAAAGGTTTAAGCATCCCCAGCGCTTTATCCATCGGCAGTTGAGGGACGTCCGCACCTTGGGTCTCGCCTAAGAGGTCAGCTTGCTCGGCCACATGAGCGAGTGGAATATAGGCCGCCTTGCCCACCTCACTGGTCAGGGAAATACCCACTAATTTGGCCTTGGCCGGGGTCAGCGCCGTTGTCTCCGTATCGATACACACCGCACCGCGCTTATATGCATCATCAATCCATTCTTGCAGGGTCTTCTCATCATTAATGAGAGTATATTGGTTATCTTTTATTTCAGGTGCACGCTTAGTGTCTTCTCCACGCAAGCGAGAATCTTCTTCCAAGGTCCGCGCTTGCGCGGGAGAAACAGAAACAAACTCACCACCCAATCGCTTGATAATCGAATTAAAAGCATGTTTCTGCAGGAATGCCATTAACTCCGGCTTGTCCGGGTCGTGGATTTTTAGTTCCTCGATCGGCAGCGGCAGCGGCGCATCCTGATCCAGCCGCACGAGCTGTTCGGACACGCGCGCATCCTGCGCATGATTAACCAGTTTTTCGCGGCGCTTGGGCTGTTTAATTTCTTCAGCGCGCGCCAGTAATTCTTCCAGGGACCCATATTCATTGATCAGTTGCGCCGCCGTTTTCACGCCAATGCCCGGCACGCCGGGAATATTATCGGTGCTATCCCCGGCCAGCGCTTGTACGTCCACAACGTGCTCCGGCTTAACGCCGAATTTCTCAACGACTTCCGCTTCGCCCACCCATTTATTCTTCATCGGATCAAGCATGCGCACGCCGGGCTGGACGAGCTGCATCAAATCCTTATCAGAAGATACAATCACGACCCGTTTGCCCAACTCCAGCGCCCGTTTGGTATAAGCCGCAATCAAATCATCGGCTTCATAGCCCGGTTGTTCCAGCGCCGGGATATCAAAGGCCCGCGTAGCCTCACGCACCAGTGGAAATTGCGGCACCAGATCTTCTGGCGGCACATCGCGGTTGGCCTTATATTCGGGATAAAGATTATTGCGAAAGCTACCGCCCTTGGGGTCAAATACTACCGCCAGATATGGCGCGTGATAGTCGTTCAACAATTTCATCAGCATCTGTGTAAAGCCGAACACCGCCGAAACCGGAACACCATCGGGGTTGGTCATTTCGCCGCGACCAGAATAGGTCATCGCGAAATACGCCCGGAATATAAACCCCGAACCATCAACAAGATAAAGCTCACCATCTTGAGAGTCTTCGGGAGCAACAGAAATTTGTGAATCAGCCATGTCGTTAAAGTGGCCCAAGCTTCTGGCGGAGTCCAGAGTTGATGCTTAGCCATAAACAAAAAAAACCCCGCATGCAGGGGGAGAGCATGCACGGGGGCGGGAAGTATGGGTGAAACCAGCCTGAAGCCCTACAACAGGGAAAAGAGCTTTAAGCCTTAGCGGGTTTCCGGGGGTAACAATTGCAAAGGTAATTTTTACGCAGGAAAGGTTGCAGGAAAGGAAGGAGCGGCCTTACGCTCCGATAAAACCGAAAACAAGATACGATAATGTGAGATTCATTATGCGCTCTGCGCAGACTCGACTGGGCACCGATAAGCTCCATGATTGCACATCCCTCTACTTTTTACTGCCGTTGTCCGGCTCATTCTTGAGAAATCTTCTTTAGCGATTTCCTTGCCCTTTAATTGTACATTGACGGCTTAAGAGATGTCAAAAATTTTACTAAAATTGTATGTAAAGTTAGACTGGATCTAATTTTTGGAAAATTCGCACAGCGCCACCGCTGCCGCGTTTGAGACATTAATGCTCGGCATAGGGCCACGCATAGGCAAGGCAAGCAGACCATCGCAGTGTTCTTTAACTAGGCGTCGCAGCCCCGGTCCTTCTGCGCCCAGAACCAAAACGGATTTCCCGCCAATATTAGCAGTAGCAAGCGCCGCGCCGCGCTCATCTAGACCGTAAACAAAATAGCCATTTTCCTGCAGAGTTTCGATACAGCGGCTTAAGTTCGTTTCAAAAGCCACAGGCACATGCTCCAATGCGCCGCAGGCCGTCTTGGCCAAAACGCCGGTTAGCTCAGGCGCATGTTTCTTTTGTACAATCATCCCTGCCGCCCCAAATGCACAGGCCGAACGCAAAATCGCGCCCACATTATGCGGGTCGGTAACCTGATCAAGAATAATCAGCAAGCTGCGCTCATTTTTGCGCTCACGAATAAGAATGTCTTCAATTCCGACATCGTCCAGCGCGCTGCAGTCCAGCGCCAAACCTTGATGCACCGCGCCAAGTGGCAAAATCTTCTCTAAAGATTGTTTATTAAGAATTTGCGGCGCCGGACGCTCTAAGCCTTTTTTCCTTGTAGTCTCCAGAGCTTCCTGAAAACCATCCAGCGCACTTTGTGTACAATACAGCGCCTGAACGCGACGATTTTCATTCAGCCACGCCTCACGTACCGCATGAAATCCATAAAGGCTAGCAGTACGTAAACGCTGCTCTTGCGGTATAGGGTTTTTGTGACGGCGAGTATCCGGTTTGCCGCTATGCTTGATTTTGTCTTTTTTCGAGTGTTTTTTCATCGCCCAGCAGATTACAGGCTTGACATCAGGGGTGAAAGTCTTTTTTCTGCTGTTTAAATCTCACACGGGATTTTCTTATTATATGTGTGGAGGGGTGGTCGAGTGGTTAATGGCACCTGACTGTAACTCAGGCCTCTTCGGAGTACGCTGGTTCGAATCCAGCCCCCTCCACCATTTAGTCCGGCTTTCTGGACATTCGGAGAATTTCTCCCCGCAAGCCCCGCTGACAGCGGGGTTTTTGTTTTGGCGCATCGCCGAGACACACAGAGAATTTCATTTTTGGGCTCAGAACTACCATTTTTCTCTACAGCGCATTTTTGAGTGTCCCGAGATCCTGAATTCCCTGTTTATCAGGGAATTAACAGGGAATTTTTCTAAATTTTGAATGCTGAAGATGAAACAAAGCCAGAGAATATCTGTGCTTCAGAACAATTCACAATCAAAATAAACAGGGAAATATCGAGAATTATATTGCCATAAATATTTTGTTCGACTAACGACTTTACCCTTCTCTATACGAAGAAGAATATCGCCATAAGCTATTCCAGAAATGGCCTCATTTAGGGGAGATTTATCCGGCGGCTCTGGTATGATTTTTGTTATATTCACACCGTTTTTTGTACGTTTTGCGGTTAGCTCTTTGTAATCCTCCATGAGGATTGACTCGAAAACCTCAAGCTCATCTTCTTCCAGCTGAACGGTAATAGTTTTGAGAGGTTTATAGTTTTCAGTATTGAGTATTTCTCGACATAACCTGTTTATCGATATTTTAATAAAAGGGTAATGGCCGTCAGCCATCGTTTCTACTAATTCCAATCTGTTTTCAGTCGCTAAGTGGGCGTTCCCATCGCTAAAAACCAAAAGATAGATATGCTGGGGGGTTTTTCGTAGGCACAAACATATATAAGTTCGAAAAACTAAATAGGAATGGTCAACTCCTGATGTGTATAAAGAGGCGCGCGTATTTTCAATCTTCTCTAGCGGCATTCCAAACAAACGTAATTCCCTGATAATTCTAAGCCACACCAAGTCTATGAAATTGAACTTCTTCCACTTATCTTTATGATTATGCTCCCCTAGCAAGCCTTTGCTAGCCCAGTGATTAATAACCCTAGAAGAATAACCCCCCGTGCTTTTGACAGTGAATCTTTTGTCTTCAATAATTTTTGAAGCACCGTCCCACCCGTCTCCTCCCTCAACTTGATGTCTTAGAGCTAAATTGGGTTCGTCAAGAAACCCTCGAACGGCCTTATGAAATATGTCTATATCCATTTTGATTACCAGCGGTGTTTTATATGAAATCGAATCTTAGAATATTAAAAGTTTACACTAATGTAAACTTTTAATATTCTTCACCACTGTAAAAAACCCATAACACGCTGGAAACAAACAAAAATAATATTGACGCGTTGTTAGGCAATACAAAAAATTTCTCGGTCACTAAAGAGGGTATGCGCTCGAACGGCACCCGCAGGAGTAAAGGCTAAGAAGGACCCAACTCTCATGAGGTCTGTTTCGATTGTAATAGGCGATCCCGTGGTTTAAGTTCATCTCAGGCCTTTAATAAGGAGGCTCTGGGGCTTTTCATCCCCAATCGTAAGCGGCTAAGACACTGCCGGAAATGTGTCGCTACTCGGTCTATGGCTGGGTGGCGATGTCATGTCCAAGGCGTACGCCCAAAAGCATCGCGCCGTTTCTTGCGATACGGATGAAAACACCCAGTCACCAGAGCAATCTGGTGGCTTTTTTCTAACCACTGCAAGAAAGAGATATTATGAATAAAAAAACAAAAAAAGCACTATTGGGCAACATAGCAGGCTGGTTTTTTGGGATTCTATTCTTACTATCGGGAACTGTTAGTTTCTTTGAGCCCACAATGGGCGTGATCGCAGGGATATTTTATTTTTCGGCAGCGGTTTTGTGCCTTCCCCCAGCATATCAAGCTATATCCATGAAATTCAAAACACCACTCTCCACTGGCAAGAGGATCGCCTTTGCGGTTCTTCTTATGATAATGGCCCCATTAAGCATGAGCTTGTTAAATGCGGCGGATGAAGCAGCCAAAAGTTCTATTAAAGCTATTGAAAACAGTGTTCCAAGTAGCAAAGGACTGGTTGTAGAGGATGTCGAATTTAAAACGAAAAAATACGGAAATAAAGTATTGGTTGGTATTCTCAAAAACACAACCGATCGCGAATACGGATATGTGCAAATCCAATTTAACTTGTACGACAAAGACGGCGTTCAGGTCGGTAGCACACTCGCAAACGTAAATAACCTAGAGCCGCAGAGCACGTGGAAATTTGAGGCCGGTATCATCGAGGAAAATGTAACCATGTTTAAGGTTAAAGACATAACAGGCTTTTAGATGGGTTTTGGGTTGGTTAATATGGCGCGATGAACGCAACAAAGACAAAACTTCCTGATTTTTCGGATGTTGAAAAGGAAATATGCATCCTTTTATCCTGTCGAAAGTCTATAAAATCTATGGTTAATCGAGCCATGTTATGTGTTGGCGATTCCCCAGAGGGGGCGACCATAAGGCCTAACGATTCCTACAATGCCGAGTTATTTAACATTCTGCTCGTAGACTTTATTTCTCCCGTTAATTCTGACTTTGGCCAAGCGGATAGTCTTTGCTCAGCACTATCACAGATTTGCAACTCCCCTAATTTCGATCATGACAATTCACTCTCTGAATTAAAGGAAGCGGTAAGCGCGCTTTCTGATTGGATGAATCACGAGGCCATGTTTGAAAAAATTTGGCTCCCCTCCATAGAAAAAGAAATGTCGATTACGATGAAAAGAGAGGAATTTATCCGTATATGCGGTGATATTTCAAAACATAACCCACTGCGTTTGTCGAGAACGTCCAAACGGATATTCGATATTTTGCAAAAAAGCGAACCCACGCTGGATATTGAGGATGCTTTTTCGGTATTGGAAGAATTTTACGAATGGTTTCATAGGGACGTTTTTTATTATCACCTCACCAAAATATCAGAGCTCCTCAACAATATAGGTTGGGGGATTCAAACATATCTTGCTGGCGAATTTTCTCGATCCTATACCGTCGACCCAGAAAAGACGGAAAAATATGGTATGGGTCTGGACGTTTACTATTTCCAATACCCCCGCACTGTTAAAAGTAAGCTTGGGAAATATTATTACTGGGATTTAATGAATGAGATTAGGGCTGGAATGTATATTCCCCGATTTTCCACCTGTAAATACCTGCAAGGACGTTATTAGGCTTTTTAATAATGCTTTGCTCGCTCGCTGCGCACTGTGTGTGGGGCCTCCGCGTCGCTCGCTATCAGCATTGTTAAAAAGCCGCTGGGGGTTGGAATGCCTTCCGGTGGTAACAAAATGAGCAGAATTGTTGCAAAATGCCCCCTCCAGCGTCTATGCGTAACATCCATGATAATTTGATTGTTGGCGCTGGTGAAAGACTATTGCCCAGTTTTCCAAGATAGTGGATACTTGGTTCCAAGTTTCAGGTGGTATGTCCACCATTTCAGATTTTCCGACGTTAATTTCTCCTAAAACCAAAAATGGAAAGGCCTTTCCAGCGGTTTCAACTGCGCTGCCCAAGCTTGTATCTATGTTGTAAACTTGGCTAGGGAAAGCAACGCTCTATACGCTTTAACTGCTCCGGGGACAACAAAAACAAATCGCTCATAATGAAAGCTCCTTTCATCGCAAGTGAATCGCAATTTCTCTGCGCTGTGAATCCATAATCAATATGTCTAGAGCTTAACTTGCCTGATCCGAAGGCGGCGCTGAACAAGAAGAATCATCTTCTTCCTTTCGATCCTTTGAAGACACAAACTTCATCGACACGGATTTTTGCGCGGATTGCTCCCCTTGCGACAAAGCGGGCTGTTCAGCCAAAGAAGTTTCCTGCACAGGCGCAGCAACCTGCACGGAAGCAGCCTCGGGCGCAGGCTCAGGCGACGGCGCACCGGCAGGCGGCGATATTTCAATCGGCCTTACACGCTCATCCGGCAGACTCATATCAATCGGTTTCACGTCAAAGGGCTCAGAAACGGGATCGGAAACCATCTCAGAAGATTCTGAAACAATTTCTGTTTCCTGTGAACCTTCAGAATCCTTCACCGCTTCATCTTCTGTCTCAATCTGAAGAGGCTCAGGCGGCGGCTCTATAAACTTATCGACAATCTGACGGCCATACACACACAGCGCCAAATCACGCCCCATTTTTTCAACTTTCTCACGCACGAAATTAATCTGCAAAGCGCCTTTCTCAACGCTCCTTTCTTCAATCGCATCCATAAATTCCAATAGCGAAAGCCGTCGCTCTTCAGCCTCTCGTTCAAGCTCTGCCCGGTGCTCTTTATCATCCGCACCTTCCTGATCATACCGGATCAAATCCGCCCCCAAAACGTAAGCCGCCGGCGCTTCCCATTTTTGAGCAAACTGTATACGGCCGCTAATATTGGCGATAATATACAAAACCTCAAGCGCCTCTTTAAGCTCATCAAAATGCTCACTGGTCAATTGGTTTTCGGAGTTAACTTCTGAATTCGGTATAGAAGCATTAGACATAGTACTTGCACATCCCTAAAAATAAAAAACACAAAAACATGATAGCGCCATTCGAAACGTTAATGAAGGCTTAGTTACGCTTATGCCCTATTCCAGAGGACGGCTCAAATCATAAACCGGTGCAGGCTCTCGTAAGGGCAACGATTGCTGCCCGGCGCGATCTCCAGCAATTTCCCGTCCATTTTCTTGGATTTCGCGGGTTTTCTGAACAGATTGATCCGGCTTTTCGGAAGCACCAACGCCAAAAACTCTTTTGATTCCTTCAACCGCACTTGAAAAACCCCTCTTCATAGACGACCCCAATGCCTCCATCGCATTTTCGCTACGGTTAGGCCGGCCCATTTCAACTCTGTATTGTTCATTAGACAGATACACCGGAGGTCTGCTTGAAACTGAAAGGTTGCTCTGCAGTTCCACGCCCTTCATGAAACGCAAAAATTCCCTGCGAAAACCGAGATATTGATAAGGCTGTGAGGTATCGCCAGCCGAAAGAACGGCGCGCTCGGCACCCTTCGCAGAATAACCGTTCATCAAAGCGAATAATTCCGGCTGCTCTCTGCGAATCTTGTCCATCATCGTCATATCGTCCGTTTTATGCACCTCCTCCATAAGCGCTTTACGGGCAGCGGTATCACGAAGAACGCGCGGCGTTTCAATCAACCGGACTTTTTGTTCATGCCTGTCATAAAGAGCGATCAACGGACCGGAAGTACCACTTGGCATCTCAATGCCCTTAATCCGCACCTGCGTTCCGGCCTCAATAGAGCTTCCAAGCGTTAATTCCCGCCCCGCATTGCGGGAAAAAGCCTCAAGCACATCCCGGTCCCGCGGTCCCAAAACAACCGGACTGCTATAAAGTTTACGGCTGGTAAACTGGCTGATCAACTGCAGATCTTCGCTGCTGGGAAGCGCTGCCGCTTTATCAAATTCCGCTGCGCCCGCACGCCTGGCCGCAGACTTAAACTGCTGCGGCGCAGGCTCTTTAGGAATAAACAAATCAGGATTCCACTGCGCCTCATCGTTCAGGCGTTGAATATTGCCCGCATGAATATCTTGCGCCTCTTTCCTGTATTTCTGCACAAAATCCCCAAGCTTGGGAACATCTTCAGACTCAACATCCACCAAAAGATTCGAATACGAATACGAGCCATTTTGAATATGACCGCGCTGATCAACCAGCAAGGCAAAGCCGGGATCAAGATCGCGTATTTCAGTCCATGGCCTCCCCGGCTTATCTTTGAGGGCTTTTCTAATCGCCGCGACATCGATCTTCTCAACTGTGAAAATCATCGAATCTTTATCAATACCCGCAACATAACGCTGACCCTCATCATCCTGAAAAATCATAAATTTCTGCTGATAAAGCGGATTGGCCATCCCGCGCTTTTGAAAATCCCCCTGTGCAACCGCCAGATTATAATCATCATAAGCCTGGGCAATATCCGTAGAATTATAAGCATGCCCGCCGGACGTAATTTCAAGAGAGGTCAGCCCCGGCTTCCAGACCGGAACGCTCCGATCATAAGACTCAACATATGCAGGCGCGCCGCCTTCCTGCGTTTTATGAAGCTCTACCGCATACGTTGAAACTTTATCGGCAAACATTTTCGCCGCCGCGTCAGGATCACTGATCTTTCCAGCCTCCGCCAAAGCATCGCTCATCGCATCTTCAAAATGCTCACGATACGCGCGGTTACCATAGGGCAGGGTCATAGCCGTATTGATCAATATGATCATATCGGTATGAAAATTATCTTCTTTATCGCCGTATTTTTCCCGTGCTTCTTTATAAAACTGCGCCAGACGATCTCGCGGACTTTTGCTGGCGTCAATTTTTCCAAACAAATCCGGAATTGCCAGATCCGGCATCAATGCGGCCATACCCATAGAATTCGTATATGTGTGCGTCAGGGAATCAAGTAAACGCAGCATATCGGGATTACCATCTTTATGCTCTTCAATCCGCTGCGCAAATTGCCGCTCGACCAGATCCGGCATGCTCAAAATGCTGTTATCTGGATTGATAAACAACTCGTGGGAAATCATGCCCTCTTTAGCGAGATAATCCAGAGAATCGAGCAACTCAGGCAAAACCTTTTTCAGGTCCGCAAGCTGCTCATCACTGATTTTCCCTTTCAGCTTTTCTTCAAAATGCTCGCGAATATATTTACCTTTTGTGACCGTATACTCATGATCACCAACGCCCTTTTCAGCCGGGATTTCCAGCAACATCGGATGGCTCAAAACCAGCATCATCCCCTGCAGGGATGCCTGCGTGCGCATATCGAAAATACCATCCGGCTCACCAACTTCAGTTATGCGCCGATCAAGAATCCCGCCGGTAATGAAATCTTTAAGTAACTGCCCCATAAACCCACCGGGCATTTGCGCGTTCTTCTCTTCCAGCTGCGCATTCAACTTGGGCACGAGCTCGCCCAACATCGCCTCAACCTTCAGCGTTGCATCAAACGCGGTGAGCTGCTTTTCCGGCGGGTTATACGCCCCAGAGCTACGCAAAGCATCCAGCGCCGGAATAAAGGCCTGCAACTGCGCCGCGTCATAACCAGCCGGCACAGGGCCGGCAGCCAGTTGCTGTGTGAGTTTCTTCGAGGTTACCTCATCAAACGCGCCGTAACGCCTGGCTTCGGGAAAACCAAAATCACTTTGCAGCTTGGTAACATACTCTTTCAACGCGGCCTGCGTCTCCGGCGCATCCCACGCCTTGCCCTCCTGCCCGATGGTTTTAAGAACAGTTTCGGTATCGCTTTGCGTTTTTTCCACGCGCGCTTTTTGAACCTGCTGAACACCTTTGTCATTGGCAATCTCGTTTAGGTCAGCGACAACCTGCTTACGATCTTTGATGAACGCCAGCAAACCGCCAAGCTTAATCTTGCCCCATTGATCCTCTGGAATGCCCGCATCTTCCAAATAACCACGAATAACGCTCTTAGTTGGCGTCCAGCTCTTATCGAGTTCAAGATCAGAATTTTCTTTTATACTCTCAATATCTTCTGCTAATTTGCCGCTTTTTTCATTTGCCGCCAAGCGATCAAGCACCTGCCTGCCAAATTCCGGCGTATAGCCGGTAACACCAGGCATATCCAAAAACGCCGCCAAAAACCGCACCGCCTTATCCCGCGCATCGACAAACGCCTCATCTGCCACGCCATCAACTTGAGCAGGCGTAAGCAAACCAAGCCCCTGAAGCTTTTCTTCAATCAATTGAATTTTGGGAGTTAAGTCCGCCAAATAATCACCCCTCTTTATTTTTTTAAGCCGACCCTGCTTTTTTATCGTTTTATGGGCCGTTTACTCTATATATATATCGCCACCTTAACCACTTGTTTCCATTATATAGTTTTCATGCTCTTTTCGCGCATGACGGTTAAGTTAAGTGCAGTATGCCACAGAACTACACATTTTTCAAACTTTTTTCAATGAAATCAAATGGTTAACAAAAGGTTAACGCGCACCCCAGCGGCCATAACTCTGTTAACGACCCAAGAGACCTTCACGCTCAAGAATATCGTGATAAAATTGCAAATACCCCTGCAAACTCGCCTGCTTGGTAAATTCAGCTTCATAGCGCGCATGACCGCCGCGCACCAAACGCTCCACCAAGTCCGGCTCTTCAATCAACTGCCGGATATACGCCCCAATCGCCTCCACGTCATCAATAGGCGCCATCAACCCGTCTTCTTCGTGACGAACAAACTGACGCGGCCCGTCGGCCTCACACACCACCACCGGTATGCCCTGCGCCCAGGCCTGCACAAACACCGTACCAAACCCTTCATCGCGCGAAATAAACGCACAAATATCTGCCGCCCGCAACAAAGCCGCCCGGTCAGTGCGCCATCCCAAAAGCTTCACACGATTCCCCACGCCAAGCTTTTCAATTAAACTCTCCAGCTCCGCGCGCTGCGGCCCTTCTCCAGCAATCCACACATACAAATCCGGCTGCGCCGCCGCGACTTCAATCAACGTATCAAACGCCTTATCCGGATGCAGCCGCCCTAACCCCAGCACCAACGGGGCGCCTTCCGGCGTATCGAAATCAGCCCGGTTAATGGCCTGCGTAACAGGCTCGACCTCCGCAAAATTATTGATATGAACGACATGATCCCCGACCACACCATGCGCCAATATGTGCTCACGTATCAACGGCGTAATCGCAACAAAATACTCCGCCGTTTTGAAATACTTCATTTTGTATGGACTGCCCAGCCGCGCGACATGCACATAACGCGGACACCCCATCGAAGCCTTCCAGCGCGGCACCTTCGACGGTGCCCGGCTCATCCAGCTTTGCACAATATCAGGCCTGAATTTTTGGATAATTTTGCGCAAACGCGCGCCTGTATAAACATCCACTGCCCCGCCAAACGGCAATATATGCACCGGGATTCCGGCTTTTTGCAAACGAGGCACCCGAATATCATTGGCCCGGGTTGCTACTTCAACCACTTCCCCGGCCTCATGCAACGCCAGACACATATCGACAAAAGCTGTTTCCGCCCCGCCATGCTCCGCCCCGGCCATAACTTGAAGGATTCTCATGCGTATACGGCTTTTTTACAAACGGCGCTGTTCTTGGCTATCATCTGGTCTCAGCCTCACCGGCTTCTTCTTCCGCCTTTGCTCTCTCCGCCGCTTCTTTCTCCGCAGCCTCTTTCTCCGCCGCTACTCTGGCTTCTTCTTCCTTTTGCTCCTGATCCTGCTGCTGCATGACCATCGGCAAACTTACCAAAGTTGTTTTCAAAAGCCGGGTCATTTCAGGCTGAGTCTTATCCATATTTTCCAACAAAGTCTGACACGCCTCAGGCGACGTCACCGGAACTTTTTCAACCTCCTTGTCTTTATCCTTGCGCACCGTATCAACCAGCTTAAAAAATTTCTTAATCTCACGCGGCTTCGCATATTCCTGCGCCAAAATCATATTACCGACATTTGCATCAGCCTCTTCCATAATCGGCTTAATCGCCGCTTTCCATTCATCAAAACGCGTTTCCAGAGGCTCTTTCATATCCGGGTTAGTCTCACCGCAAGCTTCCACCGCCATCCCCACATGATCACGCACCGATTCAACGACCTTGATAAGATTATAATTTCCATACATAATACTAAAATGCCGTTGGCTTCGCTCATCCAGATCTTTCATGAACGCATCGGCCGCTTCTAAAACTTCATTCTTCTTAGGCACCTCTTCTGCTTTATCTTCGGCCCAAACGACTACGGGGCTAAAGGCAATAAGCAGGAAAGAAAATACAAATACTAACTTTTTCATGGATCACGCGCTCACTGTTTTTAAAATATTGCAGACATAAAAATAGCCCGTAAACGGGCAAAAAAAAAGCCTGTATGCTTTTTTGTCCGGGAATAAAATGGGGCAACACAATTCCCAAACTCATCATACAGGCCAGTGCGCATGACATAAGAGATAAACCAAAAATATTTTTAAAACCTTTTGTCTGAACGTTTTCAGACACGAACCCTAATTTTTTATTAAGCGGGCCTTCCCTTGCCCAATTCCGGCTTCTCGTCTCAAAAGAAGCCAATTTGTCCCTAAATCACTGGTCTTTCTACCAATTGAAGGAAAGGATCACACCGGAGTTACTGATCACTTACCCTATATATTTAACATAACATATAAAATCTAAAGAGAAAGTAAATAAAATTCGATATGAATTTCTTTAATTTTAAAGATGAATTTTGTAATATTTTCCTACGTTCTACTCTTCTAGATTTTTCAGGATTTTACTTGCGCATAAAGCCATTTTATGGCCTCTTAACCCATTAAAATAATTATATAAAAGTAAGAATCATGCAAAATACAAAAGCTTCGCCCCACATCAAACCGGAAAACATAGACGTCACAGAAATTTCTGCTGCGTCTCACCCCCAATATATGGACCATGAAAAAATCTATAAAATCCACGCGCCAGAGCAAAATATCACCGCTTTTGTTGGCATCCACAACACAGCTCTCGGACCAGCCTTGGGCGGCATCCGCTTCAAATATTACGAAGATGAAAATACGGCGCTGACAGATGTTTTACGCCTCTCCGAGGCCATGACCTGGAAAAATGCCGCCGGAAACCTTGACCACGGCGGCGGCAAAAGCGTAATCATGGCCCCATCTGCCGATCTGCGCCACCCAACCGATGAAATACTGGCTATATTTGCGCAAGGGCTCAACATCATCAACGCAGGCACACCCGTCTATTTCGGTGCTGAAGACATGAACACGGATGAAACCAGCATGAATAAACTGCTCGAAACAACCAGATGGATTAAAGGCGGCACCGCGCCCTCTCCTGATGTCGTTGGCGGCACGCCCTCTCCCCTGACCGCCATCGGTGTATTCGAATGCATGAAAATCGCAGCCCGCCACAAGCTCGGCAAAGAAAACCTTAAAGATGTGCATATCTCAATGCAAGGCCTTGGCAATGTAGGCGGCGCACTCGCGCAATATCTCCACGAACAAGGCGCAATTCTTACAGGCTGCGACGTCGTCGATTCCGTATTTGAAGATCTCGAAACTAAAGGCGTACAGGTTGTACGTGTCGGCCTTAATGAAATTTACGATGCACCAGCAGACATCTTCGCACCCAACGCCATTGGAGGCACATTAACGGACACCAACATCAAACGCCTCAAAACCGCAGACGTACAAATCGTCTGCGGCGCCGCCAACAACCAGCAACAAGATCAATCCGGTGGCCACCAAAGCCGCCTCATGCACGACCTGGATATGCTTTATTGCCCTGATTATATCGTCAATGCAGGCGGTGTCATCTGGGTTGCAAAAGTCGGACAAGACGCAAAAACTGTAACAAAAGAGATTAGCACCGGCGTCCCGCGCCGCTTCGAAGAAATCTTGCAAATCTACGAATCCGCCACTGACCAGGACATGGCCTCCCTCGCCGCCCGCTACGCCCGTCGGCGCGTTGAAACCGCCCAATCTCAAAACTCACAAAACACTGGGACCGAAACACACAACATGATAGGAGCTTAAAGCATGTACACTGAACGCGGAAATGTCCTGTGGTTTATTCTCATCGCCGTCGCACTGCTCGCCGCGCTCACAATGGTGCTCAGCCGTAGCGGATCAACCGTCGATCAAAGCGGCGATATTGAACAGCAACGCGTCAAAGCCAGCCAGATCCTGCGCACAGCCAAAAGCATCGAAGCCGGAATCCAGCAAATGCGCCTGCGCGGCGTCTCTGAAAACGATATGTCTTTCTGGCATGACAGCAATGGCGACAATACAGAAGACGGCTCCGACACTTACTACAACGCCAACTGTACCATAACCGATTGTAAGCTGTTCGACGCAGGCGGCGCAGGCCTTACCTATTCCAGCCCGCCCAGCGGCGTCAATGACGCCAGCGAATGGATTTTCAATGCCACCAATGACGTACTGGATGTCGGCACAGGCGCGCCCGACTTGCTCATCATCCTGCCAAACGTCAAAACCTCAATTTGCGCCCAAATCAACCGCATGCTCGGTGCCTCTTACGCCGGCACGGAAAGCGATGTCGATTTCACCGCCTTCACCGGCACGTTTACGCTGACCGAAACTATCGATTTGGCTGCAGGCCAGGAAGCAGGCTGCATTGACTACGACAACGCCGGCTCCACCGAACCCTTCTTCTACCAGGTCCTGATCAAACGTTAAAAAACAAGGATCTATACCACTTTAGCAGTCAATGTTTGGCGTATTTATAGCTAAATCTATAAATGACCGTAGAAACAGCTATAATCAACGCTATTCTCAACTTTCTTCTTTTCAGCGAAATACAAAACCCCGTGAAACCCCGCACTTGATGCGGGGTCCATATGATACATAGTCAAATTCCATGGACCCCGGCTTTTCGCCGGGGTTTCGTTCTTCTTTCTATTTCAATCCTTTAAAAGAAGTTGAGAATTAGGCACAATCACTATTTTTTTGTTTCTGCGTACGGGTTTTTAGATTTGCGTACAAGCAGGCGTATGGGGACGCCGGGAATCTTGTAATCACGACGCAGACCATTGATAATGAATCGTTTATGCGATTCAGGCAACTTATCAGGTCGGGCAACCCACAGGGCGAAAGTCGGCGGACGGGTTTTAATCTGGGTGATATATTTCAAACGGTTTGAACGTCCGGAGATCAGCGGAGCGGGATTTTGGCTTTCCATTTTTGCCAGCCAGCGGTTGAGACCGGCGGTAGAGATACGCTTGTTCCAAATAGTGTACGTGTCCAGACAGCGATCAAGCAGTTTGTTGATATTCTTGCCGTTAAGGGCTGAAATAGTTTGGTAGGGGATGTCTTTGAGCTGGGCGAGTGAAGTTTCAGCCTTGTATGCCAATTCTTCAAGGGCTTCATCACGATCACGCACGCTATCCCATTTGTTGACGGCAACAACCAGCGCGCGGCCCTCATTGATGATATGTTCGGCAATTTGGAGATCTTGTTTTTCAAAAATCGCATTGCCGTCGATGACGAGGATGACGATTTGAGCGAGGCGAATAGCGCGCATGGAATCTTCGACGCTCATTTTCTCTATATTATCCTGAACCTTGCTTTTCCTGCGCATACCGGCGGTGTCAACCAATTTGAAGCTGCGGTCTTTATAATCCCAATCCACAGCAATAGCATCGCGGGTAATACCGGCTTCGGGGCCGGTCATGACGCGCTGGTCATTGACGATGGAATTGAGCAACGTGGATTTTCCGACATTGGGGCGGCCGACAATGGCGATTTTAAGCGGTTTTTCAGGATCGTCTTCATCCTGATTGAAAGTAAAATCTTCACAGCCTTCGAGATCATCTAATCCCTCCTCACCCCAACCCTCTCCCTCAAAGGAGAGGGAATTTTCTTCACCGTCGTTGGTGGTGTCGGTTTTGGAAATGAGAGGTTCGAGCGCATGGTAAAGTTCTTCCATACCGATGCCGTGTTCGGCGGAGATACCGATGGGTTCGCCAAGACCTAGCCGAAAGGCTTCACCGATTGTGGTTGCAATCGCTTTTTCGTTTTCACCTTTATTAACGGCTAGAATCACAGGTTTTTTTTGTTTGCGCAACCAACCTGCGAAATGTTCGTCAAGCGGGGTGAGACCGGCGCGACCATCGATGATGAAGAGTACAGCATCAGCGTTTTTGAGAGCGGCCTCGGTTTGCTGGCGCATACGGCCTTGAATAGAGTCATCAAAGCTTTCTTCGAGACCGGCGGTGTCGATGATGCGTAAGGTGTGGTCGAACAGCGCCCCTTCAGCGCTGCGCCAATCGCGAGTGATGCCCGGCGTATCATCGACAATCGCCAGCTTTTTTCCGGCCAGGCGATTGAAGAGGGCTGACTTTCCTACGTTTGGTCTTCCAACGAGCGCGAGTGTAAACATGTGCGCTTGTTTACATGGTTCTTGTGAAACTGTCTAGCGATAAGCGGTCAGGGTTCCGTCATTGGTGAGCAGGTAGAGCGTTCCACCAGCAATAACAGGGCTTGTCGATACGGTGGCGCCCGCATCCCATTCGCCCAGGATTTTGCCGTTTTCCGGCGCGATTTCGATGACGCGGCCATCTGTTCCGGCTAAGATTAAACGTCCTCCGGCCAGAACGGGGCCGTTAAAAACTTGAGGATCATCATCTTCGAAGCGTGGGAGTTCTGTCGTCCAGCGGATGGAGCCGTTTTCGCGGCCCAGCGCAATGAGCTGGTTTTCGGAGGATAGCACAAAGATATGATTTCCGGCCATCCACGGGGTTTGCGATCCGCTGATCTCGCGTTGCCAGATGCGTGTGCCGGTGCGCTCGTCGATAGCGACGAGGCGGCCGGAAAAGCTGATGGCAAAAACGACACCTTTATCCATTACAGGCAAAGCGCGGATGTCTGAAATGGTCGACAATCCGCCAAAGCTGCGGACATTTGAGAGATTGTCCGACCAGGCAATGGAACCGTTTTCTATACGCAAGGCGGTGATTTCACCGGATGAAAAGACGGGCACGACGATGTCCTGATTGGCCGCTGGAGAGGCTGCGCCGACTAAGGTGGCGTCATCGCTGATGCCAGTATATTCCCACAGGATGCTGCCGTCTTTGGCGTTTAAAGCCATGACACGGCCATCAAGTGTGGTGACAAAGACGCGTTCTTCCATGATGGTGGGAGCGGCGCGTGACGGGGCGGGTATGGTTTTGCGCCATATGATCTGGCCATCATCCGGTTTTACAGCTAACACTTCGTTATAGCCATTGGTGACGTACAGCATACTGCCACTGAAAGCAATACCGCCGGCAATAACAGGGTCATCTTCGTTTTCGGCCTGCACGTCTGTGTCCCAGAGTTTTTTGCCGTTTTCGATATTGAAAGCAGACAGGCGGTTGTCGGTATCGAGTGTAAATATCCGATTATCGATGATAATGGGTTGTGTAATAAGTGGCAGTTCATCAGTGGCACCATCGCCAATATTAGCACTCCAAAGACGTTTTAAAGGACTGGCAGGCAAGGAGAGGTTTTGCATTGAATGGTTCGGGTAACCTCCGACTTGCGGCCAGAATTCGTTGTTCCATTCTGCTGGCGCTAAAAGCCCCTGGCTTTCCAGAACCGGATTGTCCGGTTCGAGATTTTTCTGCATTTGCATGACGCTGATGCGTTCACCTTCAAGCGGTGGTGGGCCGTCTTTTTCAAACCAGCCGGAAGCGCCGCAGCCGGAGAGGAAAACGGTCAGAAGGACAAGGGAAGTAAGGCATAGACAGCGTTTGATCATGGGATATTATCCTGTTTCATCTTGTTTTTCTGATACGGATTTATTTTTCATGTCGTACAGATGCGCCAGGGCACGAGCACGACCAGTCAGGCTTTGTGGCAAATCAGGCGTATCGAGCACAGCATTGAGATGTGTAAGTGCGCCCTTGTAATCGCCAAGTTTATCGGCGGTGATAAGAGCCGCTTCGATACGGGCATGATGGACCCATGGGCTTTGAGGATTGCTTATCAGCGGTATGAGTTGATCAAGCAAGGCCTGGCCACCCTGATCGTCTTGGTCTATTTGCAAGCGTACGCTCATGAGTGTGCCGAGATCTTTAAGTTCATCGGGAAGTGCTTTGTCATGGCTGATGCGTTTATATAGCATGAGAGCGTCTTCGGTTTTATCCTGATCGAGGAATTTTCCGGCTGCTTGCAAAAAGGCTATACCGCGCAGGCCTGCGCGCATTGGAAGCTTTTCGGCGGTCAAAATGTTGTCGGGATATTCCGGGGATTCTTGCAGGGCAATGAGCGCGGCGGTTTGCTTTTCTTTGACACTGGAATTCCAACTGCGATAGCCGGAAATTAGCCCGGTCAGTAAAATTGTGCCGAGAATGACGCCGATGATGTAGGTTTTATTTTCGGCCCAGAATTTCTCGACGCGCTCCTGGCGCATTGCTTCGTCTACCTCGCGGAACAAGTCGGCCATGTGTTACTCCTTCTATTTCTTCGCTTCTTTTTAGCATGAAGATCAAAAAAGTCACGCGAAGATCGCAACGTTATTTTTTATTTCCATTTAATTGAACAACCCATAGATGGGGTTTGGTTGGCGGGGCCGACGCCATCTTGAGCGATTTGTGTCATGGCGTTTACGAGTTCTTTGACCGTTTTGGAGGTCGCTTCGTTGGGGCCGGCGGAATCAAGACGGCCGCGATATTGAAGCTGGCCATTGGCATTAAAGCCGAAGATGTCGGGGGTGCATACGGCGCCATAGCTTCTCGCGACTTCTTGCGTTTCGTCGATTAAATAAGGGAAGGTGAAGCCGTTTTCTTCAGCGAAGAGCACCATGTTTTCTTGCGAGTCGGCCGGGTAGTTGCCGGTATCGTTGGGCATGATGGCGGCGACGGCAATGCCGAGATCTTGCAGAGTTTGGGCGTCTTGTACAAATCGTTCGATGATTGCCTGAACGTACGGGCAATGGTTGCAGATGAAGGCGATAACGGTGCCTTTTTTGCCTTTAATGTCATTATAGGTCAGAAATTTGCCGTCGATATTTTGGAGTTTGAAATCCGGAGCGTAGAAATTGTCGTCTTTTAAAGGTGTTTCGAGTAAGGCCATGGCTGTTCTCCTTTACTAAAAAAAGTGGTATGATGAACATATGTCAGAAATTATCCCTTTTTCAAGGGCGAGTCATGCTTCAGGTTTTACCAATGCGCAGTTCAAGAAACTTGACGGATTGTATTTGCGCGCGGCAGCAGCGGGCGTTTTGACTTATCGCAGTGTGGAGTGCGATTTTGATGAGGGCGTGGCCAGCTATACCTATTGCAAATCCGAGCATATGAGCCCGTACCTACAGTTTGTGATCCGTAAAGTGGGGCCGCGCGCAACGATGTATGAGGTATATTTGCAGGATAAGGGGCGCGTGATTAAAAGCGGAGTGTTTGATAAAGCGTTTGCACGCCTTCAGGATGAAGTGGAAAAATTATTTTAACCACCTCTGAACACAGCATAGACACAGATGTTTTGAGCATATAGCGTATCTGTGTTAATCCGTGTGTATCTGTGGTTTTTTAAAAGGTTTTTTTATGTCCAAGATCAAAGTTAAAATCTGGCCAATGGTCAAGGAATCTTATGCGCAAGTGAATAGAACACGCGCTATCTGGTCGCCTGTTGTCTGGTTGCCTCTGGCTTTGATTTTTGTGTGGTATTCTATATTCTGGTTTTTTCCCGAATTTCGTCTTTTTATCAGCACGGACCTGTTGAATGCAGGCGGGGGCGCCGATTTCTTTGATTACTGGTTTGTCTTTGAAACCTTTATGACGTCGGTTTTTATGGTTGCGTTGTACCGCTTTTTTATTCTGGACGAAAAACCGGACATAAAATATATCGAGTACAAAAAAGGCATTCCCGAACTCAAAACGGTTTTTAAGCTCCCCTATTATTTTCGGTTTGGCCGCCGGGAATTTGTGTTTGCGCTTTTTTCCTCGTTATTGGGCGTCTTTTTCTTATTGCTTCAGGATGTTTTTAGACTTTATTGGTTGAATAACCTGGCGGCTGATGGGCTTTCTGGTTGGATACAAGCTGATTTAACGCATTCTGCATTCCTTTATACGGGCATTGTCTATTTTTTACAGTTTTTAGAACTTTTGGTTTATACCGTTCTGGTTTTGGTTTTTCCGTTTTTGGCGCTCCACGATTCTTATGCTTTTAAAAATATTTCTGAAATGGTCAAAGCTGTTAAAGGGAATATCTTTCGGATTTTAATTATAGTGTCCCTGATATACTTGCCCTATGATGGTTTTAATTCAGCTATAAATCTGGTCTATGTCTATGCTTTTAAGATGGGTTTGTTATCCGATTCCTCTCCTTTTAGGGAGGATATTCTTTTTCACGTAGGCTGGATTCGTTATTATGCAAGTTTAGGTGTTTATTACGTCTGCGTTCTTGCTGATATTATATTTTTAAGCATCATTTATAAAAGGCTCGTACTCGAAAATGACAAAAATTAAAGTTAAAAATCCGATTGTTGAAATTGATGGCGATGAGATGACGCGCATTATTTGGGCGTTTATCAAGGAGCGTTTAATCCTGCCGTATCTCGATGTCGATTTGAAATATTTTGACTTGTCGATTCAAAGTCGCGATGCGAGCGATGACCAGATTACTGTGATGGCTGCGAATGCTATAAAAGAGCATGGCGTGGGTGTGAAGTGCGCAACGATTACGCCGGACGAGGCACGGGTGGAGGAATTTGGCCTTAAGAAAATGTGGAAGTCTCCGAACGGGACAATCCGCAATATTTTGAACGGGACGGTGTTTCGCGAGCCGATAACCACTGCAAATGTACCGAAATATGTGCCGGGCTGGATAGAGCCGATTGTCATTGGCCGTCATGCTTTCGGCGATCAGTATAAGGCCACGGACATTAAGGTGCCGGGGCCGGGTAAGCTGGAGCTGGTTTATACGCCCGAAGGCGGAGAGCCGGAAGTGCATGAGGTGTTTGATTTTCCATCCAGCGGCGTGGGGATGGCGATGTATAATCTGGACGAAAGCATTGAAGGCTTTGCAAGAAGCTCTTTTAATTATGGGCTTAGCCGAAAATATCCAGTTTATATGTCAACGAAAAATACGATCCTGAAACAATATGACGGGAAATTCATCGAGATTTTCCAGCAAATTTTTGATGAGGAATTTAAAGCCGATTTTGAGAAGCATGATTTGTGGTACGAACACCGTTTAATTGATGACATGGTGGCGCAGGCGATTAAATCCAAGGGCGGGTTTGTCTGGGCGTGCAAGAATTATGACGGAGACGTACAGAGCGATATTGTCGCGCAGGGATTTGGATCACTGGGGTTGATGACTTCTGTTTTGCTGACACCGGATGGGAAATGCGTTGAGGCGGAAGCGGCGCACGGAACAGTGACGCGCCATTACCGCGAACATCAAAAAGGCAATCCGACTTCGACCAATCCGATTGCTTCGATTTTTGCCTGGACGCGCGGACTCAAATATCGCGGGGAATTTGACGGGACGCCGGAGGTCGTTGATTTTGCCGATACGCTGGAGCGGGTTTGTGTGGAAACTGTTGAAGCCGGGCACATGACCAAGGATCTGGCGCTCTTGATTGGTGAGCAACAAAAATGGCTGACGACACAGGAATATCTTGATAAGGTTGTGGCTGGATTAGAAAAGGCAATGCAATAAATGCGTACGGTGTACGTTTTTCAAATTCTTGTTTCTGTATTTTTGGCTCTGGTCAGTGCGCAGGCTTATGCAGGCTATGATAAGCCGTATGTCGGCGACATGATTGAATATGATGCGAAGTATGAAGATACGTTTATTCATTTGGCGCGGGATTATAATCTGGGTTTTACAGAGCTTCGTGCGGCTAACCCTTATGTGGATCCGTGGATGCCGGGGCGAGGCACTGATTTAATTTTGCCAACGCGGCATTTGCTGCCCGATGCGTCGAGAGAGGGCATCGTGATTAATCTGGCAGATATGCGGCTGTATGCTTTTATCAATGGTGATGAAGCGCCTTACCATACGCCAATTGGTGTGGGGCGTGAGGGTCTTAGTACGCCGGAAGGGGTAACCGAAATTGTGCGCAAAGTGGAAGGGCCGGTCTGGCGTCCGACGCCGCGGATGCGCAAGGCAGATCCGACATTAAAAGAGGCTTATTATCAGGGACCGGATAATCCGATGGGTACGCATGCGCTGTATTTAGGATGGCCGCAATATGCACTGCATGGAACCAACCGGCCATTCGGAATTGGGCGGCGGGTTAGTTCTGGCTGCATTCGTTTATATCCGGAAAAAATATCCGAGTTATTTGAGCTTATACCTGTGGGCACGAAGGTAACAGTGGTTAATCAGCCGATAAAAGTCGCCTGGATTGATGATGAACTATTTTTGGAGGCTAACCCTTCTTTGGCGCAGTCAGTGGCGATGGAAGAATATGGCGAAGTCCCGGAAGAGAAAATCAGTAATGATGAGATGCGTTTGATTGTTAAAACGGCAGGAGACTGGCAAGATCGGTTGCGTTGGCCTGCGATTCGCAAGGCGCTGAAAGAGCGTAATAGCTATCCGGTTTCGATTGCCCGCCGCCCTTCACTGGAAGTTAAGGGCGATGTTATTATTGAACATGAGAAGGCTGCATTCATTGAAACACCTGAAGAAGCAAAGGATCTTATTGAAGGGTATGAGCCCGCACCTGAAAAACGCGATGATATAGAAAAGGCGCAGGATAAAAATTCCAAGACTGGTGAAGATACAGATAAGATTCGGATGGCTGAGGGTGAGACGACAGAGCAGGATCAGGATCAGGATCAGGATAATCCCGCCAGAATGCTTAATCCATAGAGTAGCGGTAACAGCGCTGGAAAAAGCAGGAATATCAGCCGTAATTTGCTTTTTACGAGAAAAAACCCCAGAGAAAATAATGCGCAAAAAATCCATGTTATCGCGGTGGCGGTGAAGAAATTTGTCTGCAGCGTTACTGCATTGGTCTCGAGCACTTCGGAAGATAGGTTTCCTGAAAGCAACGCAGCGTTATAGGCTATTGGCGCGGCCATAAAGCCCAAGCCGTTTGCGAGAAGAAATAAGACGATCTTACGGATAATGTTCATGTGGCTATTCTACTTTAAGAACGTCTGTTTAGCTTTTTCTACAGCTCATCTTACATAGAGTTTCTGCAAAGAAAAAGGGCCGCCTTAAGGCCGCCCTTAAATCTTTTTATCAGCTTAATATAAAGCTTATTTTGTTTGGTATTCTCTGAATACGCGCTCTGCAGGGGCCGGAGCCGGAGCAGGGGCAGGTTCGGATGCATAACCGGCTGTGCGCTCACTTGCGTAAGGAGGAGCCGTGTCAACATCACCCATTTTAGTTGTATCACATGCGGACAGAGCAATAGCTGTTCCGGCGATGCAAAGAGTTGCTGCAAATTTTTTCATTGTGACCTCTTTAAAATTTTAATGTTAAACCAAGAAAAACTATGCCCTGTAATATTGAGCAGTCGCTTCGTAGTCTCTCTTTATACACAAACGAAAACGCATTGCACACTGTTTTTCAAGAGTTTTTTTGTTTTTCTGGGTGGATGGTGGCGGATTTTTGAAAGATTAATACATTATAAAAAATATATAATTTCGACAGATTCGTTCAACGATGCCTATATCCTCTGGTTTTTGCGAACTTGTTCAAAATAGCGATCAATGCCTTTCGTGAGCGCGGTGGCAATTTTTTGTCGGTGGTGGCTGGTATTAAGTAAAGTCGCTTCTTTTTCGTTAGACATAAATCCTGCTTCGATCAGCACAGAAGGAATATCCGGGGCTTTTAAAACGGCAAAGCCGGCATAGCGGTGTGGGCGGGGCAGCGTTTTTACGCCATTGGCGTTAAAGCTGTTCACCAGGGTATTGGCAAAAAATTTTGACTGATTCATCGTATCGCGCATAGCCAGATCCATAAGGATGCCCACAACATCCTCATCTTCGATGCTAAGATCTATTCCTGCGATGAGATCGGCCTTATTTTCCCGGGCGGCGAGCTTGGCGGTCTGGGCATCGGAGGCTTTTTCGGACAGAGTATAGACCGAAGCACCTGTAATACTTTTATTTTCCATTGAATCGGCATGCAGTGAGATGAAGAGGTCACCTCCATGTTTGCGGGCAAATTTGACGCGGTTTGAGAGCTTGATGAAGTGATTGTCTGCGCGTGTCATTTTAACACGGTATTTGCCGGAGGATTCAAGCTGAACTTTGAGGTCTTTAGCCAGAGCGAGCACAACATTTTTTTCGTACAGGCCGTGCGGGCCGGAGGCACCGGGATCAATGCCGCCATGGCCGGGATCGATGATGATAAGAGGTTTTTGGTCTTGTGGTTTGGGCGGCGGCGGCGGGGCTAAAGTCGCAATATTTGCATTTTGTGTTTGGATTCTATCAGGATCAAGAGAGCCATGAACAGTGCTTTTGATTTGCTCAAACAAACTGGGCGAAACATTGCTGAAATCAATGACAAGCCGGTCAGGTTTGCCTGCGCCGCCAGGCAGCGTGAAGGCTTTTTGAATGCTGATCGGGCGATTGAGGTCAAAGACAATGCGTGAAATGCCGGGTTTGAGGCTGCCATGGCGGGTAGCTTGTACGCCCGCGTCTTGCGGGGATTGGACTTTTCCGGCTTGCCATTCAAAGCTGGGCAGGTCGATGACCATACGATAGGGCTCAGACAAGACGAAGGCGCGGAAATCGGCTGGCTTGTCAAGATCCAGCACAAGCCTGGTTTTTTCTTCGTAAAGGCCAAAGCGTACGGATTCTATATTGAGAGCACGCGCATTTAACGGCGAAAGCAGAGTCAATAGCAAGATCATTAGAGCAAAATGGAAGGGTTTCAATGCCAAGATAGTTACTCATTGATTGTGTTAAATATGCGCTTTCTTATATATCATAAATGGGCGTGGGTGTGTAAAGCTCTTAATCTCGTAAGCAAGGCTTGCCGCCTGTGGGAAGAGCGCTATTATGGTGGAGAAATTTTTAGCATTTATACTTGTTTTAATGCTTGTGTAATTTACCCGGCGCGTGTACTGTGCGCTTAAGTGTTTAGTGGATTGCGGTTTTAGCGCTTAAAGTTTTTAAAGGTTTCGCGAACTGCACTCCCCAAAATTGATACAACAAGTTTAGCGCGCTTTTGCGCCGCTTTCCCCTATGTAAACACTCGAAGTTTATCTTCAGCGGAGAAAGAGGAAGCGTTCTTATGCGCGTTTAATGGAGAATAAATAATGTCTAAGAAAATGTTGATTGATGGGACCCACAGTGAAGAAACGCGGGTGGCCATTGTTGAAGATGGACGGCTGGAAGAGTTTGATTATGAAAGCGCGTTCCGTAAACCGTTGAAAGGAAACATCTATCTGGCGAAAGTGACACGCGTTGAGCCATCGCTGCAAGCTGCGTTTGTAAATTTTGGCGGCAATCGCCATGGGTTTTTGCCGTTTTCTGAAATTCATCCTGATTATTTTCGTATTCCGGTGTCGGATCGCGAGGCGTTGATCGCCGAACAGGAAGCAGATCTGGAAGCACATGATGAAGAAGAGGCGCTGGAAGAACAGGAATTGCCTGAAGACGATGTTGATGAAGAAGACGCTGTTGAAGAGCTGGGCGGCGATTTAACTCTTGAGGATGGCGATAAGGATGGCGAGTCGGAGGAAGAAGACGTTAAAGCTGAGAAAAAACCGCGCGGGGGTCGTAAATCTAAAAAAGACACTGAGGTAGACACTGCCGATGCTGTGGATGCCGTGGAGGAAGATCCCGAGGATTCAATTGGTAACCGGATTGAAGAGCCGGAGGCAGATATTGATGGTAACAACGCGGATGCACAGGGTGAAGATGCCGATGGCAACATGTATGGTGGACGTGGGCGCGGACGTGGGCGCGGCAGACGTGATAATGGGCGCGGACGTGGCGGACGTAGCCGCAATGCAGCGCACCGGGCCAGGCGCGTAGAAACTTTTGGCGGCGAGGATATGGATGACGAGCAACGTTTCCGTTTTAATTTGCGCCGAAAGTACAAGATCCAGGAAGTGATCAAACGCGGTCAGATTATGCTGGTTCAGGTTTCAAAAGAAGAGCGCGGCAATAAAGGTGCTGCTGTAGGGTCGTATTTGTCTTTGCCGGGGCGCTATTGTGTGTTGATGCCTAATAGTCCGCGGGCGGGCGGTGTATCGCGCAAGATTTCGAATTATAAGGATCGCGCAAAAATGCGCGACATGATGAAGGATCTGGAAGTACCTAAGGGTATGAGCGTTATTTTGCGTACAGCGGGCGTTACGCGTACGAAGGTGGAAGTGAAGCGCGATCTGGATTATCTTTTGCGGCTTTGGAATACCATTCGCGAGAAGACGCTTGAATCGAGTGCGCCGGCTTTGGTGTATGAAGAGGCTGATCTTATCAAGCGCGCGGTGCGTGATTTGTATACGCGTGATATTGAGGAAATTCATGTAGCCGGGGACGAAGGTTTTAAGACGGCAAAAGAGTTCATGAAGATGATGATTCCTTCGCATGTAAAGAAGGTCAAAGAGTATAAGGATGTTGATACGCCTTTGTTCAACAAATTTAGGGTTGAGGAACAGATTGCCGAAATTGGCGAGACAGAAGTACGGCTCAAATCCGGCGGGTATCTGGTGATCAATCCAACTGAAGCGCTGGTGTCGATTGATGTGAACTCCGGCAAAGCAACCAAGGAGCGTCATATTGAAGAAACGGCGTTAAAAACCAATTTGGAAGCTGCCGATGAAGTGGCGCGGCAGCTTCGCTTACGTGATCTGGGGGGGCTGGTTGTAATTGACTTTATTGACATGGAGGACCGGCGTAATAACGGTAAGGTTGAGCGCAAGATGCGTGATGCGCTTTCCGGAGACCGCGCGCGAATTCAGATGGGACGGATTTCCTCTTTTGGTTTGATGGAGCTTTCACGTCAGCGTTTGAGCGCATCGTTGAGCGAAAGTCAGTTTGAGACTTGTCCGGGGTGTCAGGGCGCCGGACGGATACGTACGGCTGATGCGGCCAGTATTATGGTGCTACGCGCGATTGAAGCAGAAGGCATTAAAGGTCGTGCCTCACAGGTGATTGTACAGGTTTCCAATGAGGTGGCGCTGTATATTCTGAATAACAAGCGCGATAATCTGGCTGTTATTGAAGAGCGTTACGGTTTTGCTGTGCTTATCCGCGTTGATGATACGCTCGGGGCTTCGGGCTTCCGGGTTGAAGTGTCCAAGCCCGTTGATAAAACAGAGGATGATAGCGACGATACACCTGCTGGTGAGGATGATCAGGATGGTAATAATCGCCGTGACGGTCGTCGACGGGGCCGCCGTGGCGGCCGTAATCGCGGAATGCGTAATCAGCCCCGCAAAGATGATAATGCCGGTGAAGAACAAGCCGATCAGAAGTCACAGAATGCCGTAGTGCAAGCCGATTCGAAAGTGGACGAAAAAGCGCCTCAGGAGAAGAAGAAACCTTCTGCTTCCGCCGAGAAGGCTACAGTGGACGCGGCTTCGAAAAAGGTCAGGGTTAAGAAAGAAGAGTCTACAGGGAAAGACGATAAGAAGCCTTCTGCCTCCGCCAAGACCATGGCAGACGGGGCAACGAAGAAAGCTCCTGTAAAAAAGGCTAAGAAGAACGATGAGCCGGTCGAACCTAAAGATGAAAAGCCTGCCAAGGTGGTGAAAGTGTCCAACGATGATGCCAAGCCCAAAAAGGTTGCGGTGAAGGCAAGAAAAGACGATGCCCCTAAGGACTATGAAACCGTGAATGAGGCGCCGAAAGCGAAGAAAAAAGGCTGGTGGAACCTTAAATAATAGGCATCTTTTGCGCTGGACGTTGTTGTATTACTGATAACCTTTTCAAGTTATTATTAGGACAGCCCCAAAACTAAAGCTCCGCCATCTGTTCATATTCCGGGATTTCAACGTTCCAATCTAAATGCTCTTTGATCTTGAACTTAAATGAAGTGGCTGCTTTCGGCTCCCCATGCGTAAGGAAAGTTCTGCGCGGAGGTTCGCGGAAATGCCCGAGCCAATCGATAATTTCCTGATAATCGGCATGAGCTGAGATATTATCAAGCATGTCAATTTCAGCCCGCACCCTTAACAACTCGCCATGGATTTTGATTTCTACTTCACCGTGAGCCAATCGCGCGCCGCGCGTTCCCTCTGCCTGGAACCCGGCTAAAAGGACTGTGTTTCTCGGATCGCTAATATAATGTTTGAGGTGATGCAGGACGCGCCCGCCTGTAGCCATGCCGCTGGCAGAAATAATTACCGTCGGCATGCCGTTATTCTTGCTATAAATCGCCTTTGATTGTTCCACGGTTTGTGTGTAAATCACGCTGTTGCAAACCTTTGCGCATTCTTCCTTCGACAGGCGATGTTCAGCATGATGTTGCTGCAAAAGCTTCGTGGCGCTGATAGCCATGGGGCTATCGAGATAAACCGGAATACCGGGAATACGTTTCATTTCCTTTAGCTTGTAGATATAATACATCAGGCTTTGCGCGCGCCCGACGGCGAAAGCCGGAATGACGACCGTGCCGCCACGCCCAGATGTTCTGATGATAATATCTTCCAGCTGATCGAGAGGATCTGTCGTTTCATGCAGGCGGTCACCATAGGTGGATTCAAGGATGAGATAATCAGCCTCCTGAATCTGTGCCGGCACCTTCATCACCGGATCACGCGGACGTCCAAGATCACCGGAAAAAACAATATTGGTTTGCCCATCAGAAATATGCACACAGGATGCGCCCAGAATATGTCCGGCATGAGTTAAACGGAAAGAGAGTATATCGCTTAATGCATGTTCATCGCCAAAGGAAACGGGCTCTATTTTTTCAAGCGCGTTGTAGGAATCTTCCTGCGTATAAAGCGGCAGGGCGGGTTTGTGCCGCGTATAGCCGTAACGATTGGCCCGCTCTGCATCTTCTTCGTGTAGATGCGCACTATCAGGCAGAAGAATATCACACAAATCAGCAGTGGCGGAAGAACAATAAATCTGGCCGTCAAAGCCGTTCTTAACCAGCAAGGGTAAATAACCGCTGTGATCAATATGGGCATGGGTAAGGATAACAGCATTTATGGAAGCAGGATTAACGGGCAGATTCTCCCAGTTACGTTGCCGCAGCTCCTTCATCCCCTGAAACAAACCGCAATCGATCAATATCTTTTTGTTGTCATCTTCAAGCAGATATTTCGAACCGGTAACCGTTCCAGTTGCTCCCAAAAATGTCAGCTTCATTCTTCTTTCCTTTAAAACCGTTTTTCCTGTAAAAACGAATAATATATGACACCCACCTATACAACAGAGGATACCCGTGCAAAAAGACCCTGATTGTTATTTACTGAAAGAAAATAAAAATTCTTATCCGTTTGATCTCTGGCGCTCTTTTAAAATCTGGCGCGAATTTCAGAAAGGCTTTCGTGCCTTACGCTGCATCAATCATTGTATCACGTTTTTCGGTTCCGCCCGCTTTGGGGAAGATGATCCGTATTACAAGATGGCCAGGGAAACGGCTTTTGAGCTTGGCAAAGCAGGTTTTTCGATTATGACAGGTGGCGGCCCGGGCATCATGGAAGCCGCCAACCGGGGGGCAAAAGACGCTGGCGCTCTATCCATCGGATGCAATATCAAACTGCCGCATGAACAAAAACCCAACCCCTATACCGACATCAATATACAGTTTGATCACTTTTTTGTCCGCAAGGTCATGCTGCTCAAATATTCCTGCGCCTTCGTCCTTTTGCCTGGCGGTTTCGGAACAATGGACGAGATATTTGAAACGGCAACCCTGATTCAAACCGGAAAGATTTGTGATTTTCCGATCGTTGCTATGGGCAGTGAATACTGGGGCGCTCTGGGGCCTTTTTTAAGAAATACCATGATCGAGTATGGCACCATCGACGAGAAAGACCTTGATTTCGTGCGCATCACCGACCATCCAAAAGACGTTTTAGAGATTATACGGGCACGTAAAACAGGAGTGCATTTATAGGCTAAACACCCCACCTGCCCGCCGCAAAAGCACATTCCTTATCCTGTTCCCCCATGGTGCCAAAAATATATCAACGCAATAAGAAGCAAGAGTAAAATCCCCCAGAAAGTTAAACTGATTTTCAGGGATTGGCGGGATTTCTTGCGCTGATACCATGTGCGCGGGCGGATGCCTTTTAGCGTAAAAACAGCCTTGGCCGCGATATTGACGCAGATAATATTAATGGCCAGAAGAAGGGCCGCGCCATAGGCTTGTGCAAATGCACCTTCCCCCAGCGATAGCCCCATAGCGACAGCAGGCGGCATAAGCGCTACGGCGACCATGACACCTACCATCGTACTTGAAATCCCAGCAGTCAACGAAAGAACAGCCGCCGCTCCGGAAGCAAACGCCAGAATAATCCCGTCATAACCGACATTTGTACGCAGGAGATATTCCCGGCTGTCCGCAAAAACTTCATAGGGGATGAGAGCACCGGCCAGAATACTCAGCAACATTGTTAGACCAAACCCCATGGCATTGGCCTTCAGGGATTCCGCCACCATATCGCGGTCGCCAAGCGTCACCCCAAAACTCAGAGCTAAATTTGGTCCCAGCAGCGGCGCTATGACCATAGCCCCGATAATCACAGCCAGATTATCCGTGACCAGGCCGATGGCCGTGACAATCGTTGAAAGAACAACCAGAATGATAAAATCCGTGTTGGTTTTTGTTCCTTTTAAAATTTGGTCATACAGCGCCTCTCTGGTCAGGCTGCCATAGGCTTTCTTGGCGTTGGCATTTTCCTCTTCTTTTTCTTCATGGCGAGGAATGGTTGTTTCCACAGGTGTAATGATAATCCGCCATTCCTTTTCCTTACTAAAACGCCGTTGCAGCTTATCAACCAGATCCTGCAAGTATTCGGAAGCAACCAGAACATTTATTTCTCTGGGCTTTCCCTTTGGCTTTGCGCCGGACCAAAATTCAATGATGTTTGTCTCTTCAGCAAGAGCCTTAAGCGTTTCTTCACCTCCATTCGGAGCCAGTATCGTTAACATTCGCAAGGCCATTTTACGCTTCCGTTTTGTTTCGATACAACCAGTTTCGAAGAAGAAGCGGCGCAATAATCGTTGTTAGCAGGCTCATTAATATCAAACCCACGAAAGCGGGCTGCTCAATAACGCCGCTGATAAAAGCCAGCAGCGCAACCGTCATGGCGACTTCCCCCCGCGGCGACATACCTACGCCGACAACTAGGGAATCATGAACGCTCATGCCGCTTAATCGAGCCAAAATACCGCAACCGACAAGTTTTGTCAGCACAGCAACAATTGTTAACGCCAGCGCAAACCACGCTGCCTCCCATGTAAAGTTTTTGAAATCTGCCAGAATGCCCAGCGATATAAAGAAAATAGCACCAAAAACAATGCGCAGATACTCCGAGCCCACCCGAAAATCCTTGCTCCGCTGCGTATGAACATGCTCCAGTGAAACGCCCGCAACAAAAGCCCCAACAATCGCGGACAGCCCCATCAACTCGGCGGCCATAGCGTAGAAAAAAGCAACCATCATAATCAGGATGAATATGAAGTCCGGGTATTTTTCAGCAATTTTTGAGCGATCAATCCGATGAACCAGCGGCGTTAAAACCTTGTCTCCAAACAGGGCCCCGGCAACAAGAAAAATAATAGCCTTGAGGGTAAAAACGCCGACGACAGCGGCATCAACACCACCATCAGACAATTGCTGGGCAATGGCGAGCGCCAGAAGCGCCAGAACATCGTCAATGATGGCCGCGCCTATGATGGCCTGCGCGGCCTCGGATTTCAGTTTCCCCATTTCCCGGAGCGTATCGGCGGTAATTGCAATACTCGTTGCCGAAAGAGCCACGCCAATGATGATGGCTTTACTGAACTCAAAACCGAAAGCTAACGCGACTGCATACCCACCCGCCCAAGGTAGAAGGATACCGCCTAAAGCAATTAGGAAATAGGAGGGCTTCGTAATCTCTTTTAGGTGAAACTCCAGACCAATAACAAACAGAAGGATAATGGCTCCGATATGGCCGATACTGGCAACAAAATCAGAATAATGAATAAGATTGAAACCGGTCGGGCCTATCAGGATGCCCGCCAGAATAACGCCTACAACAGCAGGCTGACCAATACGATTGGAAAGTAGATAACCGCCCAGCGCCATAAAAAGCAGCAGACTCATCTGAAATTCAATAGATTCCGTTAGGGCATGTTCAGCAATTGTCATGAGCTATCGCTTTCGTGCACTTTATTAACTTCAATAAGAATAAGGTTTTTTTTCGTGAATGTCTTGCCGATTTTATTGAGTTTGGTGTTGCTGCTTGCAGGCGGCGAAGAACTGTTACGCAGCAGCGTGGCCTTGGCCCGCCGGCTCTATACTGAAAAAAACCGCCGTCACCGCAGATACGTCATTCGTCCCGGTCATAGGCTAACCAGACCCGGCATTTATTTCTTTTTTGGACAAGCCGCAAGCTTTACATTTATAGCGCTGTTTAGAATGAACTTTAGCGTTTTTAACCGCCTCGGTATGGCTATATTTAGGACATCGCATCCCGTAAGAATGCAATATCTATAATTATTTACCAAGACCTGGAATTTGAAGACCTGAAAATTCTTGTTGTCGAAAATATAGCCTTGCTCGAGAGCGTTATGGGCAAGCCTTCGCGTTTAAATTTTTAAAATACCGACCGGTCGGTATTTTTTGTGCGTTTGTTTGCAGGCGCGACGTTGTCCGTTTAATCTCTTTCAGGTTTAATTCCTCGCCGCTTGCGACGTAATCGTCATCGCGAGCGCAGCGAAGCGATCCAGTGCCACAAGGATAAATTTTGGATTGCTTCACCGCCTTTGGCGGTTCGCAATGACATGATACCTCGCCTCTTGGGGCGGGGGCGTTCATTTTGTTCTTGAATTGTTCTATTTTTTCGCTACAGTGATCTTATGGCGAAGGTGAAAAAATCATATGTGTGTCAGTCTTGTGGAGCAGTGTCGAGTCGCTGGGCTGGTAAGTGTGAATCGTGCGGTGAATGGAACAGCATCGCGGAGGAAACGCTAGCGCCTTCAGTGCCTAAAGGGATGGATGGCGCGAAGGGGCGCAAGATTGATTTCGTGTCGCTCAGTGATCCGGCCCGCAGTGATTACCCGCGGCATGTCTCAGACATTCAGGAATTTGACCGTGTTGTCGGCGGCGGATTGGTGCCGGGATCAGCGGTTTTGATTGGCGGTGATCCGGGGATTGGCAAGTCAACCTTGCTGTTACAGTTGGTGTGCAGACTTTCGCAAAAGAACACACGTTGCGTGTATGTGTCAGGGGAGGAGTCTGTTGACCAGGTGCGGATGCGGGCGCAGCGTTTGGAGCTGGCCGAAGCTCCGGTGCAACTGGCCAGCGCAACGAGTATACGCGATATTTTGGCAAGTGTGGAGCCTGTTGGTGATAATGGGCCTGTTGAATTGCTGATCATTGATTCAATCCAGACAATGTATGTTGATAATATTGATTCGGCGCCCGGTACAGTGACGCAGGTGCGCAGCTCGGCGCAGGAGATTATTCGTTATGCCAAAACATACGGAATGGCGGTGATGTTTGTTGGACATGTGACAAAAGACGGCCAGATAGCGGGTCCGCGGGTGCTTGAGCATATGGTTGATACGGTTTTGTATTTTGAGGGTGATCGCAGCCATCAATTTCGTATTTTGCGCGGCGTTAAAAATCGTTTTGGCCCGACCGATGAGATCGGCGTGTTTGAAATGGCGGGCGGGGGATTGCAGGAGGTGGAAAACCCGTCGGAGATTTTTTTATCGCAGCGTAATCAGGATGTTGCAGGAAGTGCAGTTTTGGCGGCGCTGGAAGGATCGCGGCCGATGCTGGTTGAGGTGCAGGCTTTGGTGGCGCCGTCATCGCTGGCGTCTCCGCGGCGCAGCGTGATTGGCTGGGACCCGAACCGGCTGGCGATGATTGTCGCCGTGCTTGAGACGCGCTGCGGTTTGCAAATTGGTTCATGCGACATTTTTCTCAATATTGCCGGAGGGATCAGGATTAATGAGCCTGCTGCGGATCTGGCGGTAGCGGCGGCGCTGGTGAGCGCTTTGCAGAATAATCCGTTGCCGCCGGAGACGGTATTTTTTGGCGAAGTTGGCTTGGCCGGGGAAATTCGGCAGGTGGCGCAGCCGGATTTGCGTCTGAAGGAAGCGTCAAAACTCGGCTTTCGTGAGGCTGTGGTGCCGAAGGGCAAGAAAAGTCAAAAACCGGAAAAGGTTTATGGAGATGCCATCCGCGTTTCCGAAATTGATCATGTGCAAATGCTGGGGGAAATTTTTGGCGATGGGCGGGCCCCGCGTGCGGTGGCATAGGCTCAGGCTATTAAAAAAACTTTACATTTTACGTAAACATCTATATTTCTTCTGCCTTGGAGGTTTAGGATGTTAAAATCCGAGAGGCAACATTTACCAGTTTTGATCAAGGCAGACGATCTTTCTTTTTTTATGCCAGGGCTTACTGAATTGGCTCAAAGCGCTTATTTGCAAAGACAGTTTGACGCTGCTGTCAGTGGGCCAAAGGAGTATCGTATAAAATTGAGAGATACGATTACTTTGTCTTGGGATGGCGGAATATCGCGCCAAAGACCTTCTGAAACTATGAGAGTGAATTACGATTGTGGGTATATTTATTCTTCTCAGGAGGCTAAGAGCGAGGTTTCAGTAGGGGCGCTCGGGTTTTCGGTGAATATGCACTTTCTGGATTTACAGCATATTGTTATCGAATCTTGTAATTTTGATGATAAGGCTGTTGGGTTGGTTCGTGAGCATATAGATGTTTCTCATGATATTAATGCAGACCCTGTTCATGAACAGCTCATTTATACGCTATTTTTTACTGCTTTGTCTCGTGCTTTGCCGTCGGGCACTTTACCATCTTCATCTGAAGGATCTAAGCATTCGAAATTTTTGGGCCTGGGGTTGAAAGCAGCGGCGGATTTGATTGCCTCAAAGATTGAGTCGAGCGGTCATCATGGTTATGAGCGCACTTTGTATTATCCTGTTCGTGTTGGAAATTCTGAGGATGTACAACATTATAATATGCTTCATCCTGGTGTTCCGGATTTTGTTCATAATGTTGTTACGCACTTTGCCCTCTCTCAGGGGCACAAAGGTCCTGATAAAATTATTCGTAAGAGCGATATCCCTTTATTGGATGTTCAACCATCCGCACCGCTTCAGAATCATCCATCGTCTGCTGTTTTATTGAAATATGAAGGCCCTGAAACAAACTGAGAAGGCTTGCTTTTTGAGATGGTTTTGCCTAAATATGAGGCTTATCTGATCCAAAAAGGACCTGACGTTTCCATGATCGCTGATATTTTTGTTCTTGCCGTTCTTTTGATTTCGGGCCTGATTGCCTTTCTTCGTGGTTTTATTCGTGAAGTTTTAACTATTGCCGGTGTTGTCGGCGGGTTGGCGGCGGCATATCTCGGCGGGCCGTTATTGATGCCGCATATGCATGGCTGGTTTGGGATTGAGGAAGGCGCTGAGGTTGAGCGACTGTTTGAAATTTTGCCTTATGGTATTATTGCAGACGCGCTGTCTTACGGGGCGATCTTTATTATTGTGGTGATTATTTTGTCTATTCAGAGCCATCTTTTGGCGGAATGGGCCAAAAAGATCGGGCTTGGGGCTATTGATCGCACGTTGGGGTTTGTGTTTGGTGTTGTGCGCGGGATTATTTTGCTTGGTTTGTTGTATTTGCCGGTGCATTTCTTTGTTGATCAGGAGAGAAAAGAGGAATTTTTTAGCGAGAGTAAAACGCATTTTTATTTGGAGAAAACCTCGGAAATTTTGGCTGGTTTTATTCCTTCCGGTGCTTTTGAGGAGGTTGAAGAGGGGGTTGCTTCGCTTGAGAAAACATCAAAGACGCGCAAGAAGCTTGAAGAGATTAATCTTTTAAAAAAAGACAATGGTGGCGGGGAGCAACAACAACCTGCCGAGTCTCCGGAGAGTAGTGGTTATAGCGATGAAATGCGTCAGCAGATGGACCAGCTGTTTGATGAAAAAACAGATGGTTTGAATGAGTGAGATATGATGATAGCGGATATGCCAGTTTTTGATGATGACAAGTTCCATGAGGAATGCGGCGTGTTTGGCGTGTTTGGTAGCGAGGATGCGGCTGCTTTAACGGCTCTTGGTTTGCATGCTTTGCAGCACCGGGGGCAGGAAGCGTGCGGAGTCGTATCTTATGACGGACAAAATTATTACTCGCATAAAGCTTTGGGGCTGGTGGATTCGAATTTCAGTGATGTGAGCGTTATTGAAAAGCTGAAAGGGCATGCCGCAATCGGGCATAATCGTTATTCAACAAGCGGTGAACCGGCTTTGCGTAACGTACAGCCGATGTATGCGGATATGGATTTTGGCGGTTTTAGCGTGGCGCATAACGGGAATTTAACCAATGCTCATATGCTACGCAAAGAGCTGGTCAAGCGCGGATCTATTTTTCAATCGACGAGTGATACGGAGACGATTGTGCATTTGGTGGCCGTGTCACGAAAGAAGTCTGTGGCGGATCGTCTGGTCGATGCGGTGAAACAGATTAAGGGGGCGTATTCGCTGGTGGCGTGTGCGCAAAGCCAGATCATAGGTGTACGTGATCCGTATGGTATTCGACCATTGGTTTTGGGACGGCTGGGTGATGCTTATATTCTGGCGTCTGAGACTTGCGCTTTGGATATTATTGGGGCGCGTTTTGAGCGCGATATTGAATCCGGTGAAATGGTGATTTTGGATGAAAGCGGTTTGAAATCTCTGTTTCCATTTAAAAAGCAACCTAAACGTTTTTGTATTTTCGAGTATATTTATTTTGCGCGACCTGACAGCTCTATGGAAGGACATAGTGTTTATGAAATGCGTAAAAATATTGGCGCGGAGCTGGCGCGGGAAAATCCGGTTGAAGGCGCTGATTTGATTGTACCTGTTCCCGATAGCGGCGTACCGGCGGCGATTGGGTATGCGGAGGCGAGTGGTGTGCCGTTCGAGCTTGGGATTATTCGTAATCATTATGTCGGGCGTACATTTATTGAGCCGACCGATAAAATCCGGCATTTGGGCGTACGTCTGAAGCATAATGCAAACCGGAAATTCATTGAGGGTAAAAGCGTTGTGCTGGTTGATGATTCTATTGTACGCGGGACGACGAGTAAGAAAATTGTCGAGATGATTAAAGATGCCGGGGCGCGAGAAGTGCATATGCGGATTTCTTCGCCGCCGACGATCAAAAGCTGTTTTTACGGGATTGATACACCGTCATCCAGCGAGCTTTTAGCCGGGCAGAAATCGGTTGAGGAAATTCGTGAATATATCAAGGCTGATTCGCTGGCTTATATTTCACTGGACGGACTTTATAAAGCCGTTGGGGAAACCAAGCGTAATGCCAAGGCGCCGCAATATTGCGATGCGTGTTTTACCGGTGATTATCCGGTTGAACTGGTGGATCATGATAGAAACTGTGCCGATGAAAAGGTGACTGACCTGCAAGAGCGCCGGGTGAAGCCCCTAAAAAAATTATCTAAGATCTAGCAGATGCAAGCCCCTGATCCGACTGCGCCGCCTTAAATTCACGCTGAAACACCTCACGTTCATCGGGCAGATATAATCCTTGCGCATAAAGAATCGATGGATATTTTTGTACAATATCCCATGCATGTTCCGCTGTTTGTACCCCTTCCGCGACACATAACGTACCGGGCATCAAAGTCTCCACAAACGACATCACCTGATCAAGCGCATAAGCCTCACCCTCTGGTGCACACACCGTATGTCGATCAAGTTTTACAAACTCCGCCAACCCCTCAAAATCCGCCAGACGCAACACATCATTCATATTCATCCCAACATCATCAATCACAAACCCGACCCCGACCGCCCGATAAAGCTCCAGAACCTGACGGCTTAAACTTAAATGCGGCGCACTTTCATGAATCTCTATCAAAACTTTCTCATCGCTGACCAGATCCAGACTTTCAAGCCGCGCTAAGGTCACCTTTACAAAATCAGAATCACGCAAAGACCGCGCTGAGATATTAATACTCACCTGCTTTTCACGCCCGGTTTGGCGCATACGCTGAAATTGACCAAGAGCAGCCAAAAATAAAATCCCGTCAATCTGCGCCGTATAACCATGATCGTAAAACGCCATAATCGCCTCATAAGGCGGCATATTCTTGTTCTTAAAATCCTTCACCCGCAGCAGCATCTCGCCAGGCATTGAAAGCGGGGCATGCGCAGAAATAATATGCCAGGGCTCAATCTCAAACATATCACGTTTCTGCAAAACCATATTGGCCAGAGCGACCAACACACGCAAACCGTAGACCATTGCCCCTTCACATGCCGAACCTTGCGCATCACGAACCTGTGCTTGAAAACCGCGAATAAGATCCTCTATACGCGCCAAAAGCTCCGTATCATAAACGCAACGTTTAGAGTCTTGCTTAGAGCCTTGAGAGGCCAATTCTTGCGTCATATACGCAGGCCTCCCTTAACCTTCGCGTTGCACAGCCCACTTTATTTTCGATGAATTATCAATAATTTGACCATAAATAACCAATTGTTTGCTCTTACGGATAGAAGTCCCGCACCCCAAATACACACTATCTTCCAGCTCCAACCGCCCATTGCGCAAATCCGATCCCTGATGAAAGCGCCAGCCAACCCCGCCAGGCAACCGCAAGAGCGCCTCTTGCCCATCGCGAATCAGCGATACCATCACCTTAGGATGCAAATGAAAGCGCACTGCCACATCCACAGGCCGTACCGGCAACACATCCGCGCTGAGCACATCCTCGCCGCGCACATCATGCCCCTGATCAGAAAGATAAATCCGGCGCTTATGATGAAACCCATTCACCGGAACATACCCGTTATGAGAAGCCTCCAGCAACGCCGCATGCCTCAAATCCTCACGTAAAACCACAGCAGGCGCAAAACTGCCACGCCCGCAGCGCCCCTGCAAACCACAAGCATTGCGCGCATCAAGGCTAAGGGCCGTATGCGCAGGCGTTGAACACAGCGCTTCACGCCAATCTTCATCCAGCGGGTGAGCGCCGCAATTCACAAACAACCGCGCCCGTCCGTAACTCATCTCAAAGCTGAGCGGTGAGGCATGCGCACTATCTGCATACGGCCAATCCGGCGCGCCCGCACAATCCATCATCACACACGTACGCCCCAGACTAAGACGCTCATATCCCGTGCACGGCAAGGCGCTCAAAATCTTTCCACGTGCCCCGGCTTGCTGCAAAACCGAATCGATCCGCTCCGCGGCGCCTTCTTGCGCACCCTGAAACAACGCCAAATGCTTGTCGCTATAACGGAAAAACCGTAAAGCCGGCCCCATCCGGTCAATAGCATGCTGAACTTTTTCCGGCAAAGGCCGATCAGCAGCGCGCAGCACCATACGTATATCGAGCAAAATCTGCAAAATCTCTAAGAGCTGCGCCGGAGAGCGCGAACGATGCGCCCCGTCCCCGGCAATCTGCGCATCAAGCTCAAACGCAAGCTGCTCAAGAGCCTGATCAGCCCAATGCTCAAAACCTTCAAACGCAATCCCCGCATACAGCAATCCCTGAACTGCATAAAACCGCCCGGGCCCCCGACACTCATCGACCTCACCATGCGCGATGGCGCGTGATAAATGCCGCGCCTGACGGGTGCAGCTATCAAAAAACGCATTCTGAAAATCTTCCTCATCCTCAGGCTCAATAAACTCAACCGCACTAAAAAATTCATACGCCGAAATCCACATCGCCAATCGCTGACCGGCCACATCCATCCGCCAGCTCTGCGGCTGCCACGTCTCATTCATTTCAATCCAGCTGCGGATCATCATCTTGGCATGCGTACGTGCCACCGCGCCCATTCCGCGCTCCCCGCTTAAAGACCGCAAATCCCTGAGCCATGAAAATCCATGCAAATGCGCCATCCACCCTTCCGGCAAATCATCCATCTGCCAACACCCTGCACCAAATGGCATCTGCGCACCTTCAAACATCAACGCGCCCTCACACAAAGCCTTGCCCGCCTCCATAGAGCCCGGCCACGGGTCTACCGGACGCACCACCATTCGCTCCGGCGCTTCGCCCTGCAGGCTCCAGTTATAAAACACGCTATTATAGGCCATCTGACTGGCGCGGCGTTTCAAATGCTGTATAAGCTGAACAGGCATCGATCCTCTTAAAACCTTGTAAATTCATAAAAAACGCACAACGACCGCCGCACGTTCAGGTAAAATCAGCCCCGCAGAGCTTCGATATTCTTCGCATAACTTTCCGGGCCATCCTTAAACACAGCCGTCCCGGCCACCAGAACATCCGCCCCGGCAGCAATACATTCTTTGGCCGTCTGCGAATTAACTCCGCCATCAACCTGTAAATCTATTTTCCGCCCAGATTTTTCAATCATTGCGCGCGTAGCGGCAATCTTGTCCAGCAACGGAATAAAACTTTGCCCGCCAAAACCGGGGTTCACAGTCATAATCAAAATCAAATCCACCATATTCATCACATGTTGGACAGCCTCAATCGGCGTATGCGGATTAAGCGAAACTCCGCACCTGACGCCTGCGGCCTTAATCGCCTGCAACGTCCGGTGCAAATGCGGCCCCGCCTCAACATGCGCAGTAATAATATCGGCTCCTGCCTCAACAAAATCTTCAATAAGCGGATCAACCGGAGAAATCATCAAATGTACATCAAACGGCTTCTTCGTAACTCCGCGAATGGCTTTGACCACTGGCGCACCAAATGTCAGGTTCGGCACAAAATGCCCGTCCATAACATCAATATGGATGTAATCGGCGCCCGCCTTATCAATCGCAACCACCTCCTCACCCAATTTCGAAAAATCGGCTGACAAAATCGACGGAGCAATGCGAACAGATTTTTGGGGCATTTCAAAACTCTTAACAACCGTGGATAGAACTGTGAATAAAGCACCTAAGCGCTTCACTTATAATAGTTTTAACAGAGTTTTATATGCAAATCTAGAAATGAGTGAACCATCGTCGAATTTATCTATATTTACGAACCAAAAAACACCTCCGTCATTGCGAGAAGCCCTGCGACGAAGCAATCCATAACACCACACCTCTACATCTCTATGATTAAAAACCCTTGACAAAATAGGAATAATATCCTATATATTGCACATGCTTGACCCCGATGAAATAGAACATCTATACAAAAAAGCCGAAGAACAGAGCGAATGCGCACGAATTCGCAAGCAAAAAGAACAGACGGAACAAAAAGCGCGACAAAAATATCATGACGGCCTATCCCCGGACGAACTGGCCCGCCGTCTCCGCTCCAGATGCAACCTCAACGGGCTAGAAACCTTGAAAGACCTTGAAAAACGGCTGCTGGACCAGGCCCTCACACTCGACAGCTCCTTTTTTGTCTCCATGCATCAGGCCGGGCTGGGCAAAAAATCCTCTCTCTCGCCCGAGGCCTTAAACATGGCTCTGCAAAGCCAAAGACTTTGCCGCCAAACCTTCAGCACTCTCAAAGAATCGCAAAAATCTGAAAACAAACTAAAGAACGATGAAAAATCAAAATAAAACAAAAGGATGGCCACCTGAAAGACGCGCCACCCAAGCCGCGCGCATCCGCGCGCACCGACCCTGGACCAAATCCACCGGCCCCAGAACCCCACAAGGCAAAGCCCGTTCATCACAAAACGCCACCAAACACGGTTTCCACAACCGCGATTGGCGCGCCCTGCGCGCCGCCCTCACCCTTTACCACAAATTCCTCAAAACCGCCCAAACCTTCCTCGCAAAGAGCAAACAGAACTTTTATCCTGCCCCAAAACAAAAGCGCAGAGAATTTGTGCAAGAGCTAAAAACATTCTCAAAGAGCGAACAGAATTTTTGCCCTGACAAGGCAGCCGAAGCGAGGTGCGCGGAACGTACACACCAGTACGTGAGCACACCGAGACTGAAGGATAACGCAGTCAGGGTGAAAATTATGGAGCGACCTTCGTTAACCGCGCAATGTAAAACCCATCCATCCCGCCAAGCGCAGCCTGATGGAACGGCAAGATCCGCAAATCTCCGTCCTCGGTGAGAGCCTCATCAAACCCGCCAAGCTCGCGCGCCGTTATTGGCAAACGCTGCGCATCTTGATGTGCAACCAAAAATCTTTCAATCTGACGCTCACCTTCCGCCTTTTGCAAAGAACACGTACAATAAACAAGTACGCCGCCAACCATCAGCATGTCAAAGGCATTCTCCAACAACGCTTCTTGTAAATGTGAAAGCCGCTCAATATCCTGCGGCACCTTCAAATGCAAAGCATCCGGATGACGGCGGATCGTCCCCGTCGCACTGCACGGCGCATCCAGCAAAACATACCCGGCCTCGCCTTTCGGCCGCCAACTCCCTGCATCGGCCGTAATGACCTCCACCCGATCCGAAAGCTGCATCCGCTCCAGATTTTGCTTCAATTTCTTCAACCTGTTAGCACTGCGATCCAGTGCCGTAACCTGCGCTCCCATGGCCGCAAGCTGCAAAGCCTTGCCCCCCGGCGCCGCGCACAAATCATACACATGCTGCCCGTCGACATCACCAAAAAGCTGCGCCGGAATCGCTGCGCTTGCATCTTGCACCCACCAATGTCCTTCATCAAAACCCTGTAAATCATGCACAGCGCCGCCCGAATTCTTGCGCAGCGTACCCGTCGTCATTTGGGTAGCCTTAAAATTACTCGCCCAGAAGTTGCGCGACTCGCGGTCCCGCACGGAAATATCCAGCGCCGCTTCAGACAAATTCGCCTTTGCAATCTCCGCCGCCATACGCAAGCCATAATCCTCAATCCAGATTTTCAAAAGCCATTCCGGCGTATTCAGCCGCACTTCATCTTGAAGTTCGCGCCAATGCACACCTTCACGCGTCACCGTACGAAGCACAGCGTTCACAAATGCTTTTTGCTTCTCCATACCCAGCTTTTCCGCCAGCTTAACAGACGTATCAACCGCCGCATGATCCGCCACATCCATAAACAAAATCTGGACCACGCCAATGCGCAAAACATTTTGCACAGTAATATTACGCGGCACTTCACGCTCAATCGCGCGCTCAATAATGTTATCAATTTGCCCCAAACGCCGAAGAATCGTCGAAACCATCATACGGGTAAAAGCCCGGTCACGCATCGGCAACGCCTTAAATGCCTGCTGCTGATCCAGCGCTTGATCCAACGCCTGCTTGCGCTGCAATACGTCTTCCAACAGCATCAGCCCCGCATACCGCGCAGCCATACCGTCAGTGGACACCTCTTCACTTTCAGACCGACCAACCTCAACAAGCGGTTTTTCCTGACTCATCACTCGCCCTTATCCTGCGCATCTTGCGCCAAAATCTCATGTTCAATATCATGTGCATAATCAATCATCACCTCATAAAGCCTGCGTATAAAATCGGAATCCAGACCCAGCTCCTGACCGAGCCTCACCGCCCGATCCTTCACAGCCTGCTCCCGCGCCGATTGAATCGCCTCCATCTGCGCACCAACCTTAAACGCACCAACCTGACGCACCACGTTAAAACGCCGCGCCAAAACATCAATCAATTCCTGATCACATTCATCAATTTGCTGACGAAAAACCTCAAGCTCTGGTGGAGTATCTTGATTCATGTTTACCCCTTTTCAAATACCTCTAAATGCCCTACATCATGAAATATGAACGATAAAAAACCAACCCCCGAAACACAGGCCGCCGCGAAAAAAAACAAAGCAGCAGAACAACACAAAAAGCCATCTGCAAAGACAGAAAAAGAAGTTGGCGGCTTTGCCGATTCCGGCCTTCTCGAACCCACCCGCTTTGGAGATTGGGAAGTTAAAGGACGTTGCAGCGACTTTTAAAAATAAAACAAAATGAACAAATTAGCCATTTACATCCAATTAATACCCCTACTCCTCTGTGCATCGAGTATGGCTTTTTATAGCCCCCAGGCACAGGCAACACAAGCAACGCAAAGTGCACAGACAATGCCAATTGTTGTAGAGCTTTTCACCAGTAAATTCTGCCCGGCCTGCCCAAATGCCGATCACAATTTTAACCAACTCATCGCGAAAGATCCCAATATTATCGGCCTGTCATGTCATGTAAGCTACTTTAACCGCAACGGGCGTGGCGACAAACTCGCCCGCCCCTTTTGCGACGCCCGCCAAAATGTATATAAACTCGCCCTTAATACCGGCGGCATCTATACGCCCATGACCATCATCAATGGCAGCGCCGTAACAACAGGCATCAAACAAAACGAACTCAACCCCTTAATCCAAAAGACAAAAACGGCAAAAAACCGACCGGTTGGTTTTTTGCGCAACGGCGAATATCTTAACATCAGCCTCCCACAAATAAATCTGCCCCACGGTGCGGACATATGGCTTTTTGAAATTGAAAATCGCCCTGATGAAGAAAACTACACACACTACCGCAACACAGTGAAAAACATCACCAAGCTGCTACGCTGGGACGGGAAGAAACTAAACATGGCTTTTCCGGCAGAGCAAAAGGCCGGCATTAGCTATGCCCTTATCATTCAGACATATAAAGGCGGCATCATCGCCGCCGCGCAAACAGGATCCTAAAAGTGGCAAAAAAAGAAAAACATAAAAACCGGCAAACACTTGAAGAAATTCTACAATCTATCTCCGGTATTATGTTTCCGGCAGAACCAGAAAAACATATCGACATAAATTGCCATGGTTATTGTGGAGACACGCCGCTACATGTAATGCTCTGGAATAACAATAACCACGGTGCGGAGTTACTGATCGAAGCTGGCGCAAACGTCAACACAAAAGGCGAAATGGACGAAACACCGCTACACGTTGCATTACGGCAGAAAAACACCAAACTCATTAAACTGCTTCTGCAAAAAGGGGCAAAAGACAATATAAAATCAGAATTTGACGAAACACCTCGTGAAATGGCAAGGTTTATGGACAAGGATATCCAGAAACTGTTTCAGTTCAAAAACCTCTAAAAACCAGCATTTAAAGTTCTATATCAACAATTACAGGTGCATGATCAGAAGGCTTTTCCCAATCCCGTGCTTTCGAAAACACCTGATGCGCCTCCAGCGATTCACGAAGCGGCGGCGTTACCCAGACATGATCCAGCCGCCGCCCGCGATTAGATTTTTTCCAATCCCGGTTACGATAGCTCCACCACGTATAACACTTCTCATCCATCGCCACAAAGCGCCGCGCAACATCCACCCAATCTAGCGAACCAAGCATACCGGCCAGCCGGTCTGTTTCCGGAGGCGTATGTGAAACAACATTTAAAAGCTGCTTATGCGACCATACATCATGCTCATAAGGCGCAATGTTAAAATCACCGACCGCCACCAGCTTTTGATCCGCGCTATAGCGGTCCTTAAACCAGTCGGTCATTTCATCAACAAAATCCAGCTTATGCGCAAACTTATCATTCACATTCGGGTCCGGCTCATCCCCACCCGCCGGAATATACAGATTATGCAGCTCGAATCCCCCGGAAGGCGTGGAGATACTCGCCGCAATATGCCGACAATCCTCGCGCCCAACCCGGTGGTGTACATCGCGCGCATCCATCGGCAAACGCGACAATATCGCCACGCCATTATAACCCTTCATCCCGTGAAAATGCTGATGCTCATAGCCCATCGCCCGCAAATCACCAGTCGGAAAATACTCATCCGGGCATTTGGTTTCTTGCAAGCATAAAATATCCGGCGCAGCTTCTTCAGTAAGTCTTTTCACTAGCGGCAAGCGCAAGCGTACAGAGTTTATATTCCAGGTCACCAGCCGCATGCACGCTCCTCTAATCCCGATCCACCGCCAAAGGTCCCGGTGCCTGACGGGTTGGCATTAACTCAATCCGGTTTATATTGACATGGCTGGGCTGACTTGCTGCCCAAAAAACGCTTTCGGCTACATCATCGGCTGTAAGCGGAGTTGTGTTTGCATAAACCGCATCCGCAGCTTTTTGATCGCCTTTGTAGCGAACCAACGAAAACTGCGTTTTCACCATGCCCGGTTCAATATTGGTTACGCGGATATTTTTGCTGTACGTATCAGCCCGCAAAGCCAAAGAAAACTGCTTCACAAACGCCTTCACCGCACAATAAACATGCCCACCTGGATACGGGTAATTCCCCGCTGTCGAACCGATATTAATGATATGCCCACGCCGCCGCACGCTCATCCCCTGCAAAACAGGATGTGTCACCGCCACCAGTGCACTGTTATTGATCTCGATCATTTTCAGCCAATCATCCAGCGTACTTTCATCAGCCGGAGATTGCCCCAGGGCCCCGCCCGCATTATTGATCAGCAAATCGATTGCACCAAACGCTTCCGGGATAGAGTCTATCGCCTCGGCTATCGCAGCTTGATCGGTCACATCAAAGCAAAGTGTATGCGCACGTACATACGGAAATTCTTCAGCCAACGCATCAAGCTTTTCCTGCGAACGTCCATGTAAAATAAGCGCAGAGCCAACCCCTGCAAAGCGCCGGGCGAACGCCCGGCCAAAATCACCCGTTGCCCCGGTAATGAACACTATTTTGGGAATGTAACCCGTCACACTTAAAACGGCAGCTTCGTGCCCGCAGGCAAGCCCAGCCCTTCCATCATACCCGTCGTTTCGGTTTTAATGCGCTCGTCTTTAGCATCATTGGCGTTATTCATTGCCGCAACGATTAAATCTTCCAATGTCTCTTTATCATCAACATTGATGACAGAAGAATCAATTGCGATAGCGCGCACTTCACCGCCGCAAGACATCGTCACCTTGACCATGCCGCCGCCAGCCTCGCCTTCGACCTCGATATCCTTCATCTTTTCCTGCAACTCTTCGAGCTTGAATTGCATCTGTTGAGCTTGCTGCATCATATCTTTAAAATTCATCATGGCTTGTCATGTCCCTTATTGTTAACCATTTCGATTGATTGTATTTCCGCATCTGGAAACACGCTTAAAATTTCCTGCATTATCGGCAGCTTGATAATCTCTGCTCGCTCGGCCTCCAAGCGCGCTCCGGCCACCTGCGCCAACGTCGGCTCTCCGGGCGCACCTGAGACACTGACAATCCAGCGCGCTTCTGATATCCGGCTCAGCGCCTGTCCCAGATCCTGCGCCATTTTCGGCGATGCCTCGGCTTCAGGACGAATTTCTATCAATCCCTTCTCCAGCTTCACCAAATGCGCATATTGATACACCTGTGAAGCCAGCAACACCTCACGATGTTCTTCCAGCACCCATACAATATCTTCAAGATTGCGAATTTCCAAGGGCGATGGTGGCTCAACCTTCGGCACAACCGCCAGAGCCGCACGCTCACCGCCAGATCCTTTCCCGGAAGGGGGGCCAGCAAAAGACCGACCGGTCGGTATGCCTGTGCGTGCTCCAGCATTCAAGGATTGAGACGGAGAAGACGCGTTCGAAACCGGCGCACCTACAGGAGCAGATGCAGACTGTGAAATGCCGCCAGCATTTGATGTCACAGGCCCGCTCTCTTGCCCTTGCAAGGTTTTGATCAACGCTGCCGGATCTGGCAAATCCGCCGCATAAGCCAAGCGTATCAACACAATCTCTGCGGCGCTTTGCGGGTTGGGCGCTGCCTGCACTTCTGCCAAACCTTTCAACAATATCTGCCACGTTTTGCCCAATGTCGGCATTGAAAGCTTCCCAGCCAACTCTGCCGCGCGTTTAACCTCATCGGCTGCCATCGCATGGCTCATTTCTTTGGCTTCAGGCACGGCGCGCAACTTCGTCAGCGTATGCGTCAAATCCAGTAAGTCTTGTATAAGTGCTACCGGGTCTGCTCCGGCGCGATACAAATCATCCATGATTTCCAACGCCTCCGGCATATCGCCGCTCAAAGCTCGCTCCAGCAGATCAAGTGACCGCGCCCGGTCAGCTAGCCCTAACATATCTTCCACGGCCTGCGATGTGATAGATTCCCCATTCAATGCCATTGCCTGATCAAGAATCGACAGTCCGTCGCGCACCGACCCATCCGCTGCACGTGCGATCATCGCAATAGCTTCAGGTTCGGCCTTAACGCTTTCTTTTTCGCAAATCGAAGTAAAATGCGCGGACAATGTCGGCACATCCACCCGGCGCAAGTCAAAACGCTGACACCGCGAGAGCACGGTAATCGGCACTTTACGAATCTCAGTCGTCGCGAAAATAAACTTCACATGTTCCGGCGGCTCTTCCAGCGTTTTAAGCAAAGCGTTAAACGCGTTTTTCGAAAGCATATGCACTTCATCTATCACATAGACCTTATAACGTGCCTCGCTCGGCGCATAGCGCACCCCGTCCAGAATTTCACGAATATCATCAACGCCCGTGCGGCTGGCCGCATCCATCTCAATCACGTCCGGATGCCGGTCCTCGGCAATCGCCTGGCAAATTTTACAATCCTCAGTCGCCCCCGTTGTCGGCCCGGCCTTACCATCAGCCCCGACATAATTAAGCGCCTTGGCAATAATCCGCGCCGTCGTAGTCTTCCCGACGCCCCGTACACCGGTCAACATAAACGCATGCGCAATCCGCCCCGATTCGATCGCATTGGTGAGCGTACGCACCAGCGCATCCTGACCAATCAATTCATCAAAACTTTGCGGACGATATTTCCGCGCCAAAACGCGGTATGGAACTTGAGCCTCAGACATACCTTATATGTAGGGCGATTCCCTTACCAGAACAACACCAAACAGCTTTTCATTTAGACAGGAAAAAACATTAAGTGGAAGACGGACACGACCCGAAAAAATCACTTACGGCTGCTGGCTCTCGCCCCTGACCGGGTTGGGCAATATCTCGCCCGCGCCGCCTTCCGGCATCTATATAGAAAACCTGCATCCAAAACGCAAGGGGTGATGAATTTTCTTCGGCCAGCATATTTCACTTCGCATCACTTTATGCTTTAACAGCATCCATGAAAAATCTGGTCTCACTCCTCACCCGCCTCGCCGATGCCGATATGGTGTTCTGGCTGCTGCCGCCGCTCATGGCGCTGCTGGTCTCCGGAACGCTGGCCCAGCGCTGGATGGGTCTCTGGCCCGCGATGGAAATGTTCTTTTCCAGCTTCATCATTTGGGCCGGCCCTGTCCCACTGCCCGGCGCTTATACATTGCTCGGCATTCTCAGCATAAACCTGACACTCAAATTCCTGCTTAAAAGCCGCTGGCAATGGGAAAAATCCGGCATCATCCTCTCACATCTGGGCGCCATCATTCTGCTGCTCGGTGGCCTGCTCACCGCCATGACTGCCCGTGAATATTACATGCTGATCCCCGAAGGTCAGGAAAGCCCCTTTATCTATGAGTATCACCGCCGCGCTTTGAATATTTTCGAAAATGACCGCCAGATCGCCCGTCTACCCTTTGAAAACATTGAAAACTGGGACCTGTCAGCCCTGCCATTCCAGATACGCATACAAAATTCATGTCAAAACTGCGACATCCAAAAACGCCAGGAACAACCGGGTTACGATCCGGAGCAGCCCTGGCAGGGTATGGCGCGTTTTATGGTCTTCGACCCTAAACCAAATGAAAAAGACCCGGAAAGCGATCTCTCCGGCCTGCAGTTCGAAGTAACAGGAACGGATCAGGACGGCATCTACGTCGCCTTCGATGCCATGCCCAAACCAATTGAAATTACAAAAGGCGAAGCCATCTATCGCCTCATGTTCGGTAAACGCCAAAGCATCCTGCCCTTCACTATTGCCCTTACTGATTTCGTCAAAAATGAATATGGCGGCACCGCTATGGCGCGCAGTTATCACTCCGACATCATCATCAAAGACGGCTCCCTCGAATGGCCTGCACGCATTGAAATGAACAAACCGCTGCGCTATCGCGGCTACACATTTTTCCAATCATCATTTGAACAAGGCCCCGATTTCGAAGCCACCATCCTCGCCGTCGTTGAAAATAAAGGCCGCCTGTTCCCCTATATCGGCAGCATAGTCTTAGGCCTTGGCCTGATCCTGCATATGGGGCTTATACTGATCCGAAAAAACACAAGGAGCAAAGCATGAGAATTTTTTTGATCCTTGCCTCGATCATCACCGCATTATTACTCCCCCAAAATGCAGGGGCTGAGGCGCATTTTGAAATGCAGTATTTCAAAACATTGCCAATCCTGCACGAAGGCAGAGAAAAACCGTTATCCAGCTTCGCCGACATCATGCTGCGCCAATTTTCAGGACAGGAAAAACTGCAAAATATGGATGCAAGTCAGTGGCTCACCCTTACACTTTTTGACCCGCAAAGCGCCGCCGAGTTGCCCGTCTTTACCGTGTCCGATGAAACCCTGATCACCAAATTAAAACTGGATAAAACCCAGAATCTCTACAGCTATGCGCAGATCCAGCCCGCTCTCAAAGCCATGCGTGATGAAGCACTGCCGCTTTTTTCAAAAGAAGAAACCGCCTTGACCGGGCAAGAAAAAACGCTGCTGCGCCTGTATGAAAATACAGCGCTTTTTACCGCGCTTTTGCGCAGCTTCACGGCACTGCTCCCGCTTGATTTATCACTCCCCCCCGCCTATCAAGACCAAATCGATGGAGCACTGAATTTTACCGAACTGCTAAAAGTCGAAAAACAACTGGAACAAGACCTCACCGGAATCATTACACGAAAAGGCCGCGATCCATCGAAATACACACCCCGGGAATTGACAATCGCCAAAGCCTCTTTCCACCTGCAAACTCTGCGTGCAGGCGCTCAGGATAATGAGCTACTACGCATCATCCCGGTGCAATGGGAAGACAGCAAAGACCAATGGGCCACGCCATGGACAATCATGCTGCAAGGTCAGGGTGGGCCTGGGGCCGCATTTTTACTCTCCCAATGGACGGATTTAGCGGGCGCCTACCGCCAAAATGATGCCCGGCGCTGGAAAACAATAAGCGAAGACATCCTTGAAGAAACCCTGCTCCAAAGCCCGCAAAGCCTGAACATCAAACGCCTGAAAATCGAACAACTCTACCGCACTGTTCACCCTTACACGCTGATAATAACGCTTTACGGACTCAGCATTTTTGCTGCAACATTTTTACTGTTCAAACAACCAACCGCGCGCCTTCTGAGATTAGCGCCAACCCTTCTTGCTCTCACAGGCATCGTACTCCATATAGTTACCCTCACAGCACGAATATATATTCTGCAGCGCCCGCCTGTCGGCACACTCTACGAATCCATTTTATTTGTAACCCTGATTTGCGCAGCGCTTGGTATTTTATTGCAACGCGCCCGCACCTCATTCATCCCGTTAATAACCGGAACAGGAACCGCCGCCGCGCTCCTGATCTGCGCACCCGTCTTTAAACCGGATGGTGACAGTCTCGAAGTTCTTGCCGCAGTACTCAACACCAACTTCTGGTTAACCGTTCATGTGCTGTGCATTACCGCCGGCTATGGAGTCTGCATTCTCGCCGCCATGCTCGCCCATTCCGGGCTGTATATCAGCGGCTTCAAACACAACAAAGAACTATCGAAAAAACTACGGCAAAATGTCCACCGCACCTCCATCGCCGCTCTGCTGCTCACGGCCATAGGCACCGCTCTGGGAGGCATTTGGGCCGACCAGTCCTGGGGCCGTTTCTGGGGTTGGGACCCAAAAGAAAACGGCGCACTGCTCATCGTTCTGTGGCTTGTCTGGGTACAGCATGGCCGCATCAGCAAGCATCTCTCTTCCACAGGCTTCATGGCCATGAGCGCCGCGCTGAACATCATCATCGCCATCTCATGGTTTGGCGTCAATTTACTCAACGTTGGATTGCATTCCTACGGGTTCACCAGCGGACTCGCAGGCAGCTTAATAGCCTTTTGCATCGCTGAAATTGCACTCATCACATTTCTATATATCGCAGCAAAAAAACAGGAATGCGCAGCATGAAAATAACCCCTCTGATCAATTTCGCCGTTCTTGTCTTCATCGGGTGCGCCGCCTACCTAGCTACGCTTTACCTTGACCGTCAAGCGCCCGATATCAAAACCGCCCCCGAATCGGTTTTGAAACAAACCGAAAACAACCAATCCGTGCCCAATTTTTCCTTCACCGGCACAGACGGCAAAACCCTCTCAATAAAAGACTTCCAGGGTAAAGTTATCATTTTGAACTTCTGGGCTTCATGGTGCACGCCTTGCATAAAGGAACTCCCCCTTTTTCTAAAAGCTGCAAACGAAAACCCTAAAGACCTGATTTTCATCGGCCTATCCTCAGATCTGGAAAAAGAAAAAATGATACGTTTCCTGAAAAAACAAAAATTCGACATCTCTCAAAAAAATATTTTTTTCGCTCTGGATTCCGAAAACATTACCCAAAGCCTTTTCCAGACTTTTCGCCTTCCGGAAACAATCCTGATTGATAAAAACCAGATCATGCGCACAAAAATCATCGGCGCAAACTGGACTTATGAAGAGCTAATATCAAAAATAAAGGCCGCCCAAACCTTACAACAATAAATTGTGAACCATATCACCGTATTCTCACATTATTTTTATACACTTCTCAATAAACGTGCTACCATACGGCTCTGCGCGTATCGATTTTAAGCATACTTAATGGGGAAAATATCTATGCAAAATGCTGCCACCAATCTTGTACCGTTCATGAGTTCGAAGCCGGAAGCCGTAACTATCCTCAATATGTTGCCAGTCAATGTCATGACATGCAACCCAAACACGTTCGTCATCGACTACGCGAATAAACGAAGCATAGAAACGTTAAACTCCCTTCAACATCTGCTACCTGCAGGTATTTCCGGTGACAACATCGTCGGTCAATGCATCGATATTTTCCACAAAACGCCGCAGCGTCAGCGCAAAATGCTGGCCAATCCATCAAATTTACCGCACCAAGCAATCATCCGTTTGGGGCCGGAAATGCTGGACCTCCATGTCGATGCCATCATGTCAGGCAACAAAATAAAAAAACTGCTTTTAAGCTGGAGCGTCTGCACAGAGCGTGAACGTCTGAAGATCATGATCGACAATATGCCGATCAATATCATGATGTGCGATCCGCAATCCCTGAAACTAACCTTCCTGAACAAGACCAGTATTGAAACATTGCGCTCTATCGAGTATGCCCTGCCAGTAAAAGCGGATAACATGATGGGGGCCTGTATTGACGTATTCCACAAAAACCCGCAAATGCAGCGCCAACTCTTGGGCGATCCCAATAATTTGCCTCACAAAGCCAAAATCCGTGTGGGCGATGACGTTCTAGATCTAAATGTAGCCGCTATTCTGGATGATTCCGGTCATTATATTGGCCCGATGGTAAGCTGGGCGGTGATAACGGCGCAAGAAAACCTCTCCAAATCAGTTCTGGAGGTATCAGAAAGTGTTTCAGCCTCGTCAAACGATGTGCAAACAACGGCCCAAGCCCTCTCTGCCGCCGCTGAAGAATCATCGGCGCAAGCCACATCCGTAGCAGCCGCTTCCGAAGAAGCTTCAACAAACGTTCAAACTGTAGCAGCCGCAACCGAAGAAATGACCGCCTCAATCAAGGAAATTTCAGCGCAGATTGCAAAATCCAACGAAACAGCCGGCGAAGCCGTAAAAAAAGCCGAGGAAACCAACAGCACAGTTGAAGCCCTGCACGAAGCCTCCAACCAGATTGGTGAAGTCGTCAATCTCATCAACGACATTGCTGAACAGACAAATCTTCTGGCCCTAAACGCAACCATTGAAGCCGCACGCGCTGGTGAGGCAGGAAAAGGCTTTGCCGTTGTCGCCTCGGAAGTGAAATCACTCGCTGCCCAAACAGCCAAGGCAACGGAAGAAATTCGAACGCAAATCGATAAGATGCAATCAACCACGTCCGATGCCGTAACTGCAATCGGTTCGATTCGCACGACAATTTCAGCCATCAGCGATGCAACAAGCTCGATTGCCGCCGCGATCGAAGAGCAAACGGCTACCACATCGGAAATTTCTCGCAATGTGCAAGAAGCCTCACGCGCCACAGCGGAAGTAACTTCGAACATATCCGGCGTTCAACAAGCCGCCTCTGAAACAGGATCTGCCTCAACGCAGCTTCTCGAACTGGCAACCCAACTCTCCGAACGTTCAAATGAAATGAACAAACAGGTCAACGATTTTATGAACGCCGGCCAGAAAAGCAAAAAATAAATGAAAACTCAAACCTGTATAATAACCTCAACGCCCCCTTCCAGGGGCGTTTTTCTTGGCAAGTCCCGATCAGTACATCCACACAGCACCCGATAAAAAAACAAATAATGATTCTTGTTTTCGTGACCCTAGTGTATCATACGTACTTCCGTAAATGTTAAACGGCAACATAAACGACAAAGCAACGCCCATGTCTAAATCTCTGATCAAAGAAGCTCTGAAAGCTCTTCCCGGGAAACCTTCCGCAAACAAAACAGAGCTTCTCGAAAAACTCGCGCAAAGCATGACGCAAGAAGATCAGGATCATTTCAACCATACATTACTGGCCAAGATCGTAGAAATACACGAAAAATTGGCCGAAAAAAGAGAAAATGGAGACCCGCAACTCAAAATATACACCGTTACAGATTCACACCTCGGACCGCGCAAAACCATTATCGACGTTGTCAGCGATGACAAAGCATTCCTCGTTGACTCGGTCGTCGCCGAAGTCAACAAAAACTCATTCCTGATTGACCTGCTTCTTCATCCAATCATCTATGCCAAATATAGCGAAGACGGCAAATTGTTAAAAACCTCTCCGACAGAAAAAGAAGGCTTTATCCGGCAATCCCACATCCATATCCAAATTAAGGACACACTACCGGAAAGTGCTGTAAAAGCGTTAGAAATCGGGCTGTATGAGGCTGTCCAAGACGTGCACATCGCCAACAAAGACTGGCGCGAGATGCTCGAAAAGCTCAAAGACGCGCGGCAAGCTCTGGAAAACGCAAAAACGCGCCGCCCATTAAAAGAAGTCCAGCAATATTGCGCCTTTTTAGACTACCTGCATAACAACAACTTTACCCTGCTGGGCTACCGGGAATATAAATTCGTTGAAAAAAACGGCGAAGTGACAAGCCGCACCGTGCCCAGTTCCGGTCTAGGGCTGCTACACAAAGAAGTTCGACCGGCCTATATCAACGATCACGATGAAGGCCTGCCGCGAAACCTGCAGGAAAAACGGCGTAACCTGCCACCGCTCTCTATATCAAAAACAAACCGCCTGTCCACTGTTCACCGCCGGGTTCCGATGGACGCCATTGCCATCAAAACTTATGACGAAGACGGCACGATTACCGGAGAAAAACTCTTTATCGGCCTGTTTACCTCCGTAACCTATTCCCGCAGTGTCGGCGACGTACCATATATCCGTGAAAAAGTCGAAGAAGTCATGGAAATGGCCGGCTATTCTATAGGTTCACACGACCGCAAAGCTTTGCGGCACATTTTGGAAAAATATCCCCGCGACGAACTCTTTCAGATCAGTACAAAAGAACTGTTAAAGACCACCACCAGCATCCTGAAGCTTCAAGAACGCCAGCGCATCGCACTGTTTATGCGCAAAGATCCGTTCCGCCGCTACGTTTCTTGCCTGGTCTATATTCCCCGCGACCGCTTCGCCACATCCTTACGCAAAACCATGTGTTCTATTTTAGAAAAACAGCTCAACGGAACATGCGACACATTTTATACATCACTCGATGATTCCGTTTTCGCACGCGTCATGTTCATCATTAACATCCGACAAACTGATGACCCCATGCTGGATGTCAAACGCATCGAAAAAATGCTCCAGGAAGCTGGTCAAACCTGGCAAGAGCTTCTTGCACAGGCTCTGAGCGAAGTATACGCCAATGAAAATAACATCACAGCTACGTGCCAAAAATATGGCGAGGCTTTTCCCGTTGCTTACACATCACGTTACCGCCCAAAACAGGCACTCTTCGACATCGATAAAATCGAACAAGTCCTGGACACAAAAAATCTGCAACTGGACCTCTATCGTCCTGACGACATAGATCCTAAACAACTACGATTAAAAGTATACAACCCGCAACGTCCCTTAACACTATCTGACGTCATGCCCATTCTCGAAAATCTGGGTCTGCGCGCAATTTCCGAACTTCCTTTCGAAGTGCGCCCATATAAGGAAAAACAATCCATCTGGATTCATGACTTCCTGCTCGAAACGCCCGAGATGGATGAGATCGTAGACGTAGCATCTGTAAAACAGAATTTTGAACGCGGATTTTCAAAAATCTGGAGTAGCGAGATGGAAAATGACGGCCTAAACCGTTTGATTCTTGCCGCTAACATGAACTGGCACGAAATCACCATCCTGCGTACATATATACGTTACATGAAACAAATCCGCTATCCGCTCAGCCGCCCTTACACAGAAAAAGCATTAACCGTCCATGCCAATATCAGCCGCATGCTGGTTACTTTATTCAAAAGCCTGCACGATCCAAAGCATCAAAAAACATCCGCCAAAAAAGCCAGGGAATGCATGGCAAACATAGAAAACGCCCTTGAGAAAGTTGAATCTCTGGACCACGACCGCATTTTGCGTACAATCAGCAAACTCATCGAGGCAACCTTGCGCACAAACTATTACCAGCGCCTCGATAATGGCCGCGCAAAATCCTATCTCTCTCTTAAGATTGAGAGCGCCAAAGTACCGGAAATGCCAGCCCCACGTCCCTATCGTGAAATTTTTGTTTATTCGCCTCGCGTTGAAGGGATTCATCTGCGCGGTGATAAAATCGCCCGCGGTGGCCTGCGTTGGTCAGACCGTCATGAAGATTTCCGCACCGAAGTCTTGGGACTCATGAAAGCGCAAATGGTTAAAAACGCCGTCATTGTGCCAATGGGTTCCAAGGGCGGCTTCGTTGTCAAACAACCAACCCACAGCCGCGAAGAATTCATGAAAGAAGGCATAGAGTGCTACAAAACCTTCATTCGTGGCCTGCTCGACCTTACCGACAACCGCAAAGGCAACCTTATAATTCCGCCGAAAGATGTCCTGCGCCGTGACGATGATGATCCATATCTGGTCGTCGCCGCCGATAAAGGCACCGCCAGCTTTTCCGACATCGCAAACGGCATCGCCCGCGAATACGGCTTTTGGCTCGACGACGCTTTCGCCTCCGGCGGCTCTGCCGGATACGACCACAAGAAAATGGGCATTACCGCCCGTGGTGCCTGGGAATCGGTTAAACTGCATTTCCGCCAACTTAATCACGACACCCAAACCCAGGATTTCGATGTTGTCGGCGTCGGTGACATGGGGGGCGATGTCTTTGGTAACGGCATGCTGCTATCCAAACATATCCGCCTGATCGGCGCGTTTAACCACCTGCACATTTTCTGCGACCCCAACCCTGATCCGGCTACAAGCTGGGACGAACGTAAACGTTTGTTTGATGGCGTAAAAGGATGGGGTGATTACGACACCAAAAAACTCTCCGCCGGCGGCCGTATCTTCGAACGTTCAGAAAAAACGCTCACGCTCACACCTGAAATTCAAAAACGTTTCGATATTTCAAAAGAAAAAGTTACCCCGGGTGAATTAATGCGCGCCATGCTTAAAGCCCGCACCGACCTGCTCTGGTTCGGAGGCATCGGCACCTATATCAAATCAAGTAAAGAAAGCCACGCCGACGTGGGCGATAAAGCAAGTGATGCCCTGCGCATTAATGCGCCTGATTTACGCGCTAAAGTCATTGGCGAAGGCGCCAACCTCGGCGTTACACAACTGGGCCGTATCGAGTTTTGCGAAAACGGCGGCAAAATGAACACCGACTTTATAGACAATTCCGGCGGTGTAAACTCCTCTGACCTCGAAGTGAACATCAAAATCCTGATGACCGATGTTATGGGCGGAAAAACACACAACATGGACATAAAGGCCCGTAATAAACTGCTGGAAAAAATGACCGATGAAGTCGCCGGACTGGTCTTGCGCAATAACTACCAGCAAGCACAAGCAATCAGTTTGGCGGAACTGCAAGCACGTGAAAATCTTCAAATTCAGGATGAATTCATGAAAGACCTGGAACGCGAAAAGGGCCTTAACCGCGCCCTTGAAGGTCTGCCCGAAGAAGAAAAAATCGAACAGCGCCTACGCGCCGGCAAAGGCCTGACCCGCCCCGAACTCGCAGTACTCGTATCCTACGCCAAAATATCCTTCACACAGGACCTGATGGCCTCCGACATTCCTGAAAGTGTGGATATGGAAGACTGGATTATCAATTACTTCCCTGGCGATCTGCGAAAAAAATACATCAAGGAAATCAAGCGCCACCGTCTGGCCCGTGAGATTGTCGCCACCTCCATGGCCAACTCGCTCGTCAACCGTATGGGCCCAACCTTCCTCAAAGAAAAAATGAACAAAACCGGCTCCAGCGCTGCCGAAATCGCCAAAGCCTATATCATCGTACGCGATGCATATAATCTGCGCGCGCTCTGGGATCAGGTCGAAGCCCTCGATAATAAAGTACCGGCAGAAGTCCAGCTCAAAGCCATGCGGGAAATGGCGCTTCTCTCAGAACACTCCATCAGTTGGTTCCTTACCCGATTAGGGCATGATTTGGATATAGGTCGTGAGATTAAAGATTTTGGCGAAGGCATAAAAAATCTCAGCAGCAATCTCAGTAAACTCCTGACCAATGATCTTAAAGCCAGCGTCAACATGCGCATTGCCGCAGGACAGCGCGACGGTCTACCCAAAGCCCTGGCCGAACAAATTGCCCTCATGCCTGTACTATCCTCGGCATGTGACATCATTCGCATTGCTCTCGAACAAAAAACCGATCTATTGAAAACAGCCCGAACTTATTTCGAAGTCGGCGAAGAATTTCACATGGACTGGCTACGCCAGCAAGCACGTTACCTCCCTTCCGACGATCATTGGCAAGCCGAAGCCGTCCGTGGCCTCGTCGACCAGCTCTTTGGCGCGCAAGCCGCCTTGACTGTACGTATCTTAATCGACACCAAGGACAAAACAAACAAAGGCAAAACACCCGCAGAAACATGGATGGATGACCACGCACATAAAGTCATGCAACTCACACCGCTCTTCGCAGACTTGCGCCGCGCCGGAACGATTGAATTGCCGATGCTGATCATCGCAGAGCAGCGCCTGCGCAATCTGGCAGGTTGTTAAAATCCGCCGGCAAAAATAACGGCAAGGACCAACAACCCTAAATCGCGGTTGGACTTAAACACGGCCAAAGAGCACGCAGGATCATCCATATCCCAGCGCCCGATCTGCCAGAACAAATGCATACCAATCAGCGCCAACCCCGGAAGTGCAAACGCATTCAGCGAAGACAGCGCAAACCCCCATCCCAGAAACACCAGCATCACCGCATAAAACCCGCTCACCCATTTCTTGCTGTTCTCACCAAATTTTAGCGCAGTCGATTTCACCCCGATGAGAGCATCATCCTCCTTATCCTGGTGCGCATAAATCGTATCATAGCCGAGCGTCCACAAACACGCCGCCACATACAATAAAAGCGCCTGCGCGCTTAAACCATCCATCACCGCCGCCCAGCCCATAAGCGCACCGAAATTAAACGTCAACCCGAGAACCGCCTGCGGCCAGAACGTCACTCGCTTCATCAGCGGATAAATAACGATCAGAGGAACAGCCAGTAAACCCAGCAAAATGGTTATGCCATTCATCAAAATAAGAATACAAAAACCGGCCATCAATAACCCGAACAGAAAAATAAGAGCTTGCTGCACACTCACTTCGCCACTGGCCAAGGGACGTACGCGCGTACGATCGACCTGTGCATCCAGCTTCCGATCCCAAATATCATTAACCACACATCCGGCTGCGCGCATCACGGAAGCGCCCAGAGCAAAAAGGAAAATCAACCACAAAACTTTAAAGCTAAAACCGCTCAAATGCGAAGCGGCCAACGTTATTCCCCACAAGGCCGGCAGCAATAAAAGCCAAATCCCGATCGGACGGTCCAGCCGCGCCAGATAGACATACGGCCTGAAACGTTCAGGCAATTTCTCAATCCAGTTCCATAATCGAATATCGGTAAACATGACCACATGATGCCTGCACACCGCCGCACGAACAATCCTAAAGTAATAAAATATATATGAAGAACTGCAAGCTTATGATTTATTACAAAGATTATGAAAGACACACACAAAACCCCGCGTCTCTACATTGATCAGCCGCTAAATGCTGGTAAAGATGTGATACTTGAAACGCCGCAAGCCCATTACCTGAAGTCGGTCTTGCGCTTTGAAAAAGGCACACCTGTACGTGTTTTTAACGGCCGGGATGGGGAATGGCTCGCCACAATCTCTGCGCTGGAGAAAAAATCCGCTGTGCTAACGCTCACAAACCAACTGGCCAGGCAACCCGTACAACCTCAACCGTTACATCTGCTCTTCGCTCCCATCAAAAAACACCGCATGGATTTCCTGATCGAAAAAGCCGTTGAACTGGGTGTAACAGACCTCACACCTGTCATCACCGCCCACACGCAAACACGCAAAATCAACGAAGAGCGCCTTCACGCCCAAATCATCGAAGCCGCCGAGCAATGCGAACGTATGAGCCTGCCAACCCTTCATAAAGTTGAAACACTGCCCGGTGCACTGCAAAAATGGAACCAACAAATACCTGTATATTGGGCGGCCGAGCGTTTAAAAAATACGCCCCATATCAAGGAAATAATAAGCCCTGAGGCTTTCCTTATCGGCCCCGAAGGTGGTTTCAGCGAACAAGAAAGCGACTTTCTGCAAACACAGGAAATCGTAAGGCCAATCTCTTTGGGAAAAAATATTCTGCGCGCCGAAACGGCCGCTCTTTTTTGCCTGTCCCATGCGAATCCGTGAAAGCATTATCTATATGTTTAATTGGGATCAATTCAGCATATTGACCTGACTTGTTATAGCCTATACGCTCATCCATTAGCTTGGGTGTTTTTGAAAAACATGCGGGCTTTTGGAAACCCGTTTTACAACTTAAAGCAGCAGATTTTAAGACAATGATCAAAAGATTCCTGACCTTTGCCTTGGCCGTATTTGTCTCATTTCCAGGTGCCCCCGCTTTTGCCGGACAACCAATGCCTTGGCAGATTGGCCTGCAAGAACCCGCATCACCTTCGGCGCTGCGAATTTTTGAATTCCACGACATGCTGCTCTATATCATTTTCTCCATCGCAATTTTTGTCCTGTTGCTGCTGGTCTGGGTCATTATCCGCTATAATGCAAAAGCCAATCCCCAGCCCGCACAATTCTCTCACAATGTCTTAATTGAAGTCCTGTGGACTGTGATTCCCATCGTGATCCTCATCATCATAGCTATTCCATCTTTCAAGGTCCTGTATTACAACGACCGCGTTGAAAACCCGGACATGACTCTGAAAGTTACAGGATATCAATGGTATTGGACGTACGAATATCCTGATCATGACGGCTTGAACTTTTCATCCTACATGATCGCCGACAAAGACATAGACGAAAGCAAAGACCAGAAACGCTTGCTCTCCACCGATAATGTCGTGGTCCTGCCCATCGACACCAATATCCAGATTTTGATCACAGCCGGTGACGTAATTCACTCTTGGGCTGTGCCAGCTTTAGGCATCAAACTCGATGGTATACCGGGCCGCCTCAACGAAACTTGGGTCCGCATCGAAAAAGAAGGAACATACTATGGCCAATGTTCAGAGCTTTGCGGCAAAGACCATTCTTATATGCCTATTGAAATCCATGCTGTCAGCAAGGACGAATTTAAAAACTGGCTGATAACCGCCAAAAAAGAATTTGCATCCCTTGATGCAAGCGACGATTCGCTAATCCGCATGGCCGGATTTCAGAAATAAAAACAACAGATAAAGAACAAATAAACCAAGGAAGACGATAACAATGGCTGATCATAAACCGGGATTTTTTGCGCGCTGGTTCATGTCTACGAACCACAAGGACATTGGAACGCTCTACATCATTTTCTCAATCTTTGCCGGAATTGTTGGCGGCCTGTTTTCCATGATCATGCGTATGGAACTTCAGGACCCCGGCGTCCAGTTCATGGTCGATAGCGCCGGAAACCCCGATGGCCATATGTGGAATGTTTTCATTACCGCCCACGGCCTCATCATGGTCTTCTTTGTCGTTATGCCGGGCCTGATAGGCGGTTTCGGCAACTGGTTTGTCCCGCTGATGATCGGTGCGCCGGATATGGCCTTCCCACGCCTGAACAATATTTCCTTCTGGCTTATCATTCCGGCATTCCTCCTTCTGCTTTCTTCTGCAGTGATCGGCGGTGGAGCAGGAACGGGCTGGACCGTCTACCCGCCGCTTTCGAGCCTTCTGGGCCACCCGAATCTCGCTGTTGATATGGCAATTTTCTCGCTTCACCTCGCCGGCGCCAGCTCCATTCTCGGCGCAGCCAACTTCATCACCACCATCTTCAACATGCGCGCGCCGGGCATGACGCTACATAAAATGCCACTCTTTTGCTGGGGTATGCTGGTGACCGCCTTTTTGCTGGTCCTCGCCGTACCTGTGCTTGGCGGTGCGATTACCATGCTGCTGACCGACCGCAATTTCGGCACCTCCTTCTTTAATCCCGAAGGCGGTGGCGACCCTCTTCTCTACCAGCACCTCTTCTGGTTCTTCGGCCACCCTGAAGTTTACATCATGATCCTGCCGGCTTTCGGCATCATCAGCCACATTGTTTCAACCTTTTCTAAAAAGCCGATCTTCGGTTATCTCGGGATGGCCTATGCCATGGTCGCTATTGGCTTTGTAGGATTTATCGTCTGGGCCCACCATATGTACACAGTCGGCATGGATGTTGACGTTCGCGCCTACTTCACTGCTGCCACCTTGATCATTGCCGTGCCGACAGGCGTTAAGATTTTCTCCTGGATCGCAACTATGTGGGGCGGCTCGATTGAGTTTAAAACCCCAATGCTCTGGGCCATCGGCTTTATCTTCCTCTTCACCGTTGGCGGCGTCACCGGAGTCGTCCTGGCCAATGGCGGTATGGATGTGGCTCTGCACGATACTTACTATGTTGTTGCCCACTTCCATTACGTCCTGTCGCTCGGCGCCGTCTTCGCCCTGTTCGCAGGCTTCTATTACTGGATCGGCAAAATGTCCGGCCGCCAATACCCCGAATGGATGGGGCAGGTCCATTTCTGGCTAACCTTTATCGGCGTCAATACGGTCTTCTTCCCGCAACATTTCCTAGGGCTGGCGGGTATGCCCCGGCGCTATATAGACTATCCTGACGCTTACGCTGGCTGGAACGAGATCTCATCCTACGGCGCATATCTAACCGGTATTGCGACTGTGTTCTTTATCTTTGTCGTCTTCTACACGCTGCTCAAAGGCCGCAAGGTCGGCGACAACTACTGGAACGCACAGCCGCAATCAATGACACTGGAATGGACCGTATCTTCACCCCCACCATTCCACCAATTTGAGATTCAGCCAGCGGTAAAATGATGAAATCATTGGTGAGCAGCATCGCTGCGAACCTTGAGCACTCTCGGTCATTCCGGCAGAAGCCGGGGTCTGTAGCCGTAATATGGTATTAAATTTGCTTTTTTGACCATAAAGTGCTAATAAAGTCTTATGAATATCTCGGCGGCAAAATTCTATCTCCCGGAAAGCGAAGGGAGAAAACCGCAAGCACTGGGAAACTATGACAAGCTTTCTGGGCCGTTTTCCGCTGCCATAAACCATTCAGAAATCAAAGTACCAAATAACAAAGCCTTATACGCGGTAAATACCGACCAATATGGTGAAACAGACGCCCTGTTTTTCAACCCCTACGATAAAACACTCCAACAACGCATTTTCGAAAAAATTGCAAACGGAGTCCACGGCGAAGCCCTCGATTTACTTTTTAAACACCTCGATGGCCGCGATCCAGAATACACACGTGAAACACTCGAATATTTCCGCGACGAGTTCGAAGACCGCGGCCTCGATGCCCTCGCCCTCATTCTCGAAGAGATACTCTCATACGAGCTTCCGATGTTGGATCTGAGCGATCTACATAAACAAATGGACAGCTTGGCAGCATGGGGTGTTGACGAAGATTTATCCGGCCTCGCCGACGGCATCACCCTTGCAAAAATGATGGAAGCTCAAAACATCGCCCGTCAGGCCGATGAAGTAGAATTATTACAAGCACAACAAGAATACCTCTTTGTACCCGCAGAACCATCCCTCATACCCGCACCACGTTTCTTCTAAGAAACCCCGGCTTGCCGAGAAACTGCTTTAGCGCTATACAAAAAGCATGAACAACACCGCCAGCGCCGAAATGACGACAATCATCTCCGAAGCAACCGTTTCGGACTATTTTTCCCTGCTTAAACCCAAAGTGATGAGCCTGGTCATCTTCACAGGCTTTGTCGGAATGTGGGTTGCCCATAAAACTGTAGAGGGCATGGCACAAACTCACCCCTTCCTGCTCGCCGTTGCCATGCTCTGCCTCGCCGTCAATGCCGGCGCTGCCGGAGCCATTAACATGTGGTATGACCGCGATATAGACGCCATCATGCATCGCACCAAAAACCGCCCCCTGCCAATGGGGCGCATACACCCGGATGAAGCACTATCCTTCGGCGTGATTCTCTCTGTGCTCTCAATCATGGTCATGGGACTGGCCCTGAACTGGACCGCCGCCGCGCTGCTCGCCTTCGCGAACCTGTTTTACGTGTTTGTCTATACAATCTGGCTCAAACGCCTTACCCCACAAAATATCGTCATCGGCGGGGCTGCCGGAGCCTTCCCGCCAATGATAGGCTGGGCCGCCGTCACCGGAGACATCACGCTTTATCCACTCATCATGTTCCTCATCATATTCATGTGGACCCCGCCCCATTTCTGGGCGCTCTCACTCTTCGCCAATGAAGATTACCGACGCGCGAATATCCCGATGATGAGCGTTACCGCCGGAGCCCGCAAAACCAAAATCCAGATGCTGCTCTATACGCTGGCACTGGTCCCGCTCACCATATCCCCGGCCTTTTTAGGACTGGCCAGCCTCCAATACGGCCTCATCGCCGCCACGCTCGGCACCCTCTTCATCCTCTCTTCAATCCGGGTTCTGGCCAGCGACAACCTTAAGCATGCCAAAATCATGTTTAGCTATTCGGTTTTTTACCTTTTCGCCCTGTTTCTTGCCATCATGATGGGATAAAATGCCCCCATGAAACCTCTACACCAAACAGAAGTTCACAAAAAGAAGCTCAAGAAAAACCTAGCCGTTCTTGGGATGATCATGGGCTTTTGCGCCCTGATCTGGGTTATAACCATGATCCGCATCGCCGGAGGCTAAGATCAAGATCTAATCTGGGCTTTGATCCACAGCCACAGATCAGGTATGCTAGAAAAGTAAGCAGTTTCTATTCGCCTCGGAAGGTTAAAACCCATGCACAAAATACTCTTTGGACTATCCCTGATTGCACTGATCGCTATGCCAACCATATCCTTCGCCGGTGAACTACTGCCTGGCGGCACCCCGGAAAAAGCAGGCGTATCGCCAGACGCCACCGTTTCTCCAGACGCCGCCGACATGCGCGATATTCATCAACGCCGCCTTGATTACCGCGAGGAAGAGATCAAACTGAAACAGCAAATGCATGTACGCGCCGAAAATTTTGCCACGCCACGCCGAGAATCCCTCAAACGCTACGAAGAAGGGCTTGCCGCCTTAAACGAAACCCGTACGTCTGTTGAAACCGAGGAAGAAGACGAAGAATTACTTGAGATAGACGAAAGCGAAGAAATGGATGAAAGCGCCGAGACGGACGAAAATCCAATCATTAACGAATAAAAAATTCGTGTTTGCTTAAAACATCCAGATGAACGCCCCACCCTCTCAACCAGATCCGCACACCGCCATGGCCCAAAAAAATGCGCGCCTCGGCCTGACCATTCTCGGTGTCGTGTTGGGCATGGCCGCACTGGCCTACGCCTCAGTACCACTCTATGACATGTTTTGCCGCGTCACCGGATTCGGCGGCACCACGCAAACATCCGACGCTTGGCCAGAGCAAATCATTGATCGATCACTTACCATTAATTTTAACACTGATACATCCCCAAACCTGCCATGGGACTTTTCCCCCGAAAAGCGCTCCATAGAGGTAAAACTCGGGCAAAAAGGCCTCATCGCCTTTCATGCAAAAAATAAAGCCAATACACCCCTTGCCGGATCGGCCATTTACAACGTAACCCCGCTCAAGGCCGGAAAATATTTTCATAAGGTTCAATGCTTTTGCTTTGACGAACAAATCTTACAGCCCGGCGAAAATGTCTCAATGCCGGTCATGTTCTATATCGATCCGAAAATGAATGACGACCCCAACATGGATGACGTACAAACCATCACATTATCGTATACTTTTTTCACCAGCGAGTCCGAAGAGCTTGAACAAGCGCTCGAAGACTTTTACAATCAATAACCTAAGATTTCTTTATAGAGACAGAAAGATAACGAACATGGCAGGAAACATCGAATACACGACGACCGGAAAGCCGCACCCATACCACCTCGTGCGCCCGAACATCTGGCCGCTGATCAGCGCTTTTGCTGGTGGCTTCTTTGCCATGATGATGCTCATGTACTTCCCCGGTTACCGCGAAGCCCTGCAAGCCGGCGGCACAGACCTGCCTTTCCCGTGGGGGCCTCTGCTCGGCGTCGTATCCATAATGATCTGTATGTTCTTCTGGTGGAAGGACGTGATCTATGAATCGGTTGTCGAAAAAGCCCACACTAAAATCGCAGAAATCGGCCTACGTTTTGGAATGGCACTGTTTATTGCCTCCGAAGTGATGTTCTTTGTCGCCTTCTTCTGGGCATTTTTTAGCTCATCCCTTTTCCCAAGCGAGGCCATAGGCTTTGTCTGGCCCCCTAAAAATATCCATACCATTGCCGCCTTTGATCTGCCTTTCCTGATGACCATGATTCTGCTCCTCTCAGGTTGCACAGTTACATGGGCACACCATGCCGTCCTGGAAGGCGATAATAAAAACGCCGTCAAAGCCCTCGGCATAACAGTATTCTTAGGCCTTGCCTTCCTGTGCTTCCAGATTTATGAATACGCCCATGCTCATTTCGGCTTCACCGAAGGCATCTTCCCTTCAACATTCTTCATGGCCACTGGTTTTCACGGCTTCCACGTCTTTGTCGGCACTGTTTTCCTTGCCGTATGCTGGGCCAGAGCCCAAAAAGGCCACTTCACTCCCGATCGCCATTTCGGCTTTGAAGCCGCTGCCTGGTACTGGCACTTTGTCGATGTTGTCTGGCTCTTCCTGTTCGTCGCTATCTACTGGTGGGGCAGTGAAATCGGTATGGACCACACAAGTCTGCATCCGGCTGTTGAATCCGCAGCTATGGCCCACTAGGCAATTTAACAAGCCACATGCCGATTGATCACGAACTCATCAAAACCGGCTGGGCCTGCAAATGCCCCAAATGTAAAACAGGCAACCTCTACCAGCCCGGCTTTACAATGACCCTGCGGGATAAATGCGAAGAATGCGGACTGGACATTAGCCGCAATGACAGTGCCGATGGCCCTGCCGTCTTCCTGATTTTCATTTTAGGCTTTTTACTCGTCCCCGTCGCTCTGATCGTCGATGCGCTTTATGGTTGGCCACTCTGGCTCCACGCCCTTATATGGGGTGCATTGGCGATTGTCCTAACCGTTGGAGCCCTGCGCCCGCTTAAAGCCTATATCATCGCCTTGCAACACAAACACCGCCCCGAAGATTGGGTATAGAATTACATGACAAAAAAAACACAACAAAACCCTCTCAAGCCGCCCTTCTGGGCCACTTTTCTAACCCTCATAGGAGTTTGTATTCTATGCACCCTCGGCACTTGGCAACTCCAGCGCTTGGCATGGAAAAACGATCTAATCACCAATCTTGAGACGGCTTATAAGACGCAATTCAACACTCCACTAGATTTCGATGAAGTGAACATAAAAAAAACCATAAGTGGAGGTACGAGGGGGGCACCGACAATCAGTACAACCATCGTGCAGCCACAAGAATTTAAATATGGAAGAGTGACTGGCAAACTGCTTAACGAAAAAGCATTTCTTGTTGGACCACGTACGTTAGACAAAAAAATTGGCCATAACTTAATTATTCCTATGAGCATTAACTCCAGTCAAAAAACATTATTGATCAATTTAGGATGGACAGATGCGCAACTGCATGAATTATTAATAGACAGCTTTTATGATCAAACAATTTGGTTTGAAGGAATAACCATCGTTCCGAAATGGAACAAATTCACACCCAAAAACGTGCCCGAGAAAGATTTATGGTATCGGCTGGATATCAAACAAATCGCAAAAACAAAAGACCTTACGAACGTCGAACCCTTTATTCTTCGTGCAGAAAGATCATCCGAAAACTTTGGTGGAAAGCTTCCAAATAACAAAAAGCTCTATCCAAACAACAATCATCTGCAATATGCTTTGTTTTGGTTCACAATGGCCGCAGCGCTTACAATAATTTATGCCTTACGCTTTATCAAACGCAGGAAAAATCCTTCATAGAATAATGATTTTATTGGAGGCTGGTCTTAGGCTTATCTTGCGTATTCACACGGTTCTGGGCAAATTTAAGCCCCTGCCCCAAAGAAACATATTGCTGATGAGTCTGGCCCTGCTGCAACTTAAAGCGCTTGAGCTGCTGTCCCGCAAGCTGCTCACCGGTCGGTAAATTCACACTGCGTGGATTAACCTGCTCACCATTAAGCAAGACTTCATAATGCAAATGCGGCCCCGTAGAACGCCCGGTAGTCCCGACATAACCAATAATCTGCCCCTGACGCACACGAGACCCTTTACTCACACTCGACTTAATTCGATGCAAATGCGCATACGCCGTCTTCAGTTTCGAATTATGACGAATGCGAACATAATTTCCAAAGGAACCATTACGTCCTGCGCGCTCCACAACACCATCCCCAGCGGCATAAATCGGCGTCCCTGTCGGCGCCGCAAAATCCATCCCCTTATGCATTTTGGAATAGCCCATAACAGGGTGCTTACGCATCCCAAAACCAGAGGAAATTCGTGCCCCGTCAACCGGCGTTTTCATAAGAGTTTTACGAATACTGATACCATCGGGTTCAAAATAATCGACTCGACCGTCATCCATCTCAAACCGATAAATCGGATAATCGCGATTGCCGACATTGAGACTGGCAAACAACACATTGCCATAGCGCGCAAACTCTCCATCCTCCGTTTCAAAGGCCTCATATAGCACTTCAATTTTATCACCTGAACGAATATCGCGTTGAAAATCAATATTCCAGGAATAAATCCGAATCATCTCTGCAATCACAGCCGAAGGAATATTCGCTCGCGCCGCCGAACCGTAAAGCGATGTTTCAATCCGCGTTTTACGCGCATATAACTTTGGAAACAGCTCTTTTTCATTCAGATCAGCCTTAAACTCCCCATCATCAGTGCTCAAAACACTAACCTCTTTAACGGGATCAAGCCTCATAGAAAGCTTGGAAAATTGAAGAGCGTTATCATCGCCTGATTTAAAATGCACATCAATCCTTTGACCGGATTTGACCTTACGTACATCATAATATTTTTCCAGCGCTTTCACCGCGCGGTGCGATTCAGACCCGCTCAAACCGGCCTCTTGTAACAATCCGGCTACAGTATCTCCAGACTTCACCACCAGCTCTTTATAACGCGGCTGCTCCGGCTTTTGAATCGCCAAAGAGGCCTGACGAATAGCGCTCGATATACCGGCCTGCAACTGCGCGTGGGCCGGATCAACACTTTGAACAAGTTCTGATTTATGTACTGCAAGAGCTGGCCCCAGCTCATAAGCGATCTTATAATCCTCAGCTATACGCAACGCCATCGATGAACCCGGTACACCCAGAACACTGAACAGCCCGACCAAAGCAACAGCCATGCAACTCGTAACGTAACGCATACGCAAACGATTATCCCGCGTTACGAAATAACGTTGACGTAACGGCATAAGACGATAAAGCGCAAATTTAGACTTAAGCGATGCGCAAAACTGCATCCAGAACCACTCCAAGACATTTCGAAGGCCCGCCAACGTCAATACATCCCTGCGACGATGGGCGGCGAACCAAAATCTGTTTCTTACTGTTCTGCGTAACATACTCAATCTTCTAAACCAATAAATTGGTGCTTGAGAGGTACAAAAGACTTCTGGATAAAAAGAGTCAAGGAAGAACTAGCACACCAAAAGCCGAAATACTGCGGATTCAAAATAAACCTACAGAGCACCAACACCATTACCACTACCATTATATGACAAAAATATTAAGGAATTCAAGCCTACGGCTGTGTAAGAGCCACAAAAGCGCATTCACATGCCATCTACAAGACTTTAGATAACATCATCTATTGACACTCACTATTCATACGCTCATACGCTTTGCTTGATCCTTTCAAACTAAACGTATCCGTCGTCAGCGTACCGCGCGCCGAAGTTCCTTTAACCACCATCTTACTACCATCACGAAGGGCCTGCGAAAGCTTTTTATCCGTGTCTGCATCCGGCGCCCAGGCTGTTTCATCTTGCGTAAACAACATAAAATCACTGCCGTCAATTGTGACAGTTGCCTCGCTTCCGGCTTTATACGTATAACCGGTAATATAGCTAAACACATCGCGGGTATTTTCCACAGGGCGATGCGTAATCAACGCAAACGGCTCACCACGCTTGGTATAATCCCCTTGCTTCAACTTCGGCTGACTGGCGATATAACAAACCTTATTACCATCCTCAAAAAACACATACACTTCCCAATCGCCATGCGTCGCCATCAAGCGGGGCTGCCCGGCAAAAGCCTGCAAAGGCGTAAGAAAAATACAAAACGCAAAAATTGTCAGGGCAAGAGTTTTCATGGTGCTTCTATGTCCGTTAGTCATTGAATATATATCAGCCATTTTTCTATCAAAAAATACCGCCACATCATACAGCGCATTTCAAAAATTTCCAATCACGTTCTGAAAATCAAGAAAAACGCACCTAAATCTTAGGTGTACGCACCTTCCGGCGATGTCCCGTTGACCTTTCCGGTAAAACCTCGGTTGGCCCGCCTGCGCGCACCGGGCGATCCGCAAACCGGCCCATCGAAAGCAAACGGTCATACATCACCAAAGCCCCGGCCACCCCTACATTTACACAAAATCTCATCGGAATCTGGATGATATGATCACACCGCTCCACCAGTGCAGGAGATAAACTCCCCATCTCCGGCCCCAACACATAAGCCGCTCGAGCAGGATGGCGAAAGCTGGGAAGCTCAATCGCCCCGTCCAGCAATTCCACCCCCACCAACGCGCATTTATCAGGCAACGCCAGTTCCGCCGGGCTGGCATACTCGTAATACGGCACATGATCGAACGCATCCGACGTATCGGAAACCCGCATCAATTCGACATCAACCTGCGGATCAATCGTGAAAAAGAAATTCGCGCCAAAGGAATGTGCAGACCGGGCAATCGTGCCGACATTTTGCTCTTTGCTAATGCCTTCAACGCCAATCCCGAAATATCCACGCATATCCCGAACCATAGCGCTATGCCTTGAGTACGCGTTCCATCCGGTCCAGCGCCTCGCTCAAGCGCCGCTCTGATACCGCAAAACACATACGAATATAACCTTTAGCCGTTTTCCCGAACGCACAGCCCGGCGAAAGCAACACGCCCGCCTCATCGACAAAACGCTTGGTCAGCTCTTTACAATCATCTTGCCCGTCAACCTTGAAAAAGGCATAAAATGTTGCCTCCGGATAGGCCATATGCACATTGCCAAGCTTTTCAAACCGCTCAACCAGCAAATCCCGGTTCGAACGCCATAAATCAATCTGACGCTTGAGAAACTCTTCACCCTGTTCCAGCGCCGCAATCGCACCGTACTGAGTGAAAGTCGGTGGGCACAGATTATTATACAGCGCCACATCGCGAATCTTATCTTCCGCCGCCGGTGGCCCTACAATCCAGCCCAAACGCCAGCCCGTCATCGCCCAGCTTTTCGAAAAGCTGTTAACCACCAGCAAAAGATCATCCGGCTCGGCCACATCCAGAAAACTATCCGCGCGCAAATGCGTATGCTTGCTTTCATAGACAATCCGCCCATAAACCTCATCGGCCAGCACCCAGATCCCACGCGCACGCGCAAACTCCAAAATCGCGCGCATTTCATCCTGCGACGCGCTCCAGCCCGTTGGATTCGAAGGCGTCACCACGAGGATAACCTTGGTCTTATCGCTGCAGGCGCCAAACAATTTCTCCAGATCCAGAGTCCAGCCTTTCTCGTCGGAATAATCCAGAGAAACCTGTACATTATCCGCTTGAGTTAACTCAATCGCCCCGATCAAATTCTTCCAGATCGGTGTAATCGCCACGACCTCATCGCCTTTATCCAGCAAAGCCGCCAAAGACAAATGCATCGCCGTCGAGCCCGACGCCGTCACAAAAAAACGGCTCGACGGAATTTCCAGCTCGTAAATCCGCTTATAATAATCCGACAAAGCCGTGCGCAGCTTGGCCTGACCCAAAGTTGGGCCGTAAACCGTGTGCCCGTCCTGCATTGCTGTAAAAGCCGCCCGCGCAATAAAATCAGGCGTCGGGGAATCACCCTCACCTTGCGCCAGCGTAATCATATTCTCCTTTCCAGCCGCATAATTCATCATCTCAACGCCTGGATTGGACGTCAATGCATGCAACACAGGGCGAAATTTCGGCCCCTGTCGAACCTCATTCACGGTTTCGTCGTTGTTTAAATGCTCGTTATTGGTCGTTTTAATGCTCATATATTCCAAAACTTTCATGTCTAAACTTTCAGCCACGCCCGATGCATATACATGCGTTCAAAGCGCTATTCAATTAATTTAAATGGGAAACGGGGCGTGCGCTTATGCACTATGGGCGAAAGTACAGCGGGCCTGACCCGCCGCAGTTGCTGCGGCCGCTGATGCTGGAGCGATAAACGCGATCTGGCGGCTGTTCGTATTCATAAAACGATTAAAACCATGACTTCAGAAATCATGCAAGCTTTTTGTGCGTATCAGCAAAACCATATGCCGGTTTCTGCCGCAACTGCTCACCAATCTGCTTAAACAATTCAACCTTCAACGCCCCGCTATCCGGATCTTCGCCATACGTCTCTCCGGCCTTCACAGTCTTGCCGCATAATGCTTGCGCCGTAGGCTTCTCCGCCTTTTTTCCATTCGGCGTTTTGAGAATATAAGCCACGGCAAGAACCTCGTGCGGCGTTGACAAGCGCCCAACAGAATCCGAAATCACGCCCTTGATCCGCTTTTTCAAATCCTCATCCAGCACCCGATCCTGCAAAACCACAAACAGCGCCGTATGATCACCCCCTTGTGCATCTTTAAAACTCGCCGCCAGCGCATCCTCAATCACTCCTTCAAAATCAGGATGCATCAAGGCGTCATAAAGTTGTTGTGTTCCAATTCGCACCCCCCCCTGATTCAGCGTTGTATCGGATCTGCCCTCAATAACCAACTGCCCCGAAGACATGAACTTAACCGCATCGCCATGTCGCCACACCGGCGGATCACAATCAAAATACTCAAAATACTCCCCGCGAAACCGCGAACCATCTTCATCGTCCCAAAAATACAATGGCCGCGAAGCAAACGGACTTTTAACAACCAGCTCACCCACCTTACCCACAGGCATCACTGTGCCCTCATCGTCCCAGATCTCAATATCCATACCCAAAACAGGCCCTTTTAAATGCCCAGCCAATGTTGGCGTAAAGACATTCCCGGCGGCATAGCATCCAACAAAATCAGTCCCGCCACATATACCGTTCACACTAAGACCCGGCTTGATCGCTTTTTCTATATACGCAAACCCCTCATCGGACAAAACAGATCCAGTATACATCAAGCTTCGCAATGCTAATAAATCCAAACGCTCGGCGCGCACACCGCTTTTCGCCCACACATCCTGAATAATTGCTGCAGCCGTGCCCAAATGCGTACAATCATATTCCGCAGCAAACTGAAGCTGCGCATCAGCCTCCGGATACGCCGGATTACCGTCATAAATCATGATTGTTGCGCCCTGCGCAAGCCCGCTGGCCAGCCAGTTAAACATCATCCAGCTTGTCGTCGAATGGAAAAACACACGATCCCCAGGCCGCACATCAGCCTGAAGCTGGTGCTCAATCGCATGCTTAAGCAGCGTACCGCCAACCCCATGCACAAAGCATTTCGGTTTGCCCGTAGAGCCCGAAGAAAACAAAATCGCCAACGGCTGATTAAAATCCCGTCGTACAAATTCCAACGGCTTTACCGAAAATTGCTGCAGCAAATCATCAGCTAAAATCACATCTCTCAAATTCGAAATATCCGGCTCATCAGATAAGTTTTCAACCACAACCGTACGCTCAATACTAACCACATTCTTTTGCAGTTCCGCAATCAAACCCATCCTGTCCTCAGCTTTACCCGGCTGCCCGGCTTGCTTCATATGCATATACCCATCCGCAGCAATCAACACTTTCGGCCTTATCTGTTTAAATCGTGTCGCCGTGGCCTGCGCGCCCATTTCCGTGCCCACAGAAGAAAATACGCCCCCACGCTGCGCCACCGCTATCAATAAGACGTAAGCTTCCGGTCCATGCGGCAAATAAGTTGCCACCCGATCACCTTCACCCACACCGATACTTTCTAACGCCTGCTCCCAGACACTCACCCGCCCGCAAAGCTCTGACCAGCTTAAAACCCGGTCACCCGTCGCCCCGGCGGTTCGCGAAACAATCGCCGGATCATCGGGGTGCGTCTGCGCACGTGCCAGCATATTTTCCGCAAAAGAAATTTTTGAATCCGGAAAAAATACCGCCTCTAAAATCGAATCCGGATTTTTAATGGCGATTTGCCCCCGATCACCCAGTATTCCACAAAAATCCCACACCAATCGGTGAAATTCCTCCAGATTCTTCACCGACCAGCGATGAAGAGCCCTGTAAGCCTCCGGCCCCGGCGCGCCAAAATCCTGCCCTGTGCGCTCTTGCACGAAAGCCTGAAACCGTCCAAGCCGGGAGCCTCGCATCTCTTTTTTACGCGGCACTTGCAAAACGCCACTTAAACCATCCTCAGCCTGCATTCTCGCTAATAATCTTGCCAATATCGTAAACATATCTCTCTCACTGTAACCTCACTCCCACAATACCCGAATAGGCCTATAGCTTTAAAGCAATAAATCATTATCATGGTTACAGGTTTTAACTGATAAAAAAGGCAGCTCCCTTTATGCGCATTTTATTTTTAATCTTATCGCTCTTATTCGCAAGCCTAAGCGCAACATCAGCGTATGCACAAAACGATGAAAGCCCGAAGGTCAAAATCCGCCTGCTGCCGGAACATGCAAACGTGCAGCCCGGCGAAGAACTCTGGATAGGCATAGACCAGTCTATAGCGCAGGGCTGGCATACCTACTGGAAAAATCCGGGAGATTCCGGAACGCCCCTAAACATTTCATGGACAAACCTAGATATAGAAGCCGGACCGCTACACTGGCCGAGCCCGCATAAAATCCCCTATGAGCGATTAATGAATTACGGCTACGAAAACAAACTCGTAGTGCTGCAAAAACTCAAGTTACCTGAAAACCTCCCGACGCATCTTCCCGTCACCCTCACCGCAAACATCGAGATACTCGTATGCAAGGAAACATGCATTCCCGAATACGGCACCTATAACCTAACGCTCAATGAACCTGACACACGTTCGGAAGACAACAGTGCATTCATAAATAAAGCGCGCCAAAACCTGCCGCAAAATGCCGGTTGGACGGCCTCTTTTAATCAAGTCGATCAGGATTTAGTCTTAAAACTAAACCCACCGGCAGAACTCCTGAAAACCATCAATCTTGCCAGCATCGAGCTTTTCCCCGAAGACTGGGGCCTAATCAGCAATCCGGTCAAAACCCAGGCCTTCATTCAAGACGGCGCCCTCATAATTAAACAAACACGCGGCGAGCGCCCTTTAAAAGAAATCAAGCAAACTTCAGGCATACTCGCCTTTGAAACAAACGACGGTGTGCACGCTGCCTATCATTTCACAGCCACCAAAAATGCAGCAAAAACCATCCAACAGGAAACATCAAAAACCGCTCAATCCGGCAGTCTAAATTTTATCACCGCCGCATTATTCGCACTACTCGGCGGCCTGATTCTCAATTTAATGCCATGCGTTTTTCCGGTCTTGTCTATCAAAGCCCTAAGCCTCATAAAAATATCAGAAAAACACCCTGACCTTGCTCGCCTCCATGGCCTGTCCTATACTGCAGGCGTAATCTTAAGCTTCCTGCTCATTGCCGGAGTACTCATCACCTTGCAAGCGGGCGGCGCCCAAATCGGCTGGGGCTTCCAACTCCAGAATCCATGGATTGTCGGCACACTGGGCTATCTGCTCTTTATCATTGGCCTCAACCTGATCGGTTTTTTCGAATTTGCCAACCCGTTCGCCAATACTGGTGGAAAGCTCACACAAAATGACGGGCTAGCGGGATCCTTCTTCACCGGTATATTGGCAACATTGGTCGCCACGCCCTGTACCGCACCCTTTATGGCGGGCGCCATAGGCTATGCGTTCATTCAGCCCCCCATCGTATCATTAGTCATTTTCACAATGCTGGGATTAGGCCTTGCCCTGCCCTATCTTGCGCTATCTTTCGTCCCGGCCCTGCAAAAAATCATGCCCAAACCCGGTGCATGGATGGTAATTTTTAAACAAGCTCTGTCCTTCCCCATGTTTATCGCTGCGCTCTGGCTGCTCTGGGTTCTGGCTCAGCAAACCGACGCTTATGGCATCACCGCTGCCCTGCTCGGCGCAATTAGCATAGCCTTTGGCCTGTGGCTACTACGTCACTGCCCCAAAAACAAAACAACTCTCTCGGCCCTGCGCATCATGGCAGGCCTGTCTTTCCTCGGAGCATTAGCGCTGCTGCCCATCTGCGCCCGCCCCTGCGCCCAGCCAATGGGCGGCGGTTTAACCCAGACCCTCATCAGCCTGCCCTACTCACAAGAAACCCTGCAAAGCGCGCTGGATAGCGACGATCCAGTCTTCACAGAAATGACCGCCGCCTGGTGCATCACCTGTAAGGTTAATCACGCCGTTGCGATCAATATTGATTCAACCAAAACATTGTTTTCCAAGCATAACATCCGCTACATCGTCGGCGACTGGACCAACGAAGACCCGGAAATCACAAAATATTTACGAAAACATGGACGCAGCGGCGTACCGCTCTACGTCTATTACGGTCCGCGTGATCCTGAAACAGGCCGGCGCCCGGATGCAAAAATTTTACCGCAGGTTTTAACGCCTGCAATCGTAAAAAACTTTATTGAAAACAATACTTAACCCTATAAAAGGAGAGAACCATGTCAAAATTTTTAGCCTATAGCCTGGCCGCCATCGTCCTGGCCTTTGCCGCCTTGCCGGTAAATGCTGCCGTAGAAATCGGCCAGCCCGCCCCGGAAATCGAAGCCATCACCACCAACGGCCAGCCCTTTAAACTCAGCGAGCACAAAGGCAAAATCGTTATTCTCGAATGGACCAACCACCAATGCCCGTTCGTCGTAAAACACTACGATTCCGGCAATATGCAAGCCACACAAAAGGCGGCCCACGAAAATGGCGTCGAATGGATCTCCATAGTCTCTTCCGCCCCCGGCCGCCAAGGATATGTCAGCACCGAAGAAGCCAACAAAATCGTTAGCGATGTCGGCGCAACCATAACAGCCAAAATACTGGATGAAGACGGCCACATAGGCAAAGTCTACGATGCCAAAACCACGCCGCATATGTTCGTCATTGATGCAGAAGGAAACATAGCTTACGCAGGCGCAATCGACAACCAACCAAGCCCTAACCCGGCTACAATCGAAGGTGCAACCAACTATGTCAGCGCCGCCATTGACGCCCTTGAAGCCGGACAACCCGTTGAAGTTACACAAACCCAACCCTATGGCTGCGGCGTAAAATACTAACGCCCGCAAAAGTCCTTCCAAAAGCCGCCCCTGACAAGGCGGCTTTTTGTTAATTTTCGAAACGCTGCGAAGCGCTTGTCAGAATCCCATATTTGCCTTAAGCTGATAGGCAGGTTGACCTTTCTAAGTACACTCCTGATATGTTTGCAAAACAAAATATATTCTCTCGTCCCTCCGCGTCCGACAAACCCAGCGCAGACAAAGAACCTGCACGTATCGCAATCACCGAGGATGGCCGCATTGTTTACGCCAGCACTGCCTTTTCCGAACTTTCCGGAACAAAAAAAGAAACCTTAAGCGGACGCACGGCTAGCACAATCATCAATTTTTCGGAAACTTCACAAACCAGCCCCGATTTTAAAACTATAGAACCCGGCCTGCACAAAATTTTTATCAAAGGCCACGCAAACAGTTTTGACTTTCATTTTGACTGGCTTACAACGCCAGACAACAAGCGCTTTCTGATCGGCTCTCAAACATCAGAAAATAAAAAACCTTCCAAAACACAGATGAAAAATTTCATCCGCCGGTTAAAAGAGATTGAGACTGCCCCAGAAATTTCCGCCGCACTATCACCGCAGGAAACGGAAAATTTTCTAAACCTCTCTCACGAAGTGATGCTCATCGTCACAGATTTAGGCGAAATCACCAAAGCCAACCAGACTTTTTGCGACCTGACCGGCTATAACCTTAAAGATTTGCACGCCATTCCCTTCATCGAGCTTTTCGATGAACAAGACCGCTCTTATGTCCGCAGCACAATGCAGGCTTTCAACCCCGCAGGCTACGAGTTTGCACTAGGCGCGGCGCAAAATTTTGAAGCCCGGATCGTTACCAAAGACAGGCAATGTCTCTGGATGGAATGGCGTCAACAATTCGAAAACGGAACGCTCTATTGCACCGGACGAGATATTACTGCGATCAAGCAGCAGGAAAAAGCGCTTCTCCGCCGGGAAAAGCAACTCTTACAAGCCGAAAGCATTGGCCACATGGGCCATTGGAACTGGGTCATCGGCGAAGAAACCATGGACTGGTCAGACGAAATCTATCGCATTTTCGGCGTCGAAAGAACCGGCTTTTCTCCCACACTTGAACATATGGACGATATGGTCCACCGCGAAGATATTGCCCGCGTTAACCAGGCCTTCCAGCGCGCAATTATCGAAGAAAACGACTATGATATGGAATTTCGAATTAACAGACCCGATGACACGATCCGCTTCGTTCGTTGCGAAGGCCGCTGCGCCTTTGATGACAAAGGCGAAGTTATAGCCCTCTACGGTATCATGCAGGATATGACCGAGCGTACGCTGTATGAACGCGACTTGCGTAAAGCCAAAGAACAAGCCGAAGCCGCCTATGCTTCACGTACACAATTCCTCGCCAATATGAGCCATGAATTGCGCACACCCTTAAACGCCATTATCGGCTTTTCAGAAATGATAGAACGACAACTACTTGGCCCCATCGGCACCGAAAAATACCTCGAATATATTTCCGGTATCCGGGAAAGCGGGCAACACCTGCTCGATCTCATCAGCGACATACTGGACATGTCCAAAATCGAAGCCGGAAAGTATGAACTCACTCTCGAAGAAATCAGCATCGCTAAAATCATACAACTTTGCGGCCATATGATGGAAGGCCGTGCCCATGAATCCGGGGTAAAAATCACACTCGACCACACCCTGGACGAAGACTTCAAAATTATCGCAGACCGGCGTGCCATTTTACAAATCTTGCTCAACCTGCTTTCCAACGCTGTTAAATTCACCCCCGAAGGCGGAGAGATTACCCTTACAGGATTACAGCGGGAAAATTATCTGTCTCTTAAAATCGCCGACAACGGCATCGGCATTCCCGCCAATAAACTGGCCAGCGTCACAAAACCTTTCGAACAGGTCTCCTCGTCCTACGCCCGAAATCATGAAGGCTCCGGCCTTGGGCTGGCCATCAGCAAAGAACTCGCAGAAATGCACGGAGGAACATTATTCATCGAATCGGCCGTGGGACAAGGCACAACCGTAACCGTACGCATCCCCTTCGATGCTTCTAAAACCCTAAAAAACAGCGCTTAAATTAACGATCTTAATCGTAAAAACAGCTATGAAATTGCTCACGAAGAACTTCCTTGAGGAAAATGGGTACATCTCTAACATTTTCTCCACGTGGTATACATATCTGCTTTTCCCACTGCCCGGAGGCAGCCATGTCCCAAAAGAAAATTCCAACATCGCCGCTATACACCCACACACGGTCCTCTTCATCATCCCACATGATGTATGTACGATGCCGTGTATAGAATTTTTCTTCCGGCACCAACACAGTCTCTACCGTTTTATATATTTCACTGTCACTTTGTCGTGTTGTGGAAAGCACCTGAAATTGTAGATAATGCGCATCATCCCGCCCTTCTACAATTTGCAACTCATACAGTCCCGACGGAGACTTTTGTGGTTCGGATGTCGTGGCCGGTACGGAACATTCCTCTTTTGAACCGCAAACACGCTCTACCCTTGTTGCCATTTCAAACAACATTGCCGATCCCACAGAAAAAATAATAAAAACGCCGACAATGAACACAAGCAATTTTGAACCAAATTTTCCGTACAACCACCCCAACACACTGCCAAGAAACGCTGTCGGAACGACATAAACAGGAAAAGAGACAATAAAAGCGATAAAAAACGACACCCTTCCATCAGGAGAATCTTGTGAAAACCATGAAGCAAAAGCGCTTAGAATGAGTACAAAAATTATTGATACGACAAACCCGAAGGCACCGCCTTTCTGCCAACTTTTCAGTTCTTTGAATCGCCTATGCACTGATCATCGCTCTGCATTAAAATAATTTTCCATTCGACTTAAACACCGACAGAGCATATTCCTCAGCATCTAGACACGCCTGAAGACCTTCCCTGTACGTCTTGTATTTAAGCACCACACCCAGCTCATTTTTTATCCGCTCATTCTTCACACGCTTATTATCATAGTAAAAGCTCCGCGCCATAGGCGATAAATCCGCCTCATCAAACATCTCAAGCTCCGGCACCGGACGCCGCAATAACTTACAGGCATGTTCAATGACCTTGTGACTGGGCGCCGCCTCATCATCCGCAACATTATAAATAGCGCCCGGATTAGGACGCTGCATAGAGGCCTGCAAAACACGTACAATATCTTCTACGTGAATACGGCTAAAAGCATGCCCGGGCTTATCAATCCGCCGCGCCCGCCCCGCACGAATGGAATCCAGCGCACTGCGGCCCGGCCCGTAAATCCCGGCCAAACGAAAAATATGCAGTGGTAAACCATAATTCTTAAACAACGATAGCCACTGATCTTCCGCCTTTTCCCGCCGTGAACCGCGCTGCGAGCTAGGTTGGCGCTGCGAAGCTTCATTAACCCATTCACCGCCCCGATCCCCGTAAACACCAGTCGTTGAGAGATAGCCGACCCACTGTAAATTCGGCAAACTCAAAATATCCTGCGCATGCGCCTGAAAAACGGGGTCCCCTTCACTATCGGGCGGTGTAGAAATCAACAAATGCGTGGTATTTTCCAAAAGAGAAGCCGGATCAGGCAAAGGCACATCCTTATCAAAAATATATGCCTCAACGCCACGCTCTTTCAAAATATCACGCTTCTCCGCATCGCGAGTGGTACCGGCCACTTGCCAATCTTCACGCCCAACCAAATCATACCCCAAATAATCACAGCAATAGCCGTAACCAAAACAAAACAGCCGATAGGGTATAGACGCTAAAGACAAAAAAGCCTCATCACATTCGTTAAAAATTAAAGGACTGGTGAGCTATGTTCCAACGGCCGCCAGGTCGCCAACCGACGCAAATCCAGGAATACGCTCTTCCAAAAGCGGTTGGAAACTCTCACGCGCCGTAATTTTCTCATACCAGACTCGCGCCGCCCGGTGCTCTTCCCATGGCACATCGCCAATATAATCAACCGCCGAAAGATGAGCCGCTGCCGCAATATCGGCCAACGAAAATTTATCACCGGCCAGCCACTCCCGCTTTTCGGTCAAAAACCCGATATAATCGAGATGATAATGGATATTGGCATGCCCGGCGCGAATCGCAGGGCCATGCGGCTCCCCAACCTTCAAAAGCCGCTTCATAATCTTTTCGCCAACGATATTATCCGTAACCTCACGATTAAATTTCACATCAAACCAGCTCACCAGCCTGCGTGCTTCAGAACGCTGCACCGGATCATGGCCAAGCAAGTTCACTTCCGGATAAACCTCTTCGAGATATTCACAAATCACTTGCGAATTGGCCAAGGTTGTTCCGTCCTTTTCAATCAACACCGGCACATCACCCGCAGGGTTCAGAGCCAAAAAGTCCGTGCGCCGCTCCCAGACCTTTTCAATCTGAAGTGTGAAGTCGAGCTTCTTCTCGGCCAGAACGATCCGAACCTTGCGCGAAAAAGGATGCAACCACAAATGATACAATGTTCTCATAGGGAAAATCTTAGCGCAGTTTTTCGAATCAGTGCAATCGCCTTTACACAGGAAAATACAAAATAAAAACCCTGGTTTTTAAAAAATAAGCGCCTTCCGCACACTCAAATTCCCGACGCTCTGGCTACAATATTGACCCGTACATTCACCGAATTTCCTATAGCTTCCGTGCTTTTCCATGTTCCCTGACCAATCCCTAAATCCAGCCGGTTAAGCGTAAAATCACCCGCCATTGTCGCCTGTTTAGCTCCACCATCAAGCGGGGTAATTGTTAAAGAAAAAGGAAAAGACAGCTGGTTTTTCACTCCACGCAAGCTCAAAACACCATCGGCACGATACCGATTCGCCCCCAGACTTTCAAATGATTCGCTTTCAAAAATCGCCCGCGGATAAGTCTGTACATCAAACCACTCCTCCCCGCGCACCTGCACATCACGCTCCATGCTACCCGTTTCCAAACTGGTCATATCAATTTCAGCGCGAACAAAACTATGATCAAGCCCCTGTGGATCAAACACAATCTGTGCCTCCCAATTCATAAACGCTGCATCAACGCTCTGGCCATATTGTAAAAATGATAACGCAATGACACTCTCCATCGGGTCAATGACCCATTCTGACACACTCTCTCCGTCCTGATTATTTTTGACCACTTCCACCCGCAGCTCATGAAACGAGTCACGCGAGTCATTGACTGCATTATGACCATTCTCAGACTCTGCGCTCACCAAATCTAAGATCTCATCCCCCGCCAACAAACTGGACGCCATCAACAACAAAACACCAATTATTGCAAACGTACGGTTTCCACCCATCCGACGAACCGTTTCATCCCGGTCAATCAGATGATGTTTCAGCGCTCCAGCCACATGCAGGCCCAACGCACCAACAAGAACCACCGCAAAAGTCAAATGAACCGCCTCCATAGCTTCAAAAACAACCTCATTTTTAGAGCCAAGCGCCGGCATTTCAAACAAACCAAAAAAACGAACAGGATGCGCCCCTGCTGAAGACATAACCCAACCTGAAAGCGGCATAACAAAGATCGATACATAGAAAACGATATGTATCGTTTTTGACAAAAACCGCTCCCAGCGCACATGAGTAGACAACGACAAAGGATATGCGCTCATGAACCGCCAAATCAAACGCATGAACCCAAAGCCCAAAACAAGCAATCCCATAGATTTATGCAAACCATAAACCTGAAACTTCATTGGACTGGCAGGTAAATCAGTCATCACAAACCCAACAATCAACAACCCGAAAATCAACAGCGCCATCCCCCAATGGAACAAACGTGCAAGCCGATTATAGTCCTGAGAAACAGTTTTCATCATAAATATTTCATGCACCTGCATGCCTCTTTATCAATCGTAAAACATCTACGGGTTATTCGTCCCTTCGCCCTCTTGCTCCTCGCGAATACCTTCAACTTCCAAACGAATCTGAACCTCATCTGCAACGCCCGGAATACCGTAATTCATTCCAAAATCAGAACGCTTCAAAATCGCGCTCCCCGAAAAACCGGAAACATATTTACCGCTAAACGGATGCTTGTCCGATTTATTATGCACCACCGCCAGCGTCACCGGATGAGTAACGCCCAGGAGCGTCAAATCACCGGTAATATTGGCGCTATTATCCCCGGTAATCTCAATGTCTGTACTTTTGAAATGCATCGTCGGAAACTTCTCAACCGCGAAGAAATCAGCCGTTTTTAGGTGCTCATCCCACTTCTCATCATCCATATCGATACTGGCGCTCTGGATTGTTACATCAACACTCGAATTTTCAGGATGCGTCTGATCAAAAGTAAAAGACCCGTCATAATCGTGAAACTCGCCCTGCGAATTCGAAAACCCGAGATGATTGACGAAAAACAAAATCTGCGTATGCGCCTTATCAAAACTATATTTTTCAACCTGCGCCTGCACAGACGCAGGAACGAACAACAAAGCCGCCGCTACAACCGATAACGATAAACGTGACATAATCTCTCTCCTAAAAAATAAAAGTAATTGTACAAAAAATAGATGCACCGCCTGTAAAATCAAGACAGGACGGCAGACGGAAAATAAACTTTATAAATCTCGACAAAGGAATATGCTCCGAGCGCCGCACACCCCCAGCCAATCAATCCATATTTTATCTTCAACATACGATCTTCTAAAAGCTCTTGGTTGGTTTTATGACGAAGCAAAAAATACAACACCATCTGCCCGAATATAAATCCGCCAATAAACCCAACAATGCCAATCACATAAATCATACCCACTATTTTGCTTTAACTGCAGCAAAAATCAAGTTAAGCCTATAGCCATGACAGTGCTTCCTTTAATCATTCTCGCCCTCGTGCAAGGCATAACCGAATTCCTGCCCATCAGCTCCAGCGGCCACCTCATCCTGGTCCACAGGATATTCGGCGACATTGAAAGCTGGGAAAACCGGCTAGTTCTAGACGTTGCCGTACATGTCGGCACCCTGTTTTCAGTCCTCATCTATTTTCGTAAAGACGTTATCGCCATGCTCTGTGGCCTTATAAACACCCTGCGCGGAAATTTCACGCATAGAGGCGCCCGACTCAACCTCCACCTGATTATCGCCTCACTCCCGATTATCATCGCAGGCCTTATCGTACAAATCCTCCAACCCGGCTGGCTCCTGCTACTCAATGTGATCGCGCTAACAACCCTCATCTTCGGCATCTTGCTATGGATTGCAGATCGCAAACCAGCCGAGGGAAAAACACTTGAAAATCTCAATTTCAAGGATGCTTTCCTCATTGGCTGCGCACAAACGCTCGCCCTTATCCCCGGCACCAGCCGTTCCGGTATCACCATGACTGCCGCACGCTTTCTGGGCTATTCACGCACCGAAAGCGCACATTTCTCACTGCTACTAGCCATTATTGCTATCACCGGCGCCGGAACGCTGGCCAGCCTTGAACTTTACCAATCCGGCGATATAACCTTGGGCCTTGACGCTTTGCTCGCCACAATCCTCGCTTTTATCGCCGGATGGGCTTCAATCGTGCTCATGATGAAATGGCTAGAGCGCGCCAGCTTCACAATCTTTGCCATTTACCGCATCATCTTGGGCGCCGTTTTACTCATAATCCTCAACACCGGAATTTTCTAAAGTTGACCGGTATAATTCAAGAATTGAACCTGCGTATCACCGTAGGTTTTGGTTGATTGAACCGTAAATGAACCACTCATATTAGGCGCATAACCCTTCTCGCTCTCCAGCACAATCACGGCCGCCGTATCGAAACACTCACCCTCCTCCAAGGCCTGTAAAACAATATCAATTAGACCTTTTCGATACGGAGGGTCTAGAAATACAAGGCTGTATTTAGGCATACTTGAGGGTCTTATGAACCGCTGTGCATCACGCAAGAAAAACTCACTTTGCAGCGCCGCGTCCAAACGTTCGGCATTACTACGCGTCAACGCCAAAGAGCGCTTGTCTTTATCCATAAAGCTGCAAAACTCTGCCCCCCGAGAAAGCGCCTCCAGCCCCAGCGCCCCTGTTCCGCAAAAACAATCGAGCACCCGCGCACCGCGCACCGCGCCCATAGACTCCAAAGCGTTAAAAACTGCACCGCGCACCTTATCGCTGGTAGGACGAATATCCCGGCCTCCGGGAACCTCCAACCGCCGTCCACCATATTTTCCCGCCACAATCCGCATCACACATGACCCTTAAAATATCCCGGAATCTGCGCCTTCATCACGTGCGCCTCCACTTCCTGCACACCGCCACACGGCAATTTATTCAATTCGAACGGACCATACCCAACGCGAATCAACCGATTCACCTGCAACCCCAATGCCCCCATAACCCGGCGGATCTCGCGGTTTTTCCCCTCGCGTAAAGTCACCGAGATCCAACGATTAGCCCCGCTTTTCCCCGTCTGCTCAAGCTTGGCTTCAATCGATTTATAGCGCACCCCTTCAACCGTAATCCCGCCTTTCAAATCCGCCAGCCGGGCTTCATCAACCGCGCCTAAAACCCGCACACGATAACGCCGGGACCAACCCGTTGCAGGCAGCTCCAAGTAGCGTGACAGGCCCCCATCATTGGTCAGCAGCAGCAACCCTTCCGTATTCAGATCCAGCCGCCCCACGCTCATAACCCGCGGTAATTCTTTAGGAAGCATATCAAACACCGTCTTACGCCCGCGCTCATCCTTATGCGTACTCACCAGCCCGGATGGCTTGTGATAAAGAAACAGCCGCGCCTCCTCGGCCAGACCCAGCAGCCTGCCATCCACCTCAATCCTATCATCCACGCCAACAACGCACGCCGCGCTCGCAAGCCGCTCACCATTAACCTGAACACGCCCGGCCTCAATCCAGCACTCAGCCTCACGCCGCGAACACAAGCCTGCCCGCGCCATAACTTTTGCAATCCGCTCGCCTTTGTGGTTTTCTTCACTCATGACATCTCATACCTCAGATCAGGACCATATCTATATGCGCGCCGCATTGGAAGAGGCAAAAACAGCGGAGGCCTTGGACGAAGTCCCGATCGGCGCCGTTCTGGTAAGCCCTGAAACCGGTGAAATTATCGCCGCCCACGGCAACCGCACCCGCACAATGTGCGACCCCACTGCCCACGCTGAAATCCTGTGTATCCGCGAGATCTGCTCTTTCGAAAAAGCCCAGCGCACACCGGGCTATGACCTCTACATAACCCTTGAGCCTTGCGCCATGTGCGCCGCTGCAATCTCATTTGCACGCCTGAACCGGGTCATTTTTGGCGCACATGACCCAAAAGGCGGCGGCATCCTGCACGGCGGAAAATTCTACGACCAGCCGACCTGCCACCACCGCCCAGCCGTAACCCACGGCATCCTCGCCGACGAATGCAGCCAGATCTTGCGCGATTTTTTTAAAGCGAAACGCTAATTAGGCAGCTTCTTCCGCCTTCAAAGCCCGCCAACCGATGTCTTTACGGCAAAACCCATCCGGCCAATTAATCTTGTTCACACCCATGTAAGCCCGGCGCTGCGCCTCCGCAATTGTCTCGCCCAGTGCCGTAACCCCTAAAACGCGCCCACCCGTGCTAATAATCTGCCCGTTTTCATCCTTGGCTGTTCCGGCGTGAAACACCGTCACATCCTTCACTTCCGCCGTATCTTCCAATCCCTTAATCACTGTGTTTTTCGGATAAGATCCCGGATACCCCTTTGTAGCCATCACCACGCACAGCGCTGATTTATCGCTCCATGAAACCCGATCGGCAATTTCCGCCAAACGCCCATGTGCCGCCGCATCCAGAATTTCAAGCAAATCCCCTTGCAAACGCATCATCAACGGCTGACACTCCGGATCACCAAACCGCACATTATATTCCAGCAATTTCGGCTCACCATCGACCATCATGATTCCCGCATATAAAACGCCCGTAAACGGACAACCCTCTGCAGCCATCCCGTCAATCGTCGGCTGAATAATGCGCTCAAGTATCTTCTGCTCCAGCGCATCGTCCATTAAATGCGCCGGGGAATATGCGCCCATTCCACCGGTATTCGGCCCTTCATCGCCATCATAGGCACGCTTATGGTCCTGCGCGGAACTTAGCGGCAATACGCTCTTGCCATCGGCCAGCGCAAAATAACTCAGCTCCTCACCATCCATAAACTCTTCAATCACAATTTCTGTACCAGCCTCACCAAAGCTTCCGCCACTCAGCATCTCGCGCGCCGCTTCAACAGCCTCAGCCTTGTTATCACACATAATCACGCCCTTACCGGCAGCGAGCCCATCGGCTTTCACCACAACATTGCCGGGTTGATCTTCAATAAATTGCTGCGCCGCTTCAATATCCGTAAATCGGCCATAGCTGGCCGTCGGAATATCGTATTTTGCGCACAAATCTTTCATAAAACCTTTGGAACCCTCAAGCTGCGCCGCCTTTTTATCCGGCCCGAATACTGCAATATTCACTGCAGCAAGCCCGTCAGCCAACCCCGCCACCAGCGGCGCTTCAGGCCCAATCACCACCAGATCAATCGCTTTATCTTTGGCAAAACCCACCAATCCTTGTACATCTTCCGCACCAATACCCACGCACTCCGCGCAAGCCTCAATACCCGCATTTCCCGGCGCACAATATAGCGCATTACATTTTTCCGACGCTGCCAAAGCCCACGCCAACGCGTGCTCCCGTCCACCTGAACCAACCAATAAAACCTTCATTTTCCAATCCTTCTTATAAAAGAAAACGCTTTGGATAATAAACTATTCGCTTAAGGATACAAGAGACGCATTCCCCCCGGCTGCAGTTGTATCAACGCTGATCACCCGCTCGCTCGCGAAGCGCGCCAGATAATGCGGCCCGCCGGCTTTCGGCCCCGTACCCGACAACCCGCTTCCGCCAAAGGGCTGCGAGCCAACCACCGCGCCAATCATCGAACGATTCACATAAACATTCCCGGCACGTACACCCGCCGCCACATACTGATGAAAACTCTCGAGCCGGCTATGAATTCCCAGCGTCAAACCATACCCGCTCGCATTTATATCCCTCAGCAAATCATCCAAACCATCTTTAGAATAGCGAATCACATGCAAAATCGGTCCAAAAACTTCTTTGGTGAGCGCCCCCATGCCGGGAATTTCATATGCGCACGGCCCAAAATAATGCCCTTTACGTGCAAGCGCATTTGAGACCGTAACCTTACCAATACACTGACCAAACCCTTTCAAAGCTTCATGATGATGCACAAGCATAGCCATAGCCTCCTCATCGATCACTGGTCCGACATCCGTAGAAAGCCGAGCAGGATCACCAATACACAGCTCATCCATAGCCCCGGCCAGCATCCGCACCACCTTATCGGCAATATCCTCCTGTACACATAAAACCCGTAACGCCGAGCAACGCTGACCCGCGCTGCCAAACGCGCTCAAAATCACATCATCCACAACCTGCTCAGGCAATGCCGAACTATCAACAATCATCGCATTCTGCCCACCCGTCTCGGCAATCAGCGGTACAATCGGACCATTCTTCTCAGCCAAAGCCCGGTTTATAATCCGCGCCACCTCGGTCGAACCGGTAAAAGCAACCCCGGCACACAGCCCGTGCTCCACCGCGCACGCACCTACGCGCCCGTCACCAGGCAGCAAATGTAATGCTGCAGGAATCACGCCAGCCTCATGCAGCAATTCCACCATTTTATAAGCAATCAGCGGCGTCTGCTCCGCTGGTTTTGCAATCACCGCATTCCCCGTCATCAACGCCGCAGCCACCTGCCCGGTAAAAATCGCCAAAGGAAAATTCCATGGGGATATACACACAAACACCCCGCGCCCTTGCTGATAAAGCCGATTCCGCTCCCCGGTCGGCCCCGGCAAAGCTTCGCCCTCAGCCGCAAAAAGCTTGCGCCCTCGACTTGCGTAATAACGCAGGAAATCGACCGCCTCACGAATTTCGGATACCGCGTCCACCAACGTTTTCCCGGCTTCGCGCACCAGCAAAGCCATAAATTCACCGCGCCGCTCTTCCAACATGTCCGCAGCGCACTCCAGCGCCCGCGCCCGCACATCCGAATCGCACGCATTCCACTCCACAAAACCAGCTTGCGCAGCCTCAAACGCACGCTCCACCGTTTTGAAATCCGCATCATAAACCTGCCCCACCACATCGGCCCGATCCGCCGGGTTCAAAGCCGTCCGCGCAGCCCCGCTTTTCAATGTCCTTCCATCAATCAATGCTGCCGCACTGACAGAACTGTTATCATACGCACCAATTTCCTGACTCAATTGTGCAAGCGTCTCGGGCGCATCAAGGTCCACACCAGAAGAGTTGGCTCGACCTTGCGGCGTTTCATCCATAAATAAATTTTTTGGCAACACAATTTTAGGGTGCTTAAACTCTTTGCGGTTTTTAGACTTATCCACAGGATCAACCACAAGACTTTCCACCGATGCATCCGGGTCCAGCCCCCGGTTCACGAAGGAGCTATTGGCCCCATTTTCAAGCAACCGCCGCACCAGATAAGGTAACAGATCCTTATGCGGCCCAACCGGCGCATAAATACTCGCCACCGCCCCGCGATCTAAAAGTTGATCAAACAGCGCGCCCCCCATACCAAATAAACGCTGAAATTCAAATGCGCCCGCTCCAACATTATGTGCCATATCCATAATCGCCGCCACGCTGTACGCATTATGCGTTCCAAACATCGGATAAAGCGTATCCACGTAATCAAACATTTTATGCGCACACACCAAATACGACGTATCGCTATGGCTCTTGCGCGTATAAACCGGAAAATCGCAAAGACCCGCCACTTGTGCCTTTTTAATCTCGCTGTCCCAATATGCGCCCTTAACCAGCCGCATCTGAATGCGCCGAGTACGCGCCTTGGCCATTTCAGCCACATGATCAATCACCGCCGGCGCAGCCTTGTGATAGGCCTGCACCGCAAGCCCAAACCCATCCCAATCTCCCAAGGATGCATCACCCAAAACCCGCTCAATAATCTCAATCGACAAATTCAGCCGTGCGCATTCCTCCGCATCGACCGTCAACGCCAGATCGTACGAAGCTGCCTTTTGCAACAAAGCCAATAACCGCGCCGCCATTTCAGGGACGCAGATCTCGCTCTGCGCAAATTCATAACGCGGATGCAACGCAGAAAGCTTAACCGAAACCCCGGGACGCCGAACCAGCTTTTTATCGGCCCGCTGGCCGATATACTCAATCGCACTTTCGTACGCCTCATAATAATGCTGCGCATCAGCCGCACTGCGCGCCCCCTCGCCAAGCATGTCATACGACATTCGATAGCCGCGATTCCTGAGCGGCAAAGCCTTTTGCATCGCCTCTTCAATATCTTGGCCAAGCACAAACTGCCCGCCTAACATCCGCATGGCTTTGAGCATCGCCTCGCGCACAATCGGCTCACCGATTTTACTCAAAGCGCCATTCAAAGTCCTGGAAGTCATAAACAACCCGACCCCGGCAGCTTTAACCACCCAATCCTTCGATCCGCCCACACCCTCAAGCCAATTCGCCGCCGCAACCTTGTCCCGAATCAACTCCCGGCGCGTTGCCTTATCAGGAATACGGAGCAAAGCCTCAGCCAACATCATCAGAGCCAGCCCCTCCTCCGTATCCAACGCATAATCACGCATAAAGGATTCCAGCTGACCAACCTCCTGTTTCTGGCCCCGCATGGCCTCAATTAGCGCCGCCGCCTCTTTACCAATCCGCGCTGCCCTACCTTCATCCCAATCAAAATCTTGAAGCAAGCCCTTAACGGCAGCTTCCTCGCTACGCTGGAAATAAGGAGAAAAGGAAGGAGACGTCATTGAAAAAAAACCTTTCAAGCTTCAAAGGCTAATCCTATCATAAAACCATGTCCGAATCCGAAGCCCAAAAAACAAAAATACAAACAGAAACCCACAGATCTAACATACCGGAATTTTCCGTCAGCGATCTGGCGCTTTCACTCAAACGTACACTCGAAGAAAATTATGGCCGCATTCGCGTCCGCGGAGAGCTTTCCCGTATTTCAATCGCGGGCTCCGGGCACCTTTATTCATCCCTCAAAGACGATCAGGCCGTCATCGATGCCGTATGCTGGAAAGGCGTACTCTCCAACCTCTCCGTTAAACCTGAAGAAGGCCTTGAAGTCATCTGCACCGGGCGTATATCCAGCTACCCCAAAAGCTCAAAATACCAACTGATCATCGAATCGATGGAACTGGCCGGAGAAGGCGCACTCCTCAAAATGCTTGAAGAACGTAAAAAGAAACTGGGCGAGGAAGGTCTCTTCGCCCCGGAAAGAAAAAAACCGCTGCCCTTCCTGCCCCAGACCATCGGCGTCGTCACCTCACCCACCGGCGCAGTCATTCGCGATATTCTCCACCGCCTGGCCGATCGCTTCCCGCGCCATGTGCTGGTCTGGCCCGTCCTCGTGCAGGGCGACGGCGCGGCTAATCAAGTCGCCAGCGCCATCCGCAGCTTCCAAACCATTCATAAACACGGCCAGCCCCGCCCCGACTTGCTCATCGTCGCGCGCGGCGGCGGCTCTCTCGAAGATTTAATGCCCTTCAATGAAGAAGACGTTGTCCGCGCGATTGCCGAAAGCGAAATCCCGATCATCTCCGCAATCGGGCATGAAACCGACACCACACTTGCCGACTTCGCAGCTGATGTCCGCGCACCAACCCCCACCGGCGCTGCAGAAATGGCCGTGCCTGTACGTGCCAACCTCATCGCGCAAATTCTGGAAGACGAACAGCGCCTGATCTCCGGCATGACCCGCCTACTCTCCGAACATCGCCACAAAATAGAATCACTCAGCGCCCGCCTTGGTGATCCCGCGCGCCTCCTCGAAACGCAGACCCAGCGGATCGACCACCTTTCCTATAAACTCTCCGGACTTTTTAGCCGTTTCCTCGATACAAAAAAACATGCGCTATCCGAGCAAACCGCCAGGCTTCGCCACCCACGCGAACGCCTCGCAGAAGCATCACAAAATCTATCGCGTTGGAACGAACATCTGGAAACGCTCAGCCTCAAACTCACCCGGGAACCAACACAAAAACTGGACCATCTTGGTAAAATGCTCGAAGCATACAGCTTTGAAAATATTCTCCAGCGAGGTTTTAGCGTCGTGCGCGATGAAAAAGGAACTCTTATCCCCGATGCCAGTAACATCCACCCGAACCAGGTACTGGACATACAGTTTCGTAATCAGGGCCACATCCAGGCAATCACAACATCAAAAAAAGCTTCAAAGCCCAAAACGAAAAAAAGAAAAGCGCCACCACCTGCGCAAAACGACCCTCAGACAAACCTGTTTGACTAACCCAAAACCAGATTTCAAACAAATTATTCGCCGTCTTCTTCTATGGCAGAGGTGGTCTCGGTTCTTCGGCCAGCTTTGCGGCGAAGTTAAGCTACGATCGGTTGGTTATTGTCATGCCGCCTGCCTGTGGTTTTGTTTCTCCGGGTGAAGGGCGCGGCCGCCGGAGCCGTTAGGCGGAGGCGGCAAGCCCGAGGCCGGAGAAACAAAATTTCGTTCATCATAAACGTCGTCCGGGGTTTGTCCATCAAATACCGAATGCGGCCTCTGCGCGTTGTAAAACGCCAGCCAGCGCCCGATATCCCGCCTGGCTTGCAGGCCGCTCTCGAACGCGTTCAGATACACGCATTCATATTTCAGACTCCGCCACAGCCGCTCGATGAACACATTGTCCATCCAGCGGCCCTTGCCGTCCATCGAGATCGCGATCCCGTTTTCTTTCAGGACGCCCGTCCACGCGTCCGCCGTGAACTGGCTGCCCTGATCGGTATTGAAGATCTCCGGCGGCCCGTAGCGGGCGATGGCTTCCTCCAGCGCCTCCACGCAAAAGCGCGTTTCCATCGTGTTCGACAGCCGCCAGGCCAGCACCTTCCGGCTGGCCCAGTCCATGATCGCTACCAGATACAAAAACCCGCGTTTGACAGGGATGTACGTGATATCCGCGCACCATACATGGTTCGGGCGGGTGATCGTGAGCCCCTTGAGCCGGTAGGGATAAATCCGGTGGCCGGGATGCGGCATCGAAGTGCGCGGCCTTTGATAGACCGCCTCGATTCCCATCAGGCGCATCAGACGCCGCACGCGGGTGCGGCCTACCTCGTACCCCTGACGGCGCAGATGCCGGGCCATCTGACGGGACCCGTAAAACGGGGTTTGCAGGAATTGCGCGTCAATCAGCCGCATCAGCGCCAAATTGTCCGCGCTCTCCCCGCGCCGCTCGTAATACCAGCCAGAGCGGCTGATCCCCAGCAACCGGCACTGCGCCGCGATGCCGATATTGTCATTGGACGGGTCTACCATTTCCTGCCGCCCCCGGACCGCAACCGGGCGGAGGCATCGGCTAAAAAATCACGTTCCACTGTCAGCTGTCCGATCTTGGCGTGCAAGTCCCTGACCTCGGCGTTATGCGCGTCCGCTCGCGATTCCAGCTTGCCCGCAAAACCCGCCTCCAGCGCAGCCAGAGCCTCCTTCTTCCAACGGTGAATGACCGTCGCATGCACCCCGTAACGGGATGACAGCTCCGTGATCGGCGCGTCCTCCCGCAACGCCGCCAGCGCAACCTGCGCTTTAAACTTCGCCGGGTAGTTCTTCCTTGTCTTACTCATAATCCATGACCCTCCTTCGGTCATAGATCGTAGCTTAACTCACTGTCCGAATTCTTGGGGCCACCTCTGGCATATCCGCCACGTTCAAAAAGATCAATTAGCCGATCTGAAATTTCATCCATTCTCTGCGCACGATTATACGCCGTTTCAACAATCTCACGAGCCTCTTCAACCGGCATTTCCGGCTCAAGATTGATATAATCCGGCTTGCTCTTTATCCGTGCGTAAAAATGAATGACCTCACTCGAAAGCTGATCACCCAAAATATCAAGCTTGTCCGTATTGCGATCAAAAACTGAACGCTCCATCGCTGGCTGCGCCTGCACAATATCGCCCGCCTTTTTATATTTGGGTTTTTTATCCGGATCTTTCAAATCCTTAAGCATCTCGTCATACACGACCAAATAGGCTTCAACCTTGGACTTGTTCGCTTTAATCTCCGAATCAAGCATCGTTGCAAAAATTTCGCGTTCTTTATCTCGAAGCGCTCGCTCGCGAGCCATCATATTCATACTTTGAGTCTGTACGTCTGCGACTTTTTGGAACCCCTTCATAATAATCAACGTCAAAACCGAAAATGCGCCGAGCAAACACAGAATTAAAATACCGCCCGCAATCATCATAAAAGCGCCGTCATTCTCCGAAGATCTGCTCCCTTCTTGCAACCAGACACCAAGCCCCTGCTTCTGCGCATCTTTCTCAGCCTGAATATACGATTCTTCAAACGCACCACCGAACACAGCCGCCCGATCCACCACGGCAAACCCACGCTGAAGCATATACAATCCCAAATCCTGATCGAAACTATTGGTACATTGGGCAACAACGCCGGAAGCATCCCGGCTTTTCATTTCACAGCGCACCTTATTATACCCCAGTACAGCATCAAGCGCCGCGCGAACATTCACCGAAAATTGCGCCGGCATGCCTTCAATCGGCTGAATCCCCCAAAGCTTGATTGGTGTTTTCCCGGCCATCAAAGTCCCGCCGTCAACAGCTCTGGCTTGAGTATCAAAAAACCGCGACGATGATTCAGATGTTTTTAAAGAAGGCGCCCCAGACTGCGCCGCACCGGCAGAAACGGGAACAACATTTGCAATTACCAGCATCATAAAAATTACAAAGAGCCTAAATTTCACGCACATCGCTCCGAAAAATAATCGCCTTAATCTCAAAATCATATCACTCTTTCATTAAAAAAATGAACGCTTTCTAAACAAATCGGCCAGGCATTCCCACAAGCAATTCTTGAATAACTCTGATAAAATTATGTATGGTACCAAGCACGACATACAAAACCCCCAACACGGCACGATAAATGCGTTTTGAGCTTATAAAATTCTTGCAACAACTCGGCGTCAATCATGCGCTCTCTCCCTATGAGACACAGCCATGGCTCGTTTACAGCGAAGAAAAAAAACTCACATGTAGTGCAGAAGTCCGCATGGGACCAACCGGTGAAGACATCGAGGCCGAAATCCAGTTTCTTCACGATGAAACAGATGACGATGATGAGGACGGCGGCGCATCCTCCGGCGGCGGCCGGGAACAAATCTTATGGATGCGCGCTGAGCCTGTCGGTGAAAACCAATGGGGACCTAAACATCTGCGCATTAAGGGCAAAGACTACGTCAACGAGTTCCACGGCTGGGAAGAAAAAGGCTGCGAATTTTTTCTCGCATGTGTCAGCGCCCTGCAAATGAATGAAATCCCCGACATTGATATGCTGATCGAAGATAAAATGAAAGATGATAGTTTTGGAGGCGGCGGCCGCCGTGGAAAAATTGGACGAAAATCACCCAAAGTAAAACCGGCTGCCCTCATGGGTATGAAAAAACCCTAGGAACAGGACTTATTAAGTTACTCCTGATTGATAATAAGCCCAAAACGTTTACCCAACTCGCTCAAACCGCCAGGCACAAAATCAGCCGCAGGTTTAAAATGCCATTTAGGCCCTTCACGATTTAAGAAGCCGATAATTACACCGGTTTCAGTTCTGTCTTGTAGAACCTGATCAATAACAAAACGACAAATTTCATGACGAGTATCTACATTCACAATACGAACATACGCATTACGAAGCATCTCAAGATTCTGCTCTTTTTCATACCCTTTATAAATCGTGACACAAATAGCAACGCGAATAATATCGAACGGAACCGCATGCAAATCAACAAGAATACTCTCATCATCACCATCACCGGCGCCTGTACGGCTATCCCCCCTATGCTTTACACCGCCATCAAACGTCTCGGGTTGGTTATAAAACACAAAATCGCCATCCTCGCGTGTCACATTTTCTTTATTAAGCAAAAACACGGACAAATCGAGATCAAGAGTGTCGGCATTAAACGCATTAACATCCCATCCCGCGCCAATTAGAACATTACGCAGAGCCGGATCAACTTGCATCAGGTTTAAATCATCATTCAGATAAACCAGATTGTCCGCCAAATCGACTTCTTTACCTTCAAATCGTGTATCGAGAATATCATCGACCATTTGATTGATCCCATTTCGAGTTTAAAAAGCCCAACACCAGCTTCCAGTGTAACACAACCGACACAAAATTATGTGCCGAAATTAATCGCATAAATATAAATCGTATAAACGACATACGCGCTAACAAATATACCGCCGATTACCGGTGTAATTTTTCTATAACCGGCAACCAACGCCGCAAAAACCACCGTTACAGCCAACATAAACCAAATATCAAACTCTAAAAGCTGATCGGCATATGAACCCTGCGCGATTGGCTTCACCAGCGCGGTAATGCCGATAATTATCAAAATATTAAAAACATTCGAACCGACAATATTGCCCAGAGCCATTTCCGCGTGACCGCGCCGCGCGCCGATAATACTTGTAGAAAGTTCCGGCAGCGACGTGCCGAAAGCAATAATACTCAAAGCCACAACATCCTCAGGAACGCCAAGTATGGCCGCAGACTGGCTAGCTCCGCGTACCAAAAATTCAGCCCCAACGCCTACGCCACAAAGCCCTAAAACCAAAAACACGTACGGCTGGGCTGGATGCTTGAAAAAAGGTAAATCTTCCCCATCAACAACAATCTCACCCTTCATCGCCATGCGGTATTGAACAAATATATACATCAACAAAATCGCCACCATACCTAACCCGGCAATCCGTCCAATTTCGCCGTAAAGCATCAAACCCATCAGCAAAAATGCAGAAAGCAACATCATCACCAGATCTTTAATCAGGCCCTTACTGAGCGTAATCTGCATTGTCACCAAAACTGAAGAACACCCAATCACCAGTAAAATATTGGCGATATTCGAACCGATCACATTGCCCATCGCGATTCCTTCAGAACCCCGTAAAACCGCTAATATAGAAACAATCAACTCCGGCAAAGATGTACCAAACGCCAAAATCGTAAAACCCACCACCATTGGCGACAGACCAAACCGCCGTGCAATAAACACAGCCGAATCAATCGTCCAGTTCCCTCCCTTAATCAGCAGGGCAGTGCCAAACATTATCAAACCCAGCGGAATGACAAGTGCCTGCAATGTCACAACATCCATAAATATGCTTTCTAAAACCGAAGTTCCCTTGAAGAATTAAGAGGAAGTGCTTAAGGCCAATAAAAAACCAAACTTACTCTTTCCGTCCTTCACCCCACTCTAACCCGAAACCAAAGGCACGATCCATCTCATAGTGACCAGGAAAATATTCCGTATAATTCGTCAGCTTGATCCCGCCGCGTACGCTTTCCAATCCACCAACCGCGCACAACGCCAACGCATCATCATGCGCCCCCAGCGTTACAACCAAATCATTCTCACCGGGCACATCCAGAATAATCTGCGGATTAATCTCGCTCCAACGCGGCGCTCCCTTATATATATATATATAAACCAAAATACGTTTTATATCATCCCAATGCGCCCCGTTCACATGAATAACCTCATCATGTCCCTCCGCGTTACCCGTACGCTCATCCCCCGAAAGCCATATATAGGGCGGCGCATCAAATTTTCCAAACTTCTCACCAAATGCCTGAATCGCACCGCGCGTACCGTCTTTCATTTCGTATAAGCAGCCAATATCGAGATCCACCCCAACCTTTCGCGCTTTTTTAAACATCTTGCCGAAAAACCCACTCTGCTCAAGCCGCACATTATCCCAGGCCACACCAATATCAATCGAAGTAAACCCTTCCAGCCCCGGACTGATAGCAATCGTCGAACCAGGTTCATTCAAAAATTCACAATTCTCGGGGTGCGAAGAGGCCTCCCGATAACCGGCAGCCCCCAAAGAACCGTTATGACCAGAAAAATCTACAACGCTACGCGAAGCTTCAGCCATCGAATCAATAGAGGTTTTTTTCTTATCCATATTCACTCCATAAACAATACGAAACCATAGCACTGCAATCCCTAAAAGCCAAAAGAATAAAGGACTTAGGCTTAGAATTTAGAATCAGAAGCTATAAAATGCTGAAACGCCCGGCGATGCTCTTCAACAAGCGCACACTGCCCGCACCCTTCAACATGATCATTAACCATTCCCATCGCCTGCATAAACGCATACACGGTTGTTGGCCCAACAAATTTCCAGCCACGCTTTTTCAAATCTTTCGAAAGCGCTTTTGAAATATCCGTCACCGCTGGAATGTCCACATAAGATACCGACCGGTCGGTATCTTCCGGCGCCCACCTCCAAAAATAAGCCGCTAGCGAACCAAACTCTTCTACCATTTCCATGGCGCGGCGCGCATTATTGATGGTGGCTTCAATTTTGCCCCGATGACGAACAATCCCCGCATCGCCGAGCAAACGCTCAATATCTTGCTCATCAAAATTTTGAATTTTAGTAAAGTCAAACCCGTCAAATGCAGAGCGAAAATTTTCACGCTTACGCAAAATCGTAATCCAGCTCAAACCGGACTGAAACCCCTCCAGACAAATCTTCTCAAACAACCGAATATCATTGCTAACGGGCCGCCCCCACTCCTCATCGTGATAACGAATATATTCAGGATCATCACCGCACCACCAGCAACGGACCTGCCCATCAGCGCCTTCAATCAAACCGTCTTGAACCATATCAAAAAACCGACCGGTCGGTTTAACCGCGAACCATGCGCTCAATTAATTCCGCAAACGCCTGAAACTCACGCGCTGCACGATTTTTATCCTTATGAACCTTGGCCGTCATCGTAACCCCCTGCAACGTCGCAATCAACAACCGCGCAAATTGCCGCGGCTCCATCATAATCTCACCCGTGCGCGCCGGATCTTTGAAATAATTGGTCAGTTGATTTTCCCACTCCAAGAAAATCTTTGCTATTTCATGACGCGCCGCCTCATCGCCGTCCGATAGCTCCAGCGCCATATTACCAAGCAAGCACCCACCCTTATATTCATCTTGCGCATAAGACTGATAAATCTCCATCCCCCAATTCAAAAGCGCCTCTTTGGTATTTTGCGTCTTGGTAAAATGCGTCTGCAACAATCCAAAAATATTTTCCTGCGCATATTTGCGCAAAACCTGCGAAGTAATATCCTTTTTGTTGCGAAAATAATGAAACACTGCGCCCTTGCTCTGACCCGCATCATTGGCAATTTTATCGAGCGAACTCGCCCGGTGCCCGTAATGCCAAAACAATTGCTCAGCGCTATCCAATATCCGTAAATCTGTTGCTTTTTTCATCCCTGAATCCTCCTGCCCCACAAATATACCGACCGGTCGGTTTTTCATCAAGCCTTACTTCTAAAATGCCCTCAACTTTTCCCGCGAAATACGCTGCCAAGCGCTTACCTTGTCTATACAACCAGTGAAAAACCACGACATGAACGTTCTTTCAAAGCCTTTCACACCCACCGCATCTCCGACGATGAAGCCTTTTTCCAAGATCGCTTCTAAAGATTGATTTGCACGCAGTTCTGCGCTAACTCTATGCTTCTAAAATCACAAAGGAGTAAAAATGTCAGCCCAGTACGTCTATGTTATGAACGGCTTGTCTAAATCTTTCGACAACAAAAAGATCCTTGAAAACGTTACACTCAGCTTCTTGCCCGGCGCAAAGATAGGTGTGCTCGGCCCCAACGGCGCGGGTAAATCCACCCTGCTCAAAATCATGGGCGGCGTTGATAAAGATTTCACAGGCGAAGCTTGGGCCGCCGATGGCGTACGTGTCGGCTATCTCGAGCAGGAACCACAACTCGACGAAAGTAAAACCGTTGAAGAAAACGTCATGGAAGCCCTGGCCGAAACCAAAGCCATGGTGGAACGTTTCAACGCGATCGGCCTGGAAATGGCCGAGCCCGACGCCGACTACGACGCTCTCATGACCGAAATGGGTGATTTACAAGAAAAAATCGACGCTGTTGATGGCTGGGAATTAGAACGTACAATTTCCATAGCTATGGACGCTCTGCGCTGCCCACCGGGCGATTCAGCCATCACCAACCTGTCCGGAGGAGAGCGCCGCCGCGTCGCCCTGTGCCGTCTGCTGCTCGAAAAACCGGACTTGCTACTTCTCGATGAGCCAACCAACCACCTCGATGCCGAAAGCGTCGCGTGGCTCCAACGCTTCTTAAGCGATTACACTGGCACCGTCGTTATGGTCACCCACGACCGCTACTTCCTCGACAACGTAACAGGCTGGATTCTAGAAGTCGACCGCGGCTCTGGCATTCCCTACGAAGGCAATTACTCCGCCTATCTGGAAGCCAAGCGCAAGCGCATGGAACAGGAATCACGCGAAGAAGATACGCGCCAAAAAACACTCAAACGTGAACAGGAATGGATAGGACAAAGCCCATCTGCGCGCCGTTCCAAATCAAAAGCCCGAATCAACGCCTACCAAGACCTTTTGGCCGAAAGTGCCAAACTCGACAAGCGCAGTTGCCAAATCGTCATTCCCACCCCGCCTCGTCTTGGCGATCTTGTTATCAAAGCACAAAACATCAAAAAAGGCTTTGACGATCACCTGCTCATTGAAAATCTCTCCTTCAAGCTCCCCCCCGGGGGCATCGTCGGTGTCATCGGCCCCAACGGCGCGGGTAAATCCACGCTCTTTAAAATGATCACCGGTAATGAAACCCCGGACGAAGGCACCTTCAAAGTCGGCGACACTGTCAAGCTCGGCTATGTCGACCAAAGCCGCGATTCCCTTGATGGCGATAAAACCGTCTGGGAAGAAATCTCCGGTGGCACCGACATCATTAAACTCGGTAAAATCGAGATGCAAAGCCGGGCGTACGTGTCGGCCTTCAACTTCCGTAAATCCGACCAGCAACAACTGGTTAAGAATCTTTCTGGCGGCCAGCGCAACCGTGTACATCTGGCTAAAATGTTGAAATCAGAAGCCAATGTCATCCTGCTCGACGAACCGACCAACGATTTGGACACCGAAACCCTCGCCGCACTCGAAGAAGCCATCGAACGCTTCCCGGGCTGCGCCGTCATCATCTCCCACGACCGCTGGTTCCTTGATCGCCTCTGTACGCATATCCTTGCTTTCGAAGGCAACAGCCATGTCGAATGGTTTGAAGGCAATTATCAGGACTACGAAGCCGATTACAAACGCCGTATGGGCCATGATGCCGACACGCCCCACCGCATCAAATACAAACCTTTGCGCAAAGCCAGCTAACTGCCCTAAAGCACCGAGCTTAAAATACCATATAAAAAGCCTGTAAAACCAAATCTTTACAGGTTTTTAAGGCAATTGTGACAAAATTGTGTCTGAGCAAAACATGTATAAAAAAACAACATGTTATAGAAATAAACAACTTTATAATGGGGCGAAAACCATAAAATACGAACAAATTAACTAAAATTTTAACTATTTTCGCGCTACACTATATATTGAAGTGGTGAGTATTTGACGTGAGCGGTATAAAAGCAAAAACAGTTTTGAAATACGCAATAATGCCGGAGATAATCCCCCGGCTAAAGCGCCTTGTTACGTCCGGCTTCGGCTATATTGCCTTCCTAATGGCACAAATTTATTCAATGGTTCGCCTGCTGCCGAATAACCACCCTTATCTGAACCCTCAAAATATTGGCAAATACGGCATCCGCCACGTCATCGCCGAAGCCGCCAACGCATTGGTCATCAACCATAATAATATCGACCAATTGATTGTTTTCACGCTCATGCTCACCGGCGTTGTGATAATAGGCACACAAATAATTATGCTGGCGCTCGGCCTGTTTTTCGGCTCGGCTATAGCCGCTTCAATTTTCGTAACGCCCGCACCGACATATGATATTGCCTACATGCTCATGGACCAGGTTTTCGGCGTTGGAGACGGCGTAAACAACTTTTTTGATTCCTGCGTATCGCAAAATATTGAATGCAACCCGGATAAACCGCCAGCAGCAACGGGCGCAGTATACCCCTGGCCATTCCATCTTGCGCTCCATAATTTATTTAGATTCTACTCCATTGGCATCCTTCTGATCGGAACCATCATTTTCTCTTACTATGTGGTCGTCGTCATAGTCGAAACGGCAGTAACAGGCTCGCCCTTCGGTCAACGTTTCAAAAACCTCTGGGTGCCGGTACGCCTGGTCGTCGCTGTAGGATTGTTGATCCCTTTAGGTTTAGGATACAACTCAGGACAATATATTACCTTCGCTGCCGCCAAGTTCGGCTCAAGCATGGCCACGAATGGCTGGATCACGTTTAACCAGCAGGTTGCCGCAAACATGCCCGGTGGCGCAGCAGGAAACATCGCCGGCGAAGCGGAAAACCTGATCGCCATGCCAAAGCCCCCGGATGCCTCTTTACTCGCCGAGATGTTCTCAATCGTGCACGGCTGCGCTTATGCGCATTATCTGCACGATCCACGCATTGCGAAAAACACAGCGCCGGCAAACCCGCCTGGAGATATACGAGTCGATTACCCCGAAAACCCGGGACAAATACCCACTTATTTGAACAACCGCTACGGCGTAAAACCTTATCTGGTCAAAACCCCGACCGCCTGGCAGGCAGGCATCGATCCCAATGAATTTCTTGAAGTCCTGCCCGGAACAACATATGAACAGGCGCTGCAATTTTACACCAGCGGCGACATCGTCATCCGCTTTGGCCGTCGTGGCGATTGGGACATTAATGGTGACTGGACCATATCCGACCAGGAAGAAGAAATGTTCAAAGACGAACCTGGACAGGTCCAGGCAACCTGCGGTGAAATCCGCATCCCTGTAACAGACCGGCGCCCGACCAACGCTGGTAACGTTCACGCCACAGACGGATATCTGGGGTCTGTCGCCGTCCAGCGCATGTATTTTGAACTCATCCGCGACCACTGGCACGACGTAAATATAAACGAAAACTACATCGATTTTGCCGGCCGCATGGCGATGCTCGAACAAAACCCGTCAAAAAAACCTGAAGATTCAGCCTGTAATATCGGCTGCGCAGGTGGCGGCTTATTCTCCCCAAACCTTGACCTTCCGCATAACGATTGTGGCGCCCCGCTTCCTCCTCCCAAAACAGAAGACAAGCGTGATTGCGCGACCCACAACATCTCGGCAGAGTGGAAACAAGAAGCAACAAACGAATTACAAGTTACGCTCAACACCAAACTAACCCAAATTTGGGTCGACTATAATCAGGGCACCAGAGAATTCGCTGTTGATAATGCCCTGCTCCAACGCGGTTGGGGCGGCGCAGGTATATGGTTCAACAAAATCGCCCAAGCCAATGGCGCTTTCATGAACACCTTCTTCAACGTACCGGAAATGAACGTTTATCCATATTTAATGGAAAAGGTAAAAAAGGAAAAAGGTAAACAAGACAGCGACCCTTCCGGCATCCAGGCCTACAACCCTAACACCAAATCACAAAGCGCAGGCCTTAAACTAAGCCACGTGGAATCAGGCGCTGCCCCAATTGCGATGATTGAATATCGTGTCCTTGAATACTGGAATAAAAGTAACAAAAACATGGCAAAAAGCGAAAAAGCCAATACCACAAACGCCCTTGAAACGGGTATGAATCTCGTTTTCGGAACAAACGGCTTATTCGCCATGAACGACGAAAACGCAAACATCCACCCGCTGGCACAACTCGTCGCGCTCGGTAAAGGCCTTGTCGAATCCGCCATCCGAAATGTTGCAGGAGCCTCTATGGGCGCTGCTGGTGGTGGTATTTCCAAAGCGCTCGACACCGCGGCCGGTCCGTTAGCTGACGCCGTCAGCGGCCTCGTATTATCTACTGCTTTCGTCGGACTGACAGCAGGGCTCGTACTCTTTTACGTCCTGCCATTCCTGCCATTTGTATATTTCTACTTTGCTGTAGCCTCATGGATTAAAACCATTTTCGAAGCAATGGTTGGCGTACCGCTATGGGCCTTGGCACACTTAAGAATTGACGGCGATGGACTGCCCGGCGAATCCGCCTTAAATGGGTATTTCCTGATTTTTGAAATCTTTGTACGTCCGATTTTGTCGGTCGCAGGCCTCATCGCCGCCATGCTGATCTTCACCGCACAAGTACGAGTCTTGAACTTCATCTGGTTGATGGTCACAGACAATGTCGGCGGCCATAACAGCGACCCGACAATCGCCATTGCCGCAGACTTCAAGTTCAAACGTGCCATTGTCGATGAATTTTTCTATACCGTTTTATATGCGATCATCGTATATATGCTCGCAACCGCGTCCTTCAAACTGATCGATAAAATTCCGGACAACATCCTGCGCTGGATGGGACAAGGCGTCTCATCCTTCGGCGACATTAACCAGGACCCGACAGAAGGCCTGACCCGCTATGCCGCTCTGGGTGGTATGACCGCTGGCCGCGAAATTGCTGGCGGAGTTAAAGATCTGGCCGGTGGTCTTGGAGGCGTTGTAGGAAACGTCGCAAGAGGTGCAGCTACCACAGAAAGAGCTGCTCCATAGAGTAAGAAGGAGGAAAGAAATTTAAACATGCAAAGTGTAACGCGAAAAAATATAATAAAATACGCAGTAATGCCGGGCTTTCGGCAGCGTTTTCGCGATCTCTTCGCCTCCGGCTTTCAATATATTCCTTATTTCATCGCCCTTGTATACGGCTCGGTGCGTCTTTTACCTGCAGAGCACCCCTACCTGAACCCTTCAAATATGGGACGTTTCGGCATCCGTCACGTTCTGGCCGAAGCCGCCAATAACATTGTTTTTTCAACAAAGAACATCGACCAGATCTTATTATTCTTCTGTATCCTGTTTGGCCTCATATTAATGGCCTTACAGTTTGGTTTGTTAAGCCTCGCCGTATTTATGCAACCGGCAATGGCTGCAATGCCGACAACCTTTCCAGGATTTTTCTCAACAGCAGCCTCAGGCAATGAAGCACAAGACATCGCCAACATATTGATGGATATGGTCTTTGGCGTCCCGGGTATCTTCAACTCCTGTGTTTCAGTCGGCGTACCCTGTACCACTATTGATGGAAACCCTATTGCAACCGCCGCAGGCGCACCGGGCGGAACATGGTCATATGACCCGACAGTATTCCCTTTCGCCATTCATAGAGGCCTACACCAACTCTTCCAACTTTATAATATCGGCCTCACCGTGGTTGCAGCATTCATAGGAATGTATTTTATTTTCACAATCGCTCTGGAAACGGCGGAAAGCGGAACCCCGATGGGCAAACGTTTTAACAAGGTCTGGGCGCCGATCCGCTTTGTCATGGCTTTTGGCCTGCTTTTTCCAATCGGCTATGGATATAACTCAGCGCAATATATTGTGCTTTATGCTGCAAAATACGGCTCGGGTTTTGCGACCAACGGCTGGAACCTGTTTAACGACACATTAAACGCCACATATGGCAGCGCCTTTGAAAACCTTCTGAACAGTGACACGGCCTCAGCAGCCAACCTTGTGGGCGTTCCCAACGTCCCGGAAGTCGGCGGACTTTTACAATTCATGTATGCTGCAAAAGTATGCACCGAAGCTGAAGCCGTTGCCCATGCCCCCCCTCAGCCTGTTAAATTTTACCTGGTCGGCGATCCTTTAAAACTGCCCGAAAATCATCTCGAGGTAAATAACACAAATGTCTCATATGCGCAGCTCATAAATTTTGCAGACGGCGAAAACCAGGTCATCATCCGCTTCGGACGCCGGGATGAAGACAAATACGGCGACCTCATGGGCTATGTCCACCCGACCTGCGGCGAACTGACATTTAAACTTTCTGATCCCAGAGCCCCCGGCACGGCAGAGCCTGGCATCGAAACACTACAGGAATACTACTGGTTTATCCTCAAGGAATTATGGTTCGTAACCATGGAAGGCAATGGTCCAACCCCGGCATTGACAGTGCCGCCCTACGCCCAGAATTTAGTCAAAGTAAAAACATTCTTTTCAACTGCACCGACCAGTTACCATCAACAAGGCTTAAACCTCCATACAACTGAATGGAAAACCGCCCTGCAGGACTTCTACCGGCTTGACCTGCGTGAAATATTAACCGGTACTCCAAGTACGCCATCCACAGGCATCTTGGGCGCGTTGGGCACCAACGGCGCCGCACCGGAAATGCGCCAGTCCCAGCGTTGGCAAACTGACGCCAATCTGCGTGACAAAGGCTGGGCCGGCGCCGGGATCTGGTACAACCGCGTTGCCGACATGAACGGCGCGCTGACAACGGCCACGCTCAACATTCCGATGCCCTCACGCTACCCGCACGTCATGGAAAAAGTATACGCAAAAAAACGCCAGGGCGAACAAAACGTTGACTTTAATGAACGCTTTAATCCAACATCAACCTCAAGTGCTGCCACAGGAGGGCTAAAGCCCATAGAAGAAAAAATCGCCCCCATTCTATGGGAAGCCTTTGATTTCTTTCAAAAAGGCGGCGGCGTCACAACATCGCACTCCGCCCCCACAGGCAACGCAATGATCGACATTATGAATACGTTTCTGGGCACAAACGGGCTGTTCAGCATGCGTCAAAACTCCGACGTACATCCCCTGGCTCAACTGGCCGGCGTTGGCCGCTCGCTTATCGAAGCCTCGGTTCGAAACCTCGGCTATGCCGGTATTGGCGCACTGACAGGTACATTAGTAAAGAATCTGGACATGACCGGAGAAGCGGCAAAAATTGCATCAGGCTTCATCATAACATTTTCAACAATCGGCCTGACCGCTGGATTCGTCCTGTTCTACGTAGTCCCCTTCCTGCCCTTTATCTACTTCTTCTTTGCAGTTGGCGGATGGGTAAAAGGTATTTTTGAAGCTATGGTCGGCGCCCCGCTTTGGGCTTTGGCGCATTTGCGAATCGACGGCAACGGCTTGGCCGGACAAGCCGCGGTCAGTGGCTATTTCCTGATTTTCGAAGTCTTTTTACGACCCATTTTAATCATCTTTGGACTGCTGGCCAGCATCTCGATTTTCTCGGCGCTGGTCAGTGTATTAAATCAAACATTTGATCTGGTCGTTGCTAACCTTGGCGGTTTTGATACCGAACTCGAACTCTCAGGCGCCGCCGCAACCTCAAAAGTCGCAGAATGGCGGGGAGCAATTGATGAATTCTTCTTCACGGTTATCTACGTCATCATCGTTTATCTGATGGGAATGTCCTCCTTTAAACTGGTCGACATGATTCCAAACAACATCCTGCGCTGGATGGGACAATCTGTTGCAACATTTGGAGACCAGCGCGAAGATGCAGGTCAAAGCTTGATCGGAACGGCAACCGTCGGCTCACAGCAAACACTTGGTGCTATCGGCGGCGGACTAAAAGGACTGTTTAAATAACAAAAGATAGAAACGTACAAAAAACAACGTTTAAAGATGAAAATGGATAAATGGGAACACAAAGTAAAATCCTGAAATATACGCTCCTCCCCGGGTTCATTCCCCGGATTTCTGCGCTTTTCAAAAACGGTTTTACACATTTGGCTTATACGATAGCGCTAATTTTTAGCAATGTCCGCCTTCTCCCCACAGGACACCCTTATCTGAACCCTCAAAATATAGGTCAGTTCGGAATTCGCCATGTCATGGCCGAAGCGGCAAACAACCTCGTTTTCGACCGAAAACACATAGATCAGATCATTATTTATTTTACAATTCTTGTGGGGTTAATTTTATTAGGACTGCAATTCATACTTCTGATCGTCGCGATCACGGCCGAACATCCTGCCCTTGCGTTAGGCATCACCGACCTGTTCCCAAACCCGAATACAACAACCGGTTCACTCGGCCCGGAACAGGATATCGCGTTCATCCTTCTGGACCGAATTTTTGGACTAACAGGTTTTTTTAACTCCTGCATCTCCAATCTTGGTGTACCTTGCACAGATCTAAAAGGCGTTACTTTATCCAGCACACCCACCGCTTACCCTTTCCCCTTCCATATCGCCTTGCACCGCATCTTACAGTTTTATGCTTATGGAATTTTCTGGGTTGGTTCTCTTGTCATCATATATCTGTGTATTGCAATAATCGCTGAAACCGCCGCTTCAGGAACGCCCTTCGGACAACGCTTTAATAAAGCCTGGGCCCCCGTCAGATTAATTTTATTTTTTGCCCTGCTTGTCCCTATGAACTGGGCAGGCGGCCCCAATCAGGGTCTCAACGCAGCCCAGTTAATCACTTTTAAAATAGTGCAGCTCGGCTCCAACATGGCGACAAATGCCTGGACGGTCTTTAATGGCGGAGGGCCATCACCAAGCCTGTCTGCAAACTATTTAAGCCAGCAATATGATCTGGTGGCCCAGCCCAACACACCGATTTCAGAAGTCAACGACCTGCTCCAAACGATGTACCTCGCCCGAACCTGCGCTGCAGCTTACCACCTTCAGGAAGGCCCCGAAAAAAAAATAGATGCTTATGTAGTGCGTTCCACTCCCCCGGCAAACATAACCCCAACCATAAACGGGGCAACGCTTACACCAAATGCGCTCGATTTTAACGGCTTAAGCTACCCCAACGCCCTTGATTTTGCCTATCGTGGAACAATAACCATACGCTTCGGCCGCTTAGGTGAAGCTGGAGACGACCCCGCAAAACCCGGAGAACTCTCAACACAATACCAAGGACTCAAAGGAAACGTAAAACCCTACTGTGGTGAAGTCATGATACAGGTTCAAGGCATTGAAGAACCCGGTGCAAATATGATTTTCAACGTATACTACGACTTGGTAAAAAGCCTGTGGAATGATCAACAATATAAAGACCGATCCGAGTGTTTTGTAAAACACAAAATCACAGAAGAAGCTTACGATCCAAACTGCAGCCCCATTCACGACGAAACCTGGGTAAAAAGCGAAATTGCATTTTACGTAAACTCTGTAAAACTCGTCACTATGGGCGCAATCCAGATTCAACGCGCACAAGGCGACTTCGCTGTGCCAACCGAAATCATCGAACGCGGCTGGGCCGGCGCAGCCATTTGGTATAACAAAATCGCAGCAATGAACGGTGCCATCACCACCGCCTCACTCAATATCCCTAAAGCATCACTCCTCCCACTTCTCATGGAAACCGCAATGAGAAATAACAGACAGCAAAATGAGCTCATCAGAACAAGTAGCCTCTTCAACCAAAATATGGCAGACGCTATGGGCGTCAATGTCCTCATGGAGATAAAAGACGACGAGCGCAACATGCTAACCGCTATGGTTGAGGCCTACGAATTCTGGACACAAAACGGTTCTGCACAACAATCAAACTTCGATCAACCAACAGGCAACATCATAATCGACTACGTCAATTCCCTGTTTGGTACAAACGGCCTGTTTGAAATGCGCAACAATACAAACGTACACCCACTGGCACAACTCTCGGCTCTCGGTAAAAGCATGATGGAAGCCGTAGTACGCAACGCTGCATACGGTGCTGCACTAAGCGGCGTCAAAGGGCTTGGTTTTAAATTGGATCAATTCGCAGAAGGCGCTGGCCCCGCCGGAAACTTCCTGTTCGCTTTGGTCATCATTACAGTCGGCATCGCAGCAATTCTATACTACGTTCTGCCATTCCTGCCCTTCATTTACTTTATGTTCGCCGTCAGCGGATGGATCAAAAGCATATTTGAAGCCATCGTTGCCATGCCGCTATGGGCGCTTGCGCATTTACGCATTGATGGTGAAGGCGTTGTCGGCCCGGGCGCAACAAACGGATACTTCCTGCTACTGGAAATCTTCCTGCGCCCAACCCTTATCATCTTCGGGTTTGTGGCCAGCATCAGCATATTCTCAGCGCTGGTAAATGTATTAAACCAGATTTTTGATCTCGTCATTGGCAATTTGGGAGGCTATGACGAAGAGCTCGAAGCCAATATAGTAACCGGCAGCGCACCGGCAGGAACACTTTCCAACCTTAATATCGCCCGAGGCACAGTAGATGAGTTTTTCTTCACCGCAATGTACGCCATTATCTGCTACCTGATAGGACTATCCTGCTTCAAGCTGGTTGACCTTATTCCAAACAACATCCTGCGCTGGATGGGCGTTTCAGTTTCAACCTTCCAGGAAAACGCAGGCGATCCGGCTGGAAAACTATCCAGCAATGTATATAAAGGAACGCTGCTTATCGGAAACCAGGTCCGCGGCACCGCCAAAGGCGACCTGGCAATCATCGCAGATTAAAAAACGAAAAATACACTCTTAAAACTTGAGCAGGAAACAACCTATTCTTGGCGCAAATGCACCAGAAGAGCTTCTACATCGCCGCCACCGCGTTGCACGACAGAAGAAAAATCAGAGCGCTGCGTCATCGCCATGCTCACACCCTCCACAATCACATCTATAACCTGATAAGCGCCGCTGCGATTACGAACACGCCAGTCAACTTTGACATCCGGCCCACCATCTTGCCGAAGAAGTGAATGCACGAGAATATCGCGTTCACCTTCTTTACGCGACCCTACAACTTCAATTTCCTGCCCCTGATAATCGCTAAAACGCGCAGAATAAACATCCACGATCATCTTTTTAAACAACACCACATACTCGTCACGCTGCGCCTGCGTAGCACTGCGCCAATACCGCCCCAATGAAAAACGGGCAATAGTGTTCATATCAAAATTTTTATTCAATAACGCTTTAAATTCGGCGCGCCGTTTCTCTTCCGTAATTTTCTTATCAGAAAGAAACCCTATGCCCTGATCTGCCAATGCAGCAACAAATTTTTCAGCCGCCAAAGCCACCTCATCCCCGTGCGCATTAGCAGCTACAAAATGCGCAAACCTGGAATTTAAAACTGGAGCAGCTGAAGTGCTCAAAAGCGAAGCATGAGAAGCGATCCCGGAAACCAGACCCAACGCCAAAACACTCGAAAACAGGAATCTACGTTGCATGATCAAAGAGCCTAAATTCATTTAATAGCCTAAAACACGCATCTTAATAATCATCATAATCAGGAATAGCTGGCGCAGTAATCACGTCAGACCCCTGATCATTAACCAAAGCCTCGCGACGTTGATAATACGCACTGCGCGTAGCAGCATAATAATCTATAGAACTTTTCTCAAGATCTTCCAGAACATCAACCAAAGACGCCCGCAAATTCAGGTAATCTGCACCGACCTTACCGTAATAAATACCCTCTTCTTCAATATTAAAGAGATACCAGCGCAACGGATCGGCAAAAGAATCAACCGCATATCCGATATAATCGCGTGTAGAAGACGGCCCTAAAATTGGCACGACCAAATACGGCCCATGACCAACGCCCCATGTAGCAAGCGTTTGCCCAAAATCTTCAACTTCGTATTCAATACCCTCATGGCCGGCCAGATCAACCAAGCCACCAAGACCCAAAAGCGTATTTACAACGGCACGCACAACCACATTGCCCGCACCGTCAAAATCACCTTGCAAGACCTGATTCGCGAAATTCGCAGGACTACGCAGATTCTTCAGCGCATTATCAATACCTGTACGTGCAGGATTCGGCACAACCGCATTGTACCCTTTGGCAACAGGATGAATAACCGCTTTATCCACCGCAGTATTAAACGAGAAAATTGCCCGGTTAGCCTTCTCGAACGGATCGCTAACTTCAACCTCACCAGCCATAACGCGGTCTTCACCATTTGATGCGCACCCGCCAACAAGCAAAACCATCGCTGATAAGGCTACCAGTGCTTTAAAATTCCATACAATATTATTCATGTCTGCCGCTTTAGGTTTAAACATAGATCCGACCTTTTATAAGTGATTGAAAGAAGTACGCAAGTCAAGAATGGAAACTTATTTTTCACTATTTAACCAGCGCAAACTTATTAAAAGGTTAACGCCACCGTAAAAATGTTAAAAAATAAAATATTATAAAAAATAACCACGATCTAACCGTCTTCAAGATGAATCATCGCACTCACCCCATATAAAAAACATACAATTGCCGGAGACCACGCCGCCAAAATCGGCGGAATTTGATTGGAAGAGCCAAGCGCCTGTAAATAACTGGAAACAAAGAACACGACAAAACCGATAAACACGCCCACAGCGAAGAGCATCAAACCGCCACCCATTCGCGGCGGGCGGATAGAAACGCTTGCCGCAAGCAAGACCATAGCTACAAAAAACAAAGGCTGAGACAACAAACTATGAAAATATACCCGCAAACGGCTGGCATCAAAACCGGTCTGCTCCAATGTCTCTATGTGCGCCGGAAGCGCCCAAAACGGTACTGTTTCAGCAGAAGAAAAACTCTCCTCAATATCTTCAATCGTAAGTGTCGTCGGTAAAACCATCTCTGGCTTACTGATCTTCACGGATCCGGACCTATGAATAGCAACATCCTCAAACACCCAGCGCCCCGGCTCTAAAGAAGCGCTTTTGGCATCCGCGCGCATGCGAAATACGTCATTCTGCCCAAAATAAAATACGCTCACCTGACTAAGCCCCCAATGCGGCGGCTTAACCTTACGCGCATGAAGTATCACATACCCCTTTTGTACATCGTCATCATCTTCCAGAATATGACCATCCGTACTCTGACGAAGCCAAAGTCCCTCTTTAAACAACGCAATTTGGCTATCTTGCTTATCAAGATACTCTTTTTCCAACCGTTCATATTTTTCCACCAGCAATGAGCCAACCGGATTGATGACCCCAACTTGTAAAAAACCAACACACAAGGCCACCGCCACCACAGGCATCAAAAACTGCCAGACTGAAAAACCGGAAGAACGCAGCACAACCAGCTCAGAATGGCGATTAAATTGCCAAAATGTCAGCATCGCACTAAACAAAACAGCAAAAGGAAACAAAATCTGCCCAACCTCGGGCAATTTCAATAACCCCATCTGCAACACCAGTCCCAACGGAACAGAATCGCTTTTACTGGCCCGGCGAACCAATTCCACCGTGTCAAACAGATAAATCACCCCTAGCAAGGCAAAGAGCAAAAAAAGCATATTCATAACATAAGTTCGCGCCATATAACGGCTAAGCGTCATTGTCACCTTCATGCCTGTCCTCCTTGCCAATGATAGAGCACCCGGCGGCGTAAATTCTCACTCATCCCGCTCAAGGCAAAAGAACACAACCCAAGCGGAAAGAATACCAGCCCATACATAAACACCAGCCCCGCATCACTTTGCCGCGCCATATTATAGGCCGCAATATACAGCCCCTGAATCACCACGACGCTTGCCACAGCCAGCATAATGCGCCGCATCTGCCCGCGCCGGTCAATCGGCCCGATCAACAGCGCGCTACATGCGATAAGCGTAAATACCACCGCCAAAAGCGGACTGACAATCCGCCGATGAAGATCAACCTGAAAATCGCGTAAACTCTCCAAATCGCGTTTCACACGTACATCTGGATTAAGCAGCTCAAAAATCGTCCGCTCATCCGGCTCCGCCCAACGCTGGCGCACCGGATCACTCTCAGGCAAATCAATCGTATAACGATTAAAATTCAGCCGTTTCAGTATCCCTTTTTCAGCATCATATTCCTGACGCGATCCCTCATACACAACAATCCTGTAACCCTGCTCAGCAGAAACCAGCGTCCCGCGTTCGGCAAAAATCGTCGAAGCTGGTTGCCCGGAAGCGCGGCTATCATGAATTATCAAGCCCACAAGCGATCCGGCTTCACCACGCGCCCGCACATAAAGCGTCAACCCTTTGCCCACCTGATTAAAAACACCTTCACGGAAAAGCAGCGTCGAGAACTGCGCCTTAATCATCTCGCGCTTTTCCTGCATCGTGCTAATTGATTTTGGTGCAACCCAGAGCGTAATCCCCATCAATAAAAGCGTTACAATCAACGCCAGAATCATGGCCGGCCGCGCCAAAGCAGAAGGCGCATAACCGGTTGCGCGCACCACCACCAACTCAGAATCACTGGTCATGCGGCTATAAACAAACAACGTCGCCGCCATCAACGACAACGGCAAAATAATTTCGAAAAACCGTGGCAAAGCCAGCATCGTCAAAACCCAAAACGCGCTGCTCGAAGCCCCGGATTCAATGACCAGCTCCAAGAACCGCAAGGATTGCGTCAAGAAAATCACCACCGCCAGCGTCACGGCAACAAACACCGTGGCAATCAAAAGATTTTTAAAAATATAGCGATCAAAAATATTCATATGCGTTTTGGCTCTGGCCAATCTCGTCAAAAACAGTATATCGTTTATAACCTTCATCCACATATAAGAGAAGATGAAAGACGATGAGCCTAAAAATTTCATTCCCTAAATCCAGCGCAAAACCCAAAGGCGCAATTGTTGTTTGCGCCTTTGAAGGTGGGGAACTGGGGACACAAGCCAAAGCGCTGGACAAAACACTTAAGGGCTTCATTACCGCAAACCTTAAAAACAACGCACAATTTACCGGTAAAAATGGTGAAATTATGAGTCTCGGCGCCCCGGCAGAAAACACAGTGACACATATCACACTGCTCGGTCTGGGCAAAGATCAAGATCTGGACGCGCTAAAAGCAGAAACAGCCGGTGGTAAACTGGCGGCCGTACTTACCAAATCCAGCACTGAAACTGCCGTACTGCTCGGCGAAAAAAGTAAAAAACTCAAAATTGAAACCCTCACCGCGCATCTTGCCAATGGCTTTGCCCTGCGCGCCTATGATTTCGACCGTTATAAATCAAAACCTGATAAAAAAGATAAACCGCCGCTCAAATTCAAAACCTTAGACGTCATAACGCCAGATCCGGCCAACGCCAAAAAACTGTTCGAAAATCTAAGCCACGTGCGTTCAGGCACTTTCCTAGCCCGCGATCTGGTCAATACAGCGCCCAACGACCTCTACCCGGAAAGCTACGCCAAAATTATCCAAAACGAGCTCAAACCACTCGGTATTGAAATTGAAATTATCGACGATAAAAGGCTCGAAAAACTTGGCATGGGAGGCCTTTCCGCCGTCGGCCAGGGCTCAAGCCGCAAACCGCGAATGGTCATCATGCGCTGGAATGGCGTCCCAACTTCAAAAAACAAAACCCAAAACACCCCCACCCTTGGCTTTGTCGGCAAAGGCGTCACCTTTGACACCGGCGGCATCTCGCTTAAACCTGGCCCGAACATGGATGAAATGAAAATGGACATGGGCGGCTCGGCTGCCGTTGTTGGCCTGATGAAAACTCTGGCCCTGCGGAAGGCCAAATGCAATGCTGTCGGCGTTGTCGGCCTGGCCGAAAATATGCCATCCTCAAACGCGTACAGACCCGGCGACATCATCAAAACCTACGCCGGAAAAACCATCGAAGTCCTCAACACAGATGCGGAAGGCCGGCTCGTTCTGGCCGATTGCCTAACCTATATACAAAAAACATACAAACCCGAATTCGTCATTGATCTGGCCACCTTAACCGGCGCAATTCTTATCGCACTAGGCCACGAATATTGCGGCACCTTTGCCAATGACGATACCCTGTGGAAACAAATGGAAAAGGCCAGCGAGCAAAGCGGCGAAAAACTCTGGCGCATGCCTCTTGATGAAGTCTGGACAAAAGAAGTCGAAAGCGAAGTCGCCGACCTGCAAAATACCGGCAAAGGCCGCAATGCCGGCTCTTGCACCGCCGCAGCCTTCCTCGGCCATTTCATTGAAGATGGCACACGCTGGGCACACATGGACATTGCCGGCACCGCCTGGCGCAAATCCGACCAGCCAACCGTGCCCAAATTCGGCTCCGGCTTCGGTGTACGTGTCCTCAACGACCTTGTCGCAAAATATTATGAGGGCTGATGCCTAAACACTTCGCATCGCAAACGACTCAAAATCCCGACGAGCCAAAAGCCTCTTCACCGCCTTACACCCCACATTCCTCCTTCTTGAAAATGTGTTATATAAAATTAAAAGGCGGAGATATAGATACCGCATTACTAAAGAAATACGCCTATCGAATAACGCAAAACATCAAACATGCGATCAAAGGCGATATTACAAACGACCCCATCGCCAAACAATATCTCCCGCAAGCCTGTGAACTGAAAGTCCTGCCCGAAGAACGCTCAGACCCGATCGGCGATGAAGCCCATAGCCCCGTAAAAGGCATCATCCACCGCTATCCAGACCGGGTATTGTTCAAACCCGCCAATGTCTGCGCAGTTTATTGCCGTTACTGTTTTCGCCGCGAACAAGTCGGCCCGAAAGACAAAAAAATCCCCGGCAGCCTGAACCCTAAAGAATACACCGCCGCACTCGATTATATCCGTTCGCACCCCAAAATCTGGGAAGTCATCCTCACCGGCGGCGATCCACTAGTGCTCTCGCCGCGTCATCTAGGTGAAATCATGAACGCGCTGCGCGCCATCGATCACGTCAAAGTCATTCGTATCCACACCCGTGTGCCTATCGCTGATCCAGCCCGCCTCACGCCCGCCCTGATAGACGCTCTAGCAAGCTCTCCAATATCCCCTCTCATCAAAGCGAACAAAGAAAAGACCGACCGGTCGGTATGCTACCCTGATAAAGCGCTCTATATGGCCCTGCATATCAATCATGCCCAAGAACTTACACCAGAAGTTCGCCGCACAATAAAAACACTCCACCAACGCGGCATCTCGCTGCTCTCACAATCCGTCATGCTCAAAGGCATTAATAATGACGCCGCCACTCTCGCAAATCTTTACCGCGAATTGATCACCCTGCATGTTAAACCCTATTACCTCCACCATCCCGATCTTGCCCCCGGCACCAGCCATTTCCGCCTCTCGATCAAGGAAGGACAAAGCATTATACGCGCCCTGCGTGGCCATCTCTCCGGCCTGTGTCAACCAACCTATATGCTCGACATCCCTGGTGGCTACGGCAAAGTTCCCCTCACCCCTTGCGCCCTTGAACCTTTACCGGCAGGCGGCTACAACGTTACAGATTATAAGGGCGGGCAGCATATCTATGCACCGCAAAGCGAAAGCTAAAAACCATGACTGAAATTCGTTTCTATCACCTTGAACGCACCGAACTAGAACAGGTCCTGCCACAACTGGTCACCAAAGCCCTGAGCGCTGACCACCGCATCATCGTAAAAACCTCAAACGAACAAGAAACCCAGCGCCTAAACACTCATCTTTGGACCTATAATCCGAACAGCTTCCTGCCTCATGGTACAAAAAAAGAGGGCAACCCAAAAGACCAGCCCGTCTGGATCACCGCCGAAGATGAAAACCCGAACAATGCCGATATGCTCATCCTCACCCATGACCAGAACATCCCTGATAACCAAGAATTCGCGCTGATATGCTATATCTTTGATGGAAGCAATTCCGAAATACTCTCTAAGGCCCGTGCACGCTGGAAAACACTTAAAAACGCAGATGCCAATCTTTCTTACTGGCAACAAAGCCCGCAAGGATGCTGGGAGAAAAAAGCCTAACTCGAAACAGGCCAACCTTCACAAAAAACCGCCTGCTTAAAAAACAGGCGGCTCTTTTACAATTCCATAGTCATTTGAGTTAAAGCTTAATGCTCAGCAGGCGCCTCCGCCGCTTCCCCGGCAGCAGATTCGGCTGGTGCCGCCTCCGCCGCAATCTCCGCCGCACTCGGCAACGCCAAAGGACTGCCAGACTGCGTCCGCAACCATGCAATCAACGCCGCCCGGTCATCCGGCTTTTTTAAACCGGCATAACTCATCTTCGTACCCGGCGCATATTTCTTAGGCTTCCAGAGAAAATTATTCAACTCGTCATAACCCCATACTCCCCCCAAACCAGACAAAGCGCCGGAATATTGGAACGCGCTTTTGCTCGCTTTTGAAGCGCCGACAATACCATACAAGTTCGGCCCGACCTTGTCCGGACCGCCATTTTCAAACGAATGACACGCCGCGCAGACTTTAGAAAGCTTCTGCCCCTTGGCCACATCCGCGCTCGCAATCAACCCCAATATCGGATCAGGACCATCAGCCTTATCCGCTCCGGCTGCGTTGGCTGAACCAATCATGGCAACCTCGATCGTCACAGCATCCTGCTCAGGATATTCTGAAATAACCGCCCTGTCCGCAATAAACCCGCTAAGCATTGCCGCTATTCCAGCGACCAGAACCGCCGCAAATATCTTATTGTTTTCCATACTTTTATCGCTTTCAAATATTGAGTTAACCCTATGAAACTATAGCAGCTTGAAACCGCTTGTCGACACAGATAAACAGTTTGCGTATAGTCATTCAACCAAAATTTTTACAAGTAGAAAGCCGCCATCCAAAATGGACCTAAAAAATATCAAAAAGATCGCCTTTCAAGGTGCCAAAGGCGCCTACTCCGATCTCGCCTGCCGCACCGTATTTCCGACGCTGAAAACCGTACCATGCGACTCATTCGAAGATACGTTCACCGCAGTAACAGGGGGAAAGGCCGATCTGGCCATGATCCCGATCGACAATACCATCGCAGGGCGCGTCGCAGACGTACACCACCTGATGCCCAACGGAAACCTTTACATTATCGGCGAACATTTCCAACCCATCCGCCACGCGCTATTAGGAATAAAAGGGTCAAAAATTGAAGATTTAAAACACGTCCACAGCCACGTACACGCCATTCCTCAATGCCGTAAAATTATCCGGCGTCTGAACCTGAAAGCCCACATCCACGCCGATACGGCAGGTGCTGCAGAAGATATATCAAACCGCAACGATCCCAGACATGGCGCCATAGCTTCCGATTTAGCCGCAGAAATTTACAATCTCGAAATCCTTGAACACCACATTCAAGACGAACATCATAATACAACCCGCTTTTTGATTTTAGGACCGCAGCCAGAAATTCCAGACGAAGATGTCCCCACAATCACCTCGCTTATTTTCGGTGTACGCAACATTCCCGCTGCGCTCTACAAATGCCTCGGAGGCTTCGCCACCAACAATCTCAGCCTGTCAAAACTCGAATCCTATGTCGATCCAAACTTCCAGGCAGCCCGCTTTTTCTGTGACATCGAAGGCCACCCGGACAAAAACAGCTTCAAACTTGCCCTCGAAGAACTCGGTTTTTACGCTACAGACGTCAAGTTCCTGGGAGCCTACCCGGCCCACCCGTTTCGCGCCAACAACAACAAAGGCACCAGCATAAATTAACCAATATAGACAATTAAACCTTGTGATGCCTGGGCCTGGCCGTGTTAGGGTAGCAGAAGTATAGAATTTTAGGAGTTAAACAATGCCCACCCACGCCGAACTTGCCTCAAAATTACTGATCGATGCCGCAGATTTTTTCCTTACCCTTGGCGAACAAAACCCCCCACTCAAGGATCAAATGGAAGAAAACGCCACCGTCTTTAAGCAAATGGGCGCACTGCTCACACAAGAACCACAAGGCGCACTCAATGACACCCCGCACGGCGAACTGGCAGGAAAACTTCTGATTGATGCGGCAACATTTTTTACAACACTGGCCGAACAAAACGAACCAATCAAAGAACAAATGCTGGAAAATGCCAATGTTTACAAACAAATTGGTGAATTGGTCATAAAAGACCCGCTCGGCATTTTGGATTAATTAGCTATAAAAGCATAAGCCAGCGTTGCCGCTGCGCCAAAAACAACCGCCAACGCACATCGCCGCTTAAAAATTTCTTTATCCGAATCGCAATCAAAAACCTTAAAAATCGTATCGCGCGTCCGCGCAGATTTAGAATCATGTACGCGCTTTTTTACCTCAACCCTGCGATAACCAGAACTTTTATACAAAGATTGAGCATCCTGTAACGCCGTCTTTAAATCAGATGTCAAAGTCCGCATTTCCCAATCATTTTGCCCCTCCATCTGGTTTTCGGGATAATGATAAACATAAACGGCGTAAGCTGGCTCACCGTTGGAAACAAAGGGCTGCACAGCTTGTGTATAAGCAAAACCCTTTGGCATCAAAACCTCCCGTAAACTGAGTGTGTTAAAAACGAAATTTGAAAAAGAAACGCAGGATCAATAATCTATACATAACACCAAAAAGATTAACGAAAACTTAATATCCTCTGAATCCTGCGCAAAATCTGGCTTTCATAGAACTCAAAACCAAATAACCGGCAAAACACTGCAAAACTTGTCTTTAGCGCTAACCTTCTGTAAACTTAACGCTCATCAAGGCTTTGGATGATTCTTCAGCTTCAGCCCCTTCCAGTAACAAAAGCAACCACACTACAACTTTATTGAAAACATTATGGCCAGAACACGTACAATCCGCCGCGCGCCTAAACGCCGCTCTACCCGCAAAAAACAACCTTTTTTACTAAAGTTTTTGCCTGAAAGCCTCCAGGCTTTCATCGCCCGACGTTTTGTTGACGGATTTGCCTCAGCATCGACACTCAGCGGATTGTTCATCTTACTGGCCCTGATCAGCTATAACCCTGCAGACCCTTCATGGAATACCGCCAGCAGCGAGGGAAATGATGAAATATCAAACTGGATGGGTGCTTCCGGCGCATGGCTCGCCGACCTGTTTTTACAAACGCTCGGCATCGGCGCTGCCCTGTTCTCTCTTGTCCTGATTTCATGGGGTATCCGCAGCTTTAACCGCCAGCCCTTACACCCGCTTTGGCTCCGAACCATCGCCCTGCTCACAGGCGCTCTCTTTTGCGCCATCGCCTTTTCACAAATGCCCTCCGGCGACTGGATCGCCCACCCCTACATGGGCTCAACTCTGGGCACACTTATCCTCAGCAAAGCCGGCCTGGCCGGACAAGAAATTTCTCCCTGGCTCAGCCCGCTCGTCATCACAACAATCGCCACAATAATCGCCCTGCCTTTGGCTGTCTATGCCAGCGCCACAAAAATGAATGAGATTGGTTATCTCATTCAAAAAAGTTGGCGTCTTATAGTGCATACAGCGCTATTTATTATCGCTGCGGCCTACAGATTCCAACAATGGCTTGCCCACCATAACAATCCAGATTACCGCCCTGACCCTCTCGCCCCGTTCAAAGCTTTTCCGATAAAAATACCGCAAAAACTGGCAACACGTACGCCCCCACAAATCAGCACCCCACAAACCCAGAATGCCGCCGCCATAAACCAGGTGCCAACGCCACCAACACCTGCTCCAATGGCCAAACCCGCAGAGCCAATTCCTGTTGTCACGCCACAGACAAGCGGCACACATAACGCCAGCCCACAACAACGTTTCAGCCTCTCGGATGTTGAAAACTGGGAACTGCCGAACCTTAATCTCTTACAGGCCGTCGGGACAGACAATCAATCCCCGCAGCTCAATGAAAACGCCCTGCGGCGTAATGCGGAGCTACTGCAAAACGTACTGGCGGATTTCAATATCGAAGGCGAAATTACCTCCATCCACCCCGGCCCTGTTGTCACGCTTTACGAACTCGAACCCGCACCGGGTACAAAATCCTCCAAAGTCATTGGACTGGCCGATGACATCGCCCGCTCTATGTCCGCCATCTCTGTACGCGTCGCTGTCGTGCCAGGCCGCAACGTCATCGGCATCGAACTACCCAACAAAAACCGCCAAATCGTTTATATGCAGGAACTCCTGACCACATCACTCTATGAAAAAACCAGCGCAGGCCTGCCGCTGGCTCTTGGTAAAGACATTAGCGGCCAGCCTATCGTCGCCGACCTCGCCAAAATGCCTCACCTCCTGGTTGCCGGGACCACTGGCTCGGGGAAATCCGTGGCCGTGAATACCATGATCCTCTCACTGCTCTACCGCCTGCCACCGGAAAAATGCCGCTTCATCATGATCGACCCCAAAATGCTCGAACTCTCCGTCTATGACGGCATCCCGCACTTGCTCGCCCCCGTTGTAACCGAACCCGGCAAAGCCGTCGTCGCCCTCAAATGGACGGTGGCGGAGATGGAAGAACGCTACCGCTCTATGTCTAAGCTCGGCGTACGCAATATCAACGGCTATAATGAACGCGTCCGCGAAGCCGTCAAAAAAGGCGAAAAAATCATGCAAAAAGTCCAGACCGGTTTCACGCCCGATACCGGCGCACCAATCTTCGAAGATCAGGAAATGGACCTTTCCGAACTGCCCTATATCGTCGTCATCGTCGACGAATTTGCCGACCTCATGCTCGTCGCAGGCAAAGACGTTGAAAGCGCCATCCAGCGCCTCGCCCAGATGGCCCGCGCAGCCGGAATCCATTTGATCATGGCCACGCAGCGCCCTTCAGTCGATGTCATCACCGGCGTCATCAAAGCCAACTTCCCGACCCGTATTTCCTTTCAGGTCACATCAAAAGTCGATTCACGAACTATTCTGGGCGAAGGCGGCGCCGAACAACTTCTGGGTATGGGCGACATGCTCTATATGGCCCCGGGCGGACGCATCACACGCGTACACGGCCCGTTCGTCAGCGATGACGACGTCGAATGCGTAGTCAGCGACCTCAAATCCAAAGCCGAGCCCTCTTACATCGATTCCATCACTGACAGCGATTTTAGCGATGCCAGCGAAGTCATGCAGGCCATCTTCGATGATCGGGGTGGGACAGGCGAAAAAATAGATGAGCTTTATGATGAAGCCGTCGCCCTCGTCGCACGCGAAGGCAAAGCCTCCACCAGCTTCGTTCAACGTTATTTGCAAATCGGCTATAACCGCGCCGCACGCATTATCGAGGAAATGGAACGCCAGGGTGTGATCTCAAAAGCCAACGCCACCGGCAAACGCGAAGTCTTGATCAGCGATTTCTCCGACGCGGGTTGATCGAATAAAACACGGCAAATACCACAAAATACCGCCCAGTCTGTATTTTAAAATATCTCGCAGACACGCAAACATCAAATCCTGACCACCAAACAAATCTTTTACCAAAGGGTTTGCAAAGCCGCCTGCGTATACTATGTGTATGAGAGCAACAAAACAGGATACGCAAACATTGAGAATTCTTCTTCTAACAGCCCTCAGCGCTGCGCTAATTTTTCTACCTTACACAGGTCGGGCGGAAAAAACAGAAAGCTTCAACAAAGATGTGAAGATGGTCGAATCCTACCTGCAGAATTTATCGACCGCGCGTGCCCGCTTCGTACAAACCACCCATGACGGCACACAGCTTGTTGGAACTTTTTACCTCCAGCGTCCCGGCAAGCTCCGCTTTGAATATGACGAACCCATCAAGGATTTCGTCGTTGCCGACGGTTTTTTTATCTATTTCTATGATGCGGAATTGGGAGAACAAACCAACGCGCCCATCGGCCAGACATTAGCCGATTTTTTCCTGCGCAAAGATTTGTCACTGGAGGAAGACATTAAGGTCGAAAGCGTCCGGCGTAAAGGCGGCTTTTTACAGGTCCAGCTCATCCAGCGCTCCGACCCTGAAGCAGGCTCACTTACACTGGGCTTTAAAGAAGACCCGCTAACACTCAGTAAATGGCGAGTCGTAGACGGACAAGGCCTCATCACCGAAGTAGAGCTCTTCTATATGAAAACCGATATTAAGCACCCGGCAGATCTGTTTGTTTACGCTGATCCAGCGCGCGGCACCTCCGAATTTAATGATTAAAGCTTAGCAAATGCAGGACGGCCCTTTACAACATCTTATCAAAACACTCTCCGGCCTGCCCGGCCTAGGTAATCGCTCAGCCCGGCGCATCGCCCTGCATATGCTCGCCCATAAAAACCAAACCATGCTGCCACTGGCCGATTTACTGAAACGTACGGCCGAAGAAATCCGCACTTGCAGCATTTGCGGCAATCTCGATATGCCCGATCCTTGCAATATTTGCCAGGATGCCCGGCGCTCTAAAACGCAAATTTGCGTGGTTGCACAAGTCAGTGACCTCTGGGCAATCGAACGAACCTCGGCCTATAAAGGACAATATCATGTTCTGGGCGGATTACTCTCCGCACTTGATGGCATCGGCCCGAATCAACTCAACCTGAGCAGTCTAATCGCCCGCGCAGCCGATCCCGACATTACAGAAGTCATCCTCGCCCTCAGCGCGACCGTGGACGGCCAAAGCACAGCGCATTACATCGCCGATCACATCAACCGCCCGCAGTTGGAAGTCACCCACCTCGCCCACGGCGTACCGGTTGGCGGTGAGCTTGATTATCTCGACGACGGCACCATCACCACCGCCCTGCGTTCACGCAAAAAAAGCGTCTGATTACACCAGTCATAATAGAACATACCGACCGGTCGGTATGTTCTGGCTTAACTCTGCAATTTTAAAGGGTTCCGCTTAATTTTCAACGGTTTCATTAGGCTTGAAAACATGCTCAACAAGCCGCGTACCAGTAGGAACATCGATCAAGGAAACCAAAACTTCAGCAGGTTCAGCACGTCCCGAATCAATGTCTTTAAGCGCAGCAAGCTCCTGCGCAAAACGATTGGCGGCCTCGGTTGGCTCCGTCTCATAAATCGGACGTTGCAACAACAAACTATATTCATTCTTGGCCGTTTGCCCGATAATGTCACTCTGTCGGCGCAAAAGCACCAAATACTGACACAGCTTCGCCACAGCAAACTCAGCCGCATATGAACCGCTCCCTTCAAGCAACTCCTTATAATTATTTAAAGAAATCTGTAAAATAAACGTCCGTTCACCATAACGATCCGCACGATCCATCGCTGAAAGAAACAGCTGATTAAAGGCCGATTTAGCAATCACACCACCGGCACTGGGAAAATCTTCAGATTCATCGCCAATACGCTGGACTAATTTAATCAAACGCTTGGCATTATCCATCTTTTGCAAAAGAAGCGCCGAATCAATCGGTTTTTTAAGAAAATCATTCGAACCGCTCTTAAGCGCTTCTTCTTGAGAAATACTCTGCGATATTAAAACGATATAAGGGTAATTTTTAACACTGCGCCGCGCATTTAAAATCATAGGCCGTGGACTTGTCAGAGGACTGGGATCAAACAAAACCACATCAAAATCATCTCCTGCAAGCCTTTCAACCGCATTATTTTTCATCGGTTCCTCGACAACCTGATGCCCAATTGCCTCAAGCTTGGAACGAATAAGTTGCGTAGACATATCATCCTGATCAACGACTAAAACTTTCATAGTGCTGTTCTTCCCCTATATCGAACAAATCTCTCCCATTATGATCGTTTAAAATTAATAAAATGCAAAGGCCTAATTTATAGAACTTTCTCAAATCCCGTATTTGACAACCTTGTCTGAGTACGATAGACAATCACTCACTTTGAATGAATGTGCCCAGGTGGCGGAATTGGTAGACGCGCTAGCTTCAGGTGCTAGTTCCCCTTGTGGGAGTGAAGGTTCAAGTCCTTTCCTGGGCACCATTGATTTTCTTATATAAAAAGACGACTATTAAGAAAATTGAAGGCTGAAACAGCATATGAAAAGAGGCTGCAGCGTAACTTTCATACAATAAAAAGGCGTATAAATGAGTATTACCCTCCATAAAGGCGACATCCCGGCAGATCTTAATTTTGGCAATGCTCTGGCCATAGACACGGAAACTCTGGGCTTAGCCCCACATCGTGACCCATTATGCCTTGTACAACTCTCCAGCGGTGACGGCAAAGCCCACATCGTTCAGCTTAACCGCGAAACCTATGCTGCTCCAAACCTCAAAACGCTGTTAGCCGACGAAAAAACGTTGAAAATCTTTCATTTTGCGCGCTTCGACATTGCCGTAATTAAAAAATATCTTGAGGTCGATTGCGCCCCGATTTATTGCACACGTACAGCTTCACGACTCGCGCGCACCTATACCGACCGCCACGGCCTGCGCGACTGTTGCCGGGAATTGCTCGGCATTGAACTCAATAAACAACAACAATCCTCAGATTGGGGAGCAGAAGACCTCAAAGACGTACAGCTCAAATACGCGGCCAATGACGTTCTCCACCTCCACGAACTCAAAGAACGTCTTGACATCATGCTAAAGCGCGAAGATCGCATCGATCTTGCACAAAAATGCTTTGACTTCCTGCCCATACGTGCCGCGCTAGACCTGGCTGGATGGAGTAATGAAGATATTTTCGAACACTAAAAGCTGCCACGCTCAAACAATATAACGCGCGCGAACATTGAAAGACGAGCCATGAATACACCGGCCCCCAAAAACATGCAAAATCAAAGCGATCAAGACCACGCCCGCACTGTTCTGCAAACAGAGATAGAAGGCCTCAGTGCGCTCAAAGATTCTCTCGACAAATGCTTCGATGAAACTGTTGAAACCATCCATACAATGAAACAATCAGGCAATCACGGTCGCCTCATCATTGCAGGCATCGGCAAAAGTGGCCATGTTAGCCGTAAAATCGCTGCCACCCTCGCCTCCACCGGTACGCCTGCTTATTTTGTTCATCCCGGCGAAGCCAGCCACGGGGATATGGGCATGATAACCGAGCATGATGTGGTCCTCATGCTCTCCAATTCCGGCGAAAATACTGAGCTATCCGACCTCATTCACTACACGCGGCGCTATAATATCCCGTTGATCGCTATGACCTCCAACCCGCAAAGCACCTTGGCCACTCACGCCGATATATGCTTAAAACTACCCAAGGCCCCCGAAGCCTGTCCCAACGGCCTGGCCCCGACCACCTCGACCACCATGATGATCGCACTCGGCGATGCCCTCGCCGTTTCGCTGCTCCATCGCATGGGGCTGACGCCCGAACAATATAAAATCTTCCATCCGGGCGGAAAATTGGGCCAAAAACTCATGACCGTCGCCGAACTGATGATCCCCTATGACAACCTGCCCCTTGTCGACGAAACCGCGCAGATGGACAAGGCAATTTTAATGCTGAGTGAGAAAAACCTTGGATCGGTAATTATAATAAACGAAGACGGCGCCGTACAAGGCATCATCACCGACGGTGATCTTAAACGGCACATGGATGCAAATTTGCTGCAAAAACCCGTGACAAGAATCATGAGCACCAGCCCCAAAACCATTGAAAAATTCTCACTGGCCGTCGAAGCCGTCAATATTATGACAGAAAATCCCGGACACTATATCTCCAGCCTGCTGGTCATGGAAAACGGAAAACTCGCCGGAATGATCCGCCTACAAGATTGTATTCAAGCCGGACTTCTGTAATATACCCCATTCAATAGGGCGATTAAAGGCAAACAGGATGGACAACATCCAACAAAAAAATAATCAGAATCATGCGGCTGAGGCACATACAGGCGGCCCTATAAAATTCAGCCAGCTCACCCGCGCCGAAAGCTCCCGTAGCCACGAGGGAATGCGACGCTACTCTGCCTTCATCCGCTCTCTGGGCATCGCACTCCCCCTCATCGCCATCGCAATCACAGCCATTGTCTTTTCATGGGACGTCCTGAAAACGAACGACATCGCCGCCGTGCCCGATATTAAAACCGCTAAAACCATTGGCAAAAACGAATTGCTTAACCCCAAATTCGACAGCGTCGATAATAAAAACCAGCCCTTTTACATCACCGCCAAACGTGCCCTGCAAGATCAGGACGATGCGCTGATGCTGCTCGATGAACCCATGGCCGACATCGCACTCAATAACGGCAACTGGCTGGCCGTCACCGCGCGTCAAGGTGCCTATCGCCAGGAAACCCAGCGCCTCCTGCTCAAAGACAACGTCACACTCTTTCATGATGCAGGCTATAAAGTCACCACCCAGGAACTTGACGTCGACATGAACGTCGGCACCGCTCAAACCGAAACATCCATTTCAGGGCACGGCCCTCTAGGCACACTAAACGCCAAAGGCATGCACGCTGATTCCAAAACACAAACGCTAATATTTACAGGCCCGGCAAAGCTTGTCATTTATGACACCAAAACCTCAGGCGCAGGGAAAGTACTCAAACCATGAAATGCAAACCGTTTTTCATTTTAATCCTTTTACTCACGCTAAGCGCAGCAAACGCACAGGCTCAAGGCCTAAACACAAATTCAAAAGACCCTCTCGAGATCACCGCCGATGGGACCCTCGAATGGCTGCGCGGAGAAAAACTGTTTGTCGCCACAAAAAATGCCCGCGCGAAGCAAGGAGACGCTTCTGTCGAAGGAGGACGTCTTAGCGCATATTACCGCGAAGGCAAAGATGGCAATAACATGCAAATCTGGAAAGTCACCGCCGACACAAACGTCATTTTGAAAAACCGTGACACCATAATATACGGCGAAAATGCACACTATGATTTAGACCAGAGCCTCGCCACCATGACCGGAGGCAACCTCAAAATGATTTCACCCGATCAAACCGTTACCGCGCGTGATAAATTCGAATATTGGGCCGCCGACGGCCGCGTCAACGCCATCGGCAACGCGCAAGTCGTGCGCCCCAAAATCGGCGGCGGCCAGGACACCCTGCGTGCCGACAAAATCTCCGCCGTGCTTAAGAACAATGCCGGGAGTCAGCAAGTCCTCCACTCTTTAGAAGCCATCGGCAATGTCGTCATCATAACGCCAACCGAAACCGTCACCGGCGCTTACGGTATCTATAAAGCCGATACCAATATTGCCGAACTGACCGGCGGCGTTAAAATTCTACGCGGACCCAATACGCTCGAAGGCCAGCGCGCCGTAGTCAATCTGAACACCAATATCAGCACCATCCACGGCGGAGATCAAACCACCGAAGTGCCCGGCAAAGGCCAGGTACGCGGCGTTTTCTACCCCGGATCGCAAGATAAAACTGATACCCCCTAGTCTTTTTGTTAGGATATGAACATGGAATTTATAATGCTTTGGCTCGTTTTCGCTTCAATCAATCTCGCCGCAACAATATCACCCGGCCCGGCCTTCGTCATCACATTGCGCAATGCCATGGCCTATGATCGCAAAACCGGAATCTTCACCGCAATCGGCCTCGGCCTTGGTGTTGCCATCCATGCCATTTTCGCCCTGGCCGGCATCGCCGTAATTCTGGCACAGTCCGTATTCATTTTTAATGTCATAAAATATATAGGCGCAACTTACCTGATCTATATCGGCATCAAAGCCCTCCAAGCCAATAAACACAACAACAAAGCCGTAAACGCCCAAAAACAAAGCAATGGCAAGACCAATATTTCAACCTACAAAGCCTTGCAAATCGGCTTCCTAACCAATGTACTAAATCCCAAAGCTTTGGTCTTTTTCCCTGCCTTTTACATGCAGTTTATCTCGTCCGAAACAAGCCTGACATGGCTAACCGCCTTTGGTATAACATCAATACTAACCGAAATCATTTGGTTCAGCCTCGTCACAATCGTACTCACCAACCCCCACATCAAAGCCCGCTTCATGCGCATCGCCCACTGGATTGAGCGCATCTGCGGTGGACTTCTCTTAGCGCTTGGTGTACGTTTAGCCTTAAGTAAAATACATTAAAGACCAAGCTAACCGCATGATCGCCACACCCACAAAACCACCACGCCGCAAAGAAGTCCCACTGAAAGTGGTCAAGGAAGGTCTGTGCGTACAGCACCTCTCCAAAGCCTATAAAAAACGCCCTGTCCTGCGCGACGTTTCATTCTGCCTTAAGCGCGGCGAAGTCGTCGCCCTGCTCGGCCCCAACGGCGCTGGTAAAACCACGTGTTTCTACATAACCACCGGACTGATAGCCCCGGACGGCGGCTATATCCTGTTAGATGGCCAAGACATCACCGCCCTGCCGATGTACCGCCGCGCCCGCCTAGGCATCGGCTACCTGCCGCAAGAATCCTCGATTTTCCGCGGCCTCAATGTTGAGGAAAATCTCCGCGCTGTTTTGGAATCTCAAAATCTCAACTCCGAAGACCAGAACCTCCTGCTCGAAGAACTCTTAAGCGAATTCGGCATTGAACATTTGCGGCGTACACCCTCCCCGGCCTTGTCCGGCGGCGAACGCCGCCGCGTCGAAATCGCCCGCGCTCTGGCCGCCCGTCCAGACTTCATCCTGCTTGATGAACCGCTGGCTGGAATAGACCCCATCGCCGTCGGAGAAATCCGAAATCTCATCTCACACCTGAAAGAACGCGGCATTGGCGTCCTGATTACCGACCACAATGTCCGCGACTGCCTGGGCATCGTTGACCGCGCCTATATCCTGCACGATGGAAAAGTCCTTATGGAAGGAAACGCCGAAGAAATTATCAGCGACAAAAACGTCCGCCGCGTCTATCTCGGTGAAGGCTTTAAACTATAATTAGACCACAATCGTGGTATAATGACCGCATGAGTAAGCTCTCCCAAAACCTCAATCTCGGCCAATCGCAGGCACTCGTCATGACCCCGCAGCTGCAGCAGGCCATCAAGCTTCTGCAACTCAGCAATGTTGAGCTGACCGAGGTCGTCGAAGAAGAACTGGCCACCAACCCGCTGCTCGAAAAAGATGAACGCACATCTGAAGACAACGACAGTGAAAACGCGCCGGAAAAACACGGCGAACAAGACGAAATCGACGAAGCCTTTGAAAAATCAAACACCAATGATGATTTTGACCCCGGCTCCTCCATGGCCGACATCGGCGCAGGCGGTAATTCAAAATTTGAGGACATTGAAAATGCCTTTGAAAACCGTATGTCCGAAGATAAAACCCTGCGCCAACACTTAATCGACCAGCTCCACATGACCTTTGAAGATAACCGCGACCACATGATCGGTGCGCTCCTCATCGACCATCTCGACGAAAGCGGCTACCTGCGCGAAGACCCCGAAGAACTCGCTGAAAAACTCGGCTGCTCGATCGAACGTATAAACACCCTCATCCGTGAACTCAAAGGTTTTGACCCCACTGGCATCTTCGCCCATGATCTCGCCGATTGCATGGCGCTTCAGCTTTCCGAACGCGGCCAGCTTGATGGCCCAATGACCACGCTCCTTGACCATCTCGACATGCTCGCAAATCATGATTTTAAAGGTCTGGCAGAAATTTGCGGTGTCAACGAAACCTACCTCAAAGACATGATTGAAGAAATCCGCAGCCTTAACCCCAAACCGGCCGCAGAATTCGACCACCTCGTCGTTCAGACCGCCATTCCCGACGTAATCATGAAGCGCCTGCCCAAAAACCTCGGCGGCGGCTGGCGCGTCGAACTCAACACGGAAACCCTTCCCCGCGTATTGGTCAATAACGAATACTACGCCGAAGTCGCACGGTCCGCGACCCAGAAAAAGGATAAGGAATATCTAACCACCCAGCTCCAAAACGCCAACTGGCTGGTGCGCGCAATGGATCAACGCGCCCAAACCATTCTCAAGGTCGCAGCCGAAATCATCGAACAGCAAGACGGCTTTTTCAATTACGGTATCGAATTTCTCAAACCCCTCAAACTCTCTGATATAGCCGCCGAAATCGACATGCACGAAAGCACGGTTTCCCGCGTCACCACCAACAAATATATCGGTACGCCGCGCGGCATTTTCGAACTGAAATATTTCTTCTCCACCGCCCTGGTTTCTGAAAGCGGCGCGGCCCACAGCGCAGAGGCTGTCAAGGCCCGTATTAAAACCCTCACCGATGAAGAAGACCCGAAGAAAATCCTTTCTGACGATAAAATCGTCGCAATCCTTAAAGATGAAGGCATAGACCTAGCCCGAAGAACTGTGGCCAAATACCGCGAGGCCATGCATATCGGCTCATCCGTCCAGCGCCGCAAACAAAAGAAACATTTAGCGCCTTAAACGCCGAAACGCGTTGCATTCCGCCCGCCGAAGGTGCTAAATTGTGACCAGAAAAAACACATACACATAAGAGGAAGACCAAATGGAACTCAATGTTCATGGCAAACAAATTGACGTCGGTGATGCTCTGCGCACCCATGTTGAGGACAAGCTCGAAGACCTCAACCAGAAATATTTTAATCACGCAACCTTCGCAACTGTAACCTTCTCAAGAGAAGGCCACGGCAAAGCAAGTACAAAAGCGCATATTTCGGTTCAGCTCGGCAAAAACATTATGGTCGTCGCCGATGCAACCGACCCGGACCCTTACGCATCTTTCGAAGCCGCAGCTGAAAAAGTCGGCAAACAAATGCGTCGCTATAAACGCAAATTACGTGACCATCATGAACGCCTCGAACAAACGCCTGAAAACGAAATCTTTAAGGCCCGTGACTACGTTCTGGCAGCAGCCTCCGAACAGGATGACGAGCCCGAGGAAAGTCTCGACCAAGAGCCTTTGGTCATTGCCGAAATGACCAAAGACATCGAAACAATGAGTGTTTCCGAAGCCGTCATGCGTCTGGATCTGTCCGGCGAACCATTCTTGGTATTCTTTAACGCCAAAAATGGCACTCTGAACATTGTCCACGCCCGCGAAGATGGCAATATCGGCTGGATCGATCCTGAAAACGGTGAAAATTGATCAAAAACCTGTCAGAAAAAACTTTTTTCACTATCCACAAATTTAAAAATTTTTCTTTTCGGGGGCCCAAAAAGCCCCCGAATACTTTTTTCATAGACATTAAAGCATCAAAAATTAACTCCAGCAAAAATCCTCGCAAAACCGCGCCCATATTCAAAAAATCTAATGATGCATCGCAGCATATTTTTCCCTGGACCCGCCCATAATATAACAGTACTGACATGCTCAACAACACTCTGGGTTGTTTGAAAAATCAAACAAATCTAAACGTTGGGGAAATAAAAATATGAACGACTATAACCGTGATTTGCAATTTGATGTCATAATGCCGAACTTACGCGCCATCAGTGCAAAACAAGTCCTTATGATATGCGCAAAAGAAGCTGAAAAACATCTCGGCACCCCCGCATCAATGCTATTCAAACTCATGGTCGCCAAAGAGACCCAATCAAACTCTGGAATCGGTGAAAACGTCGCCATTCCCGACATCCAAATCCGCGGCCCGAAAAAACCGTTCACCATGCTGGCAACGCTTGCTCACCCTATTGACTTTAATGCCGCTGATAATCAGCCTGTTGATATAGTTGGTTTTGTATTGTCTCCGGAAAGTGATGGTCCTCGCCACCTTCGGCGACTCTCGCGCATCTCCAGATTGCTAAAAAATCAAGACCTGCACCGCAAACTTCACGAATCTCACGACCAACAAACCATAAACACCTTGCTCATGGACCCCGACGGATGGTTAATGGCGGCATAAGATACAGCCTCTCCCAAAAGAAACCCCGCATTCAATGCGGGGGCCCTATAATCTCTCCCTCTTCCACCGTCATCGCAAGCGTAGCAAAGCAATCCACAAAACACCTCCGCCTCTCCGCTCCTCCGCGTAAATTTCTTAAAACAAAACCGCCTTTAATAACAAGGCGGTTTTTTACATTCCAAACTACTAATGCTTAATGCAAGATTGCGGATTCTAAATCATTATGACGAATGATATGCAGCGCTTCTTCCAGACTATCCATGACAGACAGCGGCGTCCCATCAGCCGCATGCACCGCAAAACCATCACGGCCATCAACATGAATTTCGCGTACATACGCAATATTCTGCACACCATAAGACAGGAAATCCTGCGGTGAAAGTTTTTTAAGATGTTCTGGTGTTTGTCTTTGATTGTTGATCATTTTATACCCTCATCAAGCTTTTAGTATAGCCCGTCTACGCCCTAAAAACATTAAAAATCGTACACAAAGACTAGGGTCAAAAATTTAATACGCGCAGAATGGATGAAAGCAATGAGTTTTGACCCTAAGATCTACTCGCCCCGCTTACCCTTCTTCTCCTCAGAATCAGACGCTTCGACATCAATCGCCTTGGGCAACACGCCGTTTTTCTTGACACCCTGAATCTCGATCTTGCGAGCGCTTGATTCCGGAATAACCCGCTCCAGATCTATATGAAGCAACCCGTTATCCAGCGATGCCCCGCGCACCTCAATCCCATCGGCCAGCACAAAGCTGCGCTGGAATTGTCGCCCCGCTATCCCGCGGTGCAAATACACACGCTCTTCATCCTCCTCAGGCTGCCGCCCGCGGATCACCAACTGATTACTCTCAACTTCAACATCGAGAGTCTCCATAGTAAACCCAGCCACAGCCAGCGTAATCCGCAAGCCGCTTTCGCCAATTTGTTCAATATTATAAGGAGGATAACCTTCTGCGCCAGATTTACGCATACGGTCAAATGTCTTTTCAATTTCGTCAAACCCCAAAAAAAGCGGGCTGTCGAACAACGTCAAACGTCCTGTACTCATTGTCTTGTCTCCTCATATGAGCGAGTTAAACCATCATATATGCAGCCCTTCATAGGCACCGCGCACCAATTATATAGGATTTTATAAATTTGAATCAAGCATCGCTGCGATAGCAGCTTTACGGGCCCTCTTTCACAAACAACCTGTTACAATAACTACACTCCACGCTATCCCGATCTTCAAAACTGTACCAAACCTTCGGATGACCAAAAGCACCCCCGCCACCATCACACAAAACGCCATCGCACGCTTCAGGCACACTTATAATCTCCGGGCTTTGCACATGCATACTATCAGTCATATTTTCGTAACCCTTTTACAATTTATTAGTTCATTACAGGTTATAACAACCCTAAGAACACTGTATTAAACCACATCTCGGAACCAAAACAATCATCAAATGAATGCGAAGACCGCCATAGAGTTTACAGACAACAAAACCGCACAGATGCGGCCGGACCAATATATCGAAATCACAATTGATATAGCGCGCACGCTCGAAAGCTGGAAAAACTCACTCTACAGCTTTGAATGGTTGGAAAATGACGGCTCAATTAAACCCTTAAACGCCTTAAGCGAAAACGAACAAGCCAAACGCCGGGCAGTTGAAGAAGCGCTCGAAACCGGACAGCCCCTCGAAAAACCGCTACTGGGCATCGGCATACTCGACAATATCGAAATCGGCTCAGGACGGGCAGTTCTCCTCACCCTGGCCGCTAAAGGGCAAACAACCATGCCCGTCCATATTCCAAAATCTTGCGAAAGCGATTTCAAAGCGTTTCGCGCTTAAGCCGAATTCAGCTATAATAAAAAAATGAAACACGCACGTACCAAACACCACCTTGATCATCAAAATGAAAGTGGCAATGTCCTGTTTTATATCCTGATTGCTGTCGCCTTAATTGCCGCACTATCCTTCGCCGTGGCCAACTCCACCCGCGGCAATATCAAACAACTCAACGCTGAACGCGCACGGCTCTACGCTACCGAAATAATCGAATTCGCCAACGTCATAGCCTCAGCCGTCAGCCAGATCCGCCTACGCGGCACAGATTTAAGCGCCCTGTGCTTTGACCACGCAAGCTGGGGGGCAAGCGACTATAACCACGCTGGATGCGGCGACGACCTCAATAAAATCTTCCACCCCAGCGGAGCCGGACTAACATGGACACAGGCTCCTTCCGAAGCTATGGATTCGACAGCAACGCCTGATAATCTCTGGCACATATATGGAGATAACGAAATTGAAAATGTCGGCACCACCTGCGGTGCAGCCGCTTGTGCAGATCTGATCCTGATCGTCGACGAACTCCAGCTTGTCGTCTGCCAGCAGCTCAACGACCTGCTTGGCGTGACAGATGCCTCGACAACCCCGCCAACCGACTCCGATTTTAGCGAAACCCGCTATATTGGCAGCTTCGGCTATAATGAAACCATTGGCGATGAAGCCGGCGGCGAACCGCTTGATGGCAAGCTCACCGGATGCTTCCAGAAAACAAACGCTCCAGCCGAATATGTTTTCTACAAAGTCCTGGTCGCCCGGTAAAAGCACCCTCCGTCATTGCGAGCCGCAGGCGAAGCAATCCATCTCTTAAGGATTAGATTGCCGCGTCGAGCTATCGCTCTCCTCGCAATAACAAAATGAACTAAGAGATTTTCCGCCACTTCGTCCCTTCAGACGTATCGAGAATTTCAATCCCCATAGCCGTCAACTGATCACGGATTTCATCCGCCCGCGCAAAATTCTTCTCTACTTTTGCTACAGCCCTTTCTTGCAGCAATACTTCAATAGAGTCATTGTCGCCGCTTTCTACATCACCAGAAAACCCTAACCATTCTTGGGGATTTTGCTGCAATATCCCCAATAAATTCCCCGCAGCAAGAATCTCACCTTTAAGTTCCGGAGAATTCTCTTTTTTCAAAAGCGCATTCATCTCCGCCATCGCCTGCGGCGTATTCAGGTCATCACATAAAGCATCCAAAACCCCTTGCGGCACATCCGTTTCAACCGCATCCATCTCCGCCATCTCATCCAGACGGGTATAAAATCGGTCAAGCTGTTTCCGGCTTTGCTGCACCTTATCTTCCGACCAGTCCAAAGGCTGACGATAATGCGCCGACAACAACGTCAAACGCAACGCCTCACCCGGATATGTCTCTATCAAATCGTGCACAAGCAAAAAATTGCCCAGCGATTTGGACATTTTCTCACCATCAACGGTGACAAAACCGTTATGCACCCAGACTTTCGCAAAAGCGCTTAAGTCATCTTCATGCCCTGATGCGCAGCAACTTTGCGCAATCTCGTTTTCGTGATGCGGGAATTTCAAATCCGCCCCACCGCCGTGAATATCAAACGGCAGGCCCAAATGCTTCGCGCTCATCGCACTGCATTCAATATGCCAGCCCGGACGGCCCCGCCCCCATGGGCTATCCCAACCCGGCTCATCATCCGTTGAAGGTTTCCACAACACAAAATCCGCCGGATCTTTCTTATAGGACGCAACCTCAACCCGCGCCCCGGCAATCTGCTCATCCCGGCTTCGCCCTGAAAGCCCGCCATAACCCTCAAAAGACGGTACATGAAACAAGACATGCCCATCTGCCTCATAAGCATGCCCGTGCTCAATCAAGGCTTCAATCATTGCAATCATCTCGCCAATATGCTCAGTCGCCCGCGGCTGAATATCGGGCGCAGCGCACCCCAGCGCGGCCATATCATCATTATAAATTTTCTCATATTTGCGTGTAATCACATCAATCGGCTCACCCGTAGCCTTGTGCGACGCAATAATCTTGTCATCTACATCCGTAATGTTGGATACATAGGTAACCTTCGGATAAAGGCTCTTAAGCACACGGGTCAGCAAATCAAACACCACAGCCATGCGCGCATTACCAATATGCGCATAATTATAAACCGTTGGTCCACACGCGTACAGCCGTACATGCGCAGGATTTAAAGGCACAAAATCCTCTTTTTTACGGGTCAGACTGTTGAAAAACTGAGGGCTCGACATAGCTAATTCTACTTTTTGTGTGTTTTTTACTGGAAAATCCAGCGCTAAGACGCTAGAAGACAACAAACATAAGGATTTTTCAAATGGTTTCATCCAAAATTGTCGAAATAGGCAGCGACAAAAAACCAAGCCGCGAAGAAGCAGAAGAAGCGATCAGAATACTCCTGCGCTATATCGGCGAAGACCCTGCGCGCGAAGGACTAATCGAAACACCAGCGCGTGTTGTACGCGCCTATGACGAATTTTTCGAAGGCTACAACCAGAACCCGGCCAAAGAACTCTCCAAAACCTTTGAGGATATTGAAGGCTTTGACGACATAGTTCTGGTCAAAGATATAGAATTCACCTCACACTGTGAACACCACATGGTGCCGATTAACGGCGTGGCACACGTCGCCTACTGGCCGGATGAAAAAGTTGTCGGCATCTCCAAACTCGCGCGCATCGTCGATATACTCTCCAGCCGCCTTATCTCCCAGGAAAACATGACCAGCGGAATCGCAGAATGTATCGAAACCACCCTCAAACCAAAAGGCGTCGCCGTCTACATCGATGCTGACCACCAGTGCATGTCGATCCGCGGCGTCAAAAAACGCCAATCCTCAACCGTAACATCAACATTCACTGGAAAATTTAAAGAAGAAGCCGTTCAGACTCGTTTCCTGCGCATGATAGACAAAAACTAACCTCGGAAGAAATGAACACCCCCACCCCAAGAGGCGAGGTATCACGTCATTGCGAACCGCCAAAGGCGGTGAAGCAATCCAGAATTTATTCTTGTGGCGCTGGATCGCTTTGCTGCGCTCGCGATGACGATTACGCCGCAAGCGGCAAGGAATTAAACCTGAGAGAGATTAAAACTGCCATCGTTTTAATGGAACATCGTTTCACTGCCCGCCCGGTCACTGCGCGTCAACTCACGCACGTAAGGTGAGTTTTTAACAATTTCAATCAAGCGCTCTTTGGTAAACGGCTTCTTGACAAAATTACGTGCCCCCATCTGGCTGGCCCGCACAATATTATCCCGCACTGTATCCACGCTCAACATCACCACAAACCCTTGTGGATCAACTGCATGAAGTGATTGCAACACATCATGCCCGCTCATACCGGGCAAGTGAATGTCCAAAAACACAATATCCGGTGCATGTTCAATATAAGCCTGCACAGCCTCTTCACCGTCTTTACAAACAATCAGATCAAAATCCGTGCTCAAAATCATTGAAGCGTAATGCGCTGTAAAACGGTCATCTTCTACAACCATAACAAGCGGCGATTCCCGGCGCTTACGCCGCACTTGAATGCTGGAAATTTTGTGCTTGTCGGCCATAGCCTGATAAGCCTCAAACTTACGCGCGCTCAAAACTTTTTCATCGGCAAACTTTTGATAATTGCGCAGCTGATTGGCCAACCCGTCCATACCCGCATAGCCTTTAGGTAACTTTGCTTTCATCTTATTAAAAGCTTCATCAAGATGTTTTATATCCATCTTATCGCGCACCTGCACCAGGGCAAAAACATCCAAATCTTCAAAAACGCAAAGTGAACCCTTGAAATAATCCTTCAAAACGCCATACAACTCATCGGCAAATACGTCACTACGCGCCCGGGCAGCATCAATTTTTTGTGCCATCATAGTAATATCAGAAACAAGATCCGTATGATCCAATATTTTGGACAAACAAAAATGCAAACCATACCAATGAGTTGGCTGCCCTTTCAAATCATCCAGTACTTTCATGAAATAATGTTCAGTACTACCCCGTATCAGTTCCATCGCCCTTCACCCTTGCCCACGCCCAATTGCGGACGTTTTTTATACTCCCACCATCAATTTTAAGGAAAAAGCCTTAATTTTCTGTATATATATTACGGAGTTACGATATCCGCCAGGGCAAACCATCTTGTTTCAAACCCAGCGGCAACGGCGTAATCGTCCCCTCGGGTGTTTCGAGCATTTCCACCGGCTGAAACGCTTTTTCAAGAGTGAATGTCTCTTTCGCAGCCGCAAGCTCGTAAAACGCAGGGCCATTACGACATAAAAACGCTTCAAACACCTTTTGCCCGGCCTTTGTTTCCAAATTCACCCCCGCCTCTTCAAACGCCATTGCATAAAGCTGCGGCGCGATGGCCCCGGTAAAACATCCCGCCGCGCAGCCACAATCCGTAGCCTTGGTCGTATGCGGCGCGCTATCCGTTCCGGCATAAAATTTAGCATTAGCCGGATCGACCGCCGCCGCCCGAAGCGCAGCGCGGTCTTCTTCAAATTTAAGCAACGGCAAACAATATAGATGATATTTAAGCCCCTGCAGCAAATGCCCGACCGTATAAAGCAAATGCTGCGGCGTAATTGAGGCTGCAACATTCACCCCCGCACCTTGTACAAAAGCCACAGCTGTGGCCGTCGTCACGTGCTCACACGCAACTTTTAAGTCTGGGAAAGCCTCTACAAGCTTGGGCATCCGCTCACGATAAAAGAAATCCTCCGCATTCGTCCCCGCAGCAAAATAATCCTCGCCCCTCATGTGATGCTCTTCACCATGAACGCACAGAACAACGCCATAGTCTTGCATCGCTTCAAACACGCCATTGTCAAAGAAATTCATAAACGGATAACCAAAATCCGCACCCGTCGTCCCATGCGGCGGATAATATTTACACGCCCTAAGCACATCCGCCTTCGTGCCTTTCTCAATCATTTCCGGCATCGTATCTTTGGTCAGATACAGCGGCACGAGTATATCCTGAAATGCATCCCCTCCGGATTTTTTAATCAAATCGACATAATCTTCAATGCACCAGTAATCCAGCGGATCATCACGAAAAACCTTGGCCACCGGCGGTTTGGTATTAGGCATCGCCAAAACGCCGCAACAGCCCATATCAATCTGAGATTGAACAATCGGCCCAACTAACGGATCCTGACGCAAATGTACGTGCAAATCATACCATTTCGGGAATGTCATTTTCATGACTAATGATTTACCCTAACAACCATGTCTTGGCAAAGCCTTTTAAACCCCGATATTCAAGAATTCATCACCGCGCATGAAAAAGACGATATCGCCGCGCTCGCGCTAAAAAAACCTCCCGTTGCCGATTGGGACTACAAGCTGATTCTCGACCAAATCAAATCCCGCCAAAAAGCCCGGCAAAAAATCCCGCTCTGGCTTACTCACCATAAGAACATCATCTTCCCGCCGCCGGATTTACTCGAACAAGCCTCTTCTGCCGCAACGGCGCGCTATAAAGCCGGACTGATCCAGGGACAAAATTTTGTTGATCTCACTGGCGGCTGCGGCATCGACACCTGCGCGTTCACCGAGCATTTCACAAACGGCACTTGCATCGAAAAAGACAAGAGCGCCGCAAGTCTGCTCGCACACAATTTAACCCTACTCAGCAGCGTCCCGGTCGAAATTATCAATACCAGCGCCGAAAACTTTATCAAAACCATGCCGCCGCTTGATGTCGCGCTCATTGACCCCCAGCGCCGTGATTCCAATCAAAAAGGTAAGTACCGGTTTGAAGACTGTGCACCCAACATTTTGTCGCTGCTCCCCAATCTGCTGGAAAAAACCCGAACCGTAATCGTCAAAACTTCACCCATGCTCGACATCACACAAGGCATCGCCACCCTTGAATCTACCGGCGCATCTGCTCGCGAAGTCCATTGCATCCAATGGCGCAGCGAATGCAAAGAAGTGTTGTTTATCCTAAACAACAATACAAAAACCATGCCGGCAATCATCGCCGTAAGCCTTGATGACAGTGGAAATCCTTTATATGAAATGCGCTTTACGCAAGAAGAAGAAAAAACCTGCCGGGCCCCACTTTCACAACCCTTATCCTATCTTTACGAACCCGGACCCGCCTTTCAAAAAAGCGGCGGATTTAACATGATCGCCCCAAAATACGCCGTTCATAAACTCGCGCCCCAAACTCATCTCTACACCTCCGATGAATGGGTTGCGGATTTCCCTGGCCGCAGTTTCGAAATCATCGGCCAGTATCCGCCAAAAGCTGAAAAAATACCATTAAAACAAGCGCATATAACCGTCCGCAATTTCCCGATAAACGCCCCAACCCTGCGTAAAAAACTCAAAATCAAAGATGGAGGACAAGATTATCTTTTTGCCTGTACGCTTGCGAACGGCACAAAAACTATGTTACATGCCCAAAAAATTTAAGGAAAATACAATTCTCAATTAGACTAAAATCACAAAAATAAAGACGTTTTTAAGTTTTTCCTCTTAGAATTATAGACAGCTAAAGAATCGTAGAATTCCATATTAACAAAATAATAGATAAATTCGCTTTTTCCTGCGTTAAAGCCAATGTAGAATGTTTAGGTCTGGATGTTACCTACAAACACAAAAACAAGTTTCCTTAGAACCTCAAACAAAACCACGAGTAACAAAAAGTTGAGCCCAAAACGACACGATAAGCCCAAAAGACTAAACCGCGCCCTGACATCTTCTTCCAGCCAAATCTGGAAAAGCAGGCTAAGCTGGCGTATCGCCGCAGCCGTGTTCATGACCATTCTGCTGGTACAAACCATGATCATGAATTTCGGGACTGTGCCGGCCTTCCGGCAACGCCTGCTTGACGACCTCAAAGAAACAAACAGCACTGCAATCGCCGCAATGATTAACCCGTCAGCAGGGTACAACGAAGCACCTTTCACCAGCGAACAAGCTGCACGCTTTATGATTATCAGCAACGTCAAAGGCATAAGCATATATTCATACCAAAATGAGTCTATTGCCTCCTATGGAGCTGCACCAAGCATCAAAAAAGAACACATGACAGCGCGCGGGCATTCTAAATACATGCCTGACATAGGGTTGTATGAGATCGTTCTCAATGCGGCAGACCTCAAACGACCCTACTATATCGCCATAAAAATAGATGCCGATTCTGTACAGGAGCAAATCGCCTACTTCATCACCGATACCATTAAAATCATGCTGATCATGTCGCTCTTCGTCACAACCGTATTGATGATTGCTCTGGGACACTGGTTGCTGGAACCTATGCTCTTCATGCGCAGCAACTTGCTCGCCGCCTTTAAAGCACCGGAAGAGCCAGATATTCCGAAATCCCCGTTTGATAACCGTGATGAAATCGGCAGCGCCATTGAGCTCACACAAAAACTCATCCATCAAAATGCCGAAAATCTCACGCGCATCAAAAGCGCCGCCGAGGATAAAATTCACAAACTGGCATATTACGACACGCTTACAGGTCTGCCAAACCGAACTCTCTTTGTCCAAACACTCAACGAACAGGCCCGCCAAAAACAAGATGGCAGTGCCGAACGCTTTGCCGTTGTCACAGTTGATTTGGACCATTTTAAAGATATTAACGATTCCATGGGTCACAACATTGGCGATGCAATTCTACGCAGCGTTGCCCGCCGCCTGCGCTCTGCAATGCCCGAAAGCGCTGTAGTTTCAAAATCCGGCGAGGACGAATATGTAATAATGATGCCGCTCTCAACTGAAATCAGCTCATCACGTGCTGTCGCTGAAAAAGTCTGGCACGTCATCCGCTCCGAGCCTTTCAAGGTTTTCAACGAATCCTTCCAGGTCCGCGCTTCTATTGGCGTTGCAACATTCCCGGATGATGCCATTGATCCAGATCAAGTCTTGAAAAATGCCGACATCGCACTCAACCGTGCCAAAGAAGAAGGCCGCGACACTATCAAGGAATATTCCGAAGATTTCGACCGCGCCGTGCAGGCCCGTTTCCAAATGCTGCGCAATCTGCGCGATGCCATGGAACATGATCAACTCGAACTCTATTACCAACCCCAGATTGACCTGCGCTCAGGTGAAATCATCGGCGCCGAAGCACTGCTGCGTTGGTTCAAACCCGACAATTCTAAAGAAGGCGGAACTTTTATTTCCCCCGCAGACTTCATCCCCGTGGCCGAACAATCAGGCCTCATCGTCCCGATCGGCGAATGGGTCATGCTCACAGCTTGCAAAATGGCAAAAAGCTGGAAAGACGAACATGGTATCGACATCCGCATTGCCATCAACGTTTCAGCGCACCAATTCTCACAAAGCGACATCTGCGCCTTCACACAAAAAACAATCTCTGAAGTGGGCATCGATGCCCACAAAGTTGAACTGGAAGTCACAGAAAGCGTCTTTATGGACGATATTTCTCATACAATCCAAACGCTGCAAAATCTTCATGCCATTGGCGTAGAGCTTGCCATTGATGATTTTGGCACCGGTTATTCTTCCCTGTCATATCTGCGTCAGTTCCCGATCGACCGCCTCAAAATCGACCAAAGCTTTATCCGCAATGCCCTGAATGACCAGGATGATGCTTCCATCGCACGCACCATCATTGCCCTGGGCCACGCACTAAACCTGAAAGTTATCGCCGAAGGCGTAGAAACGATAGATCACGAAGCCTTCCTTATCAAGGAAGGCTGTGACGAAGTCCAGGGCTTCCGCTATTCTCGCCCTGTTCCGGCAAAAGACTTCTTACACTTTGCAAAAAACTACAAAAACGATCTCAACCCTGTCGATTAGAGCCCGTCAAGAAATACGGTTGAATCAAGCGCCCTGAACCTGTATCTGTAAGCGCATGAACGCACTGATCTCCCACAAAACAAAAATCCTGACAGGTCGTCCCCGCATTCCGGGCGACAAATCAATATCGCACCGCGCCCTGATGTTTGGCGCACTGACCATCGGCGAAACCATGATTTCCGGCCTGCTTGAAGGGGAAGACGTTCTGTGCACCGCCCAAGCCATGCGCGGGCTCGGCGCAAAAATTGAAAAAAGCCCCGACGGTCTGTGGCGCACCTATGGCGTAGGCATCGGCAATTTACAAACGCCGGCTGCCCCGCTCGAAATGGGCAATTCAGGCACCTCCACGCGCCTGCTCATCGGCCTTGTCGGCGGTCATCCGATCAAAGCCACTTTTACCGGCGACGCCTCACTGTCAAAACGCCCGATGCGGCGCGTCATCACCCCACTCGAAATGATGGGCGCGGGCATAGAAGCCACCGATGGCGATAAACTTCCTCTCACCGTCACCGGGCCGGAAGATACGCTCGCCATCGAATACCGCTTGCCCGTAGCCAGCGCGCAAGTCAAATCCGCCATCTTGCTCGCAGGACTGAATGCGCGTGGTACCACCACGGTCATCGAAGAAAAACCTACCCGCGATCACACCGAAAAAATGCTCACAGCTTTCGGCATCGACGTACAAATCGAAACATTGGAAAACGGCGCCAGCGCCATTAGCATTCTCGGCCAGCAAGAACTCCAGCCCGGCGCAGTTGACGTACCCGCAGACCCGTCCTCCGCCGCTTTTCCGGCCGTTGCCGCCGTACTACACGAAGGCTCTGAAATCACGCTGGCCAACATCGCGATCAGCACCCGTCGTAACGGCCTGTATCTCACGCTCCAGGACATGGGCGCCGATATTACATTCGAAAACAAACGTCTTCAGGCCGGTGAAGAAGTTGCCAATATCATCGTGCGCGGCAATGGCGCACTCAAAGGCATCGATGTTGATCCGGCCCGCGTCCCGTCAATGATTGACGAATTCCCTATTCTCGCTATGGCAGCCAGCTGCGCCAACGGCACAACGAAAATGACCGGGCTGGCCGAGCTGCGCGTCAAGGAAAGCGATCGCCTGCTCATGGTCGCCGAGGGTTTAAAAACCTGCGGTGTAAACCTTGAAATGGGTGAAGACTGGCTCACTATTCATGGAACCGGCAAACCGCCCAAAGGCGGGGCAACCATTCAAACCGCCCTTGATCACCGCATCGCGATGAGTTTCCTCGTTCTGGGCAGCGTCACCGATGAGCCCATCTCCATCGACGACGGCACCCCCATAGCGACCAGCTTCCCGAACTTCGTCAAACTCATGAACGAACTCGGCTGCGATATTAAGGTCCTGTGATGAGTAAAAACATCATCGCCATCGACGGCCCTGCAGCCAGTGGAAAAGGCACATTGGCCCGCAGCCTTGCCGCCCGTCTCGGCTTTGCCCATATGGATACCGGCGCACTCTACCGCGCTACCGCGTTAGAAGTTCACGACGCAGGCCTCAGTGCGCAAGACGAAAACGATGCCCGCGACGGCGCGCAAATCCTTGCTCAAAAGATTGCCAATGCCGCTAGCCCATCCGATGTGCTCGATAATCCAGCCCTGCGCACAGATCAAATCGGCCAGCAAGCCTCCATCGTTGCAGCCCACCCGCGCGTACGTGAAGTCCTCAAAAATATTCAGACCGACTTTGCTGAAAACCCCGGCAAAGGCTATAACGGCGCTATTTTAGACGGCCGCGATATCGGCACAATCATCGTTCCAGATGCCCCGCTCAAACTCTTCATCACCGCCAATGTCGAGATCCGCGCAAAAAGACGCTTAAAAGAGTTGCAATCGCGCGGGATTGCCGCTACATATGGGGCCGTTTTGAAGGATATGCGTGAAAGAGACGCGCGTGACGCTGACCGTAAGGCCGCTCCGATGAAACCGGCAGATGATGCAATCATTATAGATTCTTCCGATCTTAATGCCGGTGAAATGCTTGAAAAAGCTGTGTCTCTGGCCAAAGAGCGTTTAAAGCTCTAAACGCATTCACACATCGCTTTCAAAACGTGCTCGCCGCTCCTTTTAAACAAAGGATAACAGGAACGGTGGAAAGCACAAAAAAACCCTAACCCTAATTGAAGGAAATTTAAATATGGCCAGTGTAGCCGCAAAAATCCAAGATAAAACAGACTCAAAAGAGTTTGCCGCCCTTCTCGAAGAATCTCTCAAAGGACAGGAAAACTTTACAGGTTCCGTTGTAAACGGAACCATTATTGCCGTCACCGACGATTTCGCAATCGTTGATGTCGGCCTGAAATCCGAAGGCCGCATTCCCTTGCAGGAATTCTCTCGCCCAGGCGAAGACGCCGAAATCAAAACCGGCGACGTTGTCGAAGTTTTCGTAGAGCGCATGGAAAACCGCGATGGCGAATCCGTACTATCTCGCGAAAAAGCCCGCCGCGAAGAAGCCTGGATCGAACTGGAAAAAGCATCAGAAAAAGAAGAGCGTGTAACCGGCGTAATCTTTGGCCGCGTCAAAGGTGGCTTCACAGTCGACCTCGGCGGCGCTGTAGCCTTCCTTCCCGGCTCTCAGGTTGACATTCGCCCTGTACGCGATGTATCGCCACTGATGGATACACCGCAGCCGTTCCTTATTTTGAAAATGGACCGCGCCCGCGGCAATATCGTCGTTTCACGCCGGGCCATTCTAGAAGAAAGCCGCGCCGAAGCCCGTTCAGACCTGATGGACAACCTCAAAGAAGGTCAAGTCCTGCAAGGCGTTGTCAAAAACATCACCGATTACGGTGCGTTCGTTGACCTTGGCGGTGTTGATGGCCTGCTCCATGTTACCGACATCTCATGGAAACGCGTCAATCACCCATCTGAATCCCTGCAGGTCGGTCAGACAATCGACGTACAGGTTATTCGTTTTAACGAAGAAAACCAGCGCATCTCGCTAGGCATGAAACAACTCGAAGACGATCCGTGGAAAGACATCGACACGCGCTTCCCAATCGGCACACGGCTCAAAGGCCGCATCACCAACATTGCTGATTATGGCGCTTTTGTTGAACTGGAAGATGGTATCGAAGGCCTGGTTCACGTCTCTGAAATGTCATGGACCAAGAAAAACGTCCACCCGGGCAAAATTGTTTCAACGTCTGAAGAAGTTGAGGTTATGATTCTGGAAGTCGACGAAGAAAAACGCCGAATTTCACTGGGCCTGAAACAATGCCAGGATAATCCCTGGGGCGCTTACGCAGCCAGCCATAAAGAAGGCGAAGAGTTCGAAGGCGAAGTACGCAACGTCACTGAATTCGGCCTGTTCGTCGCTCTCGATGATGAAATCGACGGCATGGTTCACTTGTCTGATATTTCCTGGGAAGACGAAAGCGAAGAAGCCCTCAAAGCCTATAAAACCGGCGACAAAATCAAGGTCAAAATCCTTGAGATTGATCCGGACAAAGAACGCGTCGCTCTAGGCATTAAACAGCTTACAGAAGATCCATTCGAAGGCGCGATGGACGGTGTCAAGAAAGGCGCTGTTGTCACCTGCACTGTCACCGAAATCACCTCCGGCGGCATCGAAGTCTCGGTCAACGACAACATCAAAGGCTTCATCAAAAAAGCTGACCTGTCGCGCGAACGCTCTGAGCAACGCCCGGACCGCTTTGCTGTTGGCGAAAAAGTCGATGCGAAAATCACCTCTATGGATAAAAAATCCCGCAAAGTGGCCCTGTCAATCAAAGCCCGCGAGGTCGATGAAGACAAACAAGCCATGAAGGAGTTCGGCTCAACCGAATCGGGTGCATCTTTGGGTGACATCCTCGGCGCCGCTTTAGAAGAGAAAAAAGGCAAAGAAGCCAAAGAAGAAAAGCCCAAAAAGACCCCGGCGAAAAAAGCTGCGGCCAAAAAAACAACATCCAAGAAAAAAGATGATGAGGCCAAAGCAAAAAGCGCAGATAAAAAAGCTGACAAAAAAGCCGATAAGAAAAAAGAAGACTAAAACACGTCTCATATACAAATTCAAAAGCCGGGCCGACAAAGCCCGGCTTTTTTATACTTGAAACACTTCATCGAACACATGCATGTGGAAACAAAGTCTGAAACGACCGCAATCGAAGGGCCAAACAGCCGTATCAGGCATGCTCTTGCACGATTTCATTGCAAAACATTCTGCTATTTCAATTCCAAAGACATACACATGGTCCAGACCACGCTCACCATATTCTTCACGGATAACTAAATTGATTATCTATACGAAGTTATTAATGCCGAATTTTTTGTGCTTTTTCTTGACGCCGAGGTTAGATTTCAGGCAGTGTAGACTCATCCGTATATAAAAGACAGCCTGTGAGATACGAGCTAAGCCTCTATAAAGAAGGATTAAAAGTGTAATGACAAAATCAGAACTTATTCAACGTTTGGCTGAACGCAGCCCGCACTTGTATTTGCGCGACATCGAAAAAATCGTCGATACAATTTTTGACGAAATCACACAGGCTCTGGTCGATGGAAATCGCGTCGAACTCCGCGGATTTGGAGCTTTTTCTGTCAAACACCGCGATGCGCGTATAGGCCGCAACCCGCGCACTGGCGAATCAGTTCATGTCGAAGCCAAACGCCTGCCATTTTTCAAAACTGGCAAGGGCCTGCGCGAACGTCTTAATGACAAAACACCGAGTGATGATTCCTCGTCCAGCGAGGATTCCTGGTACTAAATTCAGAAACTAAAGCTTAAACCATGAGCTTCATCCGCGCCATTTTTGGATTTATCATTGCCATTGCCCTCGTGGCTTTCGCTGTATCAAACCGTCAGAATATCGCGCTGAACTATAGCCCTGTCCACGATCCGCTCGAAATTCCACTCTACCTGCTCACATTGTTGTTCATGGCGCTTGGATTTATCTTCGGCGCATTCATCATGTGGATGAACACCGCCCCCACCCGCCGTAGCAGCCGCCAACAACGCAAAACCATCAAAGCTTTGGAAAAAGAACTCGCAAACGCGCAAAATAAAAAAACATCGCCCGCAAATGCTCCGCCATCCGAACTTTTCCGCGCACTACCCACCAGCGCAGCAGAAAAACACCACCTTGCCTAAAGCCCAAAATTCCGCCATAAAACAAGGATGAGTTCTCGTCCTTTGATATTTTGTGCCCTCGACACCGCCGACCTTGAACAAGCCCGGCTTTGGGCACGCACAATCGGTCCCGTCACCGGCGCACTGAAACTCGGTATGGAATTCATCAACGCCCACGGCCCTGCAGGCATAGAAACCGTCAAGAACGCCGCTCCCGACGCCGCCCTGTTCATCGACCTCAAATTCCATGATATCCCCAATACGGTCGCCGGCGCAGTGCGCACCATCTGCGCCAATTTCGCCCCAGCCTACCTAAACGTCCACGCCGCCGGTGGCCGTAAAATGATGGAAGCGGCAAAAGAGGCCTGCACGCCGCAAACAAAACTCTTGGCCGTCACCATCCTCACCTCCCTCTCAGAAAATGAATTATGTAAAATAGGATATAAAGAAGGCCTCCCTGAACGCGTTATCCAAATGGCCCGGCTCGCCGAAACCAGCGGCCTCGATGGCGTCGTCTGCTCCTCCCATGAAATCACCCTCATCCGCGAATCATGCGCCGATTCATTTGAAACCATGGTCCCGGGCATCCGCCCCGCTGGAAGCGCAAAAGCAGACCAAAACCGGGTCATGACCCCAAATGAAGCGGTGCAAAAAGGAGCCACCCATCTGGTCATCGGCCGCCCCATAACAGGCGCCCCTGACCCGGCCAAAGCCGCACAAGAGATCATGGATAGTCTCAAATGACTGCCGTTAAAATCTGTGGCCTCAAAGACCCGGAAAACCTCAGCGCCGCCACGTCCGCCGGTGCGCGCTATGTCGGCTTTGTCTTCTATCCGCCAAGCCCGCGTAACATCGCCGCCGACAGTGCAAAGGAACTCAGCCTGACGCTTCCCACCGGCGTCAAGGCCATCGGCCTGTTCGTTAACCCCACCAACGAACAACTCGAACATATCTTGGGCATTGTCCCGCTCGATATGCTGCAGCTTCACGGCAGTGAAAGCCCCGAGCGCGTGCAGCAAATTAAGGACAAATTCGCCATGCCGGTGATGAAAGCAACCAAAATCCGCGAACCCGCCGACCTCGAAACCGTCCCCGCTTACGAAGAAACCGCCGACTGGCTCCTCTTCGATAGCCGCCCCGAGGCCGCAACCCTGCCCGGCGGCACCGGCCATAGCTTCGACTGGTCGCTGCTCGCCGGAAAAACCTTCTCGCGGCCCTGGATGCTCTCCGGCGGCCTCACACCCGAAAATGTAGCTGAAGCTCTGTCCCAACTCTCCCCAACAGCCGTTGACGTCTCCTCCGGCGTCGAAAGCGCCCCCGGCGTTAAGGACCCGGCTAAAATTAAAGCCTTTATCGACGCAGTCAAAAGCGCTATATAAGCGCCCATGAGCCAAAAAAACCTAAAAACCAATTCTTACCGTAACCAACCCGATGAACGCGGCCATTTCGGCCCCTATGGCGGACGCTACGTCGCCGAAACCCTGATGCCCCTCATTCTCGAGGTTGAAAAGGCCTATGAAGCCGCCAAAGCCGATCCGAAATTCTGGGAAGAATTGGAAAACCTCCAGCGCAACTATGTTGGCCGTCCCTCCCCGCTCTATTTTGCTGGGAGCACAACCGAAGAACTCGGCGGCGCAAAAATCTATTTCAAGCGCGATGAACTGAACCATACCGGCGCGCACAAAATCAATCACTGCCTCGGTCAAATCCTCGTAGCAAAGCGTATGGGCAAAACCCGCATCATCTGCGAAACCGGCGCAGGCCAGCACGGCGTCGCCACCGCCACCGTCTGCGCTCTCTTTAACCTGCCATGCGTAGTGTTTATGGGTGCAACCGATATTGAACGCCAAGCTCCCAATGTTTTCCGCATGAAGTTGCTTGGCGCCGAAGTCCGCGCCGTCAAAAGCGGCGCAGGAACGCTCAAAGACGCCATGAACGAAGCCATGCGCGACTGGGTCACCAACGTCCATGACACATACTACCTGATCGGCACCGTTGCCGGCCCGCACCCCTTCCCGGCCATGGTCCGCGATTTCCAGTCCATCATCGGTACAGAAGTGCGAAAGCAAATCATGGAAAAAGAAGGCCGCCAGCCTGACCATCTCGTCGCCTGTATCGGCGGGGGTTCCAACGCCATGGGCCTGTTCCACCCGTTCCTGGATGATGCAGATGTGAAGATGATCGGCGTCGAAGCCGGCGGCCATGGCGTTGGAACAGGCCAGCATGCCGCCAGCCTCACCGGCGGCAAGCCCGGTGTGCTGCACGGCATGAATTCCTATTTCCTGCAAAATGACGATGGTCAGATTCAAGAAGCCCATTCGATTTCCGCCGGACTGGATTATCCCGGCATCGGCCCTGAACACGCCTGGCTGTTTGATCAACGGCGCGTGGAATACGTCTCCGTCACTGATGATGAAGCCATTGAAGCCTTTCAAACCATGGCCCGGCTCGAAGGCATCCTGCCCGCGCTCGAACCCGCCCACGCCTTCGCACATGTCATGAAACGCGCCCCCACCCTGCCCAAAGACGATATCATCGTGATGAATCTCTGCGGCCGCGGCGATAAAGACATCTTCACCATCGCCGACAAGCTGGGAGTGAAGATCCATGGCTAATTACGAAGTCCGCGCCGGGCTAGCAGAAGTTGAAGCTTTTGATGTTGTCGGCATTTCCACCATAACCGACAATCAAAAAGGTACTGACGATATCAACGCCCTGTGGGAACGATTTTTTTCCGAAAGCATTGGACAACAAATTCTCGACAAAACTGACGACGCGATCTATGCCGTCTACAGCGATTATCAAGGCGATCACGAAGCGCCCTACCGCCTCACTATCGGCTACCGCGTCAGCAATGACGCGTGCGCTATTGATATGCACCGCGTACGCGTACAGCCGCAGGAATACGCCGTGATGAGCGCGGCCGGTGAACAACCCAAAGCCCTGATCGAAACCTGGGAAGCCATCTGGTCTTCAGATATCGAGCGCTCATACACCACCGATTTTGAAGTTTACGGCCCGCGCTTTTTCGAACAAGGCGTCAACGAAGTTTTGGTGCATGTTGGAGTAAAATCATGAGCCGTATAGAAGCCACATTTAAAGCCCTCAACCGTCCCGCCCTGATCACCTTTATCATGGCCGGAGATCCGGACGCCAAAACCTCCTTGGACGTGCTCAAGGCCCTGCCGGAAGCTGGCGCTGACATTATCGAACTCGGCATGCCCTTCACCGATCCCATGGCCGACGGCCCCACCATCCAGCTTGCCGGACAGCGCGCCCTGAAAAGTGGCGCAAACATGAAACAAACGTTGCAAATGGTTCGCGATTTCCGCAAAGGCAACAATACAACCCCCATCGTCCTGATGGGTTATTTCAACCCCATCCTGCAATACGGCGTTGAAAAATTTATGAACGATGCCAGCGCCGCCGGAGTAGACGGCCTCATCATCGTCGATCTGCCGCCCGAAGAAGCGGGCAAAGCGCAGGAAATCGCCAAAACCAACAATCTGGACATCATCCGCCTGCTCACCCCAACAACAACCATGGGCAGATTGCCCAAAATCCTCGAAGGCGCCAGCGGCTTTCTCTATTACGTTTCCATCACAGGCGTCACTGGCGCCGCACAGGCCGATTTAAACAAAATAAAACCCCATATCGAACAGATCAAAACCCACACCGATCTGCCTATCGCCATCGGTTTCGGCATCAAAACCCCGCAAGATGCGGCGCAAATGGCCGCCCTGGGCGATGCCATCGTCGTTGGCTCATCCATCGTCCAGACCATCGCAGAAAAACGCGACGCCAGCGCCGTTTCCGAGCAAGTCAAAGCCCTGTCCGATGCCCTGTCATAAATTCCACTTTAGCTTGACTTTTGCCTACCAAAAGCCGATAAAGTGGCGGTATTTTACGACAATAAAAGGTATTTTACATGAACTGGTTAACAGACTTTATCAGACCCCGCGTCCGTTCTTTGGTAGGCGAACAAAAGGAAGTGCCCGATAACCTCTGGCAACAATGCCCATCGTGCGAAGGCATGCTGTTCCACCGCGACCTCGCAGAAAATATGAACGTTTGCTATCACTGCAACCACCATTTGCGCATCACCGCCAAAGAACGCCTGAAAATAATGTTCGATGCCGGTAAATACGAAACCCTCGGGGTGCCGTCCGTCCCGCACGACCCACTCAAATTCAAAGACCGCAAAAAATACGCTGACCGCCTGAAAGAAACCCAAAGTAAAACCGGCCTCAAAGACGCCATCACCATCGCCAAAGGCACCATTGACGGACAAAAAGCTGTCGTAGCCGCTTTTAACTTCAGCTTTATGGGCGGCTCTATGGGCACAGCCGTAGGCGAAGGATTAATCAAAGCCGCACAAGAAGCCGTGAAAGACCATGCCGCTTTCATAGCCATCCCTTCATCCGGCGGCGCACGCATGCAAGAAGGCATGCTCTCCCTCATGCAAATGCCACGCTCGATCATCGCCGTGGAAATGGTCAAAGAGGCCAGGCTGCCTTATATCGTCCTGCTCACAGACCCGACAACCGGCGGCGTCAGCGCCTCCTTCGCTATGGTTGGTGACATTCATCTGGCCGAGCCCGGCTCAATGATCGGCTTTGCCGGTCGCCGCGTCATTGAAGAAACTGTACGCGAAACACTGCCTGACGATTTCCAGACCGCCGAATATCTGCAGGAACACGGCATGGTCGATATGGTCGTCAACCGTAAAGACCTGCACGAAACACTGGGCCGTATCCTTAGGTTATTAATGAATACTGAAAAAAAAGCCGCATAACATAAAGCTGGCACTATGTATCAAAGTGACCTCAATCACCCGGAAAAATCTCTGGAAGACAAGCTGCACCAGCTTTATCGCTTAAATCGCAATAAAACGATCGACTTGTCTTTCCGCCCGCCCTATCTGGACCTGCTCGAAAAGCTCGGCCATCCTGAACGCAACCTCCCCCCCGTCATCCACGTCGCCGGCACCAACGGCAAAGGCTCCACCATCGCCATGCTTCGCGCCATTTTGGAAAGCGCCGGATATAAAGTGCACACGTACACCTCACCGCATCTCATTCATTTCAATGAACGCATCATACTGGCTAACCAGGAAATCGATGATCAAGCCCTCGAAACCCTGATTGACGAAACACTGGAATTAAATGAAGGCGGCGACTTAACCTTTTTCGAAATCACCACCGCTATCGCCTTTGCCGCCTTCGCCCGCACGCCCGCTGATATTTGCCTGCTCGAAGTCGGCATGGGTGGTCGCCTCGATTGCACCAACGTCATTGAAAACCCGCTCGTCACAATCATAACCTCCATCGGACTTGATCATACCGAACATCTGGGCAACACATATACCGCCATAGCCGCCGAAAAAGCAGGCATTATGAAACCGAAGGTGCCATGCATCATCGCACCCCAAAGCAACCAGGCCTTAAACGCAGGCGTTATAGACGTGTTCGAAGAAACTGCCCGGCGCATAAAGGCCGCGCTTTATCAAACCGAAGACGTTCCGAAAAATCTAACCTGCGCCCTCATCGGCCCGCACCAACGCGCCAATATAGCCGCCGCCCTCAAAACATTGGAACTCATCAAAGATCGCTTCCCGCTCACAGACGAACAGATTAAAACCGGATTGGCCATGGCCCAATGGCCCGCCCGCCTGCAAAAACTCAATACCGAAGATTACAATCTTTCACCAGACTGGCAGCTATATCTTGATGGCGGCCATAACGAAGATGCCGGGCACGCCGTTGCTGAACAAGTAGCTATATGGAAAAAACAAGACGACCGGCCTCTCCACATCATTCTCGCCATGCTCCAGGGCAAAGACGCACGCGCCTATTACGCGCCCCTACGCCCCTTTGTCGATACATTGTCTTTAATCACTATTCCCGGTGAACCCAAAGCCCAAAGCCCGGAAGACCTACAAAAAACCCTATCCGGCGGACAAATTTTCGAAAACTACCAAAACGCACTAACCCATATCGAGCAAACCAGCCTCTCACCCGGCCTCATCCTCATCACCGGATCGTTATACCTTGCAGGACATGTCTTGAAAGATGCAGGCAAATCAGCGCATACTTAACCTCATGAGTGCAAAAATTACCCTCGTTGATGACGACCGCAATATTCTCACCTCCGTGTCAATGGCACTGGAAGCCGAAGGCTACGAAATCACCACCTTCAATGACGGCGAAGCAGGCCTTAAAGGCATTCTAGAAGAAACACCGGATCTGATTGTTCTCGACATCAAAATGCCGCGCATGAACGGCTTGGAAGTCCTGGAAAAACTCCGCGAAACTTTAACTATTCCCGTGATTTTCCTCACATCCAAGGATGATGAAATAGATGAAATCCTCGGCCTGCGCATGGGCGCAGATGATTACATCTCCAAACCTTTTTCCCAGCGCCTGCTGATCGAACGCATCCGCTCGCTCCTGCGGCGTCATAGCCTTATGCAGGAAAACGGCAAAGCGCAAAAAACGCAAGATGCCACTGAGAAATACACATACGGCCCGCTGGAAATGGACGACCAGCGCCACCTATGTACATGGAACAATGAACCCGTCAACCTGACAGTTACCGAATACTTACTCCTAAAATCCTTGGCCCAGCGCCCTGGAATTGTCCGTAACCGTGATCAACTCATCGACATGGCCTACGGTGAAAACATCTACGTCGATGACCGCACCATCGATTCCCACATCAAACGCCTGCGCAAAAAGTTTAAAAAAACAGACCCTGACTTTAACCAGATTGAAACACTTTATGGCGTCGGATACCGATACAAAGAAAACTGAGAACCAAAATCACAACGGCGACAAAGCCCGCTGGTTCCGTCTGGCCCCCGTGCGTCCGGATTTACCGGAATTTGACCACTTGCTCGATTTTTACTGGGGCGGCCCCGAGCGCCGTATCACCGGTATCACCCTGCGCATTATCGCAGTCAATGCTATCACCCTGCTCATCCTGATGTTTGGAATGCTCTATCTTGGACAATACCAAAACAACCTCATCAATGCGCGTCTGCAAACTTTTGAAACCGAGCTGAATTTAATATCCACAAGCCTTTCAGAAAAAGAAATCCCCAACACCAACCTAGATATTGATGCAAATCGTGTCATATTCAAAAATTTAGAGAAACTTGCCTCTCGCTTTGCCAAAACGAGCCGTCAGCGCATTCGTATTTTTAACACTCAAGGAACCCTTATTCTCGACACCCGCACCCTGCCAGACCACGATGATCGCCTTTGGGCCTTAGAAGACAGAAAAACACAGGATTTTCATAGCATAAAAACCCTGAAAAAAATGATGCGCTTTATTATCGATCTCCTGCCGGAACACCAGTCTCTTCCGACCTACCCGGAAAATACTGAAATCCCCCCAGGCCTTATAGACGCACTCAATAAACAAATTACCCTTTCCGCATGGCAAAACAAACAAGGGCGTATCATTTTATCTGCGGCTGCCCCGCTCTTAATGAATGAAAAACCAAGCGGCGCTATATTGCTAACCCATGAAAGCACTGAAATTGAACAAGATATTTCCCGCGTCTGGATTGACGTCTTAAAAATCTTTTCAGGGGCCTTGGCCATGACAATCCTGCTTTCCATCTATCTCTCTGGAGTCATCGCCCGCCCGCTCAAAAAACTTGCAAACGCCGCCGAAAACGTACGCCGCGGTCAAGCTCGATCCGACGACATACCGGACCTGTCTCACCGGCACGACGAAATTGGCGAGTTATCACTCGCTCTACGTCAAATGACCAGCGCCTTATGGAACCGAATGGACTCCATTGAACGCTTCGCCGCCGACGTCGCACACGAACTCAAAAATCCACTAACGTCTCTCAATAGCGCTATCGAAACAGCTTCCATCGTCAAAAAAACCTCAGATCGAAAAAAACTCATGGACATCATCAAACACGATGTCCAGCGCCTTGATCGTCTGATTTCAGATATTTCCAACGCCTCACGCATCGATTCGGAACTATCCCGTGAAGCGTTTGAAAAAATAAACTTGCACACATTGCTGACAACCCTGCTTGAAACTTACGCTGCCAACCCGCTTGAGCGTTCTAACGGCGCTGAACAAGACTGGACACGCTCTATCCAAACCCCTAAAGCCACCATTGAACTTCATAATACCCAGCCAAAAAATATTTTTGTCTGGGGACTGGAGAGCAGACTAGCGCAAGTCTTCCAAAACCTGCTCTCCAATGCCCTGTCTTTCTGCCCCGCCGACAGCAAAATAACCGTCAACGTAACCCCCTTGGCCACAAAAGTACACATTACAATCGATGATGAAGGCCCAGGCATCCCTGAAAACAAAATGAAAACAATCTTTGAGCGTTTCTATTCGGAACGCCCACAGCACGAACATTACGGCCAACATTCTGGCCTTGGCCTGTCAATTTGCCGTCAAATCATTGAGGCTCACGGCGGCCAGATCTTCGCTGAAAACATCTACGGCCCCGAAGAAAAACCGCGCGGTGCCCGGTTCACTGTGATATTGAATAAAATATGAACGAACAAACCAATCAAACACCGCTAATCATTACCGGCCTGTCTGGTGCAGGCCTGTCCTCAGTCCTCAAAAACCTTGAAGATTTGGGCTACGAAGTCTTCGATAACTTCCCGCTAAGTCTCGTCCCCGCTCTCATCAAAGACAGCCCCCATCCTAGCACTTTAGCAATAAGCATAGACACACGCACACGCGGCTTTGCGCCCGATAAAGTACTGGAAACCGTAAAAAAGATAAAAGCACTCCTGATCTACATCACATGCGATGACGCAGTGCTGCAAAAGCGCTTCACCGAAACCCGCCGCCGCCACCCGTTGGCCGATGACGCCCCGGTCAGCATCGGCATCGCCCGCGAACGTGATTTATTATGCCAGATCAAAGACAAGGCCGATCTCACCATAGACAGCTCAGACCTCTCCGTGCACGACGTCCGCCACATTCTCGAAGGCCATTTTGGCTCCCGCCACGAAAAAACCTTAAGTATTTCTTTGATTTCCTTTGGCTTCCGCCATGGCTTACCCCGCGAAGCCGATATTGTTATGGACGTACGCTTCCTGAAAAACCCGCACTGGAACAAAACCTTAAAACCTAAAACCGGACTGGACGCCGCCGTAGGCGATTACATCAAAACAGATCCTGACTTTTCCGGATTTATAGAGCGGTTTCAAACTTTGTTAGAGCCCCTCATCCCCCGTTATATGGAAGAAGGCAAACATTACCTGACCATCGCCATCGGCTGCACCGGGGGACGTCACCGTTCTGTTTTTGTCACCGAAGAAATAAACCGCTGGCTCTCCAAATGTGGCCTCGCCACTCACGTTACACACCGTGACCTACCGACCTAATTTGGCCCGCCTTCAGGATCGAACGTTAAAGTGCACTCTGCACTGGCACTAACTTGCGTGATATTCGCTGCATTCTCTGCAAAAAGACAACAAAGCTCTTTTTGGGGAGGTAATCCTGACATTTTATTACACCCTTTGCTCTGGTTGTTTTAACGCCGCAAATCCAGCCCCATTGGTTTTTCCAAATTATGCGCCGGCGAAACCGTTTCAACCGGCCCGCTCGCTGCACTCAAAAACTGTTGAATTACAGTTGAAAATTCAGGTTTGCCCGCCATCTTTAAATACACCTTTTTCTATTACAAGAATGGCATTCTCTTTTGAAATGCCATCTCCATCGTAGGTGCGAAAGATTAATTTTTTATTAATAGCACCTTCTTCCTCAGGCACTTGCGTAAATAACAAACGGGATTTTGTAAGCTCGCCCAACTGTTGAAGTTCACGACGACCGTTCAGAATGGCAATAAGATTAGCCATTTTTTTCTCAGTTAAATCAGAAGGTTCATCTAAATCCAGCACAGTATATTCGCCAACAGGCTCATAATCAGCCTTCCCCTCTTTCAGGGCAAAGATTCGCCACGCATGCTCCACCAAAGGGTTGCGTTTGTATATAAATGGCGGCTTCGAACTTTCTTCATTGAATTTCATGCTCATGCCCCTATAGTAAGCCCAAATCATTAATTTTTAAAGAGGATCTAAACAAAATGAGCGCTGTGCCGAAGAGCTTGGAAAATGACTACTGGGTTGCCGATATTTCACTGGCCGAATGGGGCCGCAAGGAAATAGAGCTGGCCGAAATTGAAATGCCCGGCCTCATGGCCTTGCGCGAAGAATATGGTACCAAACAGCCTCTAAAAGATGCGCGCATTGCCGGTTGCCTCCACATGACCATCCAAACCGCCGTCCTCATCGAAACGCTGCAAGCCTTGGGTGCCACAGTGCGCTGGAGCTCCTGCAATATCTTCTCCACGCAAGACCACGCCGCTGCGGCTATCGCCGCCACAGGCACACCGGTCTTTGCCAAAAAAGGCATGAACGACGAGGAATTCTGGTGGGCCATCGACCAAACCATCGAAGGCCCGGATGGCCAAGGAGGAATATGGACTCCCAACATGATCCTCGATGACGGCGGCGATTTGACCGTACGCATGCATGAAAGTTTCCCGAAATTGCTCGATGATGTCAAAGGCATCTCCGAAGAAACCACCACCGGCGTCCTGCGCCTGTATGAGATGGAGAAAAAAGGCAAGCTGCGCTGCCCGGCCATCAACGTCAATGACTCGGTCACCAAATCCAAATTCGACAATAAATATGGCTGCCGCGAAAGCCTGGTTGATGCCATCCGCCGCGCCACCGATGTCATGATGGCCGGCAAAGTCGCCATGGTCTGCGGTTACGGCGACGTCGGTAAAGGTTCTGCCGAATCCCTTCGGAAAGCCGGTTGCCGCGTGCTCGTCTCCGAAATCGACCCCATTTGCGCCCTCCAGGCCGCCATGGAAGGCTACGAAGTCGTCACCATGGAAAACGCCGCCCCGCGTGCGGACATTTTCTGTACCACCACCGGCAACAAAGACATCATCACCGTTGATCACATGCGCGAAATGAAAGACAACGCCATTGTCTGTAACATTGGCCACTTCGACAACGAAATCCAGGTCGAACCGCTGCGCAACATGAAATGGACCAACATAAAACCGCAAGTCGACCAGATCGAATTCCCCGACGGCAAACGTATCTTACTGCTCGCCGAAGGCCGCCTGGTAAACTTGGGCTGCGCCACCGGCCACCCGTCCTTCGTGATGAGCGCCTCGTTCACCAACCAGACATTGGCCCAGATCGAACTCTGGCAAAACCACAGCGCCTACGACAATAAAGTCTATGTCCTGCCCAAACATCTGGATGAAAAAGTCGCCGCCCTGCACCTGGAAAAAGTCGGCGCGCAGCTTTCAAAACTCACCGATGCACAGGCTGAATATATTGGCGTTTCACCCAACGGTCCGTTCAAAAAAGACGATTATCGTTACTAAGCATTTTCCGGGCTACACTAGGCTCAGGCATCATTTATAAAAGTCAGTTATTGATTTTTGTGACATGCATTTCTTATGGCGTCACACCGATTTCAACGCCTCTTCTTAATGGAGGGTAACGCCTGCAGTCAATATGCTTCCTGTGGAATAGTTGGTCAGGTTACCAAAGCTCTGACAAGAAACAATACAATCTATCAATAAACCATATAAATCAATTGGTTACTTTATATTTCCTATTCAAAACCATAAAAATTTGGTTAATTTTCCACCTTAAAAAGCCCATTTTTACTGACCAAAAGGCGTATAAATCTTAAGATTTTACATAAAATATTAACTAAATTAACGTATTCTGACAAGTGTGGGTAAAGGTTGCCTGATTACCATGGGGATATAAAAAGGCGCTTTTGGGGCAAAAATAAAAAATAAGCAGGCGGGGATATAATATGGCGACTGACGGAACAGATATAATTTTTTTTACTGGAACGCTTCAACAAATTACAGTGACACTTGTTAATCCTTACAGTAGTAAATCTTATGATGTTGACGAAGAATTTCGTGTCAATTCGAGCGCGTATGACGGGCTTGGCGGTACAGATTTTTTATTCATGACCGATGATGGTGATTTCTTAAGCCTTACAGACAATGTTGGTATGCAGGTTGTGCATAATATCGAGCAGTTTTTTGCAAGTAACGGCGGGGATGTGATCAATCTGGCTGATGCGAATACCACCTATGGGGATGTAATTATTTTGGGTGGCGCCGGAGACGATATTCTTTGGGCAAATATTGGGAATGACCAGATTTTTGGATCATATGGAAATGATATTATTGATGGCGGGCCAGGAAATGACATTTTGAACGGAAATGACGATAATGATCAGATTTTTGGCGGTCAAGGAGATGACCGGCTTGACGGTGGCGCCGGAGACGACATTCTTTATGGCGGCACAGATCTGGGGTTGATGGATCTGGATAAGGACTTCATCGACAATATTACGTTTCCAGAGTTGATCGAAGGCACGAATATTCAAAGTCTTATCCCGCCAGGTACCCCGGCGTTGGGGATTAACAGCGATAACCTGACGGTCAGTTATGATGCTTCGGCAACATTGACATTCCGTGATGGTTTTGCCGGATATAATAATACGCTGGGTATATATAGCATTACGGCAGACGGCACGATCGAAATGGCATCTGTGCTGTGGGCGAATGTGAAGGACGCGGGAATCAACATAGATCACCAGATTGAATTACCAGTTGGCGAAGCTGGTGGTCAGTTTGGATTCTTTATTATTGCCGACGGTGATCGGGTTAATAGTGAGTATCTTGGCCTGGATATTACCGGTGATAATGTCATAAGCTTTGTCTATGATTACGGTGGCGTGAATGAACGCGCTGCGACAATTAATGATGACGGGAATCTGGTTTCGGTTGTTTATAATGATGGCACAACCGAGCAGGTTCTAAACGGTTATCATTATCACACAACGCCGCGCGGAGATTCTCCGGACATTAACTGGGACGGCGATACACACGCAGTATCCGGTTTGCTGGATCTGGCCAATCAGAATGTGCTGCGCATAGGTTTTGAAGATCTGCCGAATTTGGGCGATGCGGATTATGAAGACGTGCTGTTTGATCTGGATATTGACCGTATTCGTGTAGATGCCAGTGAACAAGGCTCTGATACGCTCATTGGCGGTCTTGGAAACGATATCCTTTATGGTGAGGGTGGCGATGATGTCCTCTTTATCGGAGAAGGTTTTGATCAGGCTTATGGCGGCACAGGGAGCGATACATTTGTGATGTTATTGCCGGATGCGTTGGCCGATAAAATCTTTGATTTTGAAGCTGGCGTTGGCGGAGATATTTTGAATATCGCAGATATTCTGGTTGGTTACAGTACTGTCGATGATGCCTTAAGCGATTTTGTACAATTGGTACAAAATGGCAGTGATACGGAGCTTCATATTAACGCTGACGGTGATATTGGCGGCACATTTGAAGCCATTGCCGTTTTTGATGGCGGCTTGAATGCAACGCTGGCGGATTTGATCGCAGACGGTAACATTGAAGCCGAGACATCAATTCCAGTTTAGAAAAACTCCTGTTTTTTCATTGTTCTTGCGCGTATGGTTGGGCCTATGGCTTTACTTGATGACGCAGCGCTGCAAATACTTTTCTATCCATTTGAGTCCGGTGCTTTGCCGTGGCCATCGGCCGGGCAGAAAACCCTTTTTTTGAATGCGCAGGTCACGTTAGCACTGCGGCAATTTGATCAGTGCGACTTAACCTTGCAGCAATATTTTAAGCCGTATGAAAGCGCATTACAGGCGCAAGGTTATACAGCGCTTCCCGGTCTTCCTGACGAGGGGACATCGTATGATGTTGCGTTATTGGCCGCACCGAAAAACCAGATTGAAACACTCTATTTGATGGCGTACGCACTGGAGATTCTTAAGTCTGGCGGTCTACTGGTTGTCGCAGCGGGCAACAAGGCCGGCGGCGGACGATTGGCCAAGAACATGGATACTTTGGGTTTGTATGATATTTGCAGTGAATCACGTCATAAAGCGCGCGTTGTGTGGGCGTACAAAGACAATGTTGATAAGGCGGCGCGTAAAAAGGCATTGGCCGCCGGGCAGCCGAAAGAGGTTATTGATGGCACATTTCGCTCCTGGCCTGGCATTTACGGCTGGAATAAAGTTGACCAGGGCTCGGCGCTTTTAGCGCAGCATTTGCCAAATGATTTACAGGGCAAAGGAGCAGATTTTGGATGTGGTTACGGATATTTGGCGCGCCGTGTGCTTGCGCATTGCGCTGTAAAATCATTGGCATGTCTGGATGCAGATTGGCGGGCTTTGGAGATGGCACGTCAAAATCTTGCGAGGCCGGATATATCAGCAGCGCTGGAATTTTTGTGGTGTGACTGTACAAAACACAGTTTAAGGGGTTTGGATTTTATTGTGATGAATCCGCCGTTTCATGAAGGAAAATCTGCCGACATCACAATTGGGGAGGATTTTATTGTTAATGCGTGTCACAGCCTGAAGCCTGGAGGCGCATTATGGATGGTGGCGAACAAGCATTTGCCGTATGAAGCTATTTTGAAGCAGCATTTCAAGGCGTTTGAAAAGATATTTGAAGCACAGGGTTTTAAGGTTTTTTGCGCACAAAAATAGTGCAGGAAACGCAGCAAAAATCTTGGTTAATGAACACCCCGCCCCAAGGGGCGAGGTATCATGTCATTGCGAACCGCCAAAGGCGGTGAAGCAATCCAGAATTTATCCTTGTGGCACTGGATCGCTTCGCTGCGCTCGCGATGACGATTACGCCGCAAGCGGCGAGGAATTAAACCTGAAAGAGATTAAATATAATAAGTGTAGCCTTCACCTTCAATTTCGCGAACCTGTTTCATAATACGCTGGATTTTCTTTTCATCATGCAGCGCTTGTTTGTTCAGGCCTGTTTCACGGCCAATCATATAATAAATTGAATCGAGTGTAACTTCACTGTTTCTGCCATAGGTTTTAACGTGATAGGCCATGGCGGAATCCATGGTGATAATAGATTTATCCGGTTGGTTACGCTTACGCATATGCTCATCAGTCAGTTGAACAATTGTCATGAGATTATTGTTTGAAATGGTAACGCCGTGGTGTTTCTCATGACTTGGCCGCAGAGCTTTGAGAATGGCATATGTTTCCGCAGTGTTTGGAACACTTAAGAAAACCTTTTGAAAACGTCTCTCCAGTGCGGCGTCTTCAGCAATATACATACGAAATTCGTCAAGCGTTGTCGCGCCGATGACCATCAGGTCGCCTGCGGTTAGGTAAGGTTTCATGACATCTGACAAGCCCGCATAGGACGAGCCGACACAACCAGGCATAATCTGGTGAATTTCATCCATAAATAGAATGATACGCGGATTTTCTGGGTTATGATAACGCTCCGCGACGCCTTTACAAATCGGGATAAAACGTTCCTGAAATTCTGCCGGGCTGTTGGTTCCGGCGGCCATACGAGCCATGTCGATTTCTATGACGCGCGCGTCCAGCAGATAATCCGGAACGTCATCAGCAGCAATTTTTTGAGCCAGAGCGACAACCATTGCGGTTTTACCGACCCCGGCCGGGGCGAGCAAGACAGCGTTTTTACGACCTTTTTGCATCAGGATAAGGATGGTTTCATCCACTTCCTTGTCCCGTCCGGTAATCGGCCCGTAACGTCCTTGTTTTGCCAGGGTTGTGAAGTCGGTACAATACAGCCGGAACAACTCTTCCAGTTCGTTGTTTGTAACGCTATATGACCATTGCTCAGACATGATATTTGCTCTGGGTGTTTGTTGAAGTTACAAGAGAAACTCAAAAAATGTACGCACGGCAAGCACGCACAACGCCATTATAGCGCAAACCCTATAATAACGGTAGAGGGTTAAGACTTGGTTTGTTGTTTATGTTAAATAAAAATCGCTGTCAGTGAAGCCTTGCGCATAGAGTGCAGCGCTGAGATCACCATGTATGATGAGATTGTCAATTTGGTTTGCTACGGCGGGTTTTGGCTTATAACCGATGCCAAGGCCTGCCGTTTTTAACATGGGGATGTCGTTGGCGCCATCGCCAATGGTGAGGCAATCTTTAGGTTTGAGGTTGAAACGATCCATATAGGTACGCAAGCATTCGACTTTGGCGTGTTTGTCTAAAATCGGCGGTTTGACCTTGCCGGTAAGTGCGCCGTCTTCGATTTCCAATACGTTGCCGTGATGAGCCTGAAAGCCGACCTGCTTTGCGACGGCGCTGGTGAAAAAAGTGAAACCGCCAGAAACCAGTACGCAATGAGCGCCGTGCTTATGCATCGTCCGAATAAAGTTTTCCGCACCGGGATTGATGATCATGGTGCTTAAGGTTTTGTCCAGAGCTTCGATTCCCAGCCCCTTAAGCAAGCCAACGCGTTCATTGAGTGCCGCGTGGAAGTCCAGCTCACCGTTCATGGCGCGGGCAGTAATTTCGGCAATCTGGTCTTTAATGCCAGCATGTTCGGCCAGATCATCAAGTGTTTCACCGCGGACAATGGTGGAATCCATATCGGCCAGGACCAGCTTTTTGCGGCGGTTTTCGATGGGAGTGATGAAAACATCGATGGCGTCTTTTTCTAAAAAATCGCGCAAATGCATGAACAGCGCGCTGGATGTGTTGTCGCTCACGCCGATTTCAGCAACCTTTTTCGGTTTGATCCAGATGGGCTGGCAGGTGGGCTGGACGTTATAAGCGCCTAAGATTTTGATTACTTCGCGCGTATGTCCGTCACACAAGGGGCGCCTGGGGTCAGAGGCGACAAGGGTTAAAACTGTACTCATGCGTTATTTCCTGCTTGTCATCCTGAGCGAAGTGCGTTAGCACGAAGTCGAAGGATCTTTGTTCGTTATTCCAAGGCTAAGATTCCTCGACTTCGCTTAGAATGACAAGTTAAAAATGAGAGACATAATGGAAAAGCCAGCCCTCAAACCTAAAAATCCCTGTTTTTCTTCCGGCCCGTGCGCCAAGCGGCCGGGATGGAGCTTTGACAATCTTAGTCATGCGCTCCTAGGACGTTCGCATCGTGCGGGACCGCTTAAAAAGCAGCTCAAGGATGTGATCGAAAAGCAAAAGGAATTGCTGGGCATTCCGCAAGATTATGTGGTGGGGATTGTACCGGGTTCGGATACCGGCGCGTTCGAAATGGCGCTGTGGTCTTTGCTGGGGCCGCGCGGGATTGATGTGTTTGCGTGGGAGAGTTTTTCATCCGGGTGGCTGAGCGATATTACCAAGCAATTGAAACTTGAAAATGTAAACGCCTACGAAGCGGAATACGGGCAACTACCGGATTTATCGCAGACCGATCCGGCCAATGATTGCGTGTTTGTGTGGAACGGGACGACTTCGGGTGTACGGGTGCCGAATGGAGACTGGATTTCCGCAAGCCGCGAAGGGCTGACCTTCTGCGATGCAACTTCGGCGGTGTTTGCCTATGATCTGCCATGGGACAAGCTGGATGTGACAACATGGAGCTGGCAGAAAGTGCTCGGCGGGGAAGCGGCGCACGGGATGCTGGTGCTGTCCCCGCGCGCGGTGGAGCGGCTGGAGAGCTATACGCCAGCCTGGCCGTTGCCGAAAGTCTTTCGCCTGACCAAAAAAGGCGCACTGATCGGCGGGATTTTTCAGGGCGAAACGATCAACACGCCGTCCATGCTGGCAGTGGCCGATGCTTTGGATGCACTGCGTTGGGTGGAAAATATCGGCGGGCTTCGCACGACAATCGCGCGGGCGCAAGAAAACCTCAAGGCGATTGAAAACTGGGTGGCTAAAACCGACGGATTTGAATTTCTGGCCGAAGATCCGGCCAGCCGTTCGGCGACGTCGGTATGTTTGAAAATCACCGATGCATGGTTTCAAGGCTTGCCCGAGGATGAGAAAACGCCGTTTATCAAGGCGATGTGCAAATTGCTTGAGGAAGAACATGTTGCCTATGATATTGCCGGATATCGCGACGCGCCTGCAGGCCTGCGCATCTGGTGCGGAGCAACGGTCTCAGGCGATGATGTCGAAGCTCTGATGCCTTGGATCGGTTGGGCGTTTGCAGCAGCCAAGATGGAAAAGCAACGCCAGAGTGAGGCTGCTTAGAATAGTATTTTAGACTGAGCAATCTGCTGAGATACCCTCAAGTTTTTGTTGTCGGTGTTCCTCGAAAAGATGGTGCAATTTGCGTTGATCTAGAATAGGGAGTATGCGCGTAACTTCAGCGATGGCTTCTACTGCGGGCCAGTGTTGCATTAAAATTTCCCATGCCTTCATTTTTGCTGTGGCAAGCATCCGTCTTACAGATCTCTCAAAATCAGGGGCTGATTGGTTGTGCCCTTCAACAATGAGAAGGGTGCGCGCGTATATTTCAGCGAGGTGAAGGTCTTGACCGTCGCCCGTCGTCATGTGCCGCGTACGTTTTGACATTTTCACCGCCTCACCACCTGCTAAAAGACTGATTATTGCATCGCCTAATTCTTGTTTACTGTTTCCGTAGTTTACAGCCGTTGTTTCTCTCAAAATATTGATATAGGAAACGCTTATATGTGGTAGCGCCATAGCAGTAACAGCATGCCCGGCTTCATGTATGGCCACAGTTTCTTCCCATCTGCCAATATCTTCCGTTGGAGGCGCCATGGCACTTGCGAGCCGAACGACATGCTGCTCGTTGATGTTTAACAAAGATGTTGCCACCTTATAGCGTGCTCTTAAAAACCCTTTTTTGATGTCTGTGCCTTTAAGCATGGCGGGATTATGAGGGCGGGGCTCTGCCGTGTCAATGAAATTATGAAAATATAAAACCGGTTTTGTGGTTTACGATTTTTGTAAAATCCCTCTTTACTTCCCATCCAAACGTGATACTCCTGAACGCCTGTTTGCCTAAACAAGACAAAATTAGGAGTTAAAATTATGGCGAAAGTTCTTATCAGCGACAAGCTGGACCCTCTGGCTGTCGAAATCTTCGAAAAAAACGGTATTGAAGTCGATTTTAAACCCGGCCTTTCCCCCGAGGAACAGCTGGCGATTATCGATCAATATGACGGGCTGGCGGTGCGCAGCGCGACAACGGCGACGCCCGAATTGATCAGGGCTGGCAAGAAACTGAAAGTGATCGGCCGGGCGGGTATTGGCGTGGACAATATCGATATTCCTACCGCCACAGAAAACGGCGTCGTGGTGATGAACACGCCGTTTGGAAACTCTATAACCACGGCTGAACACGCGATTGCGATGATGTTTGCGCTGGCGCGGCAGATCCCGCAGGCCAATGAATCGACGCATGCCGGAAAGTGGGAAAAGAAAAAATTCATGGGCACAGAGCTGTATAACAAAACTCTGGGCGTAATCGGCTGCGGAAATATTGGCGGCATCGCGGCCACCCGCGGCGTTGGCCTTAAAATGCATGTGATTGCGTTTGATCCGTATCTTACGGAAGAGCGTGCGGCGGATCTGGGCGTTACGAAGGTCGAGTTGGATGAATTGTTGGAAAATGCCGATTTTATCACCATTCATGTGCCGAAAAACGACAAGACGGCGAATCTGATCAACAAAGATTCAATCGCGAAAATGAAAGACGGCGTGCGGATTATCAACTGCGCGCGCGGCGGGATCGTCAATGAAGCCGATCTGAAAGTAGCGCTGGAATCCGGGAAAGTGGCCGGCGCGGCGCTGGACGTGTTTGAAAAAGAACCGGCGACGAACAATCCGCTGTTTGGCATGGATAATGTGGTGTGTACGCCGCATCTGGGCGCGGCGACGACCGAAGCGCAGGTCAATGTCGCGCTGCAAGTGGCCGAGCAGATGAGCGATTATCTCAATACCGGCGCGGTAATGAATGCGATCAATATGGCCTCGATTTCTGCTGAAGATGCGCCGAAGCTGAAACCCTATCTGAAATTGGCCGAACAGCTTGGCAGTTTTGCCGGGCAGATCAGCAATACGGCGATCAAGAAAATCGAGATTGAGTATGAAGGCACGATTACGCAGGTCAATACCGACCCGATTACCTCAACCTTACTGGCGAGCCTGCTGGGGCAGCAAACCGAGAGCGTGAATATGGTCAATGCGATGCAGGTGGCGCACGCCCGCGGGATTGAGCTCAAGCAAAGCTATAACGACGAGTCGAAAAACTGGCGCAGCATGATTAACGTGATTGTGACATCCGAGGAACGCACGCGCAATGTGACGGGCACGCTCTTTACCGGCAAGGAGCCGCGCATCGTCAATATCGAAGGCGTGCCGATCGAGGTGGCGCTCAAACCGCACATGATCTTCATCCGCAACGATGACCAGCCGGGCATGATCGGTGAGCTGGGTACGCTGCTGGGGCAAGAGGGCCTGAACATTGCCGATTTCCGCTTGGGACGCAAGGAGGATGCTTCGGGCGCAATTTGTCTGGTGGCGCTGGACGGCCCGGTCAATGACGAGGTGTTTGCGAAGATCAAGGCGCAAAAGCAAATTACCAGCGCCAAGCGGCTGTCGTTTTAGACCGGATATTTCGTTGACATAAAAATAATTTCTTCTTACACGGCCCGTTGGTGTTTGATGACAAGGGGTAAAGAGATGTCCAAAAGCGAAACTGGTGCAAAGAGCGATGCCAAACCGCTTCAGGAAGAATTTTCAGGAGCGGCGGCGGTTGTTGAGCGGCTCTTGCAGGATCTTTGCGTCAGAATGGACGAGATGCTTGCCAGACAAGATACCGCCTTTGAAGAAATCAAAGAGCAACTTGGTGGAATGAATAGAATCCTTGATCGTACAGAGCAACATATTGCGGCTCTTAGAGAAGGTTCCGGCGGCCGTTCATGCCGCACGGAGGTTTCGGAAGACTTTACCAATTCTGCTCCTTACCCAGGAGCGTGTTTTCCAAAACCACGGTGCACTCTCGATCGTCTTGGTGAAATCGTTCGCCTGTCGAACGGCGGACCGTTCCTTCGGATACCATAGGATCTGAGAACCATAAGCATTTATCTTCGTGAAGAGCCGTTTCCTTGTAAGCGGCTTTTCTATCGCATGCGTTTAGCGAAATATCGTTTGCAGGCGGCTTTGAGCTCGTCTTCCATTTGCTTGCCAATGGCGCCACCATCACCACTCATTTTTTTCAAAACAATAGCTTTGAGCGTTTGGTGGTGCGCATTGACAATTGCAATAGCGTCATTGTCTATTTCCTGGATACCTTCGAGAAAGCTCAGCATAATGTTAGCCATATTGCCGATCAGGGTATAATGGAAGGTTGAAGCGTTGGCTTTGAGCTGCATGACAGCGTTTGTCATTTCTTGTATGGATTCTTCTTTCGATTTCTTTCTGGCAATGGCACTTTTTATCGCATTTTCAAGCTTTTCAAGGAATTCCATAGCTAAAGGGGCAAAATCAACGTCGTTGTTATTCATGACGTTTTGGCAACGTTCAATTGCCTTTTCATCAAGCGGGCCTGTGCCAACTTTATTCTGAAGGTGTGTATCTGCCTTATAGATGCGGGGTTTATTTTCAGAATTATTTGTCTTGGACATTTGCTGGTAAACTTAGTTCCTGGTAACTGTCTTCGTATTTATTTTTGTTCATATATCTGCAAGTTAAGTGAAAACCCTTTAATAATCCAGAGGTTTAATTTTTCCGGGAAAACAAATTAGGGTACTAACAGGTCACTGGCACGGCGATAAGGACCCTTATAATTTTCTCCTTTACGGCGGCGACGATCAGGCCCGAAATAGTCCGGGGTTTCAATAAAATCGCGAGGGCGGTTGATGACGTAGGCAATGCGCCGGGCCAGGTCATTGGCCGAGAACGGCTTGACCAAAAATTCGGTTACGCCGGTATCGCGCGCTTGAGCGACTCGCGGCATTGCGCTAAATCCTGTCATCATGACAATCGGAATCATACGGTTTGGAGAGGAGCTATTGTTGCGCATTTTATCAACAAGCTCGATACCTGAAATGGGACTCATGTGCCAATCTGTGACAACAATATCAGGATTGTGTTCGCAATATATTTTATAGCCTTCATCACCATTTGAAGCCGTATATATTTTGCCGACGCCAAGTGTGTCGAGTACAGAGGAAACAAGTTTGAGCATGGGGATAGTGTCTTCTACGATCAGGACACTGAGTTTTTCAAATTGGAAAGCCATATATATAAATTATCCGAAACCCGTTAATATTCGTTTATTGCTTATATCAATGGTGTTGAATTGCGTTTTAATTCCAAAAATAGTTCTACGTGAATTTTAGAATTGTAACAAGAGTTGAGATAACAAAGAACCCCGGCATCCAAATCCCATTTGACCGAAGTCATAATGAAAGACCGAATACCGGGGCCTGATGGGAAGCATGATCCTGAAGCATTATTACAGGTACGAAGTACGGTTGTAATAACCACAGGTGTCGCCCAGATTAGATTTTGCAGAGTTTGTAAGAGCGACTTACATTTTTTCTGCGCATCCGTGGATGAACCCCCATCCACTTTATTTATCGTGGCAATCAACCACTCATCAGCACATCTCGCGAGTGTGCTGACATTTCAGAGCAAAATACAAACGCTTGGACTTTTAATCTCTTAGGTAACCTGCTCACGTTTTCATGTGCGCGACCACAAGTCCGGTTGTCAAAGAGTGTCTTTTGCTTTTTTGCTCCTTAAGCCTCCGGCGCTCCTCTTGCAAATCCGAAGATTCTCAAAAGTGCGGGTTTCCGAAGACCCGAACCGATGACTAGACGGCTCTCGTATCAGTCATTTGTCTTTCGACCAGTGTCTGAACTTGATTTTCAATTTAACGCTATTTTGATTGATGTCGAGTCTTTTTTGTCAATTTTTGTAATTTATTTTCTCCAGAGCAGAATTAATGGTAATATTATTACGTTTATTAACCGTTTTGTTTTTATCAAAGAATCTAGAAAATCCACAAAATTATCCACAGCTTGTCCAAAGATTTATAAAATTTGATGTCGGAATTAATAAAGCGCTTTTTGAAGCGAAAATCATGGTGGATTTCATCCAATTTTAACGAATCACGGGTAAAACTTTATAAGGCTTTTTGTTTGAAAACCCTGATTCGCACGAGCGATTCGCACGAGCGATTCGCACGAGTGATTCGTGCGAGCGATTCGTACGAGCTGAGGGCGTAGATCGCGGGGAACGTATATTTGGTAGGAATGCTATATGGTATTTTAAGCTTAAAATTTATTTTTTGGGCAGTTGAAGATTTATTCAAGACACGGCTTGTTTTTAACATAATTGTTGACAGCAGGCTTAACGATAGGTTAAAAATTATTTCATTCTGTTAAGAACCTGTTAAAAGTAGCTCGTACATGTTTATGAGCGGCCAATTGAGGAGAGGGCGTTAAGCCTGATTTTGGTTTACGTATATTTAAGGAGAGAACCATGGCAAATGAGAATGCCGATGCCAGCCAACCGTCTGAAACAGTTACAAATACTGAAGAAAATCAGGTTAATGTCACATTGGTTGACGGTGTGTGCGTTGTAACCACAGAAGATGCGACGGAAACGCTCACAGCCCCAATCATTATTGAAAAGCCCGCTGCTGGTAAAACGACTCAGATTGATGTGGCTGCAGGACAGAAATATTTTTTCGATTTTGATAAAAATAATGTGCAGTCCTTTGAGCAGGACGGCGATAATTTGACGCTGCGTTTTGCTGATGGCAGCGCGGTTATTCTTAACGGATTTGGCGTAGCAGCTTCAAGCGTTTTGCCCGCAACTTTGACTTTTGGTAATACGCTTAGCGCTGATGAGCTTAAAAGATTGATCAAGGTGGTTGATACAACGCCCGGTGAAGAAGAATTGCAAGAGCCTCAGGCTGAAATACGCGAAGTTGCTAAAGAGGCTTCCTCCACTGAAAAGACTACTGAGGGCGAAGGCAAAGATACGCAAGTAGCCAGTGTTGAGCCTGCGTCTGGCGAGCAGAGTGCGCAGCAGCTTGCGCAAATTGAACCGGCAGCCGGCGAACAGCCGGGTGGTGGCATACAAAATACCGGTTATGGTTTTAACAGTTCTCCTGAAATTACCCCGGTTGGGCCGTTGGCGGCGGTGGGGCCAATCGACCCGACGGCACTTCAGTACGGCATCGAGTTTCAGAATGATACGCTGTTTCTTGAGGAAGAACCTGACGATCAACCGGAAGTGGCTGGTCCTCAGAAACATATTTTGGATGAAACAAACTTAAATCTTTCCCAAAGCGGTAAAATTGATGCTGAATTTGGCAATGATGGTCCGGGCGTAATTATTCCTAACGGTGCTTTTGCCGTTTCCGGTTCTTTGTTGGGCGGGGTTCTAAGTTCCGGCGGGCAGGCAATTACGATTACACCAACGGCAAACGGTTATGTTGGGACAATTAATGGCGGCGCAACAACGGTGTTTGAATTGGTGATTAATCCGGCAACGGGTGAATATATTTATAATCAGCTTCTGCCGTTTGACCATGCCGATGCGACGAATCCGAATGATGCCGTAACGCTTGATTTCGGCGTTATTGCGAAGGATAGCGACGGTGATACGGCCACAACAAAAATTATTATTACCGTGTTGGATGATGCGCCGGTTATGGCGGATCCGGATGATGAGAGCATTAACGAAAATGCGCTGTCCGGCGGGCCTGTTACCGTGGGCGATACGCTGAATATCGATTACGGCAATGATACGCCGGGTGAAATGGTGCAAAACGGCACATCTTCCGCTACGGGTGCTTTGTTGGGCGGGGTTCTAAGTTCCGGCGGGCAGGCAATTACGATTACACCAACGGCAAACGGTTATGTTGGAACAATTAATGGCGGCGCAACAACGGTGTTTAAATTGGTGATTACCAATGCGACCACGGGCACATATGAATTTACACAGTTTGCGCCGTTGGATCATTCGGCGGCAGGCACGAATATTGATCTGAATTTTGGCGTCAATGTTGTTGATTATGACGGTGATGCGCTGGACACAACAATTACAATTCACATTACAGACAGTGTGCCGGATATCAATGACAAGCCGGAAGTTGGCAAAGGTATCGAGACGGTTGATGAAACCAATCTGCCGGGCGTTTCAGTGAGCGGCAAGCTGGATATTGATTTCGGGACGGATGCTCCGGGCGTTCTGGCTCCGAATGGTTCAACGAATTCTTCCGTGCCTTTGACCTCACACGGTCAGCCGGTGACAATTACACAAACGACCACCGGTTATGTCGGTTCGACGGCAGCAGGCGACGTGTTTACGCTGACCATCCAGCCGGATGGATCTTATACGTTTAATCTGCTGGGCGTTTTGGATCATCCGGATGCCACGAATCCAGATGATGCGATTCAACTGGTGTTTGGTGTAACGGCCAGCGATAGCGACGGTGATACGGATACGGGCACGATTACGATTAACGTGAAAGATGACGGGCCGATCGCTTATGACGATTGCAATGAGTTTAGCCTGCAGGCGATCAATAAGGACTTTAACGTTGTTCTGGTTCTGGATATTTCGGGTTCAATGGCTGGTGAGAGGCTGACTCTTTTGAAAGCGGCAGTTGCCAATTTGCTCGGCGATTTCAATGATTATAAAGGCGGCGAGATCAAGGTTCATATCGTGCCGTTTTCTACGGATGCCGGCGCTGGCCAAACATTTGATGTGAGCACCAATACGGGCTTTAACGCAGCCGTAAATTATTTGAATGGGCTAAATGCCGACGGCTTGACGAACTATGAAGCGCCGCTGGCTTCAGCGATCGACTGGTTGCAGGGTGCAAGCGCCAATGATCCGATTCCTGGCGCGGATACGTATACGTATTTTGTGAGTGACGGTGCGCCGAATCGTTATCTGGATGATTTGGGTAATGTCGTCAATCCGCCGGGGACAGATGCCGAGGAGCAGGCAATTCTTCAAGCCGAGATCACCGGGACGAGTGTAACGACCAGTGACGGCACCTTTGGTGACAACAGTGACGAAGTCGGGACTTTGCAGTCTTTGAGCAAGGAAGTAATCGGCGTTGGAATTGGTGTGAGTGGCACAACACTGGCGCGTCTGGGTGTCATCGATTCTGATGGCAATGCGCTGGATGTTCAGGACCCGAATGATCTGGATGCAGCTTTGCAGGGCACGAACCCTCTGAAAGGCAGCGCAACCGGTAACGTGATTACCGGCGAAAACGGCGGTCCGAATGCGACCGATGATTTGAGCGAAGATGTTCAAAATACTGTCACCAAAATTGCGTTCAAAGGCACAGTCGTTGTTGTCGATCCTGTTAATGGTGCAACAATTGATGGTGATCATGGAACATTGAAAATTTTTGCTGATGGTTCATACACATACACAGTGATAAGCGGTAGTGCGAAGAACGATATTGTTGAACAGTTTGTTTACACATTAACAGACTATGACGACGATAGCCGTGAAGCGACATTGACCCTGAAGGGCAATGTGCCGTTGAGCATCGATGCGGATGAGTTGCTGGTTGATGAAAGCGATCTGAATCCGACGGACACGGATTCCGGTGTTGTCACCGGTAATTTTGCGCCTGGCGTTACCGTTGATTATGACAGCGATGGTGGATTTAGCTCGTCTGTGCCTTTGACTTCACAAGGCCAGCCTGTAACGGTTACGGTTGTGGGTAATGATTATGTCGGTAAAGTTGGCACTGAAATCATCTTTACGTTGATTCTCAACCAAACGACCGGTGCTTACACCTTTACGCTGATCGGTGTTTTGGATCATCCAGATGCGACAAATCCGAACGATCCAATTACGCTCAGCTTTGGCGTAACAGCAAATGCCAGTGACGGGGATTCCGACAGTGGCTTTATTCAGGTGAATGTTCTGGATGACGGGCCGGTGGCTGTGAATGACGGCAATACGGTTTTGCAAAATACAACCACTGTTAACGGCAATGTTCTGGCCAATGACGACGGCGGAGAAGATGTTGTCGCCACAGTCACAAATGTTCGTTTTAACGGCGTGGATCATGCGGTTGTCCAAGGCGTGGCGACGGTTGTGAACGGTCAGCACGGCATTTTGAGCATTCATGCGGACGGTTCCTACACTTATGTATCTAACGGCACAAACACGACCGTGGTGCAAGATGTATTTACCTATACGCTGACCGATTTTGATGGCGATAGCGATACGGCGAATTTGAGTATTACTGTTCAGGATGTTGATGATAAGCCTGTTCTGGCAGATCCTGCTCCGTTATTGGTGGATGAAACAGATCTTAATCCAACCGATAGTGATAACGATACGGTAAGCGCAAACTTTGGCAATGATACCCCAGGTACATTTACGGTCACTGGCGCCGGGACTTTTACATTTACCGGTGCAACCAACAACACGCTGACATCAAATGGTGTGCCGGTTAATGTTGCGGTTGAAGGCAATGATTATGTCGGCCGGGCAAACGGCGGCGAAGTGTTCCGTTTAAGCTTGAATAATACAACAGGTGATTATGAGTTCATTCTTTCGGGTGCTTTGGATCATGCAAACACAACCGATCCGGATGATGTTATCGAGCTGAATTTTGGCGTGACGGCAACCGACAGCGATGGTGATAGCAATACGGGTGCGATCGTTGTGCAGGTTAAAGATGATGGACCAATGGCTGTTGATGATACAGGCACGGTCGCACAAAATACGACAAGCGTAAGCGGCAATGTTCTGGCCAATGACGACGGCGGAGAAGATGTTGTCGCCACAGTCACAAATGTTCGTTTTAACGGCGTGGATCATGCGGTTGTGAACGGCATTCCTACAGTTGTCAACGGCCAGTATGGTGTGCTCACGATCAATGCGAACGGCTCTTATACATATGTGTCTAATGGCACGAATCCAAACGCGGTTCAGGAAAGCTTCACCTACACGCTCACCGATTTTGACGGCGATAGCGATACGGCGAATTTGTCGATTTCTATCGATGATGTGGATACACGTCCCGAGGTTGGCCCGACGGAGGTCAGCGTTGATGAGACAGATCTTAATCCGACAGATTCGGCTTCGAATGTTGTTGATGGTAACTTCGGCAGTGACGGCCCAGGAACTTATGTGGTGACCGGTGCGGGAACGTTCGGTTTTATCGGAGCGGAGAATAACCAGTTAACCTCCGGCGGCATTCCTGTAGCGATCAGCGTGGTTGGCAACAGCTATGTCGGAAAGGCCGGCGCGGATACGATCTTTACGCTGGTGTTGAATGAAACAACGGGAGCCTACACGTTCACGCTGATCGGCACACTGGATCATGCCGATGAGACCAATCCGGATGATGTGATCAAACTGACCTTCGGCGTCACGGCTGAAGATGCGGACGGCGATACCGATACCGGCTTTATCACGGTGAACGTTTATGATGACGGTCCGGTGGCTGTTGATGATACAGGCACGGTCGCACAAAACACAACCACTGTTAACGGCAATGTTCTGGCCAATGACGACGGCGGAGAAGATGTTGTCGCCACAGTCACAAATGTTCGTTTTAACGGCGTGGATCATGCGGTTGTGAACGGCATTCCTACAGTTGTCAACGGCCAGTATGGTGTGCTCACGATCAATGCGAACGGCTCTTATACATATGTGTCTAATGGCACGAATCCAAACGCGGTTCAGGAAAGCTTCACCTACACGCTCACCGATTTTGACGGCGATAGCGATACGGCGAATTTGTCGATTTCTATCGATGATGTGGATACACGTCCCGAGGTTGGCCCGACGGAGGTCAGCGTTGATGAGACAGATCTTAATCCGACAGATTCGGCTTCGAATGTTGTTGATGGTAACTTCGGCAGTGACGGCCCAGGAACTTATGTGGTGACCGGTGCGGGAACGTTCGGTTTTATCGGAGCGGAGAATAACCAGTTAACCTCCGGCGGCATTCCTGTAGCGATCAGCGTGGTTGGCAACAGCTATGTCGGAAAGGCCGGCGCGGATACGATCTTTACGCTGGTGTTGAATGAAACAACGGGAGCCTACACGTTCACGCTGATCGGCACACTGGATCATGCCGATGAGACCAATCCGGATGATGTGATCAAACTGACCTTCGGCGTCACGGCTGAAGATGCGGACGGCGATACCGATACCGGCTTTATCACGGTGAACGTTTATGATGACGGTCCGGTGGCTGTTGATGATACAGGCACGGTCGCACAAAACACAACCACTGTTAACGGCAATGTTCTGGCCAATGACGACGGCGGAGAAGATGTTGTCGCCACAGTCACAAATGTTCGTTTTAACGGCGTGGATCATGCGGTTGTGAACGGCATTCCTACAGTTGTCAACGGCCAGTATGGTGTGCTCACGATCAATGCGAACGGCTCTTATACATATGTGTCTAATGGCACGAATCCAAACGCGGTTCAGGAAAGCTTCACCTACACGCTCACCGATTTTGACGGCGATAGCGATACGGCGAATTTGTCGATTTCTATCGATGATGTGGATACACGTCCCGAGGTTGGCCCGACGGAGGTCAGCGTTGATGAGACAGATCTTAATCCGACTGACGAAGCTTCTAATGTTGTTGATGGTAACTTCGGCAATGATGGTCCGGGAACATTTACAGTTACGGGCGCGGGAACATTCGGCTTTATGGGCGCTGAGAATAATCAGCTCACTTCTGGCGGCGTTCCTGTCACGGTGAGTGTGGTTGGCAACAGCTATGTTGGGAAAGCCGGCGCGGATACGATCTTTACGCTGGTGTTGAATGAAACAACCGGTGCTTACACATTTACATTGATCGGGACTTTAGATCATGCGGATGAAACCAATCCGGATGATGTGATCAAACTGACCTTCGGCGTCACGGCTGAAGATGCGGACGGCGATACCGATACCGGCTTTATCACGGTGAACGTTTATGATGACGGTCCGGTGGCTGTTGATGATACAGGCACGGTCGCACAAAACACAACCACTGTTAACGGCAATGTTCTGGCCAATGACGACGGCGGAGAAGATGTTGTCGCCACAGTCACAAATGTTCGTTTTAACGGCGTGGATCATGCGGTTGTGAACGGCATTCCTACAGTTGTCAACGGCCAGTATGGTGTGCTCACGATCAATGCGAACGGCTCTTATACATATGTGTCTAATGGCACGAATCCAAACGCGGTTCAGGAAAGCTTCACCTACACGCTCACCGATTTTGACGGCGATAGCGATACGGCGAATTTGTCGATTTCTATCGATGATGTGGATACACGTCCCGAGGTTGGCCCGACGGAGGTCAGCGTTGATGAGACAGATCTTAATCCGACAGATTCGGCTTCGAATGTTGTTGATGGTAACTTCGGCAGTGACGGCCCAGGAACTTATGTGGTGACCGGTGCGGGAACGTTCGGTTTTATCGGAGCGGAGAATAACCAGTTAACCTCCGGCGGCATTCCTGTAGCGATCAGCGTGGTTGGCAACAGCTATGTCGGAAAGGCCGGCGCGGATACGATCTTTACGCTGGTGTTGAATGAAACAACGGGAGCCTACACGTTCACGCTGATCGGCACACTGGATCATGCCGATGAGACCAATCCGGATGATGTGATCAAACTGACCTTCGGCGTCACGGCTGAAGATGCGGACGGCGATACCGATACCGGCTTTATCACGGTGAACGTTTATGATGACGGTCCGGTGGCTGTTGATGATACAGGCACGGTCGCACAAAACACAACCACTGTTAACGGCAATGTTCTGGCCAATGACGACGGCGGAGAAGATGTTGTCGCCACAGTCACAAATGTTCGTTTTAACGGCGTGGATCATGCGGTTGTGAACGGCATTCCTACAGTTGTCAACGGCCAGTATGGTGTGCTCACGATCAATGCGAACGGCTCTTATACATATGTGTCTAATGGCACGAATCCAAACGCGGTTCAGGAAAGCTTCACCTACACGCTCACCGATTTTGACGGCGATAGCGATACGGCGAATTTGTCGATTTCTATCGATGATGTGGATACACGTCCCGAGGTTGGCCCGACGGAGGTCAGCGTTGATGAGACAGATCTTAATCCGACTGACGAAGCTTCTAATGTTGTTGATGGTAACTTCGGCAATGATGGTCCGGGAACATTTACAGTTACGGGCGCGGGAACATTCGGCTTTATGGGCGCTGAGAATAATCAGCTCACTTCTGGCGGCGTTCCTGTCACGGTGAGTGTGGTTGGCAACAGCTATGTTGGGAAAGCCGGCGCAGAAACGATCTTTACGCTGGTGTTGAATGAAACAACCGGTGCTTACACATTTACATTGATCGGGACTTTAGATCATGCGGATGAAACCAATCCGGATGATGTGATCAAGCTGACCTTTGGCGTAACGGCTGAGGATAGCGATGGTGATACCGATACGGGCACGATTACCGTGAATGTGAAAGATGACGGGCCTGTGGCCGTTGATGATGGCGCTCTGGTTGATCAGGGTCAGACTACAATCAATGGTAATGTTCTGGCTAATGATGATAGCGGTGCGGATGTTCCGGCGAGCGTGATCAGTGTCAGCTTTGGCGGTGCGGATGTTCCGGTTGTTGCTGGTACGCCGAGCGTGATTAACGGCCAGTATGGAACGCTGAGCATTAATGCGGATGGTTCATATAGCTATGTGTCAAATAATACCAACACCACTCAGGTGCAGGATGTGTTTGGTTACACGATGGCTGATTATGATGGCGATCCTGATAGTGCGCTTTTGACAATTACGGTTGCGGATGTGCCGGAGTTGTTTATTGTCGGTAATAATGTCGATGACATTGACGGTCAGACTACACCGTGGGTTATTGGCAGCGGTAGTGAAGCCATTATCGGCGGCGCCGGTGCGGACGTTCTGGTTGGGGATTATGGCGGCTCGCAGGTTGTAAACCAGACGCAGGATTATAACTTTGTTTATATTCTGGATACGTCAGGTTCAATGGGCACAAATAATCCGGCTGACGGTGTAACCAGCCGCGTTGAAATTATGCTTGAGGCTGTGAAAAACCAGATGGCTCAGTTTGATGCTTATCAGAACGGTCAAATCAAGGTTCATCTCGTTTCTTTTTCTACGGACGTAAAATCAACATTTACAGTTGATTTTGCAAGTACAACCGCGCTAGCGGATGTGACGGCATGGCTTGATGCACAAACCGGCACTGGCTTGACAAACTACGAATCTCCTTTGCAAGCAGCCAATGCATGGTTATCTGGTACTGAACCTTTGGGCGGAAATGCGATTACAACGACGTATTTCATCTCTGATGGTGAGCCAAACCGCTATGTGAACGATCAGGGCACTGTTCTGAATCCTCCGGGTAACGCGGCAGAAGAAGATGCGATTATTCGCGCTGAAATCACTGGAACGACCGTAACAACAAGTGACGGTACGTTTGGGGATGACAGCAACGAGGTTGGCGCTTTGAAAGCTCTGAGTGATGATGTTGTGGCTGTCGGTATTGATGTGCCTGACAATCAAAACCTCAACCTGATCGATTCAGACGCAAGCGCGACTTATATTGATGATGCCAATGATCTGCAGGCTGTTCTGGCAGGCAATAATCCATTGAACTTGCTGGGCAGTGTTGGCAACGACGATATTCAGGGTGGCAACCGGTATGATTTAATCTTTGGTGACACACTGAATACGGATGATCTGGCTGATACACAAGGCCTTGCCACGAATGACGGTGCAGGTTTTGAGGTCTTTGAGCGCCTTGAAAACGGCGAAGGTAGTGATACTGGCTGGACCCGCGCTGATACGATCAATTACATTCGTGCCAATGCGGAAAGTTTGGCTGTTGAGTCTGTGAACACTCAAGGCCAGGGCCGTCAGGGCGGCGATGATACGATTACCGGTGGGGCCGGAGATGATGTTATTTTCGGTCAGGAAGGCAATGATCGCATTACCGGCGGTGAAGGTAGCGATACGCTGTATGGCGGATCGGGCCAGGATGACTTCATTTTTGAGGCGATCACTGATGGTGTAGATACAATCAAAGACTTTAATGTTGCTGAAGGCGACGTTCTGGATGTCTCTGCGTTGCTGAACGGTTATGACGCTTTGCAAGACAGCATTAACGACTTTGTTTTCGCTACCGAAGTGGCTGGTAATACAGTAATTTATGTTGATGCGAATGGTAGTGGCAATATTGCGAATGCGACGCAGATTGCTGTTTTGGAGGCGGTTACAGGTCTGGATCTGACATTGGCCACCAATAATGGTGAAACAACCGTATAAAAAGGTTCTTAACAGAAATGCAGACTTTTTAAGGTTTGCGGTTCTTTCCAAAAAACCCGGTTTTCTTTATAGAAGGTCGGGTTTTTACCATCCTTGTAAACACGCGTTGCAAAAATGAGCCTTCATACAGGGTTTCAGGCGATAAAAATTATGCAAAGCGCTTGCATCTTGTAGAGAAAAGAGGCATAACTGTGAAGAATTCAGGCTGTGGATAAGTATGCTAACAGCCCAAGAGCTTTTAAGAATTTTTATGAGTGAGAGGAACAGTCCCGTGATTTTAAAGAAAAACTCTATTCGTATGTTGTGCCTGACGGTTTCAAGTGTGGCCTTGCTTGGTTTAAGCGCTGGCTCTGCTTTATCTCAGGATGAAGCTTTGCACCAGTCTTTGAGCGTTTCTTTGAAGGATGCTGTGGCAACGGGCGTATCTACAAATCCGGAATATGGCGTTGTTGCGGCGAGCCGCCGGGCAACGGATGAAGAGCTTAAACAGGGCCGGGCTCTGTATTTCCCTTCTATTGATATGCGTGCTGATGCTGGTTTTGAGCATAGTGATGATCCGGCAACGCGCGGAGGAACGGACAGTGATGATGAAGAAAATCTGCTGCGTAAAGAAGTCTCCCTCACGCTGACACAAATGTTGTTTGACGGATTTGATACGAAGTATGAGGTTGAGCGCCAAAAAGCGCGGGTAAATTCTTCTGCTAACCGCGTTCGCGAAACGGCTGAACTGGTCGGGCTTTCTATTGTTGAGTCTTATCTTGAAGTGCTGCGTCAGCGTCAATTGCTGGTAATTTCACGTCAGAATGTGGCCGATCACATTTCTATTCTTGATCAAATTCAAGATGGCGTTGATGCCGGACGCTCAACGCAAGCGGATATGGAGCAGGCCAAAGCTCGCCTTGCGGCGGCGAAAGCGACAGAATCCAGCACGCGTCAGGCTTTGCGCAATGCGGAAAGCCAGTACCGTTCCGATGTTGGTGATGCGCCAGGGCAACTCTCTATGCCGGTTATTCCTTATGATGTTCTGAGCGCAAGTGCAGAACAGGAAGTTGAGAAAGTTTTGGCATACAGCCCGACTTTAGATATTTTCGAATCCGATATTGAAGTGGCCTATGCCGAGGCGCATCAAACACGCTCGACCTTCTATCCGCAGGTTGATTTTCAACTCAATGGACGCACCGGACATGATATTAATGGCGTTGAGGGTACGGATACAAGCGCATCTGCTTTGGTGGTTGTGAACTGGAATTTGTATCGCGGCGGCGCGGATATGGCGCGCTCACGCGAGTTTTTGCATCGTCACCAACAGTCTAAAGAAAGCCGCGCGGAAGCAGCTCGTCAGGTTGAGAATGATGTGCGTCAGACGTGGGCGGCAATGGTATCAGCGGGTGAACGCGCGCGCGAGTTTGCAGCGCAGGCTGATGCCAATGTTGAGGTTGTAAAAGCGTATAAAGATCAGTTTAATTTGGACCGCCGGACGCTTTTGGATGTTTTGGATGCACAAAATGAGCTGTTTGTTTCGCGTTCCAACACGATTAATGCTGAATTTCTGGAAATGTTTGCCGTTTATCGCTTGATGGCGTTAAAAGGCAGCTTGCTCCCGACCCTTGGTGTCGAGTATCCTAGAGAAAGTGTTGTGGCTGCTGATGATAGCTGGAGCACATCCAAGAAGATGGAGGCCAGATAGGCACGGCGGCTCTGTATGCCGGTATGTTTCAAACAAGGCCTCTTTTCCCTAAGCGAAGAGGCCTTTTTTAATGGTGAATGATAAGAGTTCGAAGGAATCGAAGGACGTGCAGGAACCACAAGACGCACCTGATAACGGCGTTGCTGTAAACATCGTTGATAAAGAAGGCGATCCATGGCCGTTGCAGGCCGACCGGATGGCGATCCGGATGCCGCTGGTCGATTGTCTGCGTATAATGGCCGGGCATTATGGGCGCCGCACCAGCAATGACGCTTTGGTGGCAGGCTTGCCCATTCCCAATAAAGGCATTACGCCATCGCTGTTTATCCGCGCCGCTGAGCGCGCGGGGATGCAGGCGCATCTTGCGGATCGTTCGCTGGATTCTTTGGCCATTGCGCCGAACCTGCCATGCATTCTGGCATTGGAAGAAGGCCAGGCATGCATTTTATGGGACATTAAGTATCCTGAAAAACATACGCCGAAAAAACGGGATAATCAGAATGTTGTTATTCATCCCGAAACAGCGTTTATTGTCCAGTTTCCCGAGACTCCCGATGAGCGCCAAAAACTCACATTAGAGCAGCTTAAAAATCTTTACAGCGGCTATGCGTTTTTTATTCGTCCGGTGGCGCGGGTGGATGACCGGGCCGGGCCGGCGGAAATTGATACGGGCCGGGACTGGTTCTGGTCGGCATTTTGGAAGAACAAAACGCTGTATAAAGAAGTCGCGGTGGCGGCGATTATGATCAATATGTTCGGGATTGCCGGATCACTCTTTATCATGAATGTGTATGACCGGGTGGTGCCGAATAATGCGTTTGAAACGCTATGGGTTTTGGCCGCCGGGATTTTGATCGTTTATTTCTTTGATTTTATGCTGCGCAATTTGCGGGCGCATTTTCTTGATTATGCGGGGCGCAAAGCCGATGTGGTGATTTCTTCAGCACTGTTTGAACAGATGATGGGGATGAGTATGGAAGCGCGCCCGGCCAGTGCGGGCGTACTGGCTGCCAATATGAAAGAGTTTGAAACGCTGCGCGATTTCTTTACCAGCGCGACGATGGTAGCGCTGATTGATCTGCCTTTTGTATTGCTGTTTATCGCGATTATCGCTGTTTTAGGCGGGCCGATTGCGTTTGTACCGCTCGCAGCCATTCCGCTGATTGTCGGGATGGGTTTTTTCCTGCAAAAGCCTTTGCAGAAGGTGATAAAAGCGTCTTTGCAGGAAAGTGCGTTGAAAAACGCTTTGCTGTTCGAAACGATTATCGGGCTGGAAACGATCAAAGTGCAGGCCGCAGAAGGCCATACGCAGCGTAGCTGGGAAGAGCTTACCGATAAGGCATCGCGGACGTCTGTTAAATCGCGGCAGATTGCGGCGTTCGCGCAGAACTGGGCGATGTTTGTTCAACAGGCTGTAAGCGCGGTGATTGTAATTGTCGGAGTGTATTTGATTGCCGCCGGTTCGCTGTCCATGGGGGGATTGATTGCATGCGTGATTTTATCGGGCCGGGCGATGGGGCCGCTCGCGCAAGTTGCTGGATTGATGACGCGCTTTAGTCAGTCCCATGAGGCGTTGAAGCAGCTTGATGATTTGATGAAAAAGCCGGTGGAGCGCCCTGCGGGCAAGCATTTTGTAACTTTACCGCATATTCGCGGGCAACTTGAGTTTCGAGATGTTGTATTTCATTATCCGGGGCAGTCTACGCCGGCACTTAACCATATCAGCCTTACGATCGAGCCAGGTGAGAAGGTCGGGATTATTGGCGCGGTTGGTTCAGGGAAGACGACGCTGGAGCGGTTGTTGATCAACCTTTATGCGCCGGCAAGCGGCTCGGTGCAGATTGACGGGACCGACGTACGCCAGATTGATCCGGGTGATTTACGCCGGAATGTCGGGAGCGTACAACAAAGCCCGCAACTGTTTTTTGGCTCTGTACGCCAGAATATCACAATGGGGCATGAAACGGCGCCGGACCGGGCCGTGTTACGGGCGGCACAGCTTTCAGGCGTGATGGAATTTTTGAAAGATTCTCAAGCCGGGCTAGATACGCAAGTAGGTGAGCGCGGGGAAGCACTTTCCGGGGGTCAGCGCCAGGCGGTCGCGATTGCACGCTCTTTACTTTATGACCCACCGATTTTGGTTTTGGATGAGCCGACGGCATCGATGGACCCGGCTTCAGAAAACCGTCTCAAGAAACGTCTTGATGAAATTTGTAGGGATAAGACCGTAATGCTGATTACGCATAAGGGCGCGATGCTGGATCTGGTTGATAAACTGATCCTGATCGATCGCGGACGTTTGGTGGCGTATGGCCCGAAAGATGAAGTGATCCGTAAATTGCAGGCCCGCCAGTATGGGACAGAAGCAGAGAATACACAGGTGTAAATATGAGCAAGAATATAAAAAAAACCAGGAAGAATGCGCCTTCGAAAAAGCATGAGAAATCCAGATTGCCCAAGGAGTTTAAAATGGCCTCGCCATCGGGACAGGGCCGACCGATTTATGATGATAAAAAAACGATCAATGATACCGACGAATGGCAAGGCGTCCGTGATAGCTGGGCCAAGGAACAGGCCGGAAAGGTGCATGCGCGAGCTTTGGCCGTGTTTGATACTGATGATGATATGCCGCTTTCCAAGCATCTTTTGTTTATGGCGATCACATCATTTTTTGTAATTTTTATTGTTTGGGCAAATTTTGCTTCGCTGGATGAAGTCACGCGCGGGAATGGCAAGGTGATCCCGTCAAGCGATATTCAAGCGCTGCAAAGCCTGGATGCCGGTGTTGTTGAGAAAATTTTGGTGCATGAAGGCGACCTTGTCGAGGCCGGGCAGGCTTTGATGCAACTTGATCAGATTGAAGCGGAGTCGGATTTGGGCGCCAATAAAGCGCGCTATCTGGGTTTGCTGGCCTCCATTACGCGGCTTTCCGCTGAAGCGGAAGGCAAAGGCACGGTTGAGTTTCCTCAAGAAGTTATGAAGGGCGCACCGCAAAGCGTTACAGAAGAGCTCAACGCGTTTCGGGCTAATCAGCAGTCGATGAACGGGCAACGTAACGTGTTGCAACAGCAGATGAGTCAACGTGAATCCGAGCTGCGTGAAGTGGGCACGCGCATTGCCGATACGCGCGGGGTGATTGCTTTGCAGCGCCAGGAAGCAGGTATGGTGCGTCCGTTGGTTGAAAAAGGCTCGGCGCCGAAGATGGAATTGCTGCAGCTTGAGCGCACAATTAAAGAGAAAAATGCAGAGCTTAACAGCTATACGTCGAGTGTGCCGCGGATCAAAGCTTCGATTGAAGAGGCGCGCGGGCGGATTGCCGAGTTGGAGACGAATATGAAGGCGCAAGCCCAAGCCGAGCTTTCAGCCAAGCTGATCGAGATGAATGAGATTAAGGAGCGGCTGGCGGCGCTGAAACAGCGCAAAGGACGCACTGTTTTGAAATCGCCGGTGAACGGGACTATTCAGGAAATTACGGTGAGTACGATTGGCGGGGTTGTGCGCCCGGGTGAGGACATCATCAAGATTGTGCCCAAGGATGATCAGCTTATTGTCGAAGCGAAAGTCAGCCCCAAGGACCGGGCCTTTATCTTTCCAGGGCAAAAGGCGGTGATTAAGCTCACAGCCTATGATTTTTCCATTTATGGCGGGCTGGACGGTGAACTGGTTGATATTTCAGCCGATACGATTGAGGATCAGGAAGGTAACAGTTTTTACCGGGTGAAATTACGCACCGATAAAACCGAGCTGGTGCGCAAAGGCGAGGTGCTGCCGATTACGACCGGGATGGTGGCGAGCGTCGATATTTTGACGGGCAAGAAGACAGTGATGCAGTATTTGCTAAAACCCTTTATAAAGACTCTCGACAACGCCATGAATGAACGCTAGTTTCCTTTGATTATGGAACAAAAAGCAGAAAAACAAATTCAAATTACATTGCCTGATGGAGCGGTGCGCACATATGCGTCCGGTGTGACGGCGCTCGACATTGCCGAAGATATTTCGAAATCATTGGCCAAGGCGGTGATTGCGGTGCAAATTGATGGCGAGCTTAGCGATTTGTCACTGCCGATTACGGGCGATGCTTCTATCGCTTTGGTTAAGCGCAACGGGGATGATGATAAAGACATTGCCCTGGAGATGATCCGCCATGATGCAGCGCATGTGATGGCGCAGGCCGTGCAGAGTCTTTTTCCGGGGACGCAGGTGACAATCGGTCCGGCGATTGAAAACGGGTTTTATTATGATTTTGCGCGCAATGAGCCGTTCAGCACGGAAGATCTTGAGGCTATCGAAAAAGAAATGCGCAAAATCGTTGAACGCGGCGCGCCTTTCGAGCGCGAGGTTTGGGATCGCGGCGCAGCGATTGCCTATTTCAAAGACAAGGGCGAGTATTACAAGGCCGAGCTGATCGAGGATTTGCCAGAAGGCGAAGAGATCAAAATTTATCGGCAGGGCCAAGGGGAGAATGGTTGGCTGGATTTATGCCGCGGGCCGCATATGCCAACAACGCGCCATGTCGGTACGGCATTTAAATTGTTGAAAGTCGCCGGGGCCTACTGGCGCGGGGACAGCGACAAGGCGATGCTGACGCGGATTTACGGCACAGCCTGGCGCGATGATAAGGAACTCAAAGCCTATCTGACGCAGCTTGAAGAAGCGGAAAAACGCGATCATCGCAAACTTGGCAATGAAATGGATTTGTTCCATTTTCAACCCGAAGCGCAAGGGTCATGTTTCTGGCATCCCAAAGGCTATGTGATTTATCATGCGCTGGAAGATTATATCCGCCGGCGGGTGAATGATGATGGCTATAATGAGATCAAGACGCCGCAATTGATTGATAACAAGCTTTGGGAAAAATCCGGGCATTGGGGGAAATACCGCGAAAATATGTTCGTCGTGCCCGATGAAATTCCTTCGGGCGAAGATGACGGGCCGGTGGTATCGGACAAGGCGTTTGAAAAGCTGATGGCCTTGAAGCCGATGAACTGCCCGGCGCATGTGCAGGTGTTTAATCAGGGGATTAAGTCCTACCGCGATTTACCGATCCGTCTGGCTGAGTTTGGCTGTTGCCACCGAAATGAAGCGCATGGAGCGCTGCACGGGCTGATGCGCGTACGGCAAATGACGCAGGATGATGCGCATATTTTCTGCCGCGAGGATCAAATTACCGAAGAATCGATTCGCTTTTGTAACCTGATCAAGCGCGTTTATACGGATCTGGGCTTTGAGGATGTACGTGTAGTGCTGGCTTTGCGCCCGGAAATGCGTGCAGGCAGCGATGAGGTTTGGGACAAGGCTGAAAATGGTTTGCGTAAGGCGCTGAATGAAGCTGGCCTCGAATTTGAGGAAGAAGAAGGCGAAGGTGCATTTTACGGGCCGAAGGTCGAATATCATATTCGTGATGCGATTGGGCGGAGCTGGCAATGCGGGACATTACAGCTCGACTTTGTTTTGCCGGAGCGCCTGGATGCAAGCTATATTGGCGAGGATGGGGCCAAGCACCGCCCGGTGATGCTGCACCGCGCAGTTTTGGGAACGCTGGAGCGGTTTATCGGCATATTGATTGAAAGCACGGGCGGGAAATTGCCGTTATGGCTTGCGCCGGTGCAGTGCGTGGTGGCAACGATTACCGGCAGCGCCGATGATTATGCAAAGGATGTGTGCGCGGCTCTGAAAGCGGCGGGCATACGCGCCGATCTGGATATTCGCAACGAGAAAATTAATTACAAAGTGCGTGAGCATAGCGTTGCCAAAGTACCGAATTTGTTTGTGGTCGGTGCGCGTGAAGCCGAAGAGCGCACAGTGGCTATTCGCCGGTTGGGCTCGAATGACCAGAACGTTGATCCTCTGGATGATGCAATCTCTGCGTTAGTGCAAGAAGCTCAACCTCCGTTTTAAAGAAATATGAAATATATCGCTCCAACATTATGGATTTTGGTGTTTCAGGTGATTGGCTGGGCGATCGGTCTACTGACGCGCCAGAATATGGGCTGGTACGACACGCTGATTAAATCGCCGTTCAATCCACCTGATATTGTGTTTCCGATTGTCTGGAGCACGCTCTATGCTTTGCTGGCGCTGGCCGGATGGCTGGTGTGGAATGCACGAAAGAAACCGGGCGGTAACCAAGCGCATAATCTGTATTGGATGCAAATGTTTTTAAACTGGGGATGGACATTCATATTTTTTGAATTTCATCTGATACTGTTGGGGTTCTTCTGGATTCTGGCGTACTTGGTGGCCATGTTGGCTTTTGTTGCTGCGGCTTGGACTGTTGAGCGCCGGGCAAGCCTGTTGGTTATTCCGACAATTGTGTGGGGCTGTTTTGCCGCGTATCTGAATTACTCTATATGGACCCTGAATTGATGCGTTGTGTGCGCCGATGGGAAACGCTTGCGAATTAAGCGAAAAATCCGTATTAATGATTTCCAAACCATTATAAATTATGATTTTGAATAACGTTTTAACAATTACAGGAGACTAAACCATCGCCAGACCAGTGAATAACCGCCCGCCGCGCAAAGATGACGGGCCCCGGATTAACGATGATATTACAGCTTCAGAAGTTCGCGTTGTTGATGCGGATGGTGAAATGCAGGGCGTTATGTCTGTTGCGGAGGCTATAAAACTGGCTGAAGAAGCCGGTCTGGATTTAGTTGAGGTTTCCCCGAATGCATCTCCGCCGGTTTGCAAGATTCTCGATTTTGGCAAGTATAAATACGAGCAGCAGAAAAAAGCTTCTGAGGCACGGAAAAAACAGAAGATTGTTGATGTTAAAGAGGTAAAAATCCGCCCCGGCATTGAAGAGCACGACTATAATGTGAAAATGCGCAGTGCGCGGAAATTCCTGAAAAATGGCGACAAGGTTAAGGTGACAATGCGTTTTCGCGGCCGTGAAATGGCTCACCAGGATATTGGTTTTGACCTGCTTAAGCGCATGACCGAAGAGCTTGCCGATGTCGGCAAGGTCGATCTACAGCCCAAAATGGAAGGACGTCAGATTATTATGGTGCTGTCCTCGGAAGTCCAGAAGTAAGAAGGAAGAACTCTTCCCTCTTATCTTCTTCCTTCTTATTTTTAAACCTGACCTTCGATCCATTCCTGAAGCTGGGATTTGGGCATGCCGCCGACGCGGGTGTCAACCACTTGGCCTTCCTTGAAAATCATCAAAGTCGGAACGCCGCGTACGCCATATTTGGTTGGCGCTTCCGGGGCTTCGTCGATATTCACTTTCACGACTTTCACCGCACCGCCTAAATCTTCGGCCAATTCGTCAATTACGGGTGAGAGCTGCTTACAAGGTCCGCACCACTCTGCCCAGAAATCAACGATGACGGGCTTGTCAGATTGGAGCACTTCACTATCAAAATTCGAATCTGTAACGGCTACGCTGGGCATGTTTTTATCCTTTCAAAACTACGCAATATGAGCACTTCATTGACTATAGGCTACATGATTTTGAGATCAAGGGGCATGAGAATTGGGCCGTCTGTCCACAACAAAGCCGCGTGGATGGTGCGGCCGGGGTAGATTTTTTTGAGCACGGCGGCGTAGGTATGCATTTGACTGCGGTAGATTTCCGGGATTTGCGCCGGATTTTCCGGTGGAGGGCGATTGGTTTTGTAATCGATAATCGAGATTGTATTTTCATCAATATAGAGCCGGTCGATTTGGCCGCTGATGAGACCTTTTCCTTCTAAATGGCCGCTGATCGGGACTTCGGCCATGGAACCGGGACCAAATAATGGAGCAAAATCCGGGTGATTTAAAACTTTGAGTGTTTCGCAGGCAATTTCGCCCCGAATTTCAGCGCTTAGGGTTTTTGCGTAGCGCTTCAGGAAAGCCTGAGCGGTATTTTCCCAGTTTTTCCGAGGGATAGTCGGGAGAAGCTGTAACAGCTTGTGAGTCAGGTTCCCACGCACAAAACGTTGATTGTTGGTGCCTTGAAGTGGGGAGATGGCAGTGTCGGCAATATGTGAGGGGCGGATAATGGTTGTTGTCTGACTTTCTGATGGCGGATGTGTGTGCAGCCATTGTGGCGTAGGCTCTATCAGTGGAGCGGTTTTTCCCGGTACTTTGGGTTTTTCCGGTTCATGAATCTGCGGATTGGTCAGGCGCAAACCGCCGTTTTTCAGGTCTTCGATATCTTCGAGGTTTTGCAGGCCTTGCGCAATAAGATCGTACCAGCAACCACCGGGCAATTTTTCAGGGCTTTGGCTTTTGCCCAGCGCACCGCCAATATAAAGGCGGTCTTCGGCGCGGGTCATGGCGACATAGAGCAAGCGGCGATATTCTTCGTCAAGACGCTGGTTAAGCGCGCCCATGGCTTCACGATAGGCCTGGTAATCGCATTCTTTGCGTGGAGACCATAGCGGCAGGTTAAGGCCGGTCTGGTTTGGCCAGAGCAGGCGTTTTTCAGCACGGGCAGCCTCTTTCGCCGCGCTGGTGATCGTATCGGGCAGGATAACAATGGGGGCCTGCAGGCCTTTGGAGCCGTGGATGGTCATGATACGCACTTCGCCGTCAGTTTCGCCGTTATCGCTGTGATGCTCGCGTTTGATTTCCTGATGGCTGGCACGTCTGTCATGGATGAATTTTTGCAAAGAGGGCGGGGATTGTTTTTCAACCGTGCGTGCGAGACTTAAGAGTTCGTCGAGGGGATCGAGAGTATCCTTTCCTAAACGCCGCATGATGGCACGCCGAGCGCTGATTGTGTCTGTCGGGCAGGGGGATTGAAGAATGTGGGAGAAAAATTCGAATGGCGTTGTCTTTTTTGACAAGGTAAGCAGGTTTTTTAAATAGGCGGTGATTTTCTGATGATCGCTGGCTTGCAAACTTTCCCAGAGGCTTTTTTTGCCGCGGTAGGCGCTGAGGTTGAAGATTTCGTCTTCATTGAGGCCGATGAGCGGAGATTTAAGAACACTGGCAAGCGTCAGGTCATCCAGAGGCTGGAGCGCGCATTCTGCCGCCGCCAGCAGATCTTGTACGGCAAGTTCCTGAGACAAAACCATGCGGTCCAGACCGCTGACAGGAACATTCAGGTTTTTGAGCTCGTAAGCGATCTGGTTTACAAGGTTTGAGCGGGTACGCACCAGAATCATAATATCCCCGGGGCGGATGGGACACGCTTTTGAGGGGAGTATTTCTTGGGTGCTTAACCATGTTTTGATGGTTTTAGCGATATGAACGCTGAGTTTTTTGCGACCAGTTTGAGCTTCTTCAGCGCTGGTAAGCGGAGTCCAGAGATCTGTCTGGCCGCACTCGTCGCTCTCAAAGAGGGGCCAAAGTTCGACAAGGCCAGCCTGGCCGCGGCGAAAGGCTGTGTGCTCAATAGGCAGGGCGCTGAGACCTTTGCGAGTGTGTGCAGCGGCGAAAACCGAATCGACAGCGTTTAGAACACTGCTGGTAGAGCGGAATGAGATGTTCATGGGGACGCTGTCCCATGTTTGCAGCGCATTTTTGGTTTTACGTTCGAAATCGCTTTGCATGCGGGCGAATTCTTCGGGAGAAGCGCGCTGGAAGCTGTATATAGATTGCTTTTCATCACCCACCGTAAATACGGTTCGTGTCATATTGTTATCAGGAGCATTGCTGTAGAACTCGTCACAAAGAGCTTCTATGATTTGCCATTGTTCTGGATTGGTGTCCTGGGCTTCGTCGATCAAGATATGGTCAAGACCCTGGTCGAGTTTGTAATGGACCCAACTTCCAGCGTTGACAGCGTTTAGCCCCATGCTTTTACCTCTAAGCAGGTCGAGGGTTTTCAGAATGAGATCATCGAAATCAAGCGCGCCCTGGCCGGTTTTGAGAATTTCATATTCGTCTAAAATACTTTCCCCTAAAATCAGAATATCACGGGTAAGTGCAGCGCTGGAGCTGGCGGCCATAGCGTCTTTCAGGGCGATGAGGCGCTCTCCCTCGCGGGTGAGAATGTCAAGGATTTCGGGGTTGGCCTCAATGCTGTTTTTTAGCGCCAGCCGGGCTTTAATCTGCCCGTCGGATTTTTTCAGGAAGGCGCTTTGATACAGGGAAAAGTCCTGCATGCGTTGCTCTGTAGAGGCGGCAAGCCAGTTAAAGATGATTTCGGCGTTAGTTTGGTCCTGGCCTTTGCCCTTTTGCATGGTCAGCGCTGCACTGCGCAGCGCATTAGCGTTAAAGGATTCGTCGCTACAGGCATCGTTGAGAAGATTTTGAGGCGTTGTATGAGGGGCAATGCCCAAATGTACGCATAGAGCGCTGTAGAGACCCTCAAGGTCAAAATAACGGGCTTTCAGGCGCGCAAGTTGACGACGTTCACGAGTAATATCATTGAGCAGGCTGAGGAACTGATCTTCGTTGATGGTGGCAGCGATGCGCTCAAGGGCTTGTCCGAGTTCTGAGCCGGGTTGTTTTTCGGCGTTGGCGAAGGCGCGGTTGCGCGCGGCTGTTAAAAGCGCTTCACTGGCGGAATCTTCAAGAATGGTGAGGTGCGGGTTGATACCGGCTTCAAGGGGGAAACGGCCGAGGATCGACTGGCAAAAGGCATGGATGGTCATGATTTTGAGACCGCCAGGCACATCGATTGTGTCGGCAAAAAGTTTGCGTGCGGCTTTGATTTCGATTGTACTGGGCGCACGGCCCAGAAGACCGCGCAATTCGGCATACAGGGTTTTTGTGCCTTCCGGTCCATCAAGCGGCATGATAGCCCATGCGCTGAGGGTTTTTGAGATGCGCAGGGCCATTTCGCTGGCTGCGGCCTTGGTGAAGGTGAGGCACAGGATTTTATGAGCCGGGGCGCCGGGGATAATCTGGCCGGGGCGTTCTTCACGCGGCAAAAGCAAGCGCAAAACACGATCGGTCAGAACCTTGGTTTTGCCGGTTCCGGCTGAGGCGCTGACCCAGACTGAGGCGTCGGGGCGTGAAGCCCTGCGTTGCAAAACATTGGGTTCGACTTCACGAACGGTTTCGGTTTGTTTCCTGGGTGCGACCTGCGCGCTCATGCGGCCTCCGTTTCTTCAGAGTCAGCGCTGATTGCCCATTCCTTAACGCGTTCGAAATGTTCATAATCATTAAAGCGCGGAGCCTGATCCGGGCGGGGCTGACATAGATAGGCCCTATCAGGGTTATCGTAACTGGTAATGAGCGCGGTAAGGTTCTCGGCGGTTCGTTTTACGAGTTCATCTAAAGCATTGTCATAGATTGTGAGCTTCGCGCCGTCGCCTGTGCCATTGAGAACCCAGTATTGTAGTGAGCCGGTTACATATGGTTTCAGGTTTTTGAATCCGCCTTTTTCGAGAATAAGGGCTTCAAGCGGGAGTTGCGGCAGGGTGCCATTTTCGATGGCTTTGGCGCTGTATGTGCCGCCGGATTTATAGTCTATCAGCGCGGCTTTGCCATCCGGAAGCAGGTCTATGCGATCGGCAATAGCGGTGAGATTAAAATCGCCGCCCGGCGCTTTGATGTCGATTTCACCGCGAGCTTCGACAGCCAGATTACGGGTAGCTTCACGCAAGCCGCGCTCGTGAGAATCCAGCCACTGGGCCGTCTTTGCAAAGCGCGGCCACCAGAAACTCCACAGATGCGGATCATCGCCGCGCCGGTCTATTTCTTCGCGAGCAATTTTCAAGGCGAGAGCGGCGCTACCATCGGGCAGAGCATCGCGCGTTTCAAGAACGTAGCGTTCGAGGATTTTATGAAGGAGTTGACCGCGCTGGGCCACATCGACAGGTTTTTCAAGCGGATCGAGGATTTTGAGACCAAGGATGTAGCGGGCATAGATTGCATAAGGATCGCGCAGCCAGGTTTCAATTTTTGTGACGGAAAGATGGCGCGGGCGCATCTCGACAGGAGGACAAGGAGAAGGCATGTCAATCGGTTTCACTTCGCTTGTGTGATCCAGCAATCTTGCCCAGTGCAGAATATTACCGCCTTGCGGGGTTTCAAGATTTGCTGCATGCAGGACGGCTTCCAGTCGTTGCAACCAGCGCGAAGGGACGGTAGGCGCACCATCTTGTTTTTCGGCGCGGGTGAGGATAACACAAGGAGCGCACAGGCCTTGTACGAAATCATGGGCGGCCAGGCCGATGCCGCGTTCAGGTGCGGGCAGGCCGAATTCTTTGCGCATAGGCCGGGACATCCATGGATCAGTAGCCGGTTCAGGCGGCCATACACCTTCATTGAGGCCACCAAGAATGACCAGATCAGCATCAATCAGGCGAGCTTCCAATGTGCCGAGAATTTGCAAGCGCGGGTGGGTGCCAAAGGCCGGGCGGATCTGGGTTTGGTTCATGAAATGTGCGAGCACTGCAGCATAATCGCGCAAATTTAGTGTGTCCAGCGCGTGAGCATGGTCAAATAATTCGCTGAAAAAGCGGCTGGCATGGCGGCCAATTTCGCCGTGCCAGAGATTTTGTGCGCCTTCCCGGTCTTCACTGGCGCATAAAGATTCACATATATGCAGATGAGTTTGCAGGATTTGCCTGAATGTTTTCGGCTCAGCTTGCAGCGCAAGAAGAGGCGTGAATATGTCTTCGAGTTCAGACAAGAGGCCCAGCACTTCGGCTTTGAGGTTTTCGTCCAAACTCTCTTGTTTTTCAATATGCTTTTTTAGGCCCGTAAAACCCGCAGACGGTTTATTGCCACGCAGGACAAAGTCTAACGCTGTGGTTTGGCAGACATGCGCCTGTACGTTTTTACCCATCTGGCAAAAGCCTTGTTTAAGCAGACTAAGCAGCGCGATGGGAGAAAAATCTTCGCTTATAGCTTCCAGAACAGCGAGTATGAATATGCCGATAGGTAAATGGCGGAGATTTTGGCCGGCTGAATCGTCGATTGTGATATTCCAACGTTGGCAAGAAGCGGCAACGCGAGCGGCGAGTTCACGATCAGGCGTGATAAGACAGGCCGTTTTGTCCGGTGTTTCCAGCGTTTGCCGCATGAGCAGAGCTATGACGTCGGCTTCTTCGCGTAAATGTTGGCAGGAGATGAGAGAAAGATCATCCAGCGCGTTTTTCAGCGCAGCGGAGCTTTGCGCGCACTCAGCAATCTCGGCCCAACGCTGTGCGGTTTCGGCAGGGCGCATGAGCTGCCTGGCAAGGATTTGACGGTTATTATTGTGCGGGTTGTTTTGCACGTTTTTAAAGGGCTTTACCGTTTCGCGATCAATTTTCATACGCCCGAGAAGCTGTTTAAAACCAAATTGCGGGTGGGTTTCGCCAAGAGCGTTCCAGCTGTCTTCATCGAGATCCAGGTCAAAGCCGGGTAGAATGACCTCACCTTCTGGCAACTCGGCAATGACAGAGAGCAATCGCGCTGTTGCAGGAATAGAGCCGGTCGAGCCTGCGCCTATAACGGGCGTTTTCGGCGGACAAGCTTGCCAGTGTTTGGCCAGTGCAAGAATGAGGCGGTTTCGTCGGTCAGCTTGGTCAATAACGCCTTTTTCAGCAAGAATTTTTGGCCAGTGCTCGCTCAGAATTTCAAGAAACTTTAGAGTGATTTGCCAATGCTCGGCGAAGTCTTCGGGCACAAGATTAGCCAGATCGGCCATATCGAGATTTTCAGTATAGACGTGATCCATAAACATCCCAAGCGCCTGCGCCAGCTTCAGGGTTTGTTCATGCGAAGCGCTGTAGAGGCTATCGTCAGTATGGATCTGGCGAATGAGTTTTGCCAGCAGGATTTGACGCTGCAAGTCGGGAAGAGCGGCAGGCAAGGACCAGGCGTGATCTTGGCCGGTTTGACCGGTGATGGACAGGGAAAGCTCTTCTTCATCAAGATCGCCAAGGGGTTGCATACGCGGCAGAATAAGCGGTTTGGCTTCTCTTAGGGCTAGAAAGCTGTCTTGCAGGACGCGGCAGGCGCGGCGAGTAGGCAGCAAGATAAGTGTTTGGCTTAAGCTTTCTTCGCGACCAGCGTAGTCTTCGAGCAGACGGTCAGCCAGCAGGCGAGAAAAGGGCTGCCCGGCGGAAATGGTGGTGATATTTTTAGCTGGCGCATTTAGAGCATTCATGATTGACCGGATCTGGTTTTCAGGGCGGCATTGACAGCATCGAGATCTGCAGGCGTAGAGATATGATGCCATTCGCCGTGATGGACAAGGCCGTAGAGGCGCCCCTTTGCCTGGGCGGTGTCGAGTAAATCCAGATATGAAAAAGGCCCGTCTGGGGCGTTTCCGAAGATTTCCGGGGCATTGATGCGAATGCTTGTCCACATATAACGTCCGGTTTTATTGATGGAGCGATGAGCGTGACCATCTTCGTCCAGATCATAATCACCCAGCGCGTGGGTAAGGGTCATGGTTTCGATCGCCTGAAGCAGTATGAGGATGTCCATGCGCGCCGGATCCCAATATGCGGCTAGTGTTTCGAGAGTATTTTGGCCGGGAGCATCTTCCCATACGGAATCGCCACTGAGAACAAGAAACGGGGCATCGAAATGGCTGATGGCCGCTTTGATGCCGCCGCCGGTGTCGAGCAGATCCGGTTCGTGAGAGAGAATGACTTCAGGCCTGCGCCTTGTTTGCAGATGGCGCTGGAGAATTTCAGCCTTGTAATGGGTATTGATGACGCAGGACCTGATGCCGATAGCGCCGAGTTTATCGAGAGCCTGATCAATCATTGCACCGTTGCCCACTTCGACCATCGGCTTTGGAATATCGTTGGTGTAGGGACGCAGGCGTTTGCCGAACCCTGCGGCCAGGATAAACGCTCTATCGGACATGGACTTAGCGGCTGTAGTCATGCGTTTTTCTCAATCAGAATCTCTCGTTTATTCGGATCATTGTCAGCATTCGAAAGGGTAATGTCCAGAGAAAGGGGAGGTTTGTAGGGACCTAAACGATCGGGCCATTCGACGATTGTGATGCCATCAGCCAGAGCATCGTCCCAGCCAAGCTCGAAAATTTCATCCGGGTGTTCGATGCGGTAGAGATCATAATGATAAATCGGGCAGGTCAGGCCGTCATAGAGTTGGACAAGCGTGAATGTTGGACTGGGCACGTCTATATCGTGCTGGTTGGTAAGGGCGCGAATGAGCGCGCGTGCGAAAACGGTTTTGCCCATGCCGAGTGTTCCGTGCAGCAAAAGTACATTGCCAGGCTGTAAATCTTCGGCCAAAGCGGCAGCGATACGGCTTGTATCTTTTTCATTATCGCTGATGTGTTTCATAAGTTTTGTATATGTTTAAATAACTGAAAATGCAATATTTTTTGCGTACGCCGCATAAGGATTCATATTAGGTTTTGAGCTGCTTGCGTGATATAATGGCCCTATGAGACGGGCTTTATTCATTTTTGTTTTTCTTATTTTAATGCCGCAGATTGCTGCAGCACAGAATGAAAATCTTGATATTGTTCAAGAGCCTGTTTGCTTTGCGGTGCGCAATGCTGCGGATTATAAAGTCTATGGTACCATCGCTACCGAACAATTTATGCGTCCTGATGGAATTATAGCGCGTCATCGTTCAAATTTTCGACTGGATGAGGCCGGAGGGATTGATGAAAAAACAGGTGAGGCATCGGATCGCGTTGAATTTTGTTCTTATGGTCCGTTTTTCCTCAACCGGATGTTAATTGTAACGCTACGAACGCTCTTTCCGGTGTTTGAGTGTAAAACCCGCGTGGATACGGGCAAGGAAATTGTCATTAGAGGTGCACGCCGCGCCGATGATAGCGGCGTGATTACCTGGGCAGAATGTTTTCAAGCGGATGGGACACCAACAGGCAAGCCTCCAGAATAGACCGTACACATCTTTTCAATTCTTCGCCGCTTTTTTAACTTTATCGAGCGGGAGTTTGAGAGGTGTTTCGATGGATGTGAAGGGAATGAACAGAGTAACGCAAGTACCCTTGCCTTGCGCACTTTCAAGATTAACATTGCCGCCGTGCAGTGCGACAATGTTTTTAACCAGTGAAAGACCCAGTCCAGCGCCGGAATGCCCTTTTTTGGAATTGGCTTCACCAATCCCGGCGCGCTCAAACGGCTCAAAGATGCGAAGTTTGTCTTCCTTGCGGATGCCAATGCCCGTATCCTGGACTGTAAATTCTATGCCTTCTTTTTTGCGTTTGGCGCAGAGTGTTATTTCGCCGTGAGCGGGCGTGAAGTTAATAGCGTTGCGAATCACGTTGATGATGGCTTGTTTGAGGCGTTTTTCATCGGCGCTGAGTTTACCAATATTTTTAGCACACTTAATGTGGACTTCGATTTCAGCTTTGCGAGCCCAATCGCTGACACGTTTCTGGATATTTGATATGAAGTCATAAATGCCGATATCACTGCGTTGTAGGGTCATATAGCCGGCTTCAAGCGTTGCCAGATCAAGAATATCATTGATGAGATCGAGAAGCTGTTCGCTGGCTTTGCGCGTATCGCGGGTATATTCCTTTTGTTTGTCGTTGAGCTTGCCGAAATATTCCTGATCAAGGATTTCGTTAAAACCCATGATAGCGTTGAGCGGTGTACGAAGCTGGTAGGAGACATTGGCCAGAAAGTCAAGTTTGAGCTGTTCGGCAGCTTCGAGCGCAGCATTTTTTTCGCGCAGGGCGTTTTCAACGCGCACTGTGTCGGTGACATCGATATAGGTGATGAGTACGCCGCCATCCGGCAGGGGCACGGTGGTAAAATCAATCAGTGTTTCGTTTGCGCGCCGGAGACGGCCTTCATGCATCGTGCGGTCAAGGGCTTTGGCGGTGAGTTCTTCTTTGCGCCGCGGCCATTCTTCGGCGGTAAAAAAGCCGCTCAGTTTTTCGACAATTTTGGAGACATGCGGCTTGCCGTCTAGGTCTTCTGGATTGAGGTTCCAGAGGCGGCCAAAGGCCGGATTCCACAGCTTGAGACGGCCATCGCCGCCATACACCGCCACGGCTTCGCCGAGATTATCAAGCGTTTCTTTTTGTACGGCAATAAGGGTGTTGTAAGAGGATTCAAGTTCGAGGCGGCTGGTGACATCTTCGAAGGTCATCATAATGCCGCCCATGGAATGGGGGACGACCAACATACGCAAAGCACTGCCATCGGGCAGATAGAGCATTTCATCATGCGGCCCTATCAATGAGGTGAACATATCGAGCCAGCTTTGCTTGAATTTGCGAAAATCAGCTTGTTCCGGCAAGCGGCGTGTTTCGCGCAGTTTTTCCATGATCTCGCCAAGCTTGGGTTTGGTGTTTAGCCAGCCATCCTCCAGCCCCCAAAGTTGGGAAAAGGCTGAATTGTAAAATTCGATTCGAGCGTCATTGCTGTAAATTGCAATAGCAGTGCGGAGTTGTTCGAGCAATTCAATGTTGGAGGCCTGATAGCGTTTGAGGGCGGTTTCTAGTTCTTCGATGCGGGAAATGTCTTCGCATAGGCCGAGCGTCATATTGAGCTCTGGAAGAGGCATTTCGATGATTTTCATGAGCAGGCGTTTGCCGCCGATATTGATATGGGCCTGTGTTTCCTGTTTTTCACCGCTGGAAAGAGCGCAGGCGGCCAGTTCCGGTCCGGGCGGAAGGGACGCGTCTTTTTTGTCTTTGAGTTTGCGTGTGGATGCGGGGAGTTCCTTTTGCTCATTTAAAATAGTAGAAATGGTGAGCCCGGCAGCATCACTATAGGCTTGATTGATCCAGATAATTTCACCGTTCTTATCGCGCAGCCAGCGTGGTTGGGGCAACGCATGAAAAGCAGCCTGAAGCTGCTCGAGCTGGTGGGCTTTGATTTGGGCATCATGTTCGAAAGTCTCGCGGGTTTTAAAACTTTCTGTAACATCTTCAAGCCAGAGAATATTAAAGCGATCTTTGTTTTCAGTATCCTGACCTTGCGAGCCCGTGATTTTAAAGATTTTGGTTTTATCGTGGCTTTTTGCATGAGTGGTAAAAGGAATGGCATTTTTTTCAAGCCGTTCGAACAGCCCTTCCAATGCAGCGGCATCGCTGGGAGCGAGGTGCCCTTGAATATCGATAAGTTTGTCGATGGATTTGATACCGAGCACATCGCAAAAGCTCTGCGAGTAAACAACACTGCCGTCGCTGGACCAGCCGCAATATTCGCCCGGATAAGCTTTTAAAAAGGCTTCAAGGCGGGCTTTTTCTGTGATCAAGGACCCGCGACCGAATGCGGCAAGCATACGGTTTGTCAGGGAAAGGGTTTGTTTGGACGTGGTCTTGTTCACCATGGAAGAAGTGTAGGGAAAAGCAGGTTAAAGGACAATCGTTCTTTGCCCATGGAGGAAAATTCTCCGCTTTTAGCGCAACCCTGTGAGCGTTTTATCCTGCGGCCACGAGAGTTTCCAGCCGAGTTTGACGTCTTTTTTTGCGCCCGGATCAAGCGCAAAATCCCAGACGCTCAGGCCTTTGATTTTATCATGATCGGTTTCAAGCCCAGGCGTAGTTTTCTCGGTGAGAATGTTGAGCTTGATATTCTTGTCTTTGGCACTGGGCAGCATTTGCATGAGAACAATATTGACGGATTTTGAGCGCAAATTGTGAATTTCGGTGACCGTATGGCGCTCAACGCTTTTGGTTTTGTTCATGATGATGCCCTCCTCATCGCGTTCGTCTTTGAGGGTTTTATGAGCGACTTCAATCTGGTCGTCGATGCCGAAGGATAAATCATGTTCGCCGCCGGGGCGCAGCAAAGGCAGGCCTGTCTGGCCGACGAAAGCGCCGTCGCGGAAGAGGAAGGCCGGGCCGGGCAGGATCGGGGCTTCGCCCTTAAGTGTGGTTTTGGCGATCAGGTAGGCGTTGGTATTGGCTTGCGGTTTGATGTGGACTTCAAGCTTTGTCTCGGTTTCAAACGGGGCGATGAGGACTTTTGTTTGCGTGCCATCGGCGGGAATCGAGGACAGGCCGGGGATTTTGTATTCAGCCGTGAAACCGCCGGTGTCAATAGTAGCAGTGCGCATGGGAGTTTCTTTCATCGCTTCAACAGGCATTGGAGCCGAAGCATCCATTTCTGTGCGTTCTTCAGTTTCCATAACATCGGCTGGGACAACGCTTTTAGCCATACCATATCCAAAATCACCGACGCTTTGACGTCTGGCTATAGTTGGGTCATACAGGCTGACCCACATCGGCGGGAGGTTCGGGGCGGTTGCGCCGCGGTGAGGTTGGGCAGTAGACAGGGTCAGTTCGATATTGCTCCAGTCCTCGCCAGTGCGTTGGGATACCGAACCGTATTGGATGAGTTCGAGCGCACCGTTTTGGGTATCCAAGCGCGCATCATAAACCGGGTGCCAGCTTACGCCGCCGATCTGATAGTCTAGTGCGAGGGTAAGCGTGCCGGCGCCGGTGGCCTCAACGGGCAAGCGGACTTGCGTGGTTTGTTTCTGGCCAGTGCGGCGTTGATTCAGATCTTGCACGATTTTGTTGATTTGTTTTTGCAAATCTTCAATCTGTTTATTTTTTTCCAGATCTGCTCTCAGGATCTCGCTAATTCCAGTGTAAATTGTCTCGGCTCCGGCCAGCCAGCTTTCTGTATTGAGATTAAATTCGGCGATTGCTTCATCCTCTTTTTCAACCGCCCGTGCGGCGAGCGATTCGAGAAACTGGCGTTTTTGACTCAGGGCCTGTTTTTCTGCAGCGATAATTTTTTTCTGGTTTTCGAGGGTTTCGAGATTGGCGGTCAGTTCCTGTTCACGTTCAGAGGTGAGTTCAACGCTGTTAACGATTTTGTGCGAGAGTGCGCCAAGAGTGGCTTTGGCCGTTCCTTTTCCCTCAACGCGCAAAGAGTCGGGGAAAAGATTCGCCGGAAGATTTTCAAAAACCACGACATGTTTACCGGCGGGAAGATCTATTTTGACGCTGCGGGTAAGAGTCGCACGATCAGCAAAAACTGTAGCGGCTTTCAGCGTAGATGGGACCGGAATTTCATCGGCGAAGGCTACGTTTGTGAACGGGATGAAAAACAGTGCGGTGAGGATCAAAATTTTGTGCATGGTGCGCCTCTTATAGGATTAATAAAGCGTCCTTAACTATAGCCAAAGGCGAGCAGGCATAGCAAGGGGTTCGAAGATATTTCGTTACGAGCCGAAGGAGCGCGTTTTAGCATCTGAAAGATGTTCTTTCGCATTCTTTAGCTTTTTCAAAACATAAAGATACGGGCGCCCGGTATCAAAGCGCTATCACAACAACGTTGTCGCGTGCTTTGGAGCCGGTCTTTCACCCTGTTGGCTTGCCCTTTGTTTTTTTCAAAGGGACCGGGCGGATTCGCGCCGGTGGTGTGGACAATCAGCCCATCGCACAAAGTATACGGCTTCCTGTATAGGATATTATTCCTATTTCGTCAAGGATTTTTTTCTTTCGCGTTTAATTCCTTGCCCCTTGGGATATCCCCCATTGCTGCAGCCGACCTCTTCGCCAGAGCCTTCTTACACATTCTCAGTGCACGCCAACACAACCGCGCACAAATCGCCCGCTTGGATAATCCAGACGCCTAATCAAAAATCTTTTTAAGTCCCTCGCCGATATTATCGACTTCCTGACGAATTTGCTCTTTGATAACCTCAAGCTGGTCCATGCCCATCTCTTTCAACGCCCCGGGCGACATGCCCTGATAAAATCCAGCATCTCCGGCAGCTTGCGAAAAAGTCTCCAGCAATGGCGCCATAACCTGCGCCACCGCTTCGCGCGCCAAAATTCCGTTCTCCTTCACACCAATCCCGTTCAACCGCACAGGCGCAACCTTAACCGGCTTCAAATCCTGCACATCCAGCAACGTCACAGACGGATAAACCTGCGCACCCTCCAAAACAAAATGGCGAATAATAACCTTGAGCGGTTCTTTCCCTGCTTCCTCTTTTCCACCTTTGATGCCGGATTTCAGTTTGTGCAAATTCGTCCCATCGGGCTGCACTTCCAAAAATACCTGCACAGCGCCAACATCAATATTTTCAAAATCAATCAACCCCTTTGACACTGAGCGTAAACCAACCTCTATATTTCCAACGCCCAGCGCATGCGGTTTTGAAAACCCTTCCGGATTAGCAATGTGAATATCACGCACACGCACACGCTTTTCCGGCAAAGAAATATCCATCGCGCCAATACTCACATCAGCGCCCAGCGCGTCAGATGCAATCTTTTCCACAAGCGGCTTGGCCAGAACATTAAGCTGGCTCAACACATAAACCCCGCCGCCAAACATCAAAGCAAAAGCGAGCGCTGAAACTGTGAGAATAGATTTACTAACGGCCATGATCTTAAAACCTGTATTTAAGGGTTCGACTTATAAACTATTGTAAAATTGCGGTCACACCAAGAGCGCCGGTATATGTTCCACTCGCCTGCGTCGCCCCGACATTAAGCGTCGCCCCGATAGGAACATTCAAAAACGGCGCCGTCACAGTTGTACCCGTTCCCCCATTATTCGTCACGATATTAACATTCGTTACACTCATCGAATTCCCACCACTATTAATCGTGGTGGTTCCTGATACATTCACCTGAATCGGACGAAAAGGGAAAGACTGCGTAACAACACAACGCCCACGCGTCTGCGGCGCAGACCCAACCGTAACGCACGACGAAGTTGTTGAATTATCGGGCCGAACCGTTACACTGCCCGCCGCTCCGCACGTAACAAATTCACCAAAAATCAAACTCTCGAAACAATTCAAGCTTTGCGCAGAAACCTCACCTGGAAAAACGCTCAGCACCGTTGCCAAAGACAACTTGACCAACAGGTATTTCGATGGATTTTTATGTTTATAGTCTGCCAGCATAGTGATGAATATTGAGCATTTCATATACTCCACGCAAGGTTTTTATCAAAACGCCCGCCATTTTCCCTTCTAAAGATCGAGTAAATCCTTAGCAGGACCGGAGGCAAGTCCTTCAATAAGCGGCGCGAGCTGCTTTTCATACTTTTTCCAGGACTTCACCGAGCTTGTATAAATCGGCTTGGTCACCTGCTGTTTACTCGCCGTAAGCACAGCGCGTTTTTGCTTATGCGGCGCCAAACAGGCATCATCCCACGGCAAACCTATATAATCGATCAAGGCACGAGCCTGAGGTTCAAATTCACTCACCGTTTCCTCATAATCAATTTCTATAAACCGTTCAGGAAGCACTTCACGCCAATAAGCCATCAGCTCCAGATAATTATTATAATAACGCGCGAGTTCTTCCAAATCGTAAGACCAATACTGCCCCATCGCAAAATTCTGCTTATAACAAGACAAACAAGTATCAATAGGATTACGGCGTGTATGAATAATTTTGGCCTGTGGCAAGATCGAAACAATTTTTCCCAAATGAGAAAAATTTCCCGGCATTTTATCAGTAATCCGCTTGGCTTTCCCGCTCGGATCACGGGCTTTCACCTGTTCAATATAACGCTGCCCCTGCCGCAAAGCATTCTCCGCGCTAAGAAAGCCAAACTCCATATCCAGCGTACCAATTTCCATCAGCTCACCTGCACCAAACACATCAGCATGGGATGATATAATTTGTTCAGTCAGTGTCGTACCCGAACGCGGCATACCAACAATGAAGACTGGAAGCTCCGTTTCAAAACCCTTACCCTCCATCGCTTTTAAATTTTCAGAAGAATACACTTCCTGCAGCGCCTTAAAAGACGCCTCCTGCTGCGCCGGATCATACGGAATAAGCTGGCGTTTAAGCTGATTGCCTTTTTGCAAATGTTCAAAGGCTTTATCGCCATCACCAATATCTTCATAAGCCGAAAACAAGGCAAAATTCAAAGCGCTGGCCTGATCAATCCCGAAATTCCGTGCTGATTGTTCCAACTTGACCATCTTTTGAAAATCTTCATCATCCTCAGTAAATTTTTTAGTTTTACTGATCGTCAGGAACAACGCTGGTAAGTCTGGCGCAAGTTCCTGCGCCCGACACACATAATCATAAGCCTGCTCTTTTTCTCCCAAAGACAAACTAAGTTCTGCCATGGCCAAAAATGCGCCCGCTGCTTTTGGATTCATTTCCAGCGTTTTATCAAAATTCTCCTTCGCCTCTTCAATCCGATTGGAGATATGACAGATCATACCTTTTTTCAAAAAGGCCTCAGGCATTTCCGGATTAAGCTGAGCAGCTTTATCGACCGCCTGCAAAGCCTCCTCGACCTTATTCCCGCGTTGCAAAACATCAGCAAGTTTAAGATAAAGCCGCGGCGTATCCGGAGCCAACCGCCGCGCACGTTCCAGTTCAATCTCCGCATCGCCGTAACGATCTTGCATATATAGCAAGTCCGCCAAATCAATCCGTACTTCTGCACTTTCAGGATTAATCAACGTTGCCCGATGCACAGCTTTTTCAGCTTCCTCAAGCTGTCCAACAGCCCGGCAAGCTGTACTTAAGGACAACAGAGCCTCGAAATAGTCCTTTTGATAAGATAGCGCGACCCGCGCCTGCTGTATCGCCTCTGCAAACCGGCATTGCTTAATCAAATTGATCGCCAGATTATTGTGTGCCTGCGCATAATCAGGTTTACCAGTAACAGCTTGGCGGTATAATTGCTCTGACTCCTGCAGATCTCCCAGATCCATCAAAGCATTCGCCAGATTATTTTGCGCTTGCGGATAATCAGGCTGAATTTCCAGCGCTTTACGGCATTTGTCCGCAGCTTCTTCAAGCCGCCCCAACTCACGTAAAACATTACCCAGATTATTCCACGCAAAAACAAAATCGGGCTGAATCTCTAAAGCCTTTTCCCAGCACTCAACAGCTTCTTCCAAACGTCCCAGCCGCACAACGGCCGTACCCATATTGAGCCACGCCTCGGCACTGTCAGGTTTAAGATCAACCCCTTTACGCGCAGTTTTCTCGGCCTTTTCATACTCACCAGCCAGCCAATAAGCATGCGACTGGTTCCAATAAGATTCGCAGTAGTCCGCATCCGTTGCGATTGCTTTATCAAAAGCCTTGATCGCCTCATCATAGCGCGCGCACTCCGTCAGCATAATGCCATAATTACACCACCACTCCGCATACGCCTCTTCATCTTCCACAGCCTTTTCAATCTGCTCAATCGCACCATCCAGATTACCCATATAATACCGCGCAAGACCCAGCAAATAGAGACTGTCACCATGACCCGGCACAGAGGATAAAATATCCTGCAACACCATTTCCGCCACACGGTAATTTTTACGTTTCATGTGCTGAACAGCCAAAGTACTGGCTTCTTCAAGTGATATGGCTTTTTGTTCCATGTTTGGGACTTTCATATATTGACGTGTATATTGCGCTTTAACATTTGAACTATAGAATAAAAAGACTATAGCTGAAAATCTCACGTAAGAAAGCATACGCATATAATTTTTAAGTTTGTAACAAGGATATACTAAATCTTGGTTCGCATTAGTTCCGACAATAAAAAAGCCAAAAAAATTCTGCAAAACATCGCAGAAACGCTCACCGCCAATGGTGCCTATATAGATCCTGACATTGAAATTCGCTGTCAAAACAACTCTATCTCAGCCCACACAGACCAAAACCTTAAAATTCGTCTAGCCTTCCAAATCCCTCACGAACTTTTACTACCCTACGATTTATTCGAGATTGGTATAAAAAAAGACCAGTTTATACTCAAGTCAACTGCATCTAAAGCCAGTCCCGTTCAAACCAAGCTCATAAAGGCGATGCTGGATCTTTATAATGCGACAGACCAGCTCACAACACACCGCACAGCATGTCCCTGGCTTTTTTACGCAAACCAGCCTGCAATAATAAAAATGTTGCTTAAAGCACGAGAGGGTGATGACACAAATGCACTGCGCAAACTCCTCAAAGATCCCGACCAAAACCGTGATCATCTTGAACTTCTGACTTTTTTCAAAACACGACTTTTACGCTGCAACCTTCATAAAAAATGGCGAAAACCCAGCGCCACTTTGCTACCGCTAGTTGATTCTCTTAACCATCATATCCTGGGCACACACTACAATCATATTTACACGCCAAATAAAGGAATGCTCTCACTGACTGCGCGTTGTCCCAAAGGCGATGGACAATGCATGGCAAGCTATGGCCGTCTCGATTCTCTTGACAGCTATCTCCACTACGCCTTTATAGATAAAGACGCGCCCTTTGTCCGATCCATCCCGGCAACAATAAATTTAGATAACGAAATAACCATTGAAATTCATGGATTAAATGTTGGCATCAATCAGGAAGATCTGCCAGAACAGCTCAAAGGCTTGGACTTCTACATACCGGCAATCGAAATACACCATGAAGCCCGCCGCATTATTTTCAGCCACCTCTTTATACCTCAAGACGCAGCAAAACTATCCATGCGGCGTATTTTAGGCTATAGCCTGAAAACACTGGATTCGAAAATAAATGAAGAGAAATACAAACAAACATTACTTCAAACAGAACATAAGATTGTAACAACAAACAACGCCTACTACCAAAAATTGCTAAACCTGTACGAGAGCGTAGAACACAATCAAAAAAATACCGATTTAAAAAAATTGGCACAAATTCAATTAAAAAAAATCAAAAATTATATGAACTTTACAAGCTAGAGTGGAAAAGGCTTACAGAAGACGTATAACCCTTTAGGATAGATAAAAAAACTACCGTTGTACGTCTATATTAAACTTATCTTAAACAACTTGCATTAATCTAAACAGAAGGTACAATGGTGTGAATTTAGGTCTGCACAACCTCACTCGAGGCATAGTGTTCTTAACAATCACTCTTTGTGTTATCAGTTTGGGTATTAACTCTAATAAGGACTTAAAAATTTAAGTCGTAAGTAGTCAAAAAAGGAGAAATCTAATGAAGAATTCCATTAGAAAGGTCGCACTCAGTTCGGCAACAGTAATCGCCGCAGGTGCACTAGGCAGCGCAGCAAACGCGGCCACAGCAAGCGTCGCCATTCAGGCGATCGTTTTAGACCCGGTGCAAATCACCGCCAACAACTCTTTGAACTTCGGTTCCGTAACAGAATCCGGTGCTGGCGGTACGATCATAGTCGATAATGGCGGTTTTAACTCTGTAACCGGCGGCGTAACATCGATTGGCGGTACAATCCAGCCTGGAACATTTACACTTAAAGGATCCACAGGTCGTAACATTCAGGTTGACGTCGCAAACGTAGCAACGATTTCTTCTGGTGTGAACACAATGACGGTCAATGCTCTCGTCTTATACAACCCGGCAGGCACCATTACCGGCGACCCCATTACAGTAACATTGGGTGCTGCAACAGTTGCTGGCTTTGAACTTGGCGGAACACTAAACGTAGGCGCAGGTCAAGCAGCCGGTACATACACAGGCAACGTTGCCGTAACGGCAGCTTATAACTAGGCAAGGTCAGCTTATAAAACATTACGTTTTCATTACAAATTAAATAAAGCCGACCAAAGTGCAATTATGGTCGGCTTTATTTTTAATTTAATCGCCAAGCCATGTTAGAATGATTCGCGATTGTTAAGCTCGGCATCATATAAACGCAGGAAAAAGCATAGGATATGCATGCGCAAAGATAGTCAGAAACCCGTGCCAAATAGCCTAAAGAAGCTGGCTACTGGCAGCCTTGTTACGCTGAGCATGTTCAGTGCTCTAGCCCTGCGCTCTGTAATTGCCAGCACTGCAACTTTACCGATTATCGTACGCCTTGTAAGAGCCATTGAAGTCACGGTCGCAACATCCCTAGATTTTGGCACACTGGCCATGGACCCTGAAGCAGCAGGCCGGGCCGCAATAAACCCGTCCTTAAACCGTTTAATTCTTGATGACGGAAATTCTTTAAGCCTTGCCGGCGGCACCCCGAAAGTCGGACGCTTGCGGATAAAAGGCTCCGCCTTTCCCGTATCCATAAGCATAGAAGACACAGCCGTACATTTAACCAACGGCTTGACCAACGTCACAGTAAATAATTTTAACTTCGTTTCTGCCGATGGCGGCACACGCGTTACAATTACCCCCCAAGCCGGACAAGTCTCTTTCACTGTGCCTGTTGGCGCAACACTTCACACAAAACCAGGTCAATCTGAAGGCACTTATGTTGGAACAACAAGGATTTTTGCAAATTTTCAGTAGAGTTTCTTTAAAATATTGAATATAAAAGTAAAATGATGCAAATTTTGCACGGTTAAAAAAGGGAAGGTTACAAGTGAGCCTGAAAACAAAAAAAACACCGCCGAGAAACGCCACAATGCTACAAAAAAGCGTATGGATCGTAGGGATATGCCTCATATTAGGCTTTAGTGTTTTCATGCTGACCAGCCAGCCAGCTTACGCCGTTCGCGTCAGCTTAAAACGGGTGGTTTTTGACGAAAGCAAACGCTCTGAAATTCTAACCATCATCAACACAACCGCCGAACCGCAAACCTACCGTTTAGGTTGGCGGCGATATAGAATGAGCGGAGGAAAAGGGCTGAGCGTTATAAAAGAAGGCGAAGACGACAGCGATATTCTTTGGGCCGATGACATGATTCGTTTTGCTCCGCGCCGAGTCACAATTCCTCCGGGAGGTTCCCAACAAATTCGCCTGCTCCTGCGCCGTCCAGCCAATATACAGCAAGCAGAATACCGCTCCCATCTTTGGATTGTTTCTGAAAGCAAGCCGGCCAAATTCGACGCAGAACCAGGCAATAAAAAAGCAATGCGCCTAGCCGTACAACCGGCCATTTCATTGCCTGTTTTTGTGCGTCACGGCGATTTAAAGGTTGAAACCAGCATTTCCAACGCCCAGCTAAAACGCAGTGATAAGGGCTTGAACGTAGCTTTTACGCTCGACAGAACAGGAAACCGCAGTATATACGGTGATTTTGACTTCACTTGTACAAATCAGGGTGAAGAGCTTATTTTGCATCAGGTGCGCGGTATCGCCGTTTACACAGAAACAAATATGCGCAACCTGGATTTTGATATTCCGTTATCAGAAAATACAGCAGCAAACTGTAGCAGCATAAAAATCACTTACCGTGCTGATCCAAACGATGCTGACTTTGCGGGAAAAACCCTCGCAGAGGCAACAGCAACCCTACAATAGACTGAATTTTATACTAAAAATCCCCTTTTCCACAACATTGGCATAGTGCTTGCTAATATCTTTTACGGGTAGCATGTTTTCACTTTCGGAAACTGCTTTATGCAAAACGCAAAAGATGGACGAGGGACGTTTCAGTGATACGGAAACAGACCATTGAAATCTATTACAAAGCCGTAAAAGGCCTACTGGCGCTTATCTTAAGCGTTGCATGCCTGTATATAAGCGTGCCCCCCGATGCACATGCCAAAGAAGAAACCATTCCCAATGAATTTATTTTTGAAGTCATGCTCCCTCCGACATGGCGCATTTCAGAGGCAGTTTTTGCCTATGAACGCGGTGGTAAGTACTATTTACCCATTAACGAACTGGCTGCCGGATTCAATTTCTTTATCGACACCGAACAAGATCGAGGACTCGCCACAGGCTTTGCCGGCCGCGAAGAAAATAACTTCACCATTGACCACGGTCGCAAAGAGATAATCATTAAAAACCAAAGATCCGTCCTAAACGACGATGCAATATTAATCTCGGAATACCTGGCAACCGATGATCTTTACGTTCAACTCGAAGTATTAAACCAGATCTGGCCCGTCGACATGAGCATCGACCTATCGGCCCTCAAGATCATCGTCGAAACAGAAGAAAAACTATCCTTCATGCGTGATAAAGAGCGCGAAGAAAAACTGGAAAAAGTCGTCTCTCGTAAAGCAACACAGGAAGCACTTAAGAAGAAGTTGCCAAAACGCGAGCACCCCTACCAATTCTTCGGGTCCCCAGTCATGGACTTTCAGGCGCTTTACACATATGACGACAAAGAAGACACCCTGACGGGGTCAAATATTTTCTCAGGCGTCCAACAGCTTGGCAAAATGATCGCGCAGTTCTCTGCTAATATTGGCATGAACGAAGATAAAAAACTCGAACGCCCAGAGAGTATTCGCTTCAAGCTCAGCCGCAAATCCGCAGACAAAGACTACCTCGTCCCCGGCATTCGTAGTATCGAAACCGCCGATGTAAGTTTGCGCCAACGTAACCTTATATCCAATACTGAAAACGGACGCGGCCTTATTATTTCCAATGATAACCGGGACCGCTTCAATGAATTCAGTCAAATCACAGTAGAAGGCATTGGGCCACCGGGCTGGGAGATAGAGCTTTATAACAACGAAGAGCTGCTCGAGTTCAGCACAGTCCCGGATAACGGCCAGTTTTTCTTCGAGGATGTCACCCTGAATTTTGGCAACAACCAGATCAGAATCCTGCTGTTCGGACCACAGGGACAAGTGCGCGAAGACATACGTAGCTACACGGCTGGCGGCAACATGCTTTCGCCGGGATCCTTCATTTATAAAGCAGGCTTTCTGGATGCGGACCGAGAATTTATCCTGCTGGATAACGCCCCGCGTACCGAACCACGCGGTGTCGTCAAAAACCTTGAAACATCTTACGGCGTCAACGAATGGCTTACCGTTTTCGGCAACTATGCACAGCTCCCCGAGCAAGACAAAGACCATACCTATATGACAGCAGGAGCGTCAATAAGTACGCCGATAGGATTAGTTGACGCCGAAGCCTATAATGAAATCGGCGGAGGTAACGCCCTCGCTCTGGACTACATCACTAAATTCCTTGGTGTGCGGAGCAACTTTGGTGCAGCATTCTTCAATGACTTTGAAAGCCAGGATGCAGGGTTCGGCAATAATCACAAAACCTTTGAAGCCAAAGCGCAACTCAATAAAACATTTAAAATAGCAACCCTCCCGTTAGGGCTGCGCCTAAATACTACACATACAGAACGTAAATCCAGCCTGCCAATCACAACAATTGATACCGCACAAACATTGTCCAGAGCAGGTTTAAGGCTCAGCCACAATACATCAACACGATTAAATGATTATAGCCACGAACGCTCCACCGGAAGCTTCACAACAACATGGCGCGAAAAGGACTGGCAATTGCGCGGTACCTTTGGTTACGATATTTATCCCAAATTCGATTTCGGCAGCTTTAATTCAGAATTACGCTATCGCCCGGATGAAAAATATCAAGGCTCCTTGACGCTTGGCCATAATTTCCAAACATCCGACTACAACGCCGGACTACAGGTGGGCTATGATTTCGATACGATACTTGGAACACTCGAAAGCCGCTACCAACGCGGGGAAGGATGGGATTTTATCCTTCGTGCGACAACATCCCTCAACCCTTACACCCCCGATGGCCGCTATGGCTTTAGCAGCGATCAAAAACGCGAATACTCTCCAGTACGTGCGCAAGTCTTCCTCGATAAAGATCTAGATGGCGTATTTGGAGAAGGCGATGAGCCTCTGCCGGATGCGCGCCTGCGAATCGGCACCACAAATTCACAAATCACAGCCGATGAAAATGGCATGATTATAGCCAACGCCCCGGCCGATCGTCTGACCAATTTTCAAATTGATCCATCATCGCTGGAAGATCCTTATTTTATACCGGCCACAAACGGTTTCAGCGCCGTGCCTGCTAAAGGCAGTGTCATCGAAGTCTCTTTCCCAATCGTAGAAACCGGCGCAATTGAAGGAACGGTACTGCGTGGTGACAATGACAGAATTGTTGCAGGGCTAACGCTAGAACTCTTCGACGAAAACAATGAAAAAGTTGGTAAGAGCGTCAGCGCCTTTGACGGTTACTACGCCTTCGAATTCATCAAACCGGGCCGCTACAAAATTCAAGCAGACCCCTCCCATAAAGGCGTCCGGCTCCTCGACAATGAAACAACGATTAACCCTGACGACCTGTTTGTCTATGGTAATGACCTATACGCACAAATTCTTACACTTGGACAAAATGAAAAACCTGAACAAAAGCTGCCCTACGGACCTTTCGCACAAGATATCGCACCTGCGGCAGGAAACTCTGCTGAAATATTCGGCCCCTTTAAGCCTGAACAAAGCCCTGAACAAAAAGAAGAAACAAAAGCCGCAAAAGTCGTTCAACCAATTAACGAAGAAACAAAAAAATCTGAAACGCAAACCGAAACAACTGCCAAGCTAACACCTCCGGCGGATCCGGTAAAATTTACAACAACCGTTCAGCAAGCCCGCTTTAAGGCTCATGACGGCCACGCACGCTTAATTTTAGAAACGAACGAAGATATACAATATGAAATTTTGCAAAGCGACAGCCCACAAGATATTCAAATCCTCATCAACGACACGCTCTGGCAACCGCCCACAAGCAAAAACATCAGCCATGGTGGCCATACATACATCATGAGTGCGCAGCAAACCGAAGCCGGAACGCTGCTCAGCATTTCCAGCCAACAGCCGCTCAGCCTAAAACGCGATCTCGTCTTACAAAATCAAACCAGCCAGGGCGCACGGCTGCTACTGGACATAAATTAAGTTGCTCACTACCGTTTTTACCGTTAAATAAATCCCCATGCCGCCACCACTTCTTCTCAGCGTTAAAGACGCGCTTGTCCGTTATAGCGAAACCCCCGTATTCGAAAACCTGTCTTTCAATATCCATCAGGGCTCCCGCATCGCGCTGGTCGGCAAGAACGGCGCAGGCAAAACCACGCTGATGAACATCATCACTGGCAGGCAAGACCTCGACGATGGCGAGCGCTGGGAAGACGTCGGCGTCTCCATCGGCTATCTGCACCAGGATATTATCCCTCAGGACGGCCAAAACGTCTTCGATTTTATCTTCACCGACATGAAAGCTGAAGAAAAAGAACTTCACACCTATAAGGTCGATATTATTACCGAAGCCCTGCATCTCGACCCGCAAAGCCAGATGACAAGGCTTTCCGGCGGCCAGCTCCGCCGTGCTGGACTCGCCCGCGCGCTGGTCGAAGAACCTGACATCCTGCTGCTGGATGAGCCGACCAACCATCTCGACCTCGAAGCCATTGAATGGCTTGAAACCTATCTCAAAGCCTATCGCGGCACATTAATGTGCATCAGTCACGACCGCACCTTTCTCGCCAACATCACCAACCAGGTATTCTGGCTTGACCGCGGTCAGCTCAAAATCAGCCCGCGCGGTTTTAAATATTTCGACGAATGGTCCACCGCGCTATTTGAACAGGAAGAACGCGAACTGAAAAACCGCAAACAATCTGTCGGCATGGAGGTCGAATGGGCCAGCCGCGGCGTCAAAGCCCGGCGCAAACGCAATATCCGCAGGCTGGAACAAATGCGCGAAATGCGCGACCAGCTCAAAGCCGATGAAGCCGCCTATCGCCGCGCCACTGCTAAAATAAACCTCAAACCACTCAAGGACACCGAAACCAATTCAAAAATCGTCGCGGAATTCTATAATGTCTGCAAATCCTTTGAGGAAGACAGCAAACACATCAAAATTCTTGATAAATTCTCCCTGCGCATCCAGCGCGGCGACCGTATTGGCATTCTCGGCAAAAATGGCTCCGGCAAAACCACCTTCCTCAAACTCCTGCTCGGTGAGCTACAGCCCGACCAAGGCCGCGTCAAAACCCGCAAAGAGCTTGAATTTTCCTATTTTGACCAAAAACGCAGCGACCTGGATCCCACCGATACACTCAAAAAAACTCTCTCTCCCTCCGGCGGCGATTACATCGACGTCATGGGTAAGCAACGCCATGTCTGCGGCTATTTGAAGGATTTCATGTTCGACCCATCACGTGCACAAGATAAAGTCTCCCAGCTTTCCGGCGGCCAGAAAAACCGCCTGATGCTGGCCAAAATCCTGGCCAGCCCCAAAACCTGTCTAATTCTCGATGAACCAACCAACGATCTCGATATGGATACGCTCGACATGCTCGAAGAAATCCTCTCACAATATAAAGGCACGTTGATTGTCGTCTCCCACGACCGCGATTTTCTCGACCAAACCGTCACCAAAATTCTCACCTTCAAAGGAGATGGCAAAATTGAGCGCTGCATCGGCGGATACTCAGATTACCTCGCACAGCATAATGCAAGCGTTTTTCCCAAACCTGAAAAGAAAAATGCTGCACAAAAACCACCGCAAGAAAAACCGGTAGAAGCTGAAAAACCAAAGCTGCCAGTCAAACGCCAGCGCCTGACCTATAAACTTGAGCGCGAACTTAAACAACTCCCGGCTAAAATCGAAAAAGCAGAAAAAGAAATTGCCGATCTATCCGAAAGACTCGCCGATGCAGATTTTTACAAACGCGATCCAGACGGTTTCCACAATGCAACAAAGGCGCTCTCCGAAGAACAAGCACGGCTCGAACGCTATGAAACCCGATGGCTTGAACTTGAAGAAATGAAAGAATCACCTCATGAACAACACCGCCCTCAATAAAGTTGAAGAAACCCTCGCCCATCAGGAACAGCAGATTAATGATCTAAGCGATATGGTCATTACGCAAGGTCGTGATATCGAAGCCCTTAAAAAACAAATCCGCAAACTGCAAGACAAAATCAGCAGCTCCGCAGAAGACAATAACAACGAAAAACCGCTCTCGGCAACCGAGTACGCCGCACGCAATAAACCCCCACACTATTAAAGCCCACAAAGCTGCAGCTTTTCCGCCCGACTCAATTTTTTAACCTGCATCTCACGCTTGGACGCCGCGCTACGATCCTCGCAAAGCTCTTGATACACAAGCGCAAACGGCCCGCGCCCTTTCGTATATTTCGCAGCCGTTCCCGCCTCATGCGCTGCCACACGTGCAGGAAAATCATTGGTAATACCCGTATACAGGCTCCCGTCACCACACTTTAAAATATAAACCACCCAATCCATGAAATTATGATACAACGCAAAACATGAAAACCCAATATGATGTAATCATTGTTGGAGCAGGCGCAGCCGGGTTAATGTGCGCCATCGAAGCAGGCAAGCGCGGCCGCAAAGTCTGGCTGATCGATCATGCCGCAAAGTTGGCGGAAAAAATCCGCATCTCCGGCGGCGGGCGCTGTAATTTCACAAACATCCATACGAAGCCCGAAAACTACATCTCCACAAACCCGCATTTTTGCAAATCCGCACTCAAGCAATTCACACCCCAGGACTTCATTGCTTTGGTTGAAAAACACGGTATTGGCTATCACGAAAAGAAACTCGGCCAGCTTTTCTGCGACGATTCTGCGCAACAAATTATCGACATGCTGCTGAGTGAATGCAGCAAAGCAGACGTTAAAATCAATAATGAAACAACCGTTGAAACCATTGAATACGCTAAAGACCACTATTACCTGAGCACTTCACGAGGAACCGCTGCCTGCCAATCCCTTGTCATTGCGACGGGCGGCCTGTCAATTCCCAAAATCGGTGCCAGCAAATTCGGCTACGATGTCGCTCGGCGCTTCGGCATCAATGTCATAGAAACCGCCCCCGCACTCGTACCCCTTACATTTCAAACCACATTGCTGGAGCGCTGCCGCGCCTTAAGCGGCCTGTCAGTCAAAGCCAGCGTCACCTGCAATCAAACCACTTTTTGCGAGGGCCTGCTCTTCACCCATCGCGGCCTCAGCGGCCCATCAATCTTGCAAATCTCATCCTACTGGCGTGAAGGCGATGAAATCGCTATCAATCTCGCTCCCGAAACAGATGTCTTCGCATTCTTAAAAAAACGCAAAACATCGCAAGGAAAACAAGACATTCAAACCGCACTCTCCCATATTCTACCCCAGCGCCTCGCGCAAAGCATCTGCGAGGCTGAAAACATAAATGGCCGCCTCGCAGACCTGCCTGATAAAACGCTAAGAAAACTCGCAGCCACCACCAATGGCTGGCACATTAAACCCGCCGGCACCGAGGGATACCGCACCGCCGAAGTCACCCGACAAGGCGTTGATACAAGTGCATTATCCTCCAAAACCATGGAGGCCAAAGCCCAGCCAGGCCTGTATTTCATCGGCGAAGTCGTAGATGTTACTGGACATTTGGGCGGCTTCAATTTCCAATGGGCATGGTCCTCAGGTTATGCGGCCGGCCAACACGTATAAAAACTTTACGCGAAGAGCTGAATATGATTATGTGCGCGGGTTATGGCCAAACTCGAAAACATTATTCCGAAACGGCGCTCCGAGCTGCTCATGCCCGCCGGATCGCTGGAAAAGCTCAAAATCGCGGTGCTTTACGGCGCCGATGCGGTATATTTGGGCACGCCGGATATGTCCCTGCGCACCAAATCGGCCTTTACCCTCGATGAGGTCGTTGAAGGCATCAAATTCGCCCATGCCCACGGCAAGCGCGTTTATTTGACCCTCAACCTGTTCACCCATAACAAAGACATTGCCAAACTGCCCGAATATCTGGACACCGTAAAAAAGGTGAAGCCAGACGGCCTGATCATCGCCGATCCCGGCGTGTTTCAATTCGTCAAGGAACAAGCCCCCGAGCTTGAACTCCACATCTCAACTCAGGCCAATATCTGTTCCTGGCTCTCGGTCAATTTCTGGCAAAGAGCCGGGGCGTCCTTGTGCGTACTGGGCCGTGAAGTCACCTACGCCGAACTCAAGGAAATCCGCGAAAAATGCGATGACATAAAGCTCGAAGCCTTCGTCCACGGCGCGATGTGCATGACCTATTCCGGGCGCTGCCTGCTCTCCAACTTCATGTCCGAGCGCGGTGCCAACCAAGGCAATTGCGCCAATTCCTGCCGCTGGAAATACAAACTTCACGTACGCATGAAGGACGGCACAACCAAAGATCTCGAAATCACTGAAGACAACCAGGATATGTTCGAGTTTTTCCTCGAAGAAGGCTACCGTCCCGGCGAATATATGCAACTCGAAGAAGACGATCGCGGTGCGTATATCCTCAATTCCCGGGATCTCTGCCTGATGCCCAAGCTCGATGACTATCTGCGCATTGGTGTTGATTCCCTCAAAGTGGAGGGACGCAACAAAAGCGCCTATTATGTCGGCGTGGTTGCGCGGGCCTACCGCATGGCCATCGATTCCTATTATGCAGACCCGCAAAACTGGGACCCCAAGCCCTTTATGGCCGAACTTGAAACCGTCCCCAACCGCGGCTATACGCTGGCCTTCCATGATGGACGGCTGACCGATCTCTCCCATGGCTATGATAATACCGGCTCATTCTCAGCCTTCGAATTCGGTGGCCAAGTCGCCGAAATTACCGAGAATGCTTTCCTCATTAAAGTCAAAAATAAGATCGAAACCGGCGACGTGCTCGAATTCATCCCCCCTTCAAGTCATGATCCGGTCTTGCTGCGCATCTATGAATTCGAAAATGCAACAAACGGTAAAATTACCGACCACGTCAACGCCGCGCCGGAAACCATTATCCGCGTACCGTTCAGCCTGTTCGAACATGAAAATATTACAGACCTGAAAACCCATTTCCCACCGATGACCATCGTGCGCAAAGAAAAGCCGATGAGCGCAGTCCAGGCCCAGCGCCTCAAGCTTGATAAAACCGTGCAAAATCTAGAACTGGGCAAAGGACGCAAGGCCACATTTACTGAAGGACGCAAAGCCCTGCAAAAAGCCACAGACAACGACAACGAAGGCAAAGTTTTTAAATCCCCCCGCTTTGGCGTGGAAGGATGCTGCGGCAAGGGCTGCAACGGCTGCCTCGTCTTCTGGCACGCGCCAGAATACACCAAAGCCCGCGAAGTCTTAAAAAAGAAGAAACAGGGCGAAATGCTAACCAAAGATATGATCGAAATTTTAGAAGATGCCAAAGCCCCGGATCAATTACTCAACGCTTAATTCTCTTCTCTGAACAAAAGCTTGTACTCTTTCATCAAGCAAAGCATACGCTTTCTCACATTTACTCGGTTGAAAATACACAGGTTTCACTTTTCTAAAAGCAGCAAGCAACCTCGTATAGGTTATCTCTTCGTCCCCCATAAGAAGCAGGGCCGCTTGGCAAGCTTGCTCCATAGGAGGAACCCGGTCCCCTGCATCCTGAAAAGCAGCAAGCAAATTCCTTCCGGAAATACGAATACCATGTAAATGAGCCATTATTTTTCTCCGCCAATTAATGGCACAGTTTCTACAGCAAAAATTATACTTATGTCAACAGAGGTTTTTAAGAGACAAAATGGCGGTGCCGGAGGGATTCGAACCCTCGGTACGCTATAAACGTACACACGCTTTCCAAGCGTGCGCCTTAAGCCACTCGGCCACAGCACCTTTTTGATTAACGCCTGTTTAAGGCCCTAAGTCGGCGCACATTAACCGTATCCATACAAAAGTGCAAGAGGGTGCGTAGCCTCTTTGCGAAACGCCTATTCACTGATAGACTACTGTTTAATTTATAATCTAACGCTACGAGCTCAAAAATGCGCGCTTCTGTTATCTTCCTGCTTCTCATCCCTGCTTTCATTGCTCTGGGGCATGATTTTTACCTGTTTTACAATGAACATCTCAATCCCGGTGTCTTCTCAATTGACCTTCTCAAAAAAGAATTCAAATTCAGCGCACTGGGCTTTATCTGGACAACATATGATGAAGCGTCTTACAAAAGCGTAGTTGAAAGCACAGCCCCTGAAACATGGGCGACAATAGACTCTCTTTTGACCATCAAAGCCTTTTATGCCGGACTTGCCTTTGCCGGCATCTTTACCGCCTTCTTCCTGATCTTAAAACTCTTCGGAAAGGGACCATTTGTAAACGAAGAAGCCATCTACATGGAAAAATCTTCGAAGGACGTTTCTTTCCGTGCTGGTTCGCAAAGCAAGAAAATGCAATACAAACGTAAGTGAACCTCCACGGGCCAAGGCCCGTGGTATCACTCTAATTCAAGCTGCGCTTGTCCGGACTCGTTGGTCCGGAGGCGCTACATCCATGGGGCAAGCCCCATGGTTTTCTTGCGCGTATAAAGTAAGTTCTAGCCCTTTTAGGACAACGCCTCATTCAAAGCTCGTATTTCGCGATCAATCAACTCCAGATCCTCAGGCCGTGAAAGTCGATGATCCCCGTCATCAACGAAGACAATATCGACATCGCCGCTACTATAATTCTTCTGAATCTTCGCCGCCGTTTCCCACAAAACATCTTTATCCTTCATGCCTTGGATCAAACGAATGGGATAATCGGCAACTTGCGGCCCGGTCAAAAGCAGATGAGCCTTGGCTTCTTCATAAAAACTTCGACTATAATAATATGGCTCATCACTATAATCATTGGGAACTTCAACAAACCCGGCGCGCCTCATCTCATCTTGCTGCTCAGGCGCAAGACGCGCAAACAACTCCTCTGAAAAATCTGGAGCTGCCGCTATACCGACCACACCCTGAACCTTCCCGGCGCGCGCCTGCGCCAGCAAAAGCGCAATCCACCCCCCCATAGACGAACCAACGGCAAGAACCGGCCCCTTGGCAACATGATCCAGAACATCCTCTGCATCGCCTAACCAGGCGCCAATCGTACCCTCATTAAATTCACCACCCGAAGCGCCATGGCCGCTATAATCAAAACGCACATAGCCCTGCCCCCGTGCTTTACAGCGTTCTTCCAGATATAAGGCCTTGGTTCCATTCATATCTGAACGATATCCTCCGCAAAACATGACCAGCGGCAACGCCTCCCCGGCTGGGCCCGGCGGAATATACACATAAGCCAAGTCAGACTTACCTTCGCGTTTCAACGTAGAGAGAGGCTCAGAAGCACTTTGCAGCGATAAATTTGTCATAAATTCTCTTATCCTTATTGATGATCATCTTGCGAAAATGATGTCCTGCCTATATAGATAAACGATCTAGGCAAATGTGGCCAGTACGCAAGTTTTGTGTGTAGCTGCACCCCCTGAGTTAATATTCCGCAAAGGCTGTTTATGAACGCATTCCAAATCCAACCTGTCATTATGCAGATTATCCCTGAACTCGGCCCCGGTGGCGCGGAGCAAGGGTGTATTGATATTGCTGCTGAATTGGTTGCAAGCGGCGCACAGGCCATTATAGTATCAAATGGCGGCAGCCGGGTCCACGAACTTGAACGCATCGGTGCGGTGCACATCAACCTGCCTGTTCATTCCAAAAGCCCGCTCGTCATGTGGCACAACATCACCGCCCTGCGCAAAATTATCGAGCGGTATAATGTCAACATCGTTCATGTTCGCAGCCGCGCCCCGGCGTGGAGCGCTTATTATGCCTGCAAAAAAACATCGGCTCATTACATAACCACATGCCACGCGCCCTATAATATCAGCGGTGAAGCCAAAAAATTCTATAACAGCTCAATCGCGCAAGGAGAGCGCGTCATCGCGATTTCAAACTATGTCGCCGATTATCTGCGCAAAAATTATAATTTGGATAATCGTACAATTCGCCTGATCCCGCGTGGCATTCCGATGGAACGCTTTCATCCCACCGCTGTAACGCCCCAGCGCATGATCGCCCTCGCGCAAAGCTGGCGCGTTCCTGACGGCGCTAATATCGTAATGCTCCCGGGACGTATCACACGCTGGAAAGGTCATTCTGTTCTCATAAATGCACTAGAACGCATTCAAAGAGAGGATCTGTTCTGCGTTATTATCGGCTCGGATCAGGGACGTAAAGAGTATCGCAAGGAACTTGATGAACAAATCGCCGCCAAGGGACTGGAAGGCCGCGTGCGAATCGTCGATCACTGCAACGACATGCCCGCCGCCTATATGCTCTCAACGGTTGTTGTCTGCCCATCCACAGATCCAGAAGGTTTTGGCCGCGTTCCCGTCGAAGCCCAGGCCATGGGCCGCCCTGTCGTTGCCTCTGACCACGGCGGCGCCCAAGAAACAATTTTACGCGGTCAAACCGGTTGGCTGGTCGAACCCTCTAATCCGCAAGCGCTGGCAGCCGCCATCGAAGATGCATTGGCCCTCACCCCGACACAGCGCTCTATGCTTGCCACGCGAGCCATGACTCACATCGCCGCCAATTTTACAAAAGAGCAAATGGCCGACAAAACTCTTGATGTATACGCTGAACTCTTGCGCGGTGAAATCGCCCCGTCCAGCGGCGAATATCCCTTTCATAGCCAACAAAAAAGCTATGCCCAGACAGGACTTTAAATGCCGGATCACACCAACAAGCAAAAAATCCTGGTCATCAAACTCAGCGCGCTGGGTGATTTCATCCAGGCACTCGGCCCTATGGCGGCAATCCGTGAGCACCATAAAGACGCACATATCACAATTCTGACCACGCGGGCCTTTGAAGGGTTTGCAAGGAAATGCGGCTATTTTGACGAAGTATGGCTCGACACGCGGCCAAAACTTTTAAATTTCAAAGGCTGGGCTACCCTGCGCAAACGTTTAAACGATGGCAAATTTACCCGTGTTTATGACCTGCAAAACAACGATCGCACCAACTTTTACTTCAAACTCTTCAAAAATAAGCCAGAATGGATCGGCGCCGCGCCCGGAGCCTCTCACCGCAATACATCGCCGAAACGTACAGCCGGGCATGCGTTCGACGGACACGTACAAACATTAGCACTTGCAGAAATAAGTGATATTAAAATCGATCGTCTTGATTGGATGAACGGCGATCTCTCCAACTTCACCCTCAAAGACCCGTACGTATTACTTGTACCTGGTTGCGCACCGCAGCACCCGCAAAAACGCTGGCCCGCCGAAAATTATGCCCGGCTCGCACAACAACTTGTAAAAATGAACTATCAACCTGTACTCATCGGCACCGAATCCGATGCCGCAGCGACAACAACCATCGCAAACACCTGCCCCGAAGCATTGAATTTAACCAATCAAACAACTTTAGAACAAATTGCCACGCTAGGACGAAACGCAGCCGCCACCATCGGTAACGACACAGGCCCGATGCACCTGATCGCTGCCACCGCCTGTCCATGCCTTGTCTTGTTTTCCGTAACCAGCAACCCAACCCGCCACGCCCCAAAAGGCGAGAACGTCAAAGTGTTGCAAAAGAACAATCTACAGGATTTAGATATTGAGACGCTGCTACAACACCTGACAATGCGAGAGAGCCCAAAAAGCGCCGCGAAATCATCACATTAAACACAAAAACGAATCAGCAGGCATCCTCATCGCAGTAGATATCGTGCAAACAGGCAAGAATTTGTTCCGCTTCACCAGAATTCAAGGAGTAATAAATTGTCTGCGCATCCCGACGGGTTTTTACAATACCGTCCCTGCGTAACCGTGCAAGGTGCTGAGAAAGCGCGGACTGACTAAGACCAATCACTTCCTCCAGCGCGCCAACACTCTTCTCTCCCATGTGTAAAATGCACACGATTAACAAACGTCGCTCATTCGATAAGGCTTTCAACATCTTAGCTGCGACTTCAACATTTTTTTCGACTTTTTTTATATCCCTAGGCACTTTTATCCTATTCCTGAGTTCAAAATGCTAACAAAACAACCAGAAATCACGCAGATTAAGATCAGTTTGACAAAAGGAAAACTCAATATGCAGATCTTAAGCCCATAATCATTTAACACTCATATCTAATAAAATTCAATCACGTTAAAATATTTTCCAATTATTTAAATTTCTGAAATTCTTACCAAAACTCTTCCCTGACTCAAAAATCATACTAAAAAACCCCATGAACGAACTATTGGTATCACAGATCAAAACATTAAAACAAATTTTACTCAGCACAATTGCAGGCAATTTTGCATTGCGCCGCCTGCGTCAGGATGCTTAAATTTGACCGGAGAAACACGAACGCCACCTCAAAAACACAAGGTTCATAAACTTGGAAACTCTTAAACGCCGCGGTCTTATGTATGTTCTGTCTTCCCCGTCAGGGGCTGGCAAAACAACCATCACGCGCGCGCTATTGAAAAACAATGAAAACCTGACTCCTTCTATTTCGGCAACCACAAGACCGCGCCGCGCCGGGGAAGTCCATAACCAGGACTACATATTTGTCTCTCAGGACGAATTCCGCGATATGATCGACAATGGGCAAATGCTCGAACATGCCAAAGTTTTTGATAATTATTATGGTACACCGCGCGCTCCTGTTGAAAAAGCGCTAGCAAGCGGTCAGGACGTAATCTTCGATATTGACTGGCAGGGGACGCAGCAACTCTTTGAACTGGCCGCCGAAGATCTTGTCCGGGTTTTTATTCTGCCTCCTTCCAATCAGGCTCTGGAAAAACGCCTGCGTGATCGTTCCCGCGATACAAAGGAGACCGAAGATCAAATTCGCAGCCGCATGGCCAAGGCCGCCGATGAAATGTCGCACTATACCGAATATGATTACGTAATTATCAATACCGATGTCGAAAAAGCAATCACCCAGGCCCAGCTTATTCTGGATGCCGAGCGCCTCAAACGTCGCCGGGTTCAAGGCCTTTCGGACTTTGTCCGGGGTTTGATGGGTGGTTTGTAATGTTTTCAAAATGACGCATCCATACCTCTTGTTTATAAAGAGACCAATAATCATGATTCCCCGTCATAATTAATTCTCTACTGTCAGAAATATCTAGGAACAAAACCTGATCTTTCGGTAATACAAAACGTCCTAGTGACTTAGTAGAAAAAGGTCTTATGTGAGGTGATATTTCTCTTAGATCTTGTGTATTAAACAAGTCTGTTAAAAGTTTTCGGGGAAGGAAAAGGATTCTATTGGTTCCTGGTTTATATGAGGAAATATAATCATCGGAATCACGCGCTTGTAAGAAAACATCGTGTAGGGGTTTTGGCATAGCTACCCGATTCTTCGAGTCTTTTGTTACTGGATATGTGCCTTCATAAAAATATTTTGTTATCTCAGACATAATTCTTACTCCCATACAACCTTTGGAGGAAGTACCACAAGGCGTATATTATGTCAATATTTGGCAAGTTGGATGAAGTCCACCGGACTCAAGGTTTCCGCGCGCCCAGTCGGATCAAGCCCCAACGCAGCAACCGCATCCGCATAATCGCCAAGACTGGAACGGATCATTTTGCGCCGCTGACCAAACGCTGCGGCGCTCACCGCTTCCACAGCCGAAAATTCCGGCGCATCCGCCGCTAACGCTTTGGGAACAAAACGCACCACGCTCGATTTCACCTTCGGTGGTGGCGTAAAAGCGCTCGGCGGCAAATCAAAACATCTCCGCACTTCGCACAGCCATTGGCTAATCACAGACAAACGCCCGTAAGATTTTCCCCCAACCGGCGCAACAATGCGCTGCGCCACTTCTTTTTGAAACATCAGGATCATTTCATCATAAACGCCGGAATCGCCTCGGATTTGCGCGAGCCAGCCAGTAAGCAAAGGCGTGGCAATATTATACGGCAAATTGGCGACAATGACACGAGGGCCGGCGCACAACGCCGTTAAGTCCGTAGCCAGAGCATCCGCATGCACCACCTGTAACCGCCCTTGCGCGGCCTCGACAAGCCCACTCAACGCTGCCACCGCACGCAGATCAAATTCCAGCGCAATCACCTTCTTCGCATCGCTGAGCAACAAAGAGCGCGTCAAACCGCCCGGCCCCGGCCCAATCTCAATCACAGTTTTACCGCACAAATCCCCGGCCTGACGCACGATTTTATTGGTAATATTTTGATCGAACAGAAAATTTTGTCCCAACGCCTTTTCCGCCCGCAAACCATGCTGCGCGATCACTTCACGCAAAGGCGGTAAAGCCTCTAATTCAAAAACCGGCAAATCACTGGGCAAGACGATTCTCAATGAAGGCTGCAGATTTCAAATCCATCAAATAGCGACGCTGCAAACGCTCTAAACGCTGCATTCCAATCACACCCATCACCTGCTCACGGCCCGGCAGATTTTCAACTGCGATTAAACGCTGGTCGCGCACATTAAGGATGTGATACCCCGAAGCGCTACGAATTGGATCACTCACTTGCCCCTGGGGAATGCGCGCCAAAACCTCATCCAGCTCTTGCTGCAATTGCCCTTGCGCAATCCAGCCCAAATCTCCACCTTGCGGTGCTCCGGCTGATTGTGAAAATTGCTGCGCAACCTTAAAAAATGGTGCCTGACCGCTGCGAATTTCCTGCACCAGTTTATACGCCAATTGCTGCGTCTCACTCTCCTCTTGCGCACTGACAGACGGCAGGAAAATTTCGGACACAAGATACTCTGGCTTGCCCGTATTGTTGTTCAAACGCTCTAAGTAACTATCAACATCACTATCCGAAACAACGACCTGTGGCCGCAACTTTGCCTGTACAACCTTGCTCCAGGCTATCTGTGCACGAATCTGCGCCTCCAGCGTACGGATATTCAAGCCGCCGCGTGTAATCATGCTGCGAAACTCTTCCGCCGACATATTATTCTGCTGCGCGACAGCGGCAAACCCTTGCGCAATATCCTCCGGACTAACATTCAAATCGAGCCGCCGCGCTTCCTGCAAACGCACCTGTTCCTCTACCAACGAACCTATAATTTGCGGCAGCAATTTTTCCTGAACATCTTTTTTATTTGGCAAACCTGAAGACGCGATAATCAATGCCATCCGATCATTCACATCCGACATCGTGATAGCATCTTCATTCACCACCACGGCAATGCTCTCAGAACGCGCCGCCCATGCGCAGTGCGCGGAAACAACTCCGCCAACAAAAACCGCCATCGCTAAAAATAAAGTCAAAACACGCATTTTGTGAAATCCTTATAATTTAATGCCCATGAAGCGCAGCAAAACGCCCACCGGAACGATAGCTCTCAAGATAGGTTGGTAAAATCGTATCCATCCCTGTGATTTTTACGCCCAAATCAGACAAACCCTGCGCAGAAGGCTTAATCAAATAATCCGTTTTCAGAGATTCCACCTGATCACAGGTCAGCAACGGCTTGGGCATAAGCCCCATAAAAACCGCTTGCACCTTGGCCAACCAAAACGGCAAAGAGATATAAGACCTTTTGCGCCCGGTATAGCGAGAAAGAATCTCATAAATCTCTTTAAAACTCACAATATCCGGCCCGCCCAGCTCATAAATCTGACCTTGCGCCTCTGGCTTTTCCAATGCGGCTATGACCGCATCGGCAACATCCCCGACATAGACCGGCTGAAACTTGGTTTTTCCCCCGCCAATCAACGGCAAAACAGGAAAAAACCGCATCAATTCAGCAAATTTATTGAAGAAATCATCATCCGGACCAAACACAACGCTCGGCCGTAAAATTGATACTTTGGGAAACGCCTTTTGGACCGCCTTTTCACCTTCATATTTTGTGCTGGCATAGCGTGATGCATCATTTTCTATATTCGGAATAGAAATATGCACAAACCGCTGCACACCCTCTTCCTCGCAAGCTTTGGCAATGATCGCCGGAATATCTTTATGCGCCCGCTTGAAATCCCCACGCTTGCGCTCAAACAAAACGCCGATGCAATTCACTACATAATCAGAATTCTTTACTGCCTTGGCTACGCTTTGCTCATCATTATAATCGCAGGCAACCGGAACAATCTGGCCAACACTGCCGTCAAGCTTCAAAAAATAGGCCCGCTCCGGCACCCGCGTAGCAACCTTAACCGCTACGCCGCGCGCCGCAAGCTCTCGCACGATCTGCCGCCCGACAAACCCCGTCCCGCCAAACACAGTCGCAATTTTATTCTTCATGCTCATAATAAGCCTCCAAAACAACCCCTCCAATATGGCGGGTTTCAAACAAAATATCCAGCCAAGCCTGCAGGTTTTAATCAGGCTTCTCAATAAAACTATCCATCACGCGCTTCTTGCCTGATTTTTCAAACGCAATATCGAGCTTATGACCGTCGATATTGACGATTTTGCCGTAACCGAATTTATCATGAAACACCCGATCCCCGCGTTGAAAAACTGTACCGCTTTCGCTCATCACTTTGCGATCATGAGTCTGTGAAGCAACTTGCCGCTTCTGAACTTTTGGTGCAAACCCCGAACTATCCCAATGCGATGACCGCCCGCTACCGGCCAGCCCCAGATCGGACTGCACCTCCGTCTGCTCTTTCGGCAACTCATCAATAAAGCGCGATGGGATCGCGTTCACCCAGCTTCCATACATCCGCCGGTTGGCGGCAAAAGAAATATAAGCGCGTCTCTTCGCCCGCGTGATCCCGACATAGGCCAAACGCCGCTCTTCCTCCAGCCCCTTCAACCCATTTTCATCCATAGAGCGCTGGGATGGAAACAAGCCCTCTTCCCAGCCGGGCAAAAATACGCAATCAAACTCCAGCCCCTTCGCCCCGTGCAACGTCATAATCGTCGCAAATTCGCCGCCCGAAGCATCCTGATTTTCCAGCACCAGCGCCACATGCTCCAAAAATTCCGGCAAGGCCTCATATTCCTGCATCCCGGAAATCAGCTCTTTCAAATTTTCCACCCTGCCAGGTGCTTCAGGCGTCTTGTCCTCTTTCCACATCTGCATATAGCCCGACTCATCCAAAACCTGCGCCGCCAGCTCCGCATGATCCATTGTCTCAACCAGCGAGCGCCAACGCCCGAAATCATCCAGCAATTTCATCAGCGTCGTTTTAACCTTAGGCCGGAGTTCATCGGTTTGCGTCAGGTCCATAATCGAATCATACAGGTTAATTCCATGACTGCGCCCGTACGCGTACAGCGTTTGCACAGTTGTATCACCAAGTCCACGCTTGGGTTTATTGATAATCCGCTCCAACGCCAGATCATCCGCTGGTTGCACAATCACCCGCAAATAAGCCAGCGCATCGCGAATCTCCATCCGCTCATAAAATCGTGGCCCGCCTAAAACTTTGTACGGCAAACCAAGCTTGATAAACCGCTCCTCAAATTCGCGCGTCTGAAAGCCCGCGCGCACAAGAACAGCAATACCATTGAGTGATTGCCCCTTACGTTGAAGCTGCTCAATTTCTTCACCGGCCCAGCGAGCCTCGGCCTCACCGTCCCACAGGCCTCGTACCTGAATCTTGTCGCCTTCCCCGGCTTCCGACCACAGCTCTTTTCCAAGCCGCCCGTCATTATTGGCAATCACTGCATGAGCAGCCTTTAAAATATTGTTGGTCGAGCGATAGTTTTGTTCCAGCCGGATAATTTGCGCACCAGGAAAATCTTTTTCAAACTTCAAAATATTACCGACTTCCGCCCCGCGCCAGCCATAGATCGATTGATCATCATCCCCCACGCAGCAAATATTGTTATGACCCTGTGCAAGCAACCGCAGCCACAAATATTGCGCCACATTGGTATCCTGATATTCATCCACCATGATATAGCGGAAACGATTGTGATACTCGTCGAGCACATGCTTATTGGCCGGGTCTTTCAAGATCGTAATCATATGGAGCAATAAATCACCAAAATCACACGCATTAATCTCCCGCAAGCGCCGCTGGTAAATCTCATACAGCAACGGCAACTTGCCCCCGGCAATATCGCCAACATCATCACCGCTTACCTGAGGTGGGTTAAGCCCCCGGTCCTTCCAGCGATCAATAAAACTGATCATAGCCTTGGGCGCCCATTTCTTATGATCGACCCCATTGACTTCCATAATCTGCTTTAAAAGACGCACCTGATCATCGGGATCAAGGATCGTAAAATTGCTTGATAAACCCACCATATCCGCATGCCGCCGAAGCATCCGCGCTGCCAGCGAGTGAAACGTGCCCAGCCACCAACCTTCAACGGGTTGTCCGCCCATAAGGCCGCTTACGCGTTCTTTCATTTCCTGCGCGGCCTTGTTAGTGAAGGTTACTGCCAGAATTTGCGATGGATACACCCGGCCCGTATTAAGCAAATGCGCCAAACGCGTGGTCAGCACCCGCGTCTTGCCCGTCCCTGCACCAGCCAGCACCAAAACAGGTCCATCCAGCGTCTCAATCGCTTCGCGTTGCGGATCATTAAGACCTTCTAAATATGGGGGTTGCGGCACAGCCATAGCGGAAATTGAATCAGCTTGCATCTTTAATCTTCTGCAAACTATCTTCTTTTTTCAAAATTTTCTGATCTTCAGATTTAAGCTTTCTCTCAACCTTCTTTATATCTTCTGCAGCAGGAAGGCTTTCAGGTTGAATATCATTCTTTGCCAAAACCCCGCGAACATCTTTGTTATTCTTAACATGCTCACGACCAATTTGATCAGCTCCATACATAGAACGCTCACGAACGTTAAAATCCGTAATCGCCGCAGCAAACTCTTTCGCCTTGAGTGTCACTGTCGGTAAAAAATCTGCCAACGGACGCCCTTTTTTAACGCCAAGACGTGTTTTCATACTCCGCGTATTGTGCCCACCAAAAAGCGCCTGATCTCCTTTAGAACGAATAATTCCAAAACCCCTGTCATCCACACCATGCTGATACAACGTCCCGGATAACTGTTTTTCGGTTTCAGTAAGCTTTTCACGGGCATGAAGCCGTTCAAGATGCTCAAGCCGTTCTTCTAAAAGCTCCTGTTTTCTGGTTTGAATTGCAAAATAGCTTTGTGCAAACGCAACAACCTCTTTTCGGGGATCACCATTCTGTGCGATCAGATAACACGCATAACGTGTTAACATTATGTCATCAATCTCTCTTTCAGAACCAGAGCCAAGCTTAACCATTTTCCTGACGTCGGCAAAATGGTCCGCAATAGACTGTCCACTATTTTGACAAGCTTCTTTTGCCTTAATAACAACCGATGAAAAATTTTCCCACTTCGAATAATCCAGTAGTTTCTGAATATCCCTCGCATACCAATATGTCAAACCATCTTCAGTATGCGCAGCGCCCTCAAAACTATTGTTAAGAGCAACAATCAAATCTTTCTTCATAACAATTCCGTTTCTGATTTGTTCTCAACAAAGATTATTGCCGATTCCATCATAAAGATGCAAGCAATTACAAATCTTCTAACTTATTTCTTCTGCCCCGGTGCAGGCGCGGCGGCAATTTGGTTGCGCCCATTATGCTTGGCCGTATAAAGCGCTGAATCTGCACGCTCAATCAGGTTCTCCAATGGCTCGCCAGTAACATATTGTGCCACACCGCCGGACAAAGTAACCCGCCCCAATGTCTCACCGGAATTACGGTTAATCAATTCCTTACCCTGCACAACGCTTCGCAGAGAATCGGCAACCTTTATTCCGCCTGTCAAATTCGTTTGCGGTAAAAGAATTGCAAACTCTTCTCCACCATAACGGGCTGCAACATCGCGCCCTTTAACGCCATCAATCAATGTCTGTGCAACAAGCCGCAAAACCTGATCCCCAACCTGGTGTCCATAATTATCGTTGAATGCTTTAAAATGATCAATATCCATCAGAATCAATGAAAACGTCTGTCCATCAGCCTTAGCTTCTTCAGCAATCCGGACAATTTCGCTATCAAAAGCCTTACGGTTTGACAAATTGGTTAGGCTATCGGTCAAAGCTTGCTGGCGTACAACTTCCAGATCACGCTGCAATTCCTGCATCACCAGCGCGCTACGTTCCAGCTTTTGCTCTAGCTTTTGGTTATGCTCAAGAACGTTCGACGTATTATCAAGTACAGACTGAAGTTTCTCGCGAACTTCCTCCGGCGTGGTATCAGGACCTAACGAACCCGCAGCATCCTGCAAAACCTCACTATATTCATGTGTAACGTTCTTAATTTCGCTAACACTGCTTTTAACGCCCCTGATAGTCTCCTGAATTTGGTCACCAGCCTGACGCACCCTCTCATTTTCTTTAGTATCGCTCAAAAATCGCTGATGCAACTCCGCGCATTGCTCATCGGTAATAGGTTCTTCCTTCGCCACAAGCACATCAATCGAGCGCACAACATCTGGATCACATCCGGCATAGTAAACATACCAAAGCTCAAAAGTTTGCGGCACAGGTGACAAACCCCCGGAGTGAATACGCTCCAGAGCTTCGCTCGCAAAGTCATTTGCCTTATCTTTTGAATGTGAATATTGCACGGTGTATTAATTTCTACTCAATAATGCATCCAAACAAACTCTAACAAGCCAACTCATTCAACAAAAGTAAAATATATTACTCAAATACAAAAAAAGTCCTTATTGTGTGTAAATCATTGCAAATTCGAACCAAATCCAGAAAATCACCATGCAAAAAACCCTGCTGCTGGCAATTACCCATGGTTTCTATCAAAGAATCCCAAAATCCATCAATATTAACCAATATGATCGGCTTATCATACAAACCAATCTGTTTCCACGTCAAAATCTCAAAGAATTCCGCTAAAGTACCAAGTCCGCCCGGCAAGACCACAAACCCGTCAGCCAACGCCGCCATTTTCTGCTGACGCTCATGCATATCGCGCATTATATAGAGCTTCGTTAGTCCTTGATGTGCACGCTCCTGCCCGAAAAGCACTTCAGGAATTACCCCAATCACCTCACCACCAGCCGCAAGAGCCGCATTAGCCGCCGCTCCCATTAACCCGCCCTGTGCCCCGCCATAAACAAGACAAATACGCGCCTGCGCCAACATTGTTCCCAAATCTGCGGCCAAATCTATATATTTCTGATGAACCTCAGATGAAGATGCGCAAAACACGCATAAAGATTTTAAAATTTTATTCGGCAAAGGCGTATTCATTCCCGGTCCAATACAACGTACGGCTCTGCTCACAAGCCTTGGCTGTAATTGTCAGACGATTTATACACGCCGCAGACGACGCACCGGCATCCGAAACTTGCCCCTCACCACCTTTATCCTCTGGCAACTGCGCCTCATCCGGTGGTTGCGCAAACGAAAGCCCGACAACAAACCCGCAACGTACGCGCTCCTCGTCAACATTATCAGACTCATCATCAAACCCCAACCCTATAACCGTGCTCTTAGGCCGCCCGGTAAGCGGACTCTCTGAAATAGAAACAACGGGAAAAACCTCCATAAAATCTTCGGAAGACCGCAAACCGCTCATAATATGTTCGTTCTCACCATCACAATCCAAATCACCCTCAATTTGCGCACCATACGCCCAAAACACATCCGGATGGTCATTGGCCAAAGCGTTCATCCAGCGCGGAGACGCAGCAGCCTCTCCAAGAATTTCAAAATCATCCTGAGTATTTAAGCTTCTTCGTAACGCCTCAATGCGCGCCTGCGTCAACCGGTTCAGACACCGCAAATTTTCAAGCCGTTTAAGAGACTCCGTTTCCAGACCGGCTATCTCCAACGCACATTCACGCTCGCGATAACTCAACCAGTCAGCTTGAATATCTTTAATTTCAACCAGATCCTCTCCGGAATTTTGCATGCTCAAATCGTCAAACACGCTATTCAACGTCTCTTGCGCCACATCAAGCTGGCGCGTCAAACATTTCATCACATCCGCCGAGCTACGCGCTTTTTCACAAGCATCACCCGCCGCCAGCGCCAATCCGGACCAGCCAGTGAACGTAAAAAACATAAGGAGAATCAAAAATCGACACATACAAAACCTCACACTCAAAGCGATTGAGCCCTGTATATGTTATAACCAATGAAGAAAAAAAACTATAGCAGGAATTATGCGCCCATCATGGGCTTGCTATCATACTGCGCCGCTGCTTGAGCAAGCCGCACCAGCTCATCTTCCCGGTCCTGACCAATAGATGGCTTTTCCCGTTCAGATGACATACCACCAGCTTTTAACGCATATGCCGCCATTTCAGGTGAAACCTGAATCTCGCCTTGGCTGACCATGCCTGCAAAACCGTCATTTAAAAAGCCCTGAACACCGGCAGCCTGATCTTTAAAATCCTGTGCCTCCGCTACATTCAGAACAATATCCGCCTCATCTATCGTCAGATCCTCTAAAGAAAAACCAGCCTCTTCAGCCATCGCTAAGGCCGCTTCGTTTGTATTTCTCTGCCCTTCATGAACACCGACATCCATAGACAACTCACTTTTGAGGGCCAAAAGCTGTTTCATTTCAGGGTGCTCTGAAGGCGGCAACATGATTTGCTTCATCGTATCAACCAGCTCATGCGGTTTCATAGAGACCAAACTTTGTGTATTCAGGGAATTAGGAATAGCGGGCGCTCCGATTTCTTTACCTGTCATAGGATCTATTTTGGGCGTCAGCAACGTCCGCGCCATATCTGCAATTTTTGCTTCATTCTTTGGTGACAACTTTCCGACAATTGTCTTGGCGCTACTAACGGCATCGGCAACATTCATTGCGGTCGTTACCGCTTTGGCTGCCGGAATACCAGCTTTCATACCAGCCGCATCGGCAAGAACATCAATCATTTGCGTCGCGGGACCCGGCTCAAAACTCGCCCCGACAGACGCACGATCAAAACCAAGCTTTTCCGCACCCACATCAAACGCTTGCCGAAAAGGTTGCTGCATATTGGTCACAGCTTGCTCCACAACGCCAATACGGTTTTCAACTTGTCCAAGATCAACCGCCGCACCTGTAGCCGATACCATGTTCGCACTAACATTCTGCCCGGCTTTATTCACTGCCATTGGCATGTCTTTAAGATAATTTTGGCCGGTGAATTGTGTAAGAGCCGTCTGCGCCGGCCCACCGGAAAAAGAAGCATCAAGCGCCGATCCCGTCACATCCATAACCGTCCGCTGATCGGGATTCCAACCGAATGTTCCCTTCAATTGGAAGCTATCTGCATTATAACCATTTGGACCAGTAATACTCACGTCACACCCTACTTGGATTATTATATATAAAATTTTATCTTTTATTTCTTAATTTTGTCTTATCAAAACGCTGAAAAAACAGCAATTTATAGGCTCACCAGCCTTTTCTACCCGTGTCCCACTCTAATAAATATACCAAGCTTATGCAAATAAATATGTTTTATGTATATATAACAAACAGTTAAGCTAAAAATTATACCAAAACCGCGCGGCGGTAACTCAATGCCTCAGCAACATGAATTTTTTCAATATTCTCAAATGCTTGCCCAAAATCAACTGCACTTAAATCCGCAATTGTCCGTGAAACGCGTAAAATCCTGTAATATCCCCGCGCGGAAAGCTTCGATGTTTCCATCGCTTTATCCAGCAAAACCTTCGCCTCAGGACTTAAAACCGCAATTTTCTCAAGAACCGCCCCATCCGCATACGCATTCAGAGTCCCTTCAACGCCCAACGCCTGAAACCGCTGATGCTGCAATTCCTGCGCCGCTGCAACCCGCGCAGCGACTGTCTCCGAACGCTCACCTCCCGAAGCATTCAAATCCGAGAGCGTCACCGCAGAAACATCCACATGTAAATCCATCCGGTCCAGCATCGGCCCGGAAATTTTCGCCTGATAATCACTCGCGCAGCGCGGCGCTTTCGTGCACTCAAGATCAGGATCGCCCAAATGTCCGCACCGGCACGGATTCATCGCCGCAACCAATTGAAACTTCGCCGGATAACGCACATGCGCATTGGCCCGCGCCACCAGCGCTTCATTCGTTTCCAAAGGCTGACGCAACGCTTCTAACGTCCCACGTGAAAATTCCGGCAACTCATCAAGAAATAGCACCCCGTTATGCGCCAGAGAAATCTCCCCCGGCTTCACCCGTTGCCCCCCGCCAATAAGCGCGGGCAGCGAAGCCGAATGATGCGGATCACGAAACGGGCGTTGCTGTAACAATCCGCCATCAGGCAAAGACCCCGCCAACGAATGAATCATCGAAACTTCCAAAGCCTCGCGCGGGGACAGCGGCGGTAAAATTCCCGGCAAACAAGAAGCCAGCATCGATTTACCGGAGCCCGGCGGACCGATCATTAGCAAATTATGCCCGCCAGCCGCCGTTATCTCGAGCGCCCGTTTCGCCGTCTCCTGCCCCTTCACATCTGCCAGGTCCGGCCCTGCACAGCTACCATCGCTTGTAAGCCGCGCTTCGGGCTGCCCCATCACCTGCGTCCCTTTAATGTGATTAATCAGTTGCAATAAATCTTTTGGTGCTAAAATATCAAGGTTCCCCACCCATGCGGCCTCACCGCCGCAGCTTGAGGGACAAATCAACTTGTTATCGTTTCCAGCCGCGTGCATTGCTGCCGGAAGTACACCAGTTACCGAACGAATAGAGGCATCTAGTGATAACTCACCAAGCACTAAAAATTCAGCCAATTCTTCTTTCGGAATTATTTCCATCGCGGCCAACAGTCCCAGCGCAATGGGAAGATCAAAATGGCTGCCCTCCTTTGCCAGATCCGCCGGCGCCATATTCACCGTCAAGCGCTTGGGCGGCAAAGCAATTCCTAGCGCATGAAGCGCCGCGCGAACCCGCTCCTTGCTTTCCGCCACAGCCTTATCCGGCAAGCCAACAATCGTGAACGCAGGCAGCCCGTTTGAGATCTGCACCTGCACATCCACCGGCTGTACATCAATCCCCTGAAAAGCAACCGTGTTAACCCGCGCAACCATGTCCTTTTCCCCTTCTACACGTATGTCCACAGATTTCACAAACCGATGAAAATACCTGTTTCTCTGCGCTTTATAGCATATGGGGATAAAAAAGAAATGGCCGTTAAGAACTTGTTTACCTTTACCCGTTAAACACAAGGATACAAGCCGCGCAGAAATGAAAAAATAAAGCGCGCACCAAAAGAAGGACAAAGACAATGTTGAGTGAAAAAGAGCTGGCCAAACTGACAAATACGCTGCAAATCCCGATGATTGTTCAAGGCATCCTGGACGGACAGGAATCATTCACGCCCGATATGCAATATGGCCTGCACGAAATCCTGAGCGATTACCAACCAGATTCCGCACTGCTAAGCATCGCGCTGGGGGCGCACAAGATCGCCGCGCATTTCCAAAACCACAGCCCCAATATGGCGATCCTGAAACTGGAATGTGAACGCATCATTTCCGATTACGCTGAAATCTGGGTGCGCAATGCCGAATCCAAAACCCTCGATGATAATCTGGTCTTCGATACGCTGGAACAAATCCCCGAAGACCTTGAGACTCTCGCCGAACTGCTGGAAATCAACGCCACGCTCTTAAACGCGCACAATGAAGAACTGGCTAAAATTTGCGAAACATTCGCGCTGCAAGCCCATGCGCAAGTCCTGATCGCCGATACATTCATAGACTTGATGGACGAAGGCGCAGAACTTGCAGAAACATATGCGCCCACGACAACAATTTATAACGACAATGTCATCCCATTCCCGGGAACCATGAACGCATCATAAAAGTTTCATTAACCTCCAAAAAACGGGCTTTCAGAGATGAAGGCCCGTTTGATTTTTAGCATCAACGACAGGGAGGGGTGTCTCTACTTTACGCGGTCTGTCCTGTAATAAAACAACATTGCCTTTGGGTTCTATTTGTATTTTCTGATTAATAACACCCGTCCCCGCTTTGTAAAAAACTTCACCAACACGATACACGCCTTCAGCAGTTCCGAAACTTAATGCTACTGTTGCGCCCGTCCCTGCACCCAAAGCATACCCACTTGCCCCCAAAAAACCATGCACGGTCGTATCTTCAATCGGATTAATCGCCAACCACGGCCCCCATGTAACAGCATGACCCGCAACGGTCGCAAAATTGTGCCCCCCGGTACAATAAAAATCCACAGCGCTTACGGCCGTTACAACACCGCTTCCCACAAGGGTAAGCGGAATATCCGTTTTTTTTCGCTGCAATTTCGGAATATTGTAACCGGCCTGATCAAGCATCGTATTTTCTGGAAACGCAAAAGCTTTTAACTCTTCACCGACACCTTCCGTTGCCCTTTCAAAATGGGCCTTCCGTGTAAAATATTTATGAAGCTTATGGACCGTATTACCCCCGACCATCCCGCCAATACCCATCCATGCTGCTTCAGCATTCAACCCCTTCGCCAGAGTAAAAATATAGTCACTCTCTTGGGCAACATGCGCTGCGCCAGCAATAAACCCGGCCCAGCCCAGGAAATTCTTTCGGCTACTGCGCACTGCAAAATCACCAACACTTTTCCAAAAAGATTTTTGATCGTCCTTGTGCTCCGCATAAGATTTAAACGCGGCAATTCTGGCTTTTTTGATACTGCGCTTTTCAGCAAAACGACAAAAGTTGACAGTTAATCCCGGTGCATAACAAACAGCAGTCTCTGCCATAAATTCCTTAATAGATTGTGCTCCATAACTGATCCTCTGCGTCACAGGTTTCACAGCCTGACGCATTCCAAAAGACATCAATTCGGTCTCTTGCCTGAATAGCTCTTTAACTGGACGTGTAGCCCTGCCCCAGGCTTTTCTGATTTTACTTTTTTTATAAACAGCGCTAGCTGCAAACATTGCAAGAACTGCCGTCAGTCCTTCCCCATATGTTACTGAAGGTATGGCAGCGTGCAGCGCAAAATTTTCACCGATAGCGACAGCCGCCACCTGGTCCTGACTTGTTTCAATCGCCTTAACAAAAGTGTCGGCTGCCGGTGTACCGGGTTTGATAATCATGGAGACATCAACACCCTTGCCCATATTAACGTAACCCTTATTCACCGCGTATTCGCGGTAATCATTAAGGACACCATGCGTCGCAAGCGCCGCTTTATTGATCGTCATACAACTTTCCTGCGACAGGACTTTATCCAAACCGACAGAAAGTGCCGCATCTGCGACAAAATCTGGCGCAATCATTTTCACAAGATTATGAGGGTGACAGCCACCCGTATAATTCGGATCAACAAGGCTATAATCTTTTTTGATTTCCTTAGGCTGACCGCCACCAGGCAAAAACATTGTTGCATCCATCCCGGTCGCGGCGGCTTCTTCCACGGAAAGTTTTGTCGCTCCAACATTCAGTTTGCCGTTAAAAGTCAGCCACGTCATATAAGCAGCCACCGGCGCAGATAAAGTCAACGCCATCTTATGGTCTTTGATTTCCTCCCACATATGCGCGCTAAATCTTGCCGTGCTTTGCGCACTACGTCTTATTGGTTGTGCCATGGGTTGAGCGGTTTCCCGCTCCAGCATTTTTAAATATCGTTGTTGGTCTTCGGATAAATATTTAACCGGCGGCACCTCTTCTTCGGGTAAGATTGAAGATAAATACCCGGCCAGTTGATCCAGCCCGGCGCGTTTTTGGATAAGTTCGGAATCCTGCTGTGCTAAAGGATTTCTAAGACGTGAACGCGCCGCTCCGCGCTCAATCTCGATCACTTCACGGGTAAAACGCAGCAACTGCGGATGTTGACAAAACTTATCGGCCCAAACTTCAGAATCCTTACCTAAACCCAGCAATTCCCACGCTGCTTTTGATCCGGGATTATCCGTTTTGCGCGTTATATAATGCTGTTTCCACCTGCGCTGCATTTCAGGATTATCAACAATCCTGGCCAATATATGGGGTAAAGACACCGATTCCACAGATGCAGACATTCAATAGCGCCCCTAACGCCGGGGAATCTGAAATCCGGCATCCATACAACCCTTGAGAACCTCGGTAAAAACACACTGCGTATTGTCCCGATAGTGGGGGGGAATATTTCTCAGGTTAGAATTGATGTTAGCCGTATAACTAGGAACGCACTCGCCATGAACGCGGGCCAAGTGAATCGTATATTCCTTCAAAGAAGACTCAAGGCTTTTACGTTTATCCGCATCAGACACGTTCGTAAGATCGGGATCATCCGTACATTTCTTTTCATTATTTGGATCGGCCTGACGCCCCGCCTCGCAGGACACATAAATGCTATCGTCCAGATACCGCGTATATTCTCCGCAATCGACCGGAAGACGCTTTTTACCATTAATTGTATACGCGCCATGCGGATGTTCAATAATCGGATCGGCCTGCGCCTGAAAGGTTGGCAATACGGAAAGGCTGGCAAGCAACGCACCGCCAAAACAATCTCTTAAAGACATAGGTTAATTCCTCAAATGTTAAAAAATTACTCATAAATTTTCTGAAAAGCCTTCTGATACAAATTAAATAAGAATGACTCTCATTTGCTATTGACTCAACATGAGCAATTGATAATCATTCTCATTATTAAATCAAGTGCTTTTTTGATTGGGAATCTAAAAAATGGAAAAAGACAAAAAAGAAAAAGGTATGCTGTCAAAAGTTTTTGGGGGCGCTGCCAAGCTTGCCACAATCGGCGTTGCCGCTGCTGTGACATGGCAAATTCTTCTGGATCCTATCTTTTTCCCGATCATTCATAACCTGGCTGCCCACCCGACGGCGGCAGCCTGGGTTTCTTTTATTCAGGATCACACGGCCTTTATTACAGATTTTATCGGATTCACCGGCGACGGGGGCTTATTACAATCGGAATGGGGAGACGCTCTTCTGGCCGACTATTACCCGGACCCGGTAAGTAGCGGAACGACAGCCGTACAACAAGGTACTAGTGTAGCAACAGCCGTTCCAACACCGGCACCTAAAATGGATGCTACGATGTTTTTACCGCAGCCGGGCTAAACTACGATTAACCTGCCTTACTCACCATAGGACCAACCGGGCCGCCGCCCAGAATATGCAGGTGGAAATGTGGCACTTCCTGCCCGCCATCGACCCCCGTATTGGCAATCGAGCGAAAACCGTTTTTGTTCAAGCCCTGCTCATTTACGATTTTGGCTACGGCTGCAAAAAATCCGGCGACTTCCTCCACGCTTGCCCGCTTTCCAAAATCATCAATTGAAACATACCGACCGGTCGGTATGATAAGAATATGCACAGGCGCTTTTGGATCAATGTCCTTAAAAGCCAACGCATACTCATCCTCATACACCTTGTCGCAAGGAATCTCCCCGCGCAGAATTTTAGCAAAAATATTTTGATTGTCATAATTCATTATAAAAATCCTTCCCTTCAATAAAAACTCGCACTATATAAAACACATGTTGCTGAGAATGCTCAAATCAAAACTCCACCGCGCCACCGTCACACAAAGCGATTTGCATTACGAAGGCTCGATAACGATTGATCCGGAGTTGATGAATGTCGGTGAAATTAACCCTTACGAGCAAGTTGATGTCCTGAACATCAATAACGGCGAGCGCTTTACCACCTATGCCATTGAAGGACAGCGCGGTTCAGGCGTAATTGGTATCAACGGTGCCGCCGCCCGCCTTGTCCAGGCCGGTGATCTGGTAATCATCTGTTCTTATTGCGAAATCGAAAAAGAAAAAGCGCGCGGGCACAACCCGACGATTATCCTGCTAGATGACAATAACATGCCGAAAACCACATAATCAAACAATACATCGATTGTCTGTAAGCCAGGCACCCTCACACCACGTGGTATCCGGATATTTGGAGGGGGGGCCTTGCTGCGTCGGCGTATTATCGCTCGGAACAACTGGCGCACCCGAACGACCTGCTTCCGGGCCCGTCGCACACGCAGCACTCAAAAGCATCCCGGTAAACATAACACTCAAAGTTTTTATTTTCATAATCTAATTAATAGTGGGCTCAAATGTCCATGTCAAGTATTATAAATTCCTAATGCCCGCGGCTCGCCTTTTCCTCGTGCCCGGAAATCCCGAAACGCCGCTCCAGCACCGCAAAAACATCTTCCGGCGCGATATTATGATACGACAAAAGCACCAGCAAATGAAACACCAGATCCGCCGATTCATTGGTTAAAGCCTGACGGATTGCCTCATCGCCTGATGATTTCTCCAACCGCAGCCCTTCAACAATTGTCTCCTCGGCCTCTTCACGAATTTTCTCGGAAATTTTCACACTGCCCTTATCATACAGTGAAGCCACATAAGAACTTTCAGGATCGGCTTTTTTCCGTTCCTGCAAAACCGCATACAGCTTTTCTAAAATATGCGCACTCATAATCTAAAACCCATAACCTATAATCGAACGCCTATACCCGCCTCAGCCATAGCCTGCTTGGCCTGCGCAATCGTATATTCCCCAAAATGAAAAATCGAAGCCGCCAAGACCGCACTTGCATGCCCCTCTTTAACACCATCGACCAGATGCTGCAAATTCCCAACCCCGCCCGAAGCAATAACCGGTATCGGAACCGCATCGGAAACCGCACGCGTCAACTCAAGATTAAATCCGATCTTCGTCCCGTCACGATCCATCGAGGTCAGCAGAATTTCCCCCGCGCCGTACTCGGCCATCTTGACCGCCCATTCAACCGCATCGATGCCCGTGCCCTTGCGCCCACCATGCGTAAAGATTTCCCAGCCTTCGCTACCATCTTCTTTCTCTTTGGCATCAATTGCCACGACAATCGCCTGCGACCCGCATTTTTCCGCCGCTGCACGTACAAAATCGGGGTTTTTCACAGCCGCCGAATTAATCGAAACCTTATCCGCGCCGGCACTCAATAGATTACGAATATGCAAAATCTTGCTAATCCCGCCACCCACCGTCATCGGCATGAAAACCTCATTGGCAACATGCTCCACCATATGAATGATTGTATCACGGCCCTCATGCGTCGCCGTAATATCAAGAAAGCACAACTCATCGGCGCCCTGCTCATTATAAATCTTGGCTTGCTCGACCGGATCACCGGCATCGACAATATCGACAAAATTCACGCCCTTGACGACGCGGCCTTGATCAATATCCAGACAGGGAATAATGCGGGTTTTTAACATAGAGAAAGGCTTAAAGGTTTAACTCCGTGCGCGCAATATACAAATCTAGCTCATTGGAACTTTTGGAGCAGTATCTTCAACAACGATATAAGTTAAGCCATTTTCTTTTACCGTAGGCGCCACTGCTATGCCTGCGACAGCTTGAGAGAATCCTTCAAAAGCAGCCAGCCCCGAATTTCTTGTAAGCGCCAAAGCTATATTTGGATTCTTAAGATGATTTTGTTCCAACCCATCCTTTAAGTTCATTGCTTCTTGTGCTTTATGAAACGCCGCCATAAATGCAAGCTTCTCTTCACAAGAAGCTCCTCCTAACACCTCAGCAAGAAAAGCATCAAACACACTTGTATATTTCCCAGACATACTCAATTCTCCGCAACAATTACACGCGGCGTTATAACGAAAAACATAAATATGTTAATTAAAATTAAGAAGACAAAACCGCCAGCGCTTCTTCCGGATCGACGCGCTTATCATACAAAGCCTTCCCGACAACTACACCGTTGAGGCCATGCGTCTTACTGGCCTCATTCACCGCATAAATATCGGCAATCGAGCCCACTCCACCCGAAGCAATCACCGGAATAGACGTGCTCTCCGCCAGCGCGCAGGTTGCTTCAACATTCACGCCTTTACCCGTCCCGTCACGATCAATATCGGTATATATAATCGCCGCCACGCCCGCATCTTCAAAATGCGCGGCCAATTCGCTGGCCTGAATGTTGGAACCATCGATCCAGCCATCAACCATCACCTCACCGTCAAGAGCATCAATCCCCACGGCGATCTGGCCCGGAAATTTCCGGCACGCCCATTTTACGAGTTCAGGATCGCGCACAGCGGCCGTGCCCAAAATCACCCGGCTTACGCCTGCTTCAATCCAGTGCTCAATCTGCCCGCGATTGCGAATACCGCCACCAAGCTGCACCGGAATATCGACCATCTCCAAAATCGCCCGCACCGCACAATGATTTTTCGGCACGCCTTCAATAGCGCCATCCAGATCAACAATATGTAACCAGCTAAACCCCGTCTGCGCCCACTCGAGCGCCTGCCCCACCGGATCTTCGTTATAAACCGTGTCACGCGTCATGTCACCTTGCACAAGACGCACACACTTGCCACCTTTCAAATCAATCGCAGGATAAATTATCATGAGGAAAAGATATAAAGAAAACGCCAGCCTCGTACAAGAGACCTTCACAATAACAAAAGACACCAAAAAGCTTGACTTTACATAAAAATACAGCTATCATCCCACACAGTTTTACAGAATTTAAAGAAATAGGGACTAAAAATGTCAAATTCTAGGCTTTCAACTCTTGTATTTGATGACGCGAAGAAAAAAGTTCACAACGCTTCCTTAGAAACGCTACAGCCGGTCATTGGCCGTCTGGAAGAAACTTATAAGGAAAAACCAAAAGCAACCGCCACTTTAATCAATATTTTATTGGAACACCCCAGCTATAAAGTCGTCTGCGCCCTTGCAAAGAGCAAGACCCTCTCTCATTTCCCTGAAGCGCAAATGAATCTGGCAACCCACGAAAGACTAAAGCACAAATCCTTTCTCGCCGCCTTGCCGGGCCTAACAGATGACGTGCAAGTACACTTGTCACGTTTAGGCTTTCCAGAAGCGGCCCCGTCAACAAATTCTAAATCAAACACTTTAGCCCTCGAAAACAACAATGAAATCGTTCTGGAAACAGGAAAAAACTCCTCAAAAACAGCAAACTTCAATACTGCAAGCCACGACCATAACAACGGATACAAATTTGAAATGTTACCCCTCATTACACAGGAGGACAAAAACCGGCGCACAAACGCACAATATATAAAAGCAACCAAAATCGCATTGGCACAAAATCCATATGCTAACAGCAAAGAGGCACAACTCAACCTTGCAACAAACCCGGATGAAGACATTCAACTGGTACTGGCTGGACGTAAAAGTCCGATCGATGAAGACGCCCAGATCGAGCTATCCAAAAGCCCGTTCCCGAGCGTACAGGCTTTGATCGCAGGCAACATAAATCTGACAAGCCAACAAGCACAACTCAACCTAAGTAAAAGCGATCGTCAAGACATCACAGCCCCATTGGCTGGAAACATCTCTCTGACCAACGAAGATGCACAGCATAATTTATCTAAAAGCCCTTGGGCCAAAACCAGAATTGCGCTTGTGAATAATGACTCTTTAACAGACCCCGATGCGCAAAACAACCTCGCTATAGACTCCGATGAATCTGTAAGATCTGCTGTTATAAACAGAACAAAACCATATAAAAGCGGACACTACCTGGGTCATCTGCATGGTTTCGCCAAAAATTACCAAGAATATAAACTAAAAGACACCCTCAGCGATCTGAACATCTAAAGACAACGCTTCAAACACTGAAACAAGACATCGGCAGCGCTCAGTCAAAGGATTTGACTGGGCAGCCGCACCAAAGCAAACATAATTCTAGACCGTCCGACCGGACCGGTGTACTAAATAATATTCTATATTGTCCGGTTTAGGATATTTTTTAAAAGACGTATGAAGCTGCAACGATACAACATAGCACTTTTACCTTCAGACCATACTTTGCAAACAACCATGGTCCATATCTCAAGACTCTATTTTCTTGAAGATCAGGATGAATATATTCTTGGACCCGAAGGACTGCCCCATATTACCTTATGCCAATTTAAAGCTGCCACTCTCGAAAATGCTGTCACCGCTTATAATGACTTTTTATCAAATGAATCCATAAGCACTATTAAAGTAATTATCGAGAAGTTTAATATAAGACCCGGTAAGCTCGTTAATACTGGAAAATTTATTGCTGAGTACAAAATTCAACCTCATCCAGATTTGATCGCTTTGCAACTTCGGTGTGCTAAAAAACTTGCCGCTCACCATCTCGAAAACCTTACGCCCTCAGAAGCTTATAGTCCTCATATCACCCTGGCCAGACTTCCTGTCATGACAAACAAACTCCCTACAAAGCAGGACTTAAATTGTCCGCTCTATATCGATGCTCACTTATCGTTGGGCTTGTCTACAGAAGCTGGTGTTTTCGTGAAAGAGTTGTCAGCTCACACCCTCTAAAACCAGTTCGAAAGTAGATTCGCGCGGCGCTGTACCGTTCTCTCTTCGCAAATCCTCCAGCGTAACCTTGTCTCCCGAAGGGTCATCCCCGACTAGGCGGCCATTGCGCTCAGCCAACTCCATCTGTTCTTTTATATACTCTGCGACAGGGGGGTCGAGCAACTCATAGCAAATATCATCTTGCTCGCGAACGCCTTCACGAAACATCTTGGCATCAATCGGCTGATATTCCGAAACAGCATCAATCATCTCTTGTGTGATGCGTTGAATGGGAAACAACCCACGCGGCTGCCCAACCAGCTCCACATAGTGAACTCCTTTTATGTTCTTTCCATCGACCAGATAGTCCTTACGGTCCTCATCTTTTTCAAAATAAGCAAATACAAGCTTATCCGGCAGCGCTATGGAATTGAAAATACCTGTTAACCGGCGCACTGCATCCCCGACATCACCGCCAGCACCCAGATAAACTTGCGCATGCCTGATATTTTCAGCAGGAAGCCACGGCATCGAAATGCGGGCCATTTCATCTCGTTGATGCGGGTTAAAAGGGTTACGATCCCCTTCAACACTATCCGTTTTATCATTCAACACCAGATTGACGTCCAAACCGGAATGACGCAACGTTTCCATCAAGGCCCTGTGACCGCGATGAGGAGGCTGAAGGCGGCCAAATAGAACAATTTTCTTAAACCCCTGTTCTTTCCATGACATTAATTGTTCAAGGGTAGGCGCGATATTAGCCAAGGAAAAATCCCCGCGCAAAGCATTTGATTTCATGACTGTTCTAAACCGTTATATTCAATAGCATTTCGTTCTGATCGCGAACTTATGCAAAGGGCAAATTCAAATCAACCCCTTTTTTGAACTTTATAAAAACTTCCGGAACTAACTCTGCTGCTCAACCACGCTTGGATCAATCACCTTATAATAATAATAACCCTTGAGAATTTGATCGGGCAACCGCACGGAATAAGGATGCATGCCAAAGCGCACATAACCCAGCGCCTCATAAATTTCGATTGCCCGGCTCATCGTTTCGCGAACCTCGAGATTAATCACCGCGAAACCTTCCGCGCGCGCAACCTCTTCAGCCTTTTCAACCAGCATCTTGGCCAAACCATGCCCGCGCGCCCACGGCGCCACAAAATTTGTCGTCAACGTCACAATATGGGCCTGAGCCTCATTATGAGCAGGCGGCTTCCACAACTGGCAGGTTCCACAAATCACCCCGTCGAGCCGCGCCGCCAGCAAGATCCGCGCTGGCATGGCGAGCACGCCTTGCCAATACCGCTCCATCATATCGCGGGCCGGCAAATGCACCCAGCCAAATCCACCGCCGCCTTCAATCGCCGCATCAGTGGCATCGCATAGATCGTTGAGATCCGCTGTACCCAGCGACTCGATAACTTCCACAGTCGGCACAGGGGCCAAAGGCTTCAATTTTGTTTGATCGCTCATGTAGACCTCCACTCCTAAAAACGTTTTACGGGTTCCAGCCGATAAAATCGCTAATCATGCGCAACCCAGCGCTCTGGCTTTTTTCCGGATGGAATTGTACCCCAACTACATTATCCCGGCCCACGACAGCGGGAAACAATCCGCCATAATCAACCAGTCCTAAAACGTGATGGTTATACTCACATTCAAACATAAAAGAATGAACAAAATAGTAATGATCGCCACCTTGGCTAGAACTTTCTGTGCTGCGCAGCACAAAGTGCCGGTTATCTTGTTCGCCCGAATGTGGTAGCATCAGTTGATTCCATCCCATATGCGGAATTTTTAAGGCCGGATCGTTAATCCGTTCAGCCAGAGGAACAACCTGTCCCGGCACCCAGTTCAACCCCGCATGCACACCGTGCTCCAGCCCCCGAGTCGCGAGCAGCTGCATCCCGACGCAAATCCCCAGAAACGGCTTACCATCTTTTTGCACGCGTTGTTCAAGCGCCTCGGCTATCCCCTCGGTGCTATTAAGATTATTCATACAATCGCCAAACGCCCCTTGACCCGGCAGCACAACGCGATCGGCCCGCAACACATCTTCGGCGCGCCCCGACACTTGTACTTCAGCATCAATCGCCTCATTAGCAATCACGTGCTCAAACGCCTTGGCCGCGCTGCGCAAATTACCCGATCCATAATCGATAATGACAATGGTTTCCTTGGACATGAGAAGGTTTTCGATATATATGTCTGCTTTGTCAATGGCTAAGCAAAAAATAGTAAAGTAATGAGCATTAACTTTTATCGCTGGAACGAAATCGATGAGACCACAAAAGCAGGTATCATGCGCCGCTCTCAAGCCGACATCGATGACATGATCGCCATCGTCGAACCAATCATTAAAGACGTAAAAGCGCGCGGTGACACGGCCCTGATTGACTATGCCAAAAAATTCGATAAAGCTGAAATCACCAATCTCAAATCCACCGCCGAAGAATTCGCTGCCGCCGAAAATGCCTTGGATGAAGACCTTAAAGCCGCAATCGCCCACGGCATACGCAACGTCCAAAAATTCCACGAAGAACAGATGCGCCGCGCTGAAAAAGACCGCAGCTGGATGGTCGAAATTGAGCCCGGCGTTTTTGCCGGTGAGCAAATCAACGCTATTGAATCCGTCGGCTTGTATGTCCCGCGCGGCAAGGGTGCCTTCCCTTCCGCGCTCTATATGCTAGCCATTCCCGCCGTCATTGCGGGCGTTAAAAATGTTGCCATCGTTTCCCCACCTACCCCCGAAGGCACCACCGATGCTGCCACACTCTACACAGCTAAATTATGTGGCATCAAAAATGTCTATAAATGCGGCGGCGCCCAGGCCATTGCCGCACTGGCCTATGGCACGCAAACAATCCCGCAGGTCAAAAAAGTCCTCGGCCCCGGTTCACCTTATGTCGCCGCCGCCAAGCGCGTCTGCTCCGTTATCATGGACCCGGGTATGCCGGCAGGGCCTTCTGAATCCATCGTACTGGCTGACGAGACCGCCGATCCCGAAAACACCTGCTGGGATATTCTCAATGAAGGCGAACATGGCGAAGACAGCGCCGCACTTCTAGTGACGCATGATGAAAAACTTGCAAAATTTGTGCAGCAAAATTTACCGTCCAGAATCGCTGAATTACCCGAGCCACACAAAACCATTTGTACAAAAGTTATGGGCCAAGACGGAAATGAGCGCGGCTATGGCGGCATTATCCTCACCGAAAATCTGAGCCAATCCATTGAGATCGCCAATACCTACGCCCCCGAACACTTGCTGCTTAAAATCGCTGATCCTGACAGCGCCCTGCACAGACTAACGCACGCTGGCGAAATCCTCATCGGTGAATACACTGCCTTTTCACTTGGCAATTACGCCACCGGCGTCAATCACGTCCTGCCCACCGGCGGCTGGGCCCATACCTATTCCTGCACCTCCGTTTGGGACTTTCTCAAACGCACGTCATTGTCGAAATGCACACACGAAGGTTTTGAAGCCATCAAAAACTCTGTCATCACCCTGACCGATTACGAAGGCTTCCCCGCCCACGGCGACGCCTTAAGAAAACGCAAAATCTAAAATGAGCGAAGATATTCATTACATGACTCCTGCGGGCTATAAAGCTCTGGCCGATGAGCAGGATCATCTCATCCATACAGAGCGCCCGAAAATCTGCGAAATCGTTTCCTGGGCCGCAGGCAATGGCGACCGCAGCGAAAACGGCGATTACATCTATAACAAAAAACGCCTGCGCGAAATCGACCGCCGCCTGCGTTATCTCAAAAAGAAACTCGACAATTGCAAAATCGTCGATCCGAAAGACCAGCAAAATTTAACCCGCGTCTATTTCGGCGCCACCGTCACCTACGTCCGCGAGGATGACAGCAAGATTACCGTCCATCTGGTTGGCGTTGATGAAGCCGATTTTTCACAAAATAAAATCAACTGGCTTTCCCCCGTCGGCAAAGCCCTGCTCAAACACGAAGTCGGCGACAGCGTCAAAGTCCGTGTCGACGGCCAAATCGAAGAAATCGAAATCCTCGAAATCAAATATATGATCGACTAAATATCCGAAGAAAACTCTTTACGAAGCCAGATTGCAAAAAGAGGATCATCAAAAATAACCCGCCCTTTGCCGCTACCTTCATCCAAAATATATTTATTTTTAAGCGCATTAATGGCCGAAGCCAAAGCGGCCCCACTAGTAACTTCGTATTTATCAAGATTTTCTTTAAGAAAAATTTGCTCTCTTTCAATAGCAGCTAAACGCAAAATGCGCTGCTGCATCAAAGTCAAAGACCCCAAAAGCGTTTGATAAGCATAAGAGTTCTGACCGACAATCGTATTCAAAACCTTTTTAACCTCGCCCATGCCAATATACCGCTCACCCTGAGCCACCAAATGAAAACACGCCATCTGGATATAGTTAGGCGTATTTTGCACCTCATCACGCAAAAAGATAACAGCGTCCCGATCACACTCAACATCCACACTGGCAAAGCGCTCTATAATCCAGTCAATAAACTCATCGCCGAAAACCGGAAAATCGAGTTGCTGACATGAACGATAAAAAGGCCGCGCCTGATCGTTCAACATGTCATGGATAAGACTCTGACGCGAACCCGTAAACAAAAATACAGTATTGCCCAACTGCTGCATTTTCGTACGCAATGTCGCCTCCAACCATCCATTATCATCCAATTCAGCCATTTGCTGAAATTCATCAATGACAAAAACAACCCGCTCGCCCAGAGACGAAATTCCCGAAAGCACATCTTGAATGGTTTCTTTAACATCCCGATCATCAGAAATATCCGCCGATAAAGAAAAAGAATATTGCCCGCTTTCAGAGACGTCCCACCCAATCCGTGGCCGAAGGTGGGGAATAGTTTCCGCCCACTCTTTAAAGCGCTGCCCCCACGTACTCTGCGCCCGCAGCGCTCTTAAAGTTTGCTGTAAAAAATCACGATGCGACGTGATATTAAAAATATCCATAAAAAGACAAACATGCGTATCCTCAAAACCCCTTAACAGATTTTGCACAAAAGACGTTTTACCAAAACGCCGCGGACCCATCAGCACGACATGAATGCGATTATCAAGATAGGTCCGGACAAGACTATTCAATTCCGGACGCGGCAAATAATATTCATCGGAAACGGGATTTCCAAAACTAAAAGGATTCATAGCGCTGCAACCAATTCTAAAACTGTTAGCTTTTAAGCATTTTAATTACTAACAGAACTATTAGTAATTCGCAAGCAAAAAAGCTAAAATCCACCCCTACAAAGCGCCTTTAGTTGACGGCAATGCGTCCGCCGCGCGTGGATCCGTCTCCAGCGCCATGCGCAACGCTTTGGCAAAGGCCTTAAAGCTCGCTTCGATAATATGGTGATTATTGGTCCCGGCCAATTGGCTCACATGCACGGTAATCCCAGCCGCACCCACCAGCGCCCGGAAAAACTCTTCAAACAGCTCCGTATCCATTTCCCCCAGCCGCTCCACGGTGAACTCTACATCCCACACCAGATAAGGCCGGTTCGATAAATCCAGCGCGACGGATGAACGCGCCTCGTCCATCACCAGATCGAAATGCCCGTAACGACGAATGCCTTTTTTATCGCCCACCGCTTCTTTAATCGCTTGACCCAGCGTAATCCCGACATCTTCGGCGGTGTGATGCCCGTCAATATGCAGATCGCCCTCACACGCAATCGTAAGGTCAACCAGCGAATGCTTCGAAAGCTGCTCCAGCATATGATCGAAAAATCCAATACCTGTGGAGACGTCATAAACACCCCGACCATCGAGATTGACCGTCACGGAAACCGATGTTTCCTTCGTTTTGCGGGTGATTGTCCCCAATCTTTCTTTTGCGCCGTCTTTAGGCATCTTTGCATGCTCCCGTATTTAGGCTACGCTTTTAAAAACCGCGCCAACCATAGCACAAAGCCGCATGAAATTTCCATACAAAAGACTGTTACAAACCATTACAGCCGTAGCCCTGCTGACAGGTTGCGGTGGCTCCATCGTCAAGGAAGTTGATTACGCCCCCACACCCGACATCCCGGAAACCGCACATCCCACGCCGATAAAATACAGCGGCATCGAACTTCTCCTCCCGCCCGGCATGAATATCGGCGAGGCGCGCCACGGTATTTTCTGCAATTCCCCGGCCTATCCGGTGAACCGCAACGTTATCGCCAAGGAAATCGATCACAAATTCCTCCGTCAGGGCTTCCATGATGCGATGGAGGCCAACGGCTACGACGTCGTCGGCTCGCTCGACATCGCCTTCGACCCGGATGATGAAGAACAACGCGCCGAATATTCGATCAAAGGTAAGCTCAAAGACGCCCAGCTCGATATGTGCACATCACAAGAAGGCGCGCTCAACTGGGCCACACCCGTTCCCGGCGAACATGGCCGCATGTATATCGCGATCGACTGGAGCGTTTACGACGTTTTACACAGAACAATTGTCTACAAAACCCGCACCGAAGGCTATAGCAACCGGAACATCCCTAATACCGAAGGCATGACCCTGCTCTTCCAGGACGCCTTTGAAATGGCGGTGCATAATCTGGCCGCAAACGAACCCTTCCGCGCTTTAGTCGTTGATGGTGTAAAGCCACCGCAAAAATGGCCCGGCAAAGACATGCGCGGCGAAAAAACCGATTCTCGCCCGCGCCTGTTTGATGAAGATGAAGACGTCACCCTGTCTGACCAGCCCCTCTCGCGCCAACCCTTCGCCAAAACAGCCGAAGACGGCCGCAAAACTGCCGTCCTCATTGAAAAAGACGGCCACGGCTCCGGCTTCTTTATCACCAAACAGGGCCACATCCTCACCAACGCCCATGTCGTCGGTGAATCCCGGCGCACCCGCATCGTCACCGCCGCACGAAAAACTGGCATCACCGCCGAGATCCTGCGTGTTGACCGCGTCCGCGACGTCGCGCTCTTAAAACTTGAAGAAATCCCCGAATGGCTGGACATCCAAACCCTGCCCGTCCGTCTCGACTGGCCAAAGGTCGGCGAAGATATCTACGCCATCGGTAGCCCCAAAGACTGGAAAGCCTTCAAAGGCACAATCAGCAAGGGCATCGTATCCGCCCATCGCCGGAATATGAAATATGGCGGCCCGCGCTCCAACTATATCCAGGGCGACATCGAAACCCACCCCGGCTCTTCCGGCGGCCCGTTGCTCGATGAATACGGCAATATCGTGGGCTTAAGCGTCAAAGGCGAACCCTTCGCCAACGAAAACGGCGCCCGCATCGGCATCGGCCTCAACCTCTTCATACCGATTCGCGAAGCCCTCGACCGGCTCGGCATCGCCTATGAAGGGCAATAACCCCCGGTGTTCGTCATTGCGAGCGGTCGAAGAGCGCGCGGCAATCCAAAAATCCTCCCTTTTTGTCTTTCCCACCCAACATGCAAATACCAAAAAACGCTTTTTTCTTTAAAAAAACCGCCCACCCAAAAGCCCTTTTTTATAACGTAAAAGCTATTGTTTATCACAAAACGATACGTTTTCAAAAGCGCCCAAAGCCGCTCCAGTCGCCTGCTATAACCCCATAAACAGGCTTAAAGGATATTTTTGAAGCACGAAGCGCTATAAATATTGACATTATGCAATATTTCACCACCCTCGCGTCGATTTTAATCGATCTTGCGCAAACCTCCATAAATCAGACTCTTTATTTCAGAGTTATGAATAACATATGTCGGTTTTTCTTGCATTTTCTTCCGTCTTTTGATACGTATCGTAGTGTAATTTCAAACAGGATGAAAAAGGGAGGCTCGCAATGGCTTTACCTAAATTCAACAAAGAAACGTTCCGCAAATCAGTTCTAGGTGCTGGCGGTACGATCGCATTAGCACTGAGCGTTTCACCAGCAAATGCTGAAAACGACATATGTTTACCTTTGACGCAGATCAATGGAATTACATTGAGTGCGGACGCAACAGCAGACAGACACTCACGCTCTAACCCTGGCGTTATCTCAATTGCAACCTTACCTGGCGGAGACATGCGTAATAGCCCTGAAAATTTAACAAAAGTTTTCCGAAAGAAAGGAATCGGTGCAGATTGTTTTTTAAATAATTCTATGGCGTCTAACTATGGAACTGAATTTTCTTTGTATGTGGCAGGGAACCCTGTGAAGTTTAATGGTAAAACGTCTTTCGGTATTCAGGAATTAAGAGACAATCCAGAAATTTTAAGAACAGCACATGCAGAAGCTATTGTGTCTAAACAAATGCTAGCAGGAACAGTTAATACGCCGCGCCTAGCAGGCCAGTAACGAATAATTAATAACCAAAACCATCATCTGGAGAGCTATTGGCTTCTGCGAATTGTAGCTTCTGTTCTACAGTAGGCCTGTCGATTTCAATGCCCTGCTGCGCTTTAATCTCTTCGGCGCGATTAATGACCCTTTTATCTAAACTCTCCAAGCTCCGACCAGTTTCAACAGCATTCTCAGCAACCGCCTGAATTTGCTGTTGAACTTTATTATGCTGTTGCAACCACTCCTGTGCCCACGGGTGCCCCTGCAAATTAGACGATTGAAGCTCACCACTATCGAGTTTTTCCTGAATCAGTTTCGCAATTGCCTGCCTGCGCTCATCCTGATCATGAATCCCCATAATGCGATCATATTCATCCTGATCAACCAGCCCTTGCTCCTGCAAATCAGAAAGCAAATCTTCCGCGAAGCTTTCGCCATATTGTTCAGCCAACGCATCTTCCATTGCATGAAGCTGATCCAACAACATCAGCAACATAATATCCCCGTGGCGCTGCGCAGATTTTTCGTCCTGCGCAGCGCGGAGCGCTTCAATGCCTGCGCGCGCTTCATTGATCTGAGCATTAACCTGCCCGCGCTCCAACTGCCCCTGCCCGACAGCAATTTCATCTTGGTGAAGTTTAAAGCTCTCTTCACTGCCCGACGCATAAAAATTTTGCCTGGAGGCTTTCTCAAATTCACCGCCCAGGCCAAGCGCTTCCTCGATCGGATCCGCCTGCGTAGCAAAATTCGCGCGTAAGGATTCCTCCGCGCGCGTAGTCAAATCGCTTCCATTTTCCCGAAACTGTGACCTTGTAATGGCCATCTTAATCGTCCCCAGTTGTTACACACGTTCCTGTTCACACTCGCCGCCCTGCCTTTCGCCTGTTTTTAAGGTCTTTCCAGAGCTTTTTGCCGTTTGTCCGCCCCTGTTTTTATTGTTTTATCAATAAGGGTTGACGCGCACCGCCTTTATGGCTTTTTTTCTTGCGCATCCCTAAGCTAAAGTATAAGTCTTAATTAAAAGTTATGGAAAATATAAAATTTTAATAAAATTGTATCGACTTCACACCCGTTTTTGCGCTTTATAGATATTACAATTGAATTTTAGTTTGATTTTGAAAGATAATACACTCATAAGATGTAAAAAACTTTTTTGCATTTTTTTAAAAAAAACATCGATTTTCTCCATATGGTTGACATACTCCGCGCTTTTGCCCATATCATGGGCCTATGAATAATGAACATCAAAACTACGCAAACGCACAAAGCTGGCGCGGCACCACCATCCTCTCGGTCCGTAAAGACGGAAAAGTCGTCATCGCCGGTGACGGCCAGGTTTCCATGGGCTCTACAGTCTTAAAAAACAATGCTCGCAAGGTACGCCGTTTAGGGCGTGATGATAACATTATCGCCGGATTTGCTGGCTCCACCGCCGACGCCTTCACCTTGTTTGAGCGATTAGAAGCCAAGCTCGAAGCTCATCCCGGCCAGCTCACCCGCGCTTGTGTAGAACTGGCCAAAGACTGGCGCACCGATAAATATTTGCGGCGACTCGAAGCGCTCATGGCCGTGGCTGACAAAGATACCTCGCTCATCCTGACGGGAAATGGCGATGTCGTAGAGCCGCAAGACGGGATTATCGGCATCGGCTCAGGCGGCAACTACGCCCTCGCCGCCGCCCGCGCGCTCTATGACCAAAAGTTAAACGCCGAGCAAATCGTGCGCAAATCCATGCAAATCGCCGCCGATATCTGCGTTTATACGAATGAGAATATCGTGGTGGAAGAACTTTAAAACCATGGCTTTAAAATCTGAAAAAACAGACGCGATAGAAATCCCGGCCTTTTCCCCCCGCGAAATTGTCAGCGAGCTGGACCGCTTTATCATCGGCCAGAGTGATGCCAAAAAGGCCGTGGCGATCGCCCTGCGCAATCGCTGGCGCAGAAGACAGCTTGAGCCAGCCCTGCAGGAAGAAGTCTACCCAAAAAACATCCTGATGATCGGCCCGACCGGTGTCGGCAAAACCGAAATTGCACGGCGCCTCGCCAAGCTCGCCCAAGCCCCGTTCGTCAAGGTCGAAGCCACCAAATTCACCGAGGTCGGCTATGTCGGCAAGGACGTGGAGCAAATCATTCGCGATCTGGTTGAAAACGCCATCCACATGACCCGCGACTCGTTGCGCAAAACGGTTCAAGCCCAGGCCGAAATTTACGCCGAAGAGCGCGTCCTCGACGCCCTTGTCGGCCCAACTGCCGGGGAAGGCACTCGAAATTCCTTCCGCGACAAACTCCGCAATGGTGAACTCGATGAACGCGAAATCGAAATCGAAGTGATCGACAATGCTAGCCCCATGGGCGGCATGATGGATATCCCAGGCATGCCCGGCGCCTCGATGAGCATGATCAATATGTCCGACCTGTTTGGCAAAGCCTTCGAGCGCACGAAGAAAAAGAAAATGCGTGTCGATGAAAGCCACGAAATTTTGATGCGCGAAGAATCCGACAAACTCCTTGATGAAGACAAGATCACCGCGCAAGCCATCGAACTCGCTGAACAAAACGGCATTGTCTTCCTCGATGAAATCGACAAAATCGCTGCCCGTCAGGATGTCCACGGCGGTGACGTCAGCCGTGAAGGCGTCCAGCGCGATCTGCTCCCCTTAATAGAAGGCACCACCGTCACCACCAAATACGGCCCCGTCAAAACTGACCACATCCTGTTCATCTCCTCCGGCGCATTCCACTACGCCAAGCCTTCAGACCTCCTGGCCGAACTTCAAGGCCGCTTGCCGATCCGCGTTGAACTACGCGCCCTCACGCAAGACGATTTCAAACGCATCCTCAAAGACACCGAGGCCAGCTTGATAACACAATATGTCGCTCTGATCGGCACGGAAAAAGTTACGCTGGAATTCGAAGACGAAGCCATCAACGAAATTTCTCGCCTGTCATTTGAGGTCAATGAAAACGTCGAAAATATCGGCGCACGCCGCCTGCATACCGTCATGGAAAAGCTGCTCGAAGACATCAGCTTTACAGCCAGCGATCGCGGCGGCGAAACCATCACCATCACCGCCGACTATGTCCGCAAAACCGTCGAAGAACTTGTCAAATCTGCAGATCTCAGCAAGTTTATTCTTTAAAAAGCCACCCTTTGTGGTTCAAAGCGACCCGTTGAATCTACCGACGGGGCAACCTGTTCTTCTCCCAAAATCTCTGTAATCGGCAACCATTCAACGCTGCCTTGCTCCTCCTGAATGTAGGGAATAAAAGGAACAGAGCGCCGCATATCATCTTTTCTCAAACGCGGCATGCCAATCCGATAATCACCATGCTGATACAAAACTATTTTGGGATCATTTTCAGCCAAACCAACCTCTACCTGCTCCAAAGATTGGCTCCGCATTTTAAAATCACCAAACGGGATATAATGATCGGCAAAAGACACAAATAACCGCGAACCAACTCCTAACGCCCCGCGCGCCGCATTCTCGAAAGCAAGCAAGCTCACAGGCTCCAAGAAGCAATAAACAGACCGGCCATAAGCCTTATCTTTAGTCGCCTGAAAACGATAGCGCACATTAATCCATTTTTGTGTTTGCGGAATTTCCGAATGTTTAAAACCCTTCTTCGCCATTTTACCAAAAAACATGGAAAGATCGCCCGGCAAAGTCAGCATCACCGGCGCTTTACGCGCCAGAGCAGCCTCAAAGAAAAGCGCAGTTTTACCCATAACAGCTCACATACATCAAATAAAAATCCAGAACTTTCTACCACAAATAAAAGACTATGTAAAATATTTTAAGCTGGCTTTTTATGAACGCGCACGCTTAAGGTAAAGCCATGCAAAAACTCCTCATAATATGCGCCATTCTGGCTTCGACCTTAAGCTCCGCAAAAGCGCAAAATACACCCAAATTTAGCTTCCCGCTCGACTGCACACTGGGCACAGATTGCTGGATCGCTAACTATGTTGACGTTGACCCGACCGAAGGTGTCAAAGATTTTAAATGCACCGCTAAAACTTACGATGGTCATAAAGGCGTCGATTTCGCACTCAAATCCCGCGTTATAATGAACAAGGGCGTCAATGTTCTCGCCGCCGCCGATGGCACCATCCTACGCATGCGTGATAGTGAAAATGATAACCCCAAAACAAAGCAGGAATACGATGCCATCACCGCCGCCAATAAAGATTGCGGCAATGGCGTCATTCTCGACCATGGCCAAGGTCTGCAAACCTTCTATTGTCACCTCAAAAACGGCTCCATAAAAGCCGCGCCCGGACAGAAAATAAACGCCGGTGAAACCCTCGGTCAGGTCGGCCAATCCGGATTTGCAGAATTCCCGCATCTACACTTCACCGTAATCTGGGAAGGCAGCCATATCGACCCCTTCACCGGCATGACCAAAGAAGATGGCTGCGGCAAATTTAAACAAAGCCTGTGGAACAAGGAAATCCCATACGCACCATACGCCTTATTCAACGGTGGTTTTGCAGAAAATGTACCCGATTTCAAAACCCTCAATGAAACCGGAACCCGGCCACAAGAACCAACCCTGACCAGCAAAGCCTTTGTCTTTTGGATCAGTCTGTATCAAATGCAAAAAGGTGATCAAATCACGCTCAAAGTCTTGGACCCCGATGGAAAAACCTTCATCCACCGTGAAATAACGCAAGACACAAACCGTGCCCGCCAACATTACTACACAGGCAGAAAGCTCAAGGACCACAGCCTGAAACCGGGCACATACACCGCTACCGCCACGCTCAAAACCGAAGGTTACGAAACCTACACGCAAGATTTTAAAACAACAATTAAATAAAAGAGAAAATGAAAACAACTACCGAACAAGCTTCAATGCAATCTTTATCGCGTGACTATTCGCAAGACTTTCGTCCCAGTGATGTCCGGGACAACGAATTTCAAGAGCTAACCGTTGCACGTCACGCCCACGGTCGTCTTCTGCTGGCAAATCCTTGCTCTCAATTAAGGCAAGATACTCACCACATTCGCAGTATGGTCTTATCGCAAAAACGCAAGGGAAAAGAAGCCAATGCGCACCAAGCAGTACATGAAGAAAGGCCCGATGGCTGTATCCGCCTAGACGATCAGGAAATTGACCGCTATGACAAAACTTCTTTGTGCTTTATATATGTTCCGGAGACTGAATTCAAAAAACCGCCATCGGAGATTAAAGGGTTGGGAACTCTTCGCATAATTCCTTCATATTCCGGCCAGCTGCTTCATGCGCATAATGTTACGAAAAAAAACAGACCGGAGGATCTCCCCACCGCGCCGACCTATACTAACCAGCGTGATCCTGATCCTCTCGCCTCATGGATAAAAAATGCAGGTGACAGATCTCTATCCTCTCGAACTAACCCCTTCATTGTCGAATTCTCACGGCTTCACATTTCGAAACAGCGGCGCGTGGAAACAGGCTATCCCTCCGGCATTTCCCCAACCGAATTTATACTCGCCGCAGCCATCCGTTTAACCCTCGATATGCACCGCGTTGCCTTGCCAACCTATCCGGGCGCGTGTTTGGAGCACTCTGTTGTGGAGCCTGCCCTCATCAAAATGCGGAAACGTATGAACCAGCATCCCGAAAGCCAGGGAGAGACATTTGAATATTTAGGCCGGAAGAGATTCGCCGTCTACAATGTGTGGGGTTGTTATCAAGATATACGTAAAAACCGTCCCGAAATTTTCGAACAAATGTCCTGTTTCAACTCAGAGCCATTGTTTGAGTATCTAAATTTCGGCAATTCTCTATGCGCCGCATGGACCAATGAACGTTTAAAACAAACGGAACATATGCTGACCGATGAGACGTCCGTGCATAAATTGCAAAATCGGAACGGCAAAATAGAAGCCTTCGCTCTACGAGATGCGAATGATAATAACCGCTTGCTGGCTGTTTTGTTTCTGAACGCCGCCGGAAACGGCGTTCAGACGCTTTGGGATATCGATACGGAAAAAATTTATATAAATAGACAGGCTTTGCCCGTTGAAACGGTTGAAACGGCTAAAAACACTCCATACCTTAAAGCTCTTTATGATGATTTATTGAAAAGAGGAACATGGACCGAATCGCCACCTATACAGAAATATGATTCTAATGACATGGCATTATAACACTGCGGCAGGCATACTCGACTACCGAACGCTGGAAAAGCCCCTTATCCAAACATCGCGCAAATATATGAGCGTGACGCCACTGGATGATGTCACGTCTTGGCTAAAATACCGGCGGGTGATCGCGCAGCCGGAGCAACATGACCAGTCTTTTTCCAAAATGTGGTTTTTGTTTCGGATCACGGACTTTGAGAAAAACAAAGTATATTGCCGGCTGGGCGACAAATTTATTCACGTCTATAGTCCCAGTTTTTTCTTTATTCCGGCATTTATGCATGCCAAGTGGCATTTTCAGCCGGGTATTTACGAGTATGAAGCCTATACATCCTACGCCGATGTACATGACGAACTGCCGGCTCGCCCGATTTTTTTCCCTTATGACCGTTATCAGGATATTCAAAGCTATAGCGCCGTAGTAAATCTTCTAAACGGCATTAACGGACCAGAGATATCGCTGCGGCGGAAGCAGTCCTATGCCGCAGAGAAAACCAAGTTGTTTTTAGATCTGTACTATACAGAAGATGTCGGCTTTGATGACATCGCCAAAGAGCTTAAACTGCCGCGTTCTACCATGAGCCGGTCATTTCAGAAATTCTACAGGATCACGCCCATTGCCTACCGCAATATTTTGCGAACATGGGAAGCTATGCGCTTGATCAGAAACGATATAAGCGTAACGCAAGCCGCTATGGATGCCGGTTTCACCAGCCTAACCCAATATAACCAGCATTTTCACCACGTTTTCGACGCCCCTCCCTCCTCTTTCTCATAATCTCTTCTTTCTGTAAGCATTTTACAAAATTTCGGCAAAAATCCGAAACTTCAGCAAAAACCGGAAGGCGCTGCTCTACCGGTACATGCAATATGGATTGTGTAGTAATAGTAGAGTATGTAGTAATAGTAGAGTATGTAGTAATAGTAGAGTATGTAGTAATAGTAGAGTATATGGAGTTTTTTTATGAACGTTTCCAAAACAAAAGAGATTGCGAACAGCGCGCAGACGCGCGATGAAGATCTTCACAATTTAACAATGATTTTCGGTGGACACATTTATTTTCAGACGCTATATGCGGCTATTAAGCTGGATCTTTTCAGCATGCTTGCTGACAAAGGGCCAATGAGTCAGGAAGAGATCGCCGAAGCCTTGAGCATTGAATCAAAGCCAGCGCGCATTTTGTTGTTGGGGCTGTCCTCTATCAGGCTTCTAAAAAAAGACGGCGACCAATATTCCAATATGGCTATTTCCGACGAGCTTTTATGCAAAAAATCCCCACGGAACCTGAATAAGATTATTGAATGGGAACACGAAATTGTTTATCAGGGCATGTTTTATTTTTATGAGTCCATTAAGGCCAATAAGAATTTGGGACTCGAGGTTTTTAAAGGAAACGAAAAAACGCTGTATGAGCGCCTTGCGCATGTCGAGGAGAAAAACCAGATTTTCCAGGACGCGATGCATCAAATCTCCGTACAGGCAAACGCCGATCTTGTCCAACATGTAGATTTTTCCAATATCGGTTACCTTGTGGATGTCGGCGGCGGCGACGGAACCAACCTGATGCAAATCGCCGATAGTTTCCCGCACATCCGCGGGGCGGTTTTTGATTTGTCTTCTGTTTGCCCGATCACAGAAAAGAATCTAAAGGATAAAGGATACAGTAACCGTATTGAGGCAATTTCAGGAGATTGTTTTCAAGACGCGTTTCCTGAAGGCGCCGATTGTTTCCTGTTCTCCCATTTCATGACGATATGGTCGGAGGAGAAAGACCGCACATTGTTCCAAAAAGCCTACGACGCGCTTGATGACGGTGGAAAGGTTATGATTTTCAACCAAATGCAGGATAATGATCGCCAGGGACCGTTATTCGCTTCTATCGGCTCGCCCTACTTCCTGACAATCGCGACAGGCGAAGGGATGCTCTATACGTGGCAGGAATATGAAGACTGGATGAAAGATGCCGGTTTCCAGGATATTCAAAGCTATGAACTGCCCAGAAATCACGGCGTTATTATTGGCACGAAATGAAAGCTCACCGCTGACGCTTCAAAAGAACATACAGCGCCCCATCGCCACCATGCCGCGCCTGCGCAGGTACGCTTTTAAGTACGTATCCTTGCAAAGACCCGCTAGCCAACCATTGCGGCACACGGCGTTTTAACACCCCCTGCCCGGATGAAAGCGGATCGCGCCGCCCGTCTTCACCGGCCCCCTTCCCCGTAATCACCAAAACGCAGCGTCTGCCTTCACGCTGCGCCTGCATAATAAACACTTCCAAAGCCTTATGAGCCTGCACCTGATTCATCCCGTGCAAATCCAGCCGTCCCTCAAGCGGAATTTGACCTTTGCGCAGTCTATCGGCCGTTTTACGATCCAGCCCCACCCCCGCATGATCGCGCTCCGAAATCTGATCCGGCAATTCATCCACCTGACGCTGCCCCGCAGAATCAACCACCCGCCTGGCCGCAGATTTTTTATGCGAAACAACAACCTTAAGCGGCTTATTTCGCGCAATGGGCTTTACATCGCGCGTCACGAAATCCCACAAATCCTCTTCATCATCTTCAACCATAATGCGCAGTCTATACCGCCCCCCGGCAAAGAAAAAGTACGGATATGGTACAAATTCACCTTTCTTGCTATAATGAAGGTGTACAAGCATAGGAAACACCATGTTTTCAGAACTATCAAAGATTTTACCAATCAAGCCCCGTCAAGCGGAACACGCCGACACACGTCAGGATATTCAGCGCCACGACCCCGATTATGAGCGCCGCCACAGCAAAAAGGACGGGCCAGAAGAACAAGAGCCGTATGAAACCGGCGCCACCGTTGCCGTCGAAGCGCTACAACATTTTTTAGAAGAATTTTTGCGCAACAACTCAGAAGAAAAAGAACAACCCGGTCCAAAAAAAGAAACGCCACCCCTCCCCGAAACGCAAAAACAAAATACGGCGCTGCCGCCATCACCACAGGCAAACCCGGCCGCCCGCGCCGCCTCTGCCTATCAAACCATGGCCATCGCAAATGAAAAAAGCACCGTACTGCTCGAAACGACCGATCAAGCGGGCGGCCCGCCTCTGGACCTCAGCGCCGCCGATATCCGAACCATCCATACTTTGATCGAAGATTTAAAAAATTTAAACGATGCAGGCGTTGAAATCCTCCACATCGAGCGCGCCGCCAGCTTCCTCGAAAGCCTTGTAACCGCCGTGAACAAAATCAAAACTACGCTCTAGGATAGCCCTAACGTGCTGGCTTCCCGCTATTAAGCTGATAACCTGCCTCTGTGGTTAATAAAATTCTCGGCATAGCCGGATCATCCTCAATTTTCTGCCGAAGCCTATAAATATGAGTCTCTAACGTATGGGTCTCAACACCGTCCACATACCCCCAAACCCTATCTAACAAGACCTCTCGAGATACCGACCGGTCGGTATGTTCATGTAAAATACGCAGCATAGAAAGCTCCTTTTCTGTCAAACGAACTTCCCTTTCTGCCACCCCTTCTTTACGCAAAGCACTATGAGCAACATCCAAAATCCAACCCGAAAAATGCAAAAGATCCTCACCGCCGCGCCCCGTGTCGACCTTTCCCATCCGTATAAGCCGATCAAGCAACGCGCCCATCCGCAACGGTTTGGCCATATGTACCCGCGCCCGCGAACCAAGAATCGCCGCCGCTTCCGTCCCCAGCGCAATACAACGCTCAGCAACAGCTTCATTATCCATCACATCCTCAGGCGCACAAACATCGACGACGCAAACGCCCTCATAACAAGTAAGCGCCCTCTGGATTGCAGCACGGCTCACAGCCTGTGAATCAGCAATCAAAATCGGCAATTTCTCAGCCATAACTGACAAAAACCTCCCGGCCTTTTAAAAAACATGAACCGCCATAGTAAACTCAACATTTTGTTTTTGTGAACACTTTTCTATAGCTCATGCTTGGCACAACTTTTGCGAAGCTTAACGCAGACAAAGGATTTTAAATGATTGAAGGACTTTACAGCGCCCTGGAAAATCCCGCCAGCGCACAAACCACCCCGCCGCAAAAAGTCCTGCGCATGGTCAAAAACGAGCGCATGGGCGGTTTCGTGCCAATGTGGGAAACGCCCAAATCCGGGGAAAGTTTTGGCGAGCACATCGAAAAATCACTCTCCGAAGCCCTGCAAAAAACCGGGCCCAGCGGGCCTGAAAACGCGCTCGGCTATCATGGCATGGAAACCAGCGCTCAAACATCCGCGGACCCATCGACCAAAGAATTCGGTTTTGGAGATATTATTGACATGGTGAACCCGCTCCACCACCTGCCCGTTGTTGGTCATATATACCGCGAACTTACCGGCGATGAAATCAAGCCAATCGGCCAGATCATGGGCGGCGCGCTCTTTGGCGGACCGCTGGGCGCCGCCAGTGGATTAGTCAATGTTGTTATACAGCAGGAAACCGGCAAAGACGTGGCTGGTAATGCCTTTGCGCTTGTCTTAAATGGCCAGGCTCCGACCTACCGCTCGCAAACACCGCCAGCAGATAGCGCCCCGGAAATTCGCCTCGCAGCAGTGCAAAAACACGCGCAAGACCCGCATACTGCACAATCAAGTGATCTGCCCGGAAACCTTCTGGCTTTTGTCGACATGAAGGCGCAGCCAGAAATCGTAATTGAACGCACGCAAGCCGCATCTGGCCGCACCGCCGGCAGCGTTGCCAAAACCGCTTATCCAACGCTGGATCAAAACCCGCTGCCCCGCCGCGAGCCAATCACCCAGATCCGCCTGAGCCAAAACTACAATGATTAAATCTATACATACCGACCGGTCGGTATGTATTAAAAAAGCACCTGCAAGGCTCAGGACTTAACACCTAACGCACAGAACGCTCCCCAAACACGCCCGTTCCAACGCGCACATATGTTGCGCCCAACGCAATTGCCTTTTCAAAATCCACGCTCATCCCCATACTGAGCTGAGAAAGCCCCAGCGAATCGGCATATTTCTTAAGCAAAGCAAAATGCAGCGCCGCAGGCTCATCAACAGGGGGAATGCACATGAGCCCCACAATATTGAGCCCGCACACCTCAACGCAAAATCGGTAAAAATTCTCCAAATCCGCCGGAACAATCCCGGCCTTTTGCTCTTCCTCGCCTGTATTGACCTGAATAAAACAGGGCAGATTTTTCTTATTCATATCCTCCTGCTTGGCCATCTCTTTAGCCAGCGCTTGCGCCAGCTTTTCCCGGTCAACCGTTTCAATCACATCAAACAGTGCCACAGCCGTCTTGACTTTATTGGTCTGCAACGGTCCGATTAAATGCAGCTTCAAATCCGGAGTAACCGCCCGCCGCCCCTGCCAACGCGCCTGCGCTTCCTGCACCCGGTTCTCCCCAAAAACGCGCTGGCCAGCCGCCAAAGCCTCATCGATACGCACCTCAGGCTGCACCTTGCTCACCGCCACCAACTGCACATCATCCGGCGAGCGCCCGGCTTCGCGCGCCGCTTTCGCGATCCGGTCATTGATAATTTCAAGATTTTCAGCAACCTGCCCCATAAAGCACCTTATAACCCTTTGTATTAAAATTACTTTTAGACTTCATCAGTTCGTTTTTAATTTTTATGGGGGTGCCCCGTCCCCTCTGGCCATAACCACAATCAGCATGCCCGCCGACAAATGATAATAGGATATATTTCCTATTTAGGCAAGGGATTACGTTGCTACCGTCATTGCGAGGAATGAAATGACGAAGCAATCTGCCTTCCCGCTCTCTAAAAAGACATAAGTGGATTGCTTCGCTGCGCTCGCAATGACAAAAAACGTACAAAAGAAAGGGCCTCAAACGAGGCCCTTCCAAAATCCTTATAAAAAATCAAACTACGATTAGAAGTTGATTTGTGTACCAAGCAGAACGCTCGTTGCGTCTACTTCGTCGCCTGATGTCAGACCGGCAACATTGTCATGCTCAACGTGTGATACGCTGCCACGGAATGTCATGCCTGGGCCGTATGTGTATACGACACCGCCAGTGTAACGATCGGTTTCAATACCATCATTACCTGTAACACCAACAATATTCTGCGTGCCGTCCTGGTTCATGTAAGATGCGCCAAGCTTGAAAGGACCGGTTGTGTAGTCAACACCAACAACGAGCGTTTCTTCATCATCGCGTGTGCCACCACCAGTAACTTCAGTCTCACCGTAGTCATCTTCAGAGTAAGAAACACCGATGCCGAACGGACCGATATCCAGATCGATACCAGCGTTCCATACTGTACGGTCATCAGACGCATCGCCAGTAAGCAAGCCAGCAGTTGTGTCTTCAATGTCAATGTGCGTGTAACCAAGACCGGCAATCACACCAACATTGTTGAACTGACCTTCATAACGAAGAGCAGCTTCGTATGCAGCGCCAAAGCTTTCGGCAACATCATCAGTCAGAACACCTGAAAGATCAGGTGCACCAGTATCATGAGATGTTACAGCTGTACCGCTCACATCCGGTGTCCAAGACAGACCGCCCTGGAAACCGTTCATGATTGGAGACAGGTAAGTCAGCTTATCTGAGTAACCGGTTGCATTGGTTTCATAGTCAAGACCATCTGCAGTAATCGCAGCAGCCAATGCAGCTGAACCCATTGAAGTGTAGTTCACAGGCTGAACGAACTGACGGATACCGTCAACGTTAGAGTCTGCAGAAGGAGCGGCAACCTGCAACAGGTATTGCGCACCATCTTCAGCACCGAAATTCACACGGCCCCAGCCACCTGAGAAGTAAACATAGCTCTCTTCAACATCAAAAGAGTCACCTGTCCCACCAGCGCCATCAGCTTCCGCTTCGATATGCGCACCAACTGTCAGACCGTTGTCCAGAGTTGTTTCACCACCGAAGTGAACTTCCGTGTGACGAATAACGCCAACTTCGCGAGCATTAGCCGCAGCGGAATCTTCGTCTTGGTCTACGTATGCACCGTAGCCTTTGAACCAACCACCAAGCTCAAGTTTAACTTGAGCAGCAGCCGGATTAGCAATCATTGCCATACCGGCAATAGCAGCTGTGCTTAAAAGTACTTTTTTCATTATCATTCCTCCAATAAACAGATGATAATCGTTGAACAAAATTGATTCGAGACTGAATCAAACCACCCACTGTTACCCAATGGACACACCCAATAAGCCTGAATCGCACCATCCGTTCAACGTGCTTTTGGCGGATTGATTCATCTTTTTTGAAAGGCGTTGCATTTTTGCAACAGGTTAAAACTTGCTGCTCTCGTCATTGCGAGCGCAGCGAAGCAATCCATTTCTAATCTGGATTGCCGCGTCAGCCCTGCGGGCTTCCTCGCAATGACGTGGGCACAGACAATGACGTTAAATGGCTTGAGAGCAAAAGCATCCCATGCTAATCACTTACAAATATGTTTCACAAAACTATGTAGGAATACCATGAACGCGACGCGTAAAACATTTCTGTCCATTGCAATTGTAGGGATGTCGGCACTCACCCTAAGTGCTTGCACCACAGGCGAAGAAGAAGGCGGCGCAATTAAAACCGAAGCCAAATATCCAACCGGTATGGCGCGCGGCGCCAATGAAAATGATATTTATTCAAAACCTGCCAGCATTTTTGGTGAAGGTGGATTGTCCTTTGGCGGTAAACGCAAAGATAATAATGAAGACGGCGCTTCCGGCATTGCCGTGAACAGCTTCCTCTGGCGTGCCTCACTGGATACCGTTTCCTTTATGCCGCTCGCAAGCGCCGATCCGTTTGGTGGCGTGATTCTAACCGACTGGTACACACCGGCTGAAACCCCGGATGAGCGCTTTAAACTCAACGTGTTTATTTTAAGCCGCCAGCTCCGCTCCGACGGTATTCAGGTCCGTGTCTTTAAACAGGTGAAATCAAAAGGCTCATGGCAGGACGTTAAGCCATCCACAGAAACCGCCCGCCAACTTGAAGATTCGATTCTGACCCGCGCCCGTCAATTGCGCGTCGCGCAGCTTGATAGTGAATAATTTAACAATGTCACCCCCGCCCATTTGAAAAATGAGTGCGGGGGTCCGGATGCCCGCACAAGGCGGGCATGACAGAAATAAAATGATCCCGACCTTCATCATATCCCTGTCCGAAGAAACCGCGCGCCGAGAGGCAATCGCCGCGCACCTCAAGGATCGCGGATTCAATTTCGAATTTTTTGATGCCGTTGATGGCCGCCAAATGAATGTGCTGAACCACCCAGATTATAACGCTCCGCGCCGCCGCGCCGCCCATGGACGCGATCTCAAACCCGGCGAGCTGGGCTGTTTTCTCTCCCACCGCAATTTTTACCGCTTTATGGTCAAAAACGATATCGACTACGCGCTGCTCCTTGAAGATGACGCCCGCCTGCATGAAAGCACCAAGGCCACACTTGAAGCCCTCATAGATAAGGATATCGCTTTTGACATCATCCGCCTGCTCGGCAGCCCCAAAGTGGCAAAGGGCAAACACCGTAAAATCACCCCTCTATATAAAGACTTCCATCTTGTCCGCCTGCGCACTGCTCCAGGCGGCGCCCACGCCACGCTCATTTCCCGCCAAGGCGCTGAAAAACTGGTGCGTGCCACCGAAAAATTCGCCTTTCCGATTGATACAGTGCTCGGACGCGGCTGGGAAACCGGCATAACGGCTTTCTCGATCCAACCCGGCCTCGCCGTGCAGGATCTCTCCTTTGATTCCGCCATCGGCGAAGAGCGCCATGATAAAAGTGTCACACCCAAAGGCCTGAAATTCAAATGCACGCGCCTCGCCTTCAAAATCAGCGAAGCACTCGGCAAAGCCTGGGTCTATTGGTCAACCCGCGCATCAGACCTTGCGATCAGCAAAAAATTCAGCTAATCGTCTCTCATGACACAAGAAAAATACAATATTAAAGAATCTGAAGCGCGGTGGCGTTCCGTTTGGAACGAGCGTAAATGCTTTGAAGTCACCGAAGATCCAGCCAAAGACAAATACTATGTCCTTGAGATGTTTCCCTATCCATCCGGACGCATCCATGTCGGCCATGTCCGTAACTATACGCTCGGCGACGTTGTCGCGCGTTACCGCCGCGCCTCCGGATATAATGTCCTGCGCCCCATGGGCTGGGATGCGTTTGGCCTGCCCGCAGAAAACGCTGCCATTGAACGCGGCGCCCATCCGAAAGACTGGACGCTATCCAACACATCTGAGATGCGCGAACAACTCAAATCCATGGGCCTCGCCATCGACTGGAGCCGCGAAATCACCACCTGCCTGCCCGAATATTACCGCCACGAACAAAAGATGTTCCTCGACTTCCTCGATAAAGGCATTGCCTATCGCAAGGAATCTATGGTCAACTGGGATCCGGTTGATCATACCGTCCTGGCCAATGAACAGGTCGTCGATGGCAAAGGCTGGCGCACTGGCGCGCCTGTTGAGCGCCGCAAACTAAACCAGTGGTTCCTCAAGATCACCGATTACGCCGATGAGTTGCTTACAGACTTAGGCAAACTTGAACGCTGGCCGGAAAAAGTCCGCATCATGCAGGAAAACTGGATCGGCAAATCCACCGGATTGCAATTTAAGTGGCAAGTGCAAAGCACTTGTCATCCCGAACGCAAAGCGGAGGGATCTCATGCGGCAAATGGAGATTCCTCGCATACGCTCGGAATGACAGACATGCAAATCGAGATCTATACCACGCGGCCCGACACACTGTTCGGCGCTTCATTTATGGCGCTGGCCGCCGACCATCCGATGGCCAAAAAACTTTGTGCAGATAAAGACGGATTCGAAGACTTCGTCAAACAATGCGCCGCACTCGGCACCTCTGAAGCGGCCATCGAACAAGCCGAAAAACTCGGCTTTGATACAGGCTACAAAGCCACCCATCCCCTTTTAGGCCGGGAAATCCCAATCTACCTCGCCAATTTCGTTCTGATGGATTACGGCACTGGCGCGGTGTTCGGCGTCCCCGCCCACGACCAGCGCGACTTTGATTTTGCAACCAAATACGGTCTGCCAATCCAGCGCGTTATTTCCGACGGGACAGACAAAAACCTAAAACAAGCCTATACCGGCCCCGGCAAACTTGTGAATTCCCAGTGGCTCGATGGAATGAGCGTCGAAGATGCCAAAGCGGAAGTCATCAAGCGCTGCGAAAACGCAGGCACCGGTTTTGGCACCACGCAGTTCCGCCTGCGCGATTGGGGCATCTCCCGCCAGCGCTATTGGGGCTGCCCGATCCCCATCATTTATTGCGAGGATTGCGGCGCGGTCCCGGTTCCAGAAGACCAACTTCCCGTGACACTCCCCGATGATATAAGCTTTAACAAACCCGGCAACCCGCTTGCCCACCACCCGACATGGAAAAACTGCGCATGTCCGAAATGCGGTAAAGATGCCCAGCGCGAAACCGACACGTTTGATACTTTCTTTGAAAGCTCGTGGTATCAGTTCCGCTATTGCGACCCGCATAATGAAACCGCGCCTGTTGATAAAGACAAAGCCAAATACTGGATGCCGGTCGAGCAATATATCGGCGGCGTCGAACACGCCGTGCTTCATCTGCTCTACGCCCGCTTTTTCACCAAAGCCATGCGCGACTGCGGCTACGTCGATTGCGATGAGCCATTCACAGGCCTGTTCACACAAGGCATGGTCACGCACGAAACTTATCAGGACGCCAATGGCAAATGGCTCTTCCCATCCGAATATGAAGCTCTGACCGATAAAACCAAAGCCAAAATCGGCCCATCGATCAAAATGTCCAAATCGAAAAAGAACGTCATCGACCCGCAGGACATTATCGACACTTACGGCGCGGATGCGGCACGGCTATTCATCCTCTCTGACTCCCCGCCCGAACGTGATCTGGAATGGACGGAGGCCGGCATCGAAGGTGCCTGGAAATTTATCAATAAACTTCACCGCACATTAATGGAAGCAAGAACCAGTCTGCCCGGTGCAGATAGTGCAACGCCGCTTGATTTCTCAGACAACGCGACTAATCTACGCCGCGCATCACACAAAACAATCGTCGGCGTCGCCAAAGCCATTGAAGATTTTGCAATGAACAAGGCCGTAGCGCAAATCCGTGAACTGTCTAATATGATCAATGGCTTTAAACCCGGGAATGATTCAGACCGCTGGGCTTTGCGCGAAGCATTCGAAACTCTTACTCAGCTTTTCAACCCGATGATGCCGCACCTAGCCGAAGAGCTATGGGCACAATTAGGTCACTCTAGCCTGCTGGCTGATGAACCATGGCCCAAAGCCGATAAAACGCTTCTGACCGATGACACTGTCACCCTCGGCGTACAGGTCAACGGCAAGGTCCGCGCGCAAATTAACCTCGCTCCAGACGCCGATGAAGCCACCGCCCGCGAAACCGCGCTGTCGCAAGATAATGTCAAAAAATTCATCGAAGGCAAACAGGTGCGCAAATTCATCTACGTGCCCGGCAAAATCGTCAACGTGGTGGCAGCTTAGGAGGTACAAGATGCAAGTTACAAGTTACAAGATAAAAATCGCGCTGTTCTTGGTCTTTGCAACTTGTACCTTGCAACTAACATCCTGCGGCCTCCACCCTGTCTATGGCGTAAATAAATACACCGCTGTCGGCGTCGAAGAACATCTCGCTGCAATTGAAATCGGAGGTATCCCTGATCGCGAAGGCCAGTTTCTGCGCAATGCATTGATCGACCGGTTCTATCGCGCTGGCCGCCCGGTAAACCCGCTTTACAAGCTAACGGTCTCACCCGTCTCGGAAAGCCGACGCGATCTCGATGTCACTATAGATTCCGATACCACCCGCGGACAATTAACCCTTAAAACCAATATCTCTCTCATTGATAAGCAAACTGGCAAAGTCCTCCTGCAACGCCCTTTGCGATCCATCGCCAGCTACAATATTCTGGCCAGCGAATTTGCCAATCGCGTCTCGGAACAAAACACCCGTGAAAACGCGCTGAACGGCCTCGCCCGCCAAATTGAAGAACAGCTCGCCCTGCATTTCAAACACGCACAATAAACGCACATAACTTTACAGAAAAATATCTTGACGATCGTTTTATATCTGGTCTATAAGCAAAAACGATGGCTTATAGCACTTCCGCGGCATTTGATGGACTCAGCTTGCACCGCGTTAAAAAAGCTAAAGCGCCACGGCAAAGATCAAACCAACGCTATTTTGATCCCGCCCGTGGTCTCCTGAATTTTGGAAACCTGGCGGGGCATGACCGCGGACAAACGTCCACCCATTCCCGACAGATATTGTATTTAACCACTGTGCTAACACGCATGGCTTTTTTGATTTCGGTTTTCCGCTATCAGGCTCTGTTATCAGCACAGCCAATATTTAAGGAAATGGACTTTAAAACATGGCTGTTATTCTTCCAGATGGACACCCGGCAATTGAGAATTTGCGACAAGAAGGCTGCAAAAACGTTATCCCGGCGTCGCAAGCCCCTAAAGACAATGTCGTGCGTGTGGCCGTGGCCAACACCATGTCCAACGTTGTGGAAACGGAAACGCAGTTCGCCCGCGCCTTTGCCGAAAGCGGCCTGAATGTTGAGCTTGTCTTTTACAGCCCCTCAACAAAAATCGCCGCTGCCCACGAAAAATCAGACAGTAAAAAAGAACAGCACCGTTTAAAATACCACAAACCGCTCTCTGAAATTCGAAACGACAAGACCATTAACGGAATTGTCCTGACAGGTTTCCCGGGAGCAAACTTAGACCTCAGACAAAAAACAGGCTCCACAGACGACAAAGGCAATGAATTCTACAATGAATTTATAGACCTGCTTGATTATGCCCGTAAAAGCAATACGCCGACGCTGGCAACATGCTGGGCCGCTCACGTCGCGCTCAACCATTTCTACGGCATCGAAAGACTAAAACGTGAGGCTAAACTTACCGGCATCTTCGAACTGGCCGTAACCAATGCGAATTCGCCACTGGTTAAAGGCATAGAACATAAATTCCCCATGCCCGTTTCACGTTACTACTACTCCGATGAAATCGCACTGCGAGCCCAGCCAAACCTGAACATTTTAGCAAGTTCGGAAGAAACCGGCGCAGCGATTGTTTCAGAAAAAAAGGGGCCTTTTATCTATATGAGCGGTCACCTCGAATATTTAGCCAACACTTTACTAAAAGAATTGCTAAGAGATTTTCAAAAGAAAGGCACGGATGCACCCTACCCCGAAAATCTTGACCCTTTTTATCAGAAACGCACATGGGCTGCGGCAAACACCGCCTTCTATAGCAATCTGGCGAATCTTTTTAACGCAAGCCGTACGAATAAGCTGGCCGCTGCGCGAATACTCCAACCCCACCGCACGGACGACTGGTCTTATACAACACAAGAACCCGCCGCTGTTTACCGCTAAAACATCTGCAAAAATATTTTACAACGAAAGGAAAAGAAAATGCTGATAGTTCCCTTTAGAAATGATAATCGAGAAACAATCGAAATTCGCTATGTTGTACCGGACGGAAGACCCGGCCCCGCAGCCCTCGTTCCTCTTACAACAATAAGTCGAGAAGTATTTAACGATTATGGTCAAGACGAACCCGTAGAAGCCGCCTTTGAAAAAGCGGTTACGGCTGTGCTTAATAAAACAAGCCTGCCCAAAGCACACGATGAGTTACAAGGACTCGCCAACAGAAGCGTTCAAGAACACGCAGAAGAGCTTCTTACCATCATCAACCACTGATAAAATGGAGAAACCCTAAAAACGCTGGCACCCTCTTTGTGCTGGCGTTTTTATTTATCCAGCAAATTTGCCTTTCAACCTGAACTACCGCATATTACGCAAGGTAAGTAAGGAGAAAGGGGCCCGACATATGTCCGAAGTAAATGCCAGCGACACGCGGCGCATCGAATCGATCGACGATGTCATCGACACCTATGCGGGCGTAGGCGCGGATGCCAAAGCCGGCATCGAAGTTGAACTCGCCTTCTTCGACCCCGAAAGCGCTGATCTCGCCCCGATGACAATTGCGCAAAACAAGGTCGCCAAAAACACCACAAACGCGGAGTACGACGGCGATTTCGTCCGCAATGAGCCCACATCCGAAATGCTCGAAGTCGGCTCGATTGCCCGTGGCCCCAAAGATCTCCGCATGATCATGGACGATACCAACAAAAAAATCGTCTGCCTCACGCAAAAAGCCGCTACTATCGGCCTTAAACGCTCTTATTTCCAGCACCTGCCCAACAAAAGCGCTGCCGACCTGCTCAATAACGTCATGGATATCGAACGCTATCAGGCCTTTTTCGCCCCGCCGCGCAAGGACATGCAAGCCATTGCCGCCTATTTCTCGGTCTGCAAATCCAATCAAGTCTCGATCAGCTATCGGAGCCCCGGACATCTGCTCGAAAATGTCCGCCGCCTTTATTGCCTCGCGCCCTTTTTATTTATGATTACCGACAATGCCGCACCATTCAATGAAGGCCACGCTTTTACAGGGCACGTCGGCATGCATCACCGCACCTCATTAAAAGACCGCGGCGGCGTCCCGCCCTATATATACAGCGCCAAAACCGGCGATGATTATATTCACGGCCATGGCGACCATGTCATAAACAACCCGCTTTTTGTCTATTACGACGAACACGGCAAACTTATCCGCCTGCCCTCCGGTACATGGACCAGCTTTAATAAATTGCGTGAACAGGGCCTAAACACAGCCACCAATTACTTTTTCGCCGAAAGTATTCTCTGGCCGGATATAAAAATCGCCGCCCTGAAAGACGAAAATAATCAGGTAGTCAACCACCGCTATGAAGCCCGCATGTTTGGTGTCGGCCTGCACCAGCACCAAACTGCACTGCTGCTCACCGCCACGCTGGCCTTTGACCCTGAATTTGCCAAACAAGTCGATATTTTGCTCGCACGCTCCGGCTTGAACCAAATGCAACCCAAAACGCTTCAAAAACCGCTAGAAGCTGCATACAAAGCCGCCCAAAACCATAACGGTCGATTCCTCAATGTTCCCTACGGTAACACCACAATGCTGGCTTTCGCACAAAAATTTGCAACGCTTATAGAAAATTCTACATATTTGGAAGGCCTTGAAGACGAACTCGGCCCCCTTCTCACCATTTGCCATACCGGTTGCACTGATTCCAAAGTCAATGCGCTACTTTTCAATACGCTCGAATCGGCCCTGACTTTTCAACGCGATTACGACCCTGTCATTTTTAAAAACCCGAACCTCTGCGCCTATACGCTGTTTGAAAAACAACTCAAAAAACTGAAGTGAAACTCCACGGGCCAAGGCCCGTGGTATCACTTTAGTTCAAGCTGCGCTTGTCCAGTATCTTCTTCTCCCTGGTTTTGAATATAGCGCTTAATAACACTCTCACCGATGCCCACTGTGCTGACAAAATAACCGTCGGACCATATGCCATCTGCGCCCCAATATGCTTTGCGCATATACTCAAACCTTTTCTTCATAAGACGGCCTGATCACTGACACACATCTTGGGGGGAATTGATAACAACAGGTGCACATGATCAACATCGTGATTGATCTCCAACACTTCAACCTCAGGCAACATCTCATGAAAACTCGTTATCAATTCCCGCAGATAGGCAAATGATCCTTCATTGAAAATTTTACGCCGGTACTTGCTGGTCAAAACCAGATGGTATTCGCATTTGTACGCACAGTGGCCTTGCTTCCTTAATCGCATGAAGAAGATACTGGACGCACTCCATCCACGGGGCAAGCCCCTTGGTTTTTACGTGCCTATAAATAACAACAAGCATAAACATACCGACCAGTCGGTATGTTTATAGTTTATGGCCATCAATGTAAGAACAATTGACCCGCCCGGCACATGCTATAGGATCTCGAATATGAAACTGGCTTTTCGCGACATCGAACCTTTCGTCAAAGCGCCAAACAAGGCCGCAAGGGTAATCCTCGTCTACGGCCCGGACAACGGCCTAATGAAAGAGCGCAGCGCCACCATTGGCAAAACCGTCGTTACAGACCTGAACGACCCGTTTAATGTCGCCACGCTATCCACCGAAATTTTCCTCGAAGACCCGGCCCGCCTGCCTGACGAGGCCGGGGCAATCTCGATGATGGGCGGCGATCGCCTGATCCGGATCGAAGGTACCAGCGACAAAATCACCACACTAATCAAGGAATATCTGCAAACCCCCTCAGATTCAGCGCTGGTAATCCTCGAAGCCGGTGAACTCGGCCCCCGTAGCACCCTTCGTAAACTCTGCGAATCAGCAAAAAACGCTGCCGCCGTGCCTTGTTACGTAGAAGATGAGCGCGATCTGTCTCGCCTGATCCGCGAAACATTAACAAGCTCCCAAATCGGCATCGACCAGGACGCACTCACCTGGCTCAGCGCCAATATCTCCGGTGATCGCCAAAAAGTCCGCAGCGAACTCGAAAAACTCATTACCTACAAAGGCAACGATAACACCCCTGTAACATTAGACGATGTCACCGCATGTTGCGGTCAGACCAGCGCTGTCGCACTCGATGACCTTATCTATGCTACCGCTGGGCATAATACTGCCCAAGCGCTTAAAACCTATCGTCAATTGATGGAGGAGGGGGTGTCTTTTGTTGTGATCCTCCGCAGCCTGCAAAATCACTTCCTGCGCCTGCATTTAATCAAAAGCCTTATTGAAAGGGGAGATTCGGCAGATTCAGCTATGAAAGCCTTAAGCCCGCCAATTTTTTTCAAGCAGCAACACGCCTTTAAAACGCAAGTAAACCGCTGGTCTAAAGAAGGATTATCCAAAGTATTACAAAAGCTTATGGATTTAGAGGCCCAATGCAAACAAACCGGCGCGCCCGTGGAAACCCTCTGCGCCCAGGCCGTGCTCGGCATCAGCAAATCCCGCTAAACATGGCGCAACCGTTAAACGATAACCGTCAATATCTAAAGGCCGCCGGGTTCCTGTTAGGCTCAAGCTTTATGATCGTCCTCGTAAACATGTTCGCCAAGCTTTTGACAGAAAACGGATTAACGCCGCTGGAGGTTTTATTTTACAGGAATCTCGGGGGCTTTGCGCTCGTCACACTGACCATTTTATCAACAAGACAATTCCAGCGCTTTAAAACAAAACGTCCCAAAGCGCAATTTATAAGGGCCCTCACCGGTAACATTTGCCTGTGGCTTATTATATGGGCAAACGCACTACTCCCTTTGGCAACAGTATCCGCAATTCTGCTGAGCGCACCCATCATCGCAACGGTGCTATCACCGCTCTTTTTGAACGAAAAAACAAGCAAATTCAGAGGATTATGCATCGCCGCAGGCCTGACCGGTGCGCTTGTAATAACGCAGCCCGGCATGGAAAATTTCACACCATCCTATATCGTCGCGCTCATGGGTGCTTTGGCCTCCGCAATTGTCATACTCTATCTGCGAAGCCTGGGACAAAACGAAGACCCGCTGACCACGACATTTTACCTGTTTGGGTGGGGATCGCTGTTTGCGGGACTTTGCCTGCCCTTCTTCTGGACGGGCCTGCCAAGCGCTTATGCTTTATTGGCCGGAATAATTATCAGCGGCTTTCTTAGCCAGTTCTTTAAAAACAACGCCTATAAACACGGAGAAATCTCTTTTCTCAGCCCGCTTATCTATTTCAACATTGTGTGGGCCACGCTTTTGGGCTGGGCGGTCTGGAAAGAAATACCGGAAATCCACGTCTATATTGGCTGCGCCATCATTATATGCTCAAACCTCCTGATCACATGGAGAGAACAAAAAATGAGCCAACCTCATCGGGAGGTGTTCTAGGCAGACAGCCTTCCGGAACCACTCTCTTCCGAAAGCCGCCGTATAAGAACGTCAAGCTGGTCAAGCGTCTTGAACTGTACGCTCAACCGCCCGCTTTTCCCGTCTCGGCTGTCAATCGATACGCGCATCCCGAGCTTACCCGAAATGTCTTCTTCCAGGGCCAAAGTATCAACATCCTTTGCCGGAGAGGACTTTGAAGCCCGCACTTTCGTAGTCTGTGCCCGCCCTTGCGATTCGGCAACAAGCTTTTCCGTTTCACGCACGCTCAAATTTTTGGCAATCACTTCCTTGACCAACGCCTCAGCGTTCTCGACCGTAATCAAAGCCCGCGCGTGGCCGATTGTTATTTTTCCATCACTTAAAAAATCCCGCACCACAAGCGGCAATTGCAACAACCGAATCATATTTGCAATATGCGAACGGCTCTTTCCAAGGCTTTCCGCCAGTTTTTCCTGCGTATATTCGTGTTCATCGATGAGCTTTTGATAGCCAGTCGCTTCATCAATAGGATCAAGATCCTCACGCTGCAAATTCTCAATCAACGCAATTTCAAACGCTTCAGCATCCGTAATACTCAGCACAATCACCGGCACCTCATGCAATTGCGCCTTTTGTGCCGCCCGCCAACGCCGCTCACCGGCAATAATCTGATATTGCCCACTATTATCCTTATGCTCTCGCACCAGCAATGGTTGCAAAACGCCATGCAATTTAATCGATTCGCTCAGCTCATCCAGCGCGCCATCTCTGAAAATAGTCCGCGGCTGTCCCGGCCCCGGCTCAAGCTGATCAATACCAACCATATCACGCTTGCGCCCCTGAATATGCCCTTCTGGATCAACTTGTGGATAAACACCTTCATCATCTTCAAACAAGGCATTCAATCCGCGCCCCAAACCACGACTTTTTGGATCCATTCCATAACCCTTTCAAAAAAGAAATCGTTTCACGTGAAACTCTAGAATCGCTTTACGCTGCAAGCAACGCTTTTTTAATCTGTCGCTCGCGTTTAATTACCTCGCTGGCCAAATGGATATAAGCCTGCGCGCCCGCACATTTCATATCATAAACAATCGCCGGCAAACCAAAGGACGGCGCCTCAGACAAGCGCACATTGCGAGGTATAACAGTCTTATAAACTTTATCACCAAAAAACTGGCGTACATCACGCTCAACCATCGCCGTCAAATTATTACGCTGATCATACATCGTCAAAACGACACCCTGAATATCCAGCCGTGGATTAAACTGTTTACGCACCCGCTCGACGGTCTTGGTCAGATGACTAAGCCCCTCCAGAGCGTAAAACTCACACTGCAACGGCACGATCACCGAATCCACTGCCACCAACGCGTTCAGCGTCAACAAATTCAACGAGGGTGGGCAGTCCAGAATCACATAATCATAAGGCCCGCCTTGCCCCATCAACGGGCGGCGCAGCGCTTCTCTCAAACGATATTCACGGCTATGCGCCGTGACAAGCTCAATCTCCGCACCAGACAAATGCACTGAAGACGGAACAATCGACAACCGCGGCACTTTGGTCTTCACGGCCGCATCTTCCACCGCCACATCCCCAAACAACACATCATAAGAGCTGCTTTTAATCAACGAACGGCGAACGCCTAATCCGGTAGAAGCATTACCCTGCGGGTCCAGGTCTACAATCAAAACCCGCTTACCCACCGCCGAAAGCGCCGTCGCCAAATTGATCGCCGTTGTCGTTTTCCCGACCCCGCCTTTCTGGTTCGCCACCGCCAGCAAACGCGGGTAATCATGAGTCTTGAAAGAAGGGGAAACAGTGCGGGCGGGAAGATTTTTCATGGACATGAACCTCTCGAATCGATACAAAATGGAATAGACACACAATAACGTCGATTCTCGCTGTTGGTCAAGCTTTCAGGCCATACCACCAAGGCTTATACACGGGATTTTGGAGACATATCACGCAAACTTAAAATACTGGCCGCCGGATCGGTTTTACTCGGCAAAACCTCACATTCAAAATCATAAAATTCCCGCGCTTGTATTATTTCATCGCGTGCCTTCGCACCCTTCATAAACAAACATTCCAACTGCGGATTAACAGCAATCCACGGTCCGCAATAATCCAGCAACATTTTAAGATCCGCTAGCGCCCGTGCGCTCACAATATCCGGAATTACCCCAAGTTTTACAGATTCTATACGCGCATTATGCACTGTTATATCCACATTCGTTTCACGTGAAACGGTCCTCAAAAACTGACATTTACGCTCATCCGACTCAACCAGATGAACATCCAATTCTGACCGGATTATGGCCAGCACCAAACCCGGAAAACCTGCGCCACTCCCCAAATCCACCAGAACCGATGATTCACGTGAAACACATCCGGCCAACTGCGCCGAATCCGCAAAATGCCGCTGCCACGCCTCATCCAGCGTCTTCGGACTTACCAGATTAACCGCCTTTTGCCATTTAAGCAAAAGCGCATGATAAATCTCCAGCTTCTCCATGGATTCACGTGAAACATTGATCTGTAGCGAATTAGGCCACATGGGTCTCCGACCCCCGACGTGAAGATTGTCGCCTGAGTTTCTGTGACGAATTCTTCCGTTTCACATGCCTGAGCAACGCCACCAGCGCCGCCGGTGTCACGCCGGGAATCCGCGAAGCCGCACCTAACGTCGCCGGGCGGGCCTGTTCCAGTTTCATGCGCACCTCATTTGACAAACTGCCTACTTCTGCATAATCCAGCATCTTAGGCAACGCCAAAGCCTCATCCTTACGAAACGCCGCAATATCAGCCTCATGCCGCTCCATATAATTTGCATACAGCGCATCACATTCAATCTGCTCACGGATATCCAGATCAATGGCCTTAAGCTCAGGCCACACTCTCTCAAGCTGCACCCAATCAATATCCGGATAAGCCAGCAAATCATAAACATTACGGCGCTGCCCGTCTTTTTTAATCATAATCCCATGCGCCTCAAGTTCATTTGGGCTAGCCTGTAATCCTTCGGCCAGCACCTGCGCCGTTGACAGCTTTTTGGATTTCTCTCGCCAAAGCTTTTCACGTGAAACACCCACGCATCCGATTTCAATACCGTAATCTGTCAAACGTTGGTCCGCATTATCTGCCCGTAACCGCAAACGATATTCCGCACGGCTGGTAAACATCCGGTACGGCTCCGGCGCACCGCGCGTAATCAAATCATCAATCAACACCCCGATATAGGCATCGGCCCGATCCAGCGTAAAAACCGTCGCATACGCTCTCAATGTTTCACGTGAATCATCCACAGCTTTACCCACAGACTCGTGCATAAATTTCGCCTGCAACGCTGCATTCAGTCCGGCCATCAACCCTTGCGCGCCAGCCTCTTCATAGCCAGTCGTCCCGTTAATCTGCCCAGCCAGAAACAGGCCCGGCAATCGCTTGCTTTCCAGCGTTGCCTTCAAATCCCGCGGATCGCAATAATCATATTCAATCGCATAACCCCACTCGAGCACCTTGACATTTTCAAGACCCGGTATCGAATGAATATAGGCATCCTGCACCTCAACAGGCAGGGACGTCGAAATCCCGTTCGGATACACCGTATGATCATCCAGCCCCTCCGGCTCCAGAAAAACCTGATGACGCGGTTTATCGGCAAAACGATTAATCTTGTCCTCAATCGAGGGGCAATAGCGTGGCCCCACACCGGAAATATTACCCGAATACATGGCACTGCGATGGATATTCTCAGCAATAATCTTATGCGTTTCTTCCGTGGTATAAGTAATATGACAGGAAATCTGTGGCACTGCGATTTCATCATTCATAGCGGAAAACGGACGCGGATCGGTATCCCCAAGCTGCTCTTCACATTTGTCCCAATCAATCGTACGTCCATCCAGCCGGGCAGGGGTCCCGGTCTTCAAACGCCCTAAAGGAAATTCTAGCCGTTCCAGCGTTTCAGCCAACCCGATAGACGACCCTTCACCAACACGCCCCGCCGGCGTTTGCTCCTCACCCCGGTGGATCATTCCACGCAAAAATGTCCCGGTCGTCAGCACCACAGCCGCACATTTAAACTCACGCCCATCCTGCGCTTTCACCCCGACAACTTCACCAGTCTCGTCAAGAATAAGATCCTCAGCCGCGCCTTCAACCAGCGTTAAATTTGGGTAGTCCGATAATTCCGCCTGCATCGCCTCACGATACAGCTTACGATCCGCCTGCGCACGCGGGCCGCGCACCGCCGGGCCTTTGGAAGCATTGAGCATCCGAAACTGAATGCCCGCTTGGTCGATAATTCGCCCCATCAACCCGTCCAGCGCATCGATTTCACGCACCAGATGTCCCTTGCCCAATCCGCCAATCGCCGGATTACAAGACATCACGCCAATTGTTGAAAGCTTATGCGTAAGCAAAGCCGTCTTCGCACCCATACGCGCACTGGCCGCCGCCGCCTCACATCCGGCGTGGCCTCCACCAACAACAATCACGTCATAATCCATATCCATGGCCGCCCTTATACAGGAAAAGCCAGCCAGAATGCCAGCTATTTCACCTTCAGAACCTCTCGCCAAGCCTGATATTTGCCCTCAAAAGACAATCCTGCATATGCCGGACTGGTAGACGGCATCGTGTGAAATGAAAACCGATCGATATCAAGAACCGGAAAAACGTGCTTTCGAAAGCTGGCCCCAGCTTTCTTACCGTTAAAACAAACTGTTTTTATACTGGGATAAGCCTTGAAAAAAGTAATAAAATCATTTGCTTTCTCTTCCTGAATCGCACTGTCAAGACTACCAGTCCGCCTGCAACTTTTTAGCACATCCCACAATGCAATATGCCGATCTTTCAAAAGCGCAAGAGATTCACAATACTCAAGATCCTGCGATACCTCAAAAACCTGCTTAATGATCAGCCAGAACTGATTGCGCGGATGTGCATAATATTGCCCTTTTTCCAAAGACATTTCACCAGGCATACTGCCAAGAACAAGCAACCGCGCATCAGAATTTGCCACTGGCGAAAAACTTGAAATCGTACTCATCTCTATTTTCCTATGCAGAAATCGCGGAAAATCACGTCTAACAAATCTTCAACATCCACCCGGCCCGTAATCCGCCCCAGCGCCCGCACAGCCAAGCGCACATCTTCCGCCATCAGCTCCGGCAAAGCCGCCGTCTGCGCGCGCACCAACGCTTCACGCGCTTCCTCAATACAGCCGCGATGACGGCGGCGGGTCAGGGCAGGGGCCTCACGCCGCCCAATCAAACCCTCAATCTTTTCCTGCAACAAGCCCAATAACGCATCCAACCCTTCCCCGGTCTCTACCGAAATCGGCAACGCCGCCTCTATTTGCGCCTTCGCCCCGTCCTTATCCGTCTTATTTTCCAACAACACCGCCCGCTCATCAATCAGGGCCAATGTATGCGCATCGACCTCTGGCGCATTTGCATCAAACACCAGCAATGTAATATCGGCGGTTTTCGCCCGCAAAAGCGCCCGGCGAATGCCTTCAGATTCAATCCCTTCTTGCCCCTCGGCGCCAATCTGATCGGGCCGCAGACCCGCCGTATCAGCCAAAATCACCGGATATCCGCCCAGATCCAGATGCACTTCGATAACATCGCGTGTTGTCCCGGCCATCTCGGAAATAATCGCCACATCGCGCTGGGCCAACACATTAACCAGCGAAGATTTCCCTACATTCGGTGCCCCAATCACCGCCACATGAATCCCGTCACGCAACCGTTCTCCGCGCCGGTTATCATTCAAATGTTCGCTCATTTCCTGCGAAATTGCGCTCAAATCCGCCGTAATTTCCGGCGCTATTTCCTGCGGTAAATCCTCATCTGGAAATTCAATCTCCGCCTCCAGATGCGCCAAAGCTCGCTTCAGCCGATCCGCCCACCCCTCATAAAGGTTCATCAGAACGCCGCCCATCTGCAAGAGCGCCTGTAAGCGCTGGGCCTGCGTCTCGGCATCAATCAAATCAGCCACCGCCTCGGCTTCAGTCAAATCCATCTTGCCGTTTTCAAACGCCCGGCGGGTAAATTCACCCGGTTCGGCCATCCGGTGCCCATCAAGACCAGCCAACGCCGCCAAAACCGCATCCACCACGGCCCGCCCGCCATGCAGATGATATTCCACCACATCTTCACCCGTATAGCTCGCCGGTGCTTTAAACGGCAACACAAGGGCTCTATCGAGCGTTTCACGTGAATCTTCGTTTTTTAAATCCACCAGCGCCGCCTTTCGGGGGATAAAATCCGCCCGACCCGAAAGCGCCTGCAAACCCGCCCAACTCTGCGGCCCCGACACCCGGATCACCGCCACGCCGGCCCGGCCCGGCCCACTGGCCAATGCAAAAATCGTCTCACTCATTTATTCCGGCTCACCTGTCTTCAGACCCATCTGGCCCCAGAACATTTTCTGCATATCGCTCATATTCTGAAGTGCGGCCGGAAACCACGTTTTCATCATCGCTTCCGGGTCCATTGCCTGAACATTTTCCTGCATCTTGGCCTGCAGCTCCTCCATCATCGCCTCTTGCAACGGCGCCACATCCGGCAAACCCAAAAATTTCCGTGCTTCCTCCGGTGTGCAGTCGATATCAAAAGTCACTTTCATTGATCTCATCCCATCTTTTATGCTCTTATGATTTCAAGCTTTTAACACAGATAAAGCAAAACTACAGGGGTTAAAGATGAACGACGAGCCGCCATATCCACAAAACCCGCCTGCTGATCAACCTAAAACCGGCTCTGGTTCCGAAGCGCTCAACACCCGCATCTATCATTCCGAAATTGACCCTGAACTCAAGACCAAAGCCCTACTTCAAATGTGCGAAGCCATCAAAGGCAACGGCTTAAAAAACGAAGATGTCGATATCACCGCCTATGACGGCGAAACCCTTGAATTCCTGGCTATCACCGAAATGAAGCTCGATACCAAACTCTCCATCAAGCGCCAGGCCGGAAAAATCACTGGCCCGACGTTAGTGGCCAATGCAGGCGCCTTTCAGGAAGCCGTCAATAAAGAAACCTACAAAATCACCCATAGTCTTGATGTCGTTGAACGCATCCGCGACGCAGTGTTGGAGCGCCCTGATAAAGGACTGTGTCTTAAAAACATACTGATAAAACTTCCATTTTTGCATAAAGATTTTGTCACCCATGAACCCTGCAGTGCCTGCGCTTCCAAAGGCAAAATCACCTGTGTGCGTTGTCATGGCAAAGGCCGGGAACCGTGTCCACGCTGCCACGCACGCGGCTCAGAAACCTGCCCTACTTGTGGTGGACGCCAATACATCCTCGGCCCAAACAACCAAAATCAACAATGCATGCGCTGCAACGGAACCGGCCGGATCGGTTGCAGCCAATGCCACGAAAGCCGTGAAGTTCAATGCGCTATGTGCAAAGCCGTTGGCACCATGCAATGCAGACAATGCAACGGACACGCCTGGAACTCTGTACTCTGCCGCGCAGAAATCAATCCCGTCGGTCTTTACAGTTTCGATCGCACCACCATTCCACAACAAGCGCTTGAAAAGCTTGATTTACTGGGATCAGACATCCAGCACCATTCCAACATTCAAATCATTCACCGCCACAAAGAACTGGAACAAGAACGCAACGACATATCGATTCCTTATCACATCAAGGTCCCGATGGCCCATGTCACCTTCATGCTAAAAGAAAAACTGGAAATCCCGGCTTTCCTTTTTGGCACACAGGCAAAACTTTACGATATGCCGCCTTTCCTAGAAAAAATTACCGCGCCCGGCATCAAAGCATTAAAAGCCGCCGCAATGGGGCAGGGCGACGCTGCAAGCCTTATTCAAAAAGCCGGACGTTACCGCACCTTACGCGAAATCTTGCTTGCAACATCCAAACTTGGCCCAAAAAAAACCTTGAAAGTCATCGAAGAAAAAAACCCGATCGGCCTTTCTGAAGACACCACACGTAAACTTGTGTTAATGGCCTGTAAAGCCATTGGGTTTTTAGGCAAAAAACCGCGCCAGATCAGTATCGCGCTTGGGCTTCTGATAACCGCAGGATTAGGCGCCTTCTATTGGTATATCGGCAAAGCTGCGCTTTTGCCCTATTTACCACACACAAACAACATTGCACTCTTAACGGACGGTATAGCAGGCTTGACCGCTCTGGGCGCTGGATACGTAACAGCGAAAACCTACCTCAAACGCGCCATGCAAAAATCTTTGGAATCTTTATTCTCTAAATAATGAGTTTCAAAAGAAGGGAGGTCGTCTCCGGAAAACCTGTGTGGGAGGCTTCCGAAAGACGACCAGCGACGCGAGGGACAGTCACTTTAGTATTTGCGGCACATCTTCATATTTCGTTGAACCCTTTGCCTGTAATAAATAAGGCAAATAGGGAGAAGCAATTATCGAGCCCAACGAAATTCACTGATAGCCTTAAGCGCCTGTTCTTTCTGGCATTGGCGATAAGCGGTCACCGCGAGAGCAGAACGGTCACCAGCGAAAGTGCCAGATGTTTGCCAGACGTCAAGACGCGGTCTATCAGCACGTGACTTGGCTTTTTGCGGTGGCGAGAGGGCAAAACGCACACCAAGAACCAAGCCGAGAGCTGCCGCTTTTCCAGCCGAGCGCTGGTTCCGATCCGTGACAGATACGGGGGAAGTATGATGGATGGATTTGAGCAAGGAAAGGCATGAATCCGCCACGGTCGGAGAAGAGGGTTGAGAAGGATAACTGGTCGTCAAAGCCTGTTTTGGATCATCAAACGCGGTCTGATCCTGAACACTATCAAGCGTTTCAAAAGACCAGGCCGGTCCTACAGTTAAACAAAGAAGAAGAACCAGAGAAACCAACACGGCACCTGGAATATAGGCAGCCCGAGGATCAGTTTTCCAGCAATTGGAATATTTTTGAGTTTTCATGTTACCCACCTAAGTCTTACGCACTGTTTTATTTTTTTATGACCTGACTTAAGACGTGAACCCATTTATTGTTTTTATATAACCTTTTTGATAGGCCAGGCTTATACCTTTATCCCATCACACAATTATAATTATGGCAAATACTTTCGTTTCGATTTTGTATTGTTTTTCAAGTGATTACATGGAAAATTTGCTAAAAAATTGATACAATTACAATTCAAATACAATTGTATGACTTTCTTTTTATCCACCTGAGATCAGTTATGATACGTTTATAGAGCATTAAAATCACACTGTGATTCATCATGACCGAAATAAGGAAACACTACCATGCACATCGCCGACATGCCTGAGTTTAAAAACCGTAAGCAGGTCCTAACCTGCAAACCAGACGATACCGTTTACGATGTTGTCGTTATGATGGCCTTCAAACATTTCGGCGCCGTAGCAGTCACAGATAATGACAAACTGGTTGGTATTTTTACCGAGCGTGATCTATTGGTCCGCGTTGTCGGGCAGGGCCGTGATGTTGAAAGCACAAAAATTTCAGATGTCATGTCAAAAGGGATTGAAACCGCGACCGCCCACGATTCTGCGCTTTTATGTATGGGCCGTATGAATCATGGCAGATTTCGCCATATGCCGGTCACAGATAATAACGGAAAACTTACCGGCATGCTCTCCCAGCGCGACTTCATCGCCTTTACCATGCGCGAATTAAAAGAAAAATTAGCAGATTAATATAACCTGTGATGCAGATTACTGATTCATCGCATTAAAGAATTCATCGTTATTCTTTGTCTGTTTCATTTTGCCGAGCAGGAATTCAACAGCGTCAACGGTGCCCATCGGCGTAAGAATACGCCGCAATACCCACATTTTCTGCAAAGTATCGCGATCAACCAGCAATTCTTCTTTCCGCGTTCCTGATTTTTGAATATCAATTGCCGGAAACACACGTTTATCGGAAATCTTGCGATCTAGAACAATCTCGGAGTTGCCTGTTCCTTTAAACTCTTCAAAAATCACCTCATCCATGCGTGACCCGGTATCAATCAAGGCAGTAGCGATAATTGTCAGGCTGCCACCTTGTTCGATATTGCGCGCTGCGCCAAAGAATCGCTTTGGCCGTTGCAAGGCATTGGCATCCACACCTCCTGTCAAAACCTTACCGGAAGAGGGAACCACAGTATTATAAGCCCGCGCCAGACGCGTAATGGAATCGAGCAAAATCACCACGTCGCGCTTATGTTCAGTTAGGCGCTTGGCTTTTTCCATCACCATTTCCGCGACCTGTACATGCCGGGAAGCTGGCTCATCAAAAGTTGAAGACACAACTTCGCCGCGCACGCTGCGCGCCATATCCGTCACTTCTTCCGGACGCTCATCAATCAACAAAACGATCAGATAAGCGTCCGGGTGGTTTTCCGCAATGGACGTTGCAATATTCTGCAACATCACGGTTTTACCCGTTCTTGGCGGCGCCACAATCAAAGCCCGCTGGCCAAATCCGATCGGCGAGGTCAACTCAATCACCCGCTGAACATTGTCCTTTTTGGTTGGATCATCAAGCTCCAGCTTGATTTTCCGCTCAGGATACAGCGGCGTAAGGTTATCAAAATTTATCCGGTGGCGCAGTTTATCAGGCGTTTCATTGTTAATCGAACCAACCTTAAGCAGCGCAAAATAACGCTCGGAATCTTTCGGCGCACGAATTTCGCCCTCAACCGTATCCCCTGTGCGCAGACCAAAACGACGAATTTGCGACGGGCTGACATAAATATCATCTGGCCCCGGCAAATAATTTTCTTCCGGGCTGCGCAAGAAACCAAAACCATCCTGTAAAACCTCTAAAACACCCGCCCCAAAAATCGGCGTTCCTTGCGTTGCAAGCTGTTTCAGGATTGCAAACATCATATCCTGCTTACGCATCGCGCTACAGTTTTCAATCTCAAGCTCTTCTGCAAAAGCCAAAAGTTCAGCCGGTGAGCGAGTTTTAAGTTCTTGTAAATTCATGTGATTTTCGCTTTACAATCGCATTTGCGCTGTTGTTGAATGTGATATTAAGATTTGAATGTATAACTAACTTTTTTGTTGGAAAATATTCCGTTTATCGCGCCAGCTCCTCTAGAAGCCTTACTCAGCGCTAACTTCTCTCTAATTCGTGGCCGCAAAACACGGCTCAAATCAATTGCGTCCAAAATGTTATGGATTGATCCTTAAAGATACTTCCCTATTAATCACAAGGATAAAGCGCTGTCAAGCACTTATCACATTATTTTACTGTAAGGGCTTAAAGTTTCTAAAACCTTAACTTGTGACAATGAACACCCCCGCCCCAAGGGGCGAGGTACCACGTCATTGCGAACCGCCAAAGGCGGTGAAGCAATCCAGAATTTATCCTTGTGGCACTTGATCGCTTCGCTTCGCTCGCGATGACGATTACGTCGCAAGCGGCGAGGAATTAAACCTGAAAGAGATTAAAAAGGCTGCACCACAGCAAAGATCACAATCCCAATCATGAGCACCGTCGGAACTTCATTAAGAATGCGATAATATTTACTGCTCTTGGTGTTTTCGTCATGCGCAAAACGCTTCACATCCTTGGCAAGCATACCATGAACCGCCGACATCAACACCACAAACAACAATTTCGCATGCATCCAGCCTTGCCCTTCCAGCATCCCCGGATTGGCGTAAAGCATCGAAAGACCAAACAGCCAACTCACAATCATCGCCGGATTAATAATGACTTTCAACAAACGCCGTTCCATCACCTTAAATGTCTCAGACATCTCAGAACCCGCTACCACCGCTGTGTGATAAACAAACAAACGCGGCAAATAGAGCATCCCAGCCATCCAGGCAATCACACTGATAATATGCAGTGCGCGCACCCATTCATAATGTTGAAGTAAAAAATCCTGCATAATTTTAAGCCGCCTCCTTACATATCGAACAAACCATGACCGCTCTCGTTTTTACGCAACATTTTCCAAATTCTTCCGAACAGGGACATTTAAACCCTTCAGGAGCAACGCCATCCTTATCCAAATACTCCTCCACAAGCCCGGCAAGCCCTTCAATGAAATCCGGATGCGTGCCTACCGTCTGCGCCCGGTAATATCCGGAAACACCAAGCTTTTGAGCTTCTTCCTTATATTCCACATCCAGCTCAACCAGCGTTTCAACATGCTCCTGCGTAAAAGCATGCGGATACACAATCACAGCCCTTTTATCCTGCGCAGCTTTCACCAAAGCCTCACCCAACGACGGCCCGATCCATTTTTGCGGTCCCACACGCGATTGATAACAATATTGATAATCCAGACCTTCAATGCCCAGCTTTTTCACAATCGCCTTAGCGCTTTGCTCACATTGCCATTGATAAGGATCACCATCCTTAATAATTTTCTCCGGCAAGCCATGCGCAGAAAACAAAACCCGTGGAGCCTCATGCCCGTCTTTAAGTGCCTGATCATAGCACGCCTTGATATTTTCCGCCGACGCACTCACAAACCCGGCATTTTCGTGATAACAACACACCATAGCACTCGGAATTTCAATACCCGCCTCAAACAACGCTTTATTCCACTGCTCCAGCGACGACCACGTTGTTGTCGTTGAAAATTGCGGATAAAGCGGCAACAAGATAATTTTATCAGCACCCCAATCACGCACCTCACGCACCACTTGCGCAGCCATCGGATGCCAATAACGCATACATGTAAACACCTTAAATTTTGTTTCACGTGAATCTGCCTTCAGCACTTTTTCCAATGCCTTGGCCTGCGCATTCGTATTGTCCAACAAGGGCGATTTATCTCCAAGCTCACCATAGCTTTCACCAGCTTCGCGCTTGGAACGCCGATTCGCAATCATCGTCGCCAACAAACAACGAAACGGCACAGGCAAACTGATAATATTTTTATCCATGAAAAAATTTAACAGAAACGGACGAATCGCGTTTTTAGAATCCGGTCCACCGAGATTAAACAACACAACCGCGATTTTCTCAGCCATATTCTAAAATTCTCCCCTGATCAACTTCACCAACTGCTCAACATGTTCAACCGGTGTATCTTTGTGAATGCCATGCCCAAGATTAAATACAAACGGACCCGAAGACAAATCCGCCAATATCTTCTCTACAGCCATCACCATAGCATCTCCCCCGGCCATCAACACGGCCGGATCAAGATTTCCCTGTAACGAACATAACATTTGCAAAGCGCACTTCGCCCAATCACTCGGCACATGCGGATCAAGCCCCAATGCACTTACGCCAGCATCCTGCGCATAAGATAAATAATTATACCCGGCCCCTTTTGGAAAACCGATAATCGGCACATGCGGATGATGCGCGCGCACCATCTCAACAATCTGTTGCGTTGGCTTAATACACCAGCGTTCAAAACTCTGCGCATCCAGAGCGCCAGCCCAACTATCAAAAATCTGTACAGCCTCAGCGCCAGCCGTTATCTGATTAATCAAATACGTTGCCGTAGCTTCCACCAACAAATCAATCAGCGCAGAAAACTTTTCCGGCTCCTGATAGCTCATCAACTTAGTTCTAAGAAAATCTTTCGATGAACCGCCTTCAACCATGTAAGTTGCCACAGTCCAAGGCGCCCCGGCAAAACCAATCAACGCGGTATTGTTAAACCCTTCCGCTGCCAGCGCTGTTTTCACATTGCCAAGCGTTTCATAAACCGGATCAAGCCGTGAAAATTGCGCATAATTGAGCGCCCCAATACTCAGCTCCCCAAGCTTCGGGCCCTCATTGGCAACAAATTCCAAACTCTGCCCCAACGCCATCGGCACCGTCAAAATATCCGAAAACAAAATCGCCGCGTCCATCCCAAAACGCCGCAAAGGCTGCATCGTAATTTCACATGCGGCGACCGGATCAAATGCCATTTCGAGAAATCCACCCTTCTGCGCACGAAGCTCTCGATACTCAGGCAAATATCGACCCGCTTGCCGCATAAACCAAAATGGCGGCCGTTCATGCGAAAACCCATTCAATGCATCCAAAAACGGCTTATTTGTTTTCAAAACCTGATCAGCAATCATAATTCTTCAATTCTTCTCAATCCTTCCAAGCTGGAAATATGACCCATCTAGGCTCTTCATACTAATTATATATTTATATTTAAAAAGGTTTTTATAGTTATAGGTCCTGTGAGTTTTGGGCAAAAAAATCTATCCCAATTTTTACCCACAATTCTCCCAAACCGAAACACTGTTACTTATTCGTGATTCGTAATGATTCGCTCAGATAAAACAAATCCATCAAAAACCACTTTTCCGCATGGGGATGACTCTCCTTTAAAAATCTTCATGAAATGGGTATATCTTCATCCCATATTTTTCCTATGATTCTTAATCAGGTTACGCACAGATCTATGCGCAGAATCAATTCTGTGTTAATCATAAAGACTGAAACACAATTTTAACCAGCCGGATATCCAATGTATCAAGAGGCTTCTACAAAATTAGAACTTGATGAAATTGCTGTCATTTTGGATAAGCTCAATCCGGAATTCGATGGCAGTGTTTTTGATCCTGTTGAAACAACAATTCTTGCTCAAGAGCTGTCATTTTACCCTGGGTATCGTTTATTAGATATTTCTGATCACGCTGCAATGCCGCCTCTACAGCGTTTTGCGCTATATAGTAATTCTGATTTTATGATCTTAAATTTCAGCAATGAGGTAATTTATACGCTCAATCAAAAATTACCGATAAACTTAAATGAAAAAAACGTCACTGATTATGTACGGTTCTTTTTTACCTATGTTCGCGGTCGCCATGGCCGTTTTGTTATTACCGAAAACACTGATGATATTGCATGGAAAGAATCGCCGCCGCCAGCTGCGCGTAAAGCCGTTGGAAAAATGCTGATGCCTGTCACATTAGAAAATATAGGAAGAGAGAGTGATTACCAACTCAGTGCCACGATGGTATTTAAAGACAGCTTGTTTAAAAGCAAAATAAAAGTCGATGCCAAAGGCTTTGTATCTTTAAGTGACGAAGAACTTCTTGTCGAAGATATGCCCGTTCTCAATGATACATTTGGGCAGTAAACACAAGTAAAATTTATGGACACGAAAAAACACGGGCCTTGACCCGTGGGGCTTCACCCTTTGAGAAAATCAAAATTTTAACCTCTCATCAATAATGAATAATAATATGTAAACTGAATATTAAGGCCGAGTTAAAATCTGCCATTTGTTTTCTATAATACATACTATTTCTTTGATTTTTCGTTGTTTTTCCATTTTTTGGAAAGGTTCCGTTAACATCTTGCCCGGCATAATAGAACCATAAGCCATATGAATGGCAACAGGGGTTCTTTCATTATTAAACATCAAAGTTGGGTTCACTATGAGCGATTCATTCAAGGATATTACAGGAAAAAACCAGCCAGCGCGCCGGACATGCCGTGTGGCTTATACGATTAACAACACACAACCGGTCATTAGCACGATTATCGGTGATCAGCCGCTTTTCTATATGGATTTTGATTATAGTTATGAAGATGAAGAAAATCCAAACTTTGACCCTGCCGACATGGGTATTTTTGAAAGCGAGATTCGTTTGCTGAAAAGGGAAATCGACAGCATAGAAAAACTTTCTGCTGGTTTTACCGCGCACGACGAAAACAAAACTGAAGATTTCGCTGAGAATGCACAAGATATAACATCCAACAAAACCGGTCAAAACATGCTTTCCATAGAGCCGTTGCTGGAAATGTTGCGCGAAAGCCGTTTAGCAACAGCCTATCTGGCCACCGCTGAAGACCACGGCATCACCTTACGCTATTCCACACAAATTGAGACAGCGCATTATGATCGTACTGGTATGTTAATTCTTATAAACCCAAATATAAATAAAGTTGATCAGGTTTTGCTGGCAACGCAAGAATTGCGACGTCATTGGCAACATCGCCAAGGTGCATTAATCAATCCGTTAATGTTTCATCCGGATAATGCAGTTCTAATCAACCGGGCTCAAATTGCAGATCTTATGGTTTCTATGATCCGCGTGGCATGGGAGCTTCAGCTTTCCGGTGAAAAATCAGTTTGGGAGCGCATTGAAAATTCTTCAATGGCGGATTTAGGCCGTGCATTCGCGCGCGAAGCCTTCTTGGATTTCCGCACGGTTAATAATGGTCAGGCAACCGCCGCTGTATTTGAAAGTTGGTTTCTATCAGAGCGTTGCCGCACACAAGACAAAAACCTCATTAATCAAATGTTGGCTGATTATAAAGGTTATGTATTTGACCTGAGCGAAGCTGAACAAAACATTACACCAAACCTGATTGCGGCGTTGGGTGAAATGCCCTTCGGCAAAAATTACCTGGCAGAACATGCCGTAACCATCATGGAAGATCCTATTTTTACCGATGTTCGTGATCGCTCAAACGCCAATTTCCTATGGTTTATCAAGTTTGAACGTTCGTTCCGCGATTCGGAACAAGAGTTGCAAACTTCTTCTGATCTTACCGCAGGCGGCGCTCGTTCTCCTGCACAAAACCAAAGATTAGGGGATCGAGACGATGCATTCTTCTCAGCCATGCCCACGGGGCAATACACCGGACAAAGCGCCGACATCATCACACTCTTTGAAGGCGATGTCGGTTCAAAGAGCAAAACGGGGGATAAATCTGCGAAAAACGCCAAACGTCTGGCATCCAAAGCGGGTTCAGGACGTTCAGGGAATAGAGGAGATTTATCCAATGTCGTTTACCTCCGCCGATCCCCTGGTGAGTGAGAACGATCATGAAAACTACACGCACCATACCCCAGTCCGGTTTTTTGATCTGCAAAATGGTAAATGTGACATGAGTAATCATGATCCATATAACGATGGTCTTGAAATTCACGAAGATTTTGAACAGTTGGATTTTGAAGCCGCACCTTTTGTTGATTACGATGAAACGCCATCTCTAAATAGCGAGGCCAAACTGTTAAGCTGGGCAAAAGACATATTATCTGTCAGTCCGAGTGCTAGAATAATGTTGGCCGAAGCTAAAAAACAACGTTGGATATTTTCAATAGAGGCTCTGGAAGGCCCTGATTTTCACATCGACGTACCACAAAAAAGAATTGTGCTTAGTGATCAAGGCTTGGCAATATCTGCACTAGGCCGTTCCACCTACTTTAAAAATTCCTTTTTGGTTTCGCTGATCCGCGCATTGCGCGATGTCTGGCAAGAAAAACGCCATGGCGGGTTTGATGCACAATATGCATGTGAAAATGTTTTAATGCTTGAGCGCGTTCGCGCTGCCGATCTTGATATTCTCGCCGTACTGGTGGGTTGGGAATTACGCGGTGAAGGCCATGGTGGTCTTTGGCGTCACCTCATTGACTCTGAAGACGGTGATCTGGCTATGCGTTTTTCTGGCTACCTTGAGCGTGATCCGGCATCATTATTCAATGGCCGCGCGCTGGCTGCTGCTTTTTCACAATGGTTTCGTGCAGATCGTCGTATTGAAGCCTGCGATCATGAAACGTTAAATTATCTCGATACGCTGATGCAGGAAAATGCATTTGAGGAAGTATTCGGAGCCCGTAAACTTACGCCTATAAGTATTGAAAGCCTGTCCTGCTTGCCTGATCGCACGGCTTATCTGCAAGGTCATGGCCGCGAGATCATTGCTGATCCACTCTATGCCGGCTTAAACGATCCAATCAATCAGGCCCATTATATGCAAATTCTATATGACCTCAAAGTCACACGCGTTCAGGATGTTCCATTCCGCGATGCTGCGCTGGCTGAAAAAATCTTCCCCGGCGGAGAATTTACCGCTGAAAAAGATAACATTTCTTAAATTGCATTCAGTCCCAATCCCATTAATATGGGCGCATGAGTAATCAAGAGCAAGAACCGCTAAAGCAATTTTATATCCATCTGGTTTCTGATGCGACCGGAACCACCTTGTTGGGACTGGCGCGCGCATGTCTGGCGCAGTTTGAACATGTTGAGCCGGTGCAAAAATTCTGGCCCTTGGTGCGCTCTGAACGTCAATTAGAACGAGTCATTGCTCGTATTAAGGAAACGCCAGGTCCGGTTATTTTCACCTTTGTAGACCATAAAATGCGTCACCGTCTGCAGGATTTTTGCGAAGAACTTGGCGTTCCATGTGTTGCGGTGCTTGATCCCATCATTCGTAGCCTTTCTTCTTACCTAGGCGAGCATGCCAAGGGCGTACCGGGCCTACAACACGCAATGGATGATGCGTATTACAAACGCGTTGAGGCTGTCGATTATGCGATGCGTCACGATGATGGTAAAACGCTCAAGGGTCTGTCAAAAGCCGATGTTATTCTGGTCGGTGTATCGCGCACATCCAAAACGCCGACGTCCGTATTTCTTGCCCGGCGCGGCATTAAAGTTGCAAACATCCCCCTTGTACCCGGTGTTGAAGTGCCCGATGCGAAACTCTCGTTTGAAAAACCAATGTATGTTGGCCTCACTGCTTCGCCCCAGCGCCTCATGCATCTGCGCCGCACCCGCCTACATGCAAAAGAACAGGATGCTCCACCCCATATCAAAGATAATGCCTATCTTGATGAGGAAGCTATTGAGGAAGAAATCCGTAAAGCCCGCAGACTTTACAGCAAAAAAGGCTGGCCCGTCATTGACGTGACTAAACGTTCAATTGAAGAAACTTCCGCCGAGATTATGGCTCTGCTGCAATCACGGCGTGATAAGCTTGCTAAAGAGGGTAATGAATGACTCTGATCCTCGCTTCACAAAGTAAAGCGCGCCAGGATATGCTGCATGCTGCCGGACTGGATTTCGAAATCAGCTCTGCAGATCTTGATGAAAATGCGATCATGATTGCCGCGCGCCAGGATGGTAAAAACCCTGATGAAATTGCAGAGCTTCTCGCCACAGAAAAAGCCCGCAGCGTGAGTGCGCAAACCCCCGGCACACTGGTCATTGGTTCAGATCAGGTTTTAGAATGTGAAGGCCAAATGCTTTCCAAAGCTGCTAATCAGAATGAGGCCCGCGAAAAACTCAAATCCCTGCGTGGTAAAACTCACTGCTTAATTTCCGCCGTGAGCGTTGTTCAAAATGAAAAAATTCTCTGGAAAACCGTGCAGAGTGCGGAATTAACAATGCATGATTTTGACGATAATTTTCTGCAACAATATATGGAATGCGCAGGAGAAGCATTAACCCGGTCCGTAGGCGCTTACGAACTTGAATCATTGGGCGCGCAGCTTTTCGATAAAATCGAGGGCGATTATTTCACCATTTTAGGAATGCCACTTTTGCCGCTTTTAAAATATCTACGCGAAAACCAGGGTATAGGATTATGAGCGAAATGATCAAAGCCGGCGTGATCGGTCATCCGGTCAGCCATTCCAAATCTCCTCTCATCCATAATTACTGGATTAAGACTTATGGTCTTAATGGCAGCTACGAGGCAATTGACGCTGCGCCGGAAAATCTTAAAAGTGAAATTCGGCGTTTAACCGATGAAGGCTATCAAGGGTTTAACGTCACCGTGCCGCATAAAGAAGCTATATTGGAATTGTGCGACAAGGTTGATCTGGGAGCGCAAAACATCGGCGCAGTCAATACGGTTGTTATCCAAAATGGCGCATTGCGCGGCATGAATACCGATGGCTTTGGTTTCTTGCACAATATATGGGACGCCAATCCCAAATTCTATTTTGAAGAAAAAACAGCCGTTATTCTAGGTGCAGGCGGAGCAACGCGCGCAATCGTCAGCGCATTAATAGGTGAATATATTGGTCAGATTATCCTGCTTAATCGTACCCGTGCGCGCGCTGAAACCATCCGCGAAGAAATGGGATGTATGAGCGATTTGATTGTCGTTGAAGATTGGGATCATCGCGTCGAACTTTTGGCCAGAGCCGATTTACTGATCAATACTACGTCATTAGGCATGCAAGGCCAGCCGCCGCTGGATTTGGATTTAAAAGCATTGCCTTCTCACGCGCTGGTCAATGATATTGTCTATGCGCCGTTGCAAACAGACCTTTTACGATCAGCGCAAGAGCGCGGTAATCCGACTGTAACGGGTATCGGCATGCTCATCCATCAAGCTCGCCCGGCCTTTAAGGAATGGTTCGGCCTCTTGCCTGACGTGACAGATGAATTGAAGAAGTTGGTGTTAGAATGACGTCATTGCGAGGAAGCAAAGCTGACGAAGCAATCCATAAATATTGTACTTGTGGCACTGGATTGCTTCACTTCGTTTACAAGGACAATGAGGGGAAACAATGATTGTCCTTGGCCTAACAGGTTCCATTGGAATGGGCAAATCCAGCGCTGGCGCGATGCTGGAATATCTCGGCGTACCGGTGCATGATGCTGACGCCGAAGTGCACAAACTTTTGCATTATGGGAGTGAAGCCTGGTACGCCATTGCTGCTGCCTTCCCGTATTTTTCATACCCACAGATTTACGGACGTAAGCATTTCTGGAATCCATATAAAGATACAATTCGATATTTAAAACGCGAAGCGCTGGGAAAAATCATATTTGAAAAACCGGATGAACGCGAAAAGCTTGAAGCCATTCTCCATCCGCTGGTGCGCAAAGCGCAAAATAATTTTATTCGTGCTCAACGGGGGTTAGGCCGCGAAATAGTCGCGCTGGATGTGCCGCTCCTGTTCGAAACCGGTGCTGATATGCATTGTGATTACACCATCAATATCTCTGCGCCCGCCTTTATTCAGGAAGCCCGCGTTCTAGCTCGCCCCGGCATGAATGTCGAAAAATTTTCTGCTATTGTCGAAAGCCAGATGCCGGACGGCGAAAAATGCGCCCGCGCTGATTTTGTTGTACATAGCGGACTGGGGCGCGCTACGATGATGCGGGAATTAAAGGGTGTTCTGGCTAAAATCAGAGCAGAGCAAACCCCCGAAGAGGATGAACAAGGCACCGCCGCATGAAAGAAATCGTACTCGACACCGAAACCACGGGCATGGACCCGCAAAATGGCGATCGCATCATTGAGATCGGCTGCGTCGAGCTGATGAATCATATTCCAACAGGTAATACGCTCCAGTTCTATATTAATCCTGAGCGCGATATTCCTGCCGAGGCCACAGCTGTCCATGGCATTACCAATGAGTTTGTCGCTGACAAACCCGTTTTCAGCCAGGTCTATAGCGAATTTATGAGCTTCATAGACGGTGGCAAACTGGTCATCCACAATGCCGAATTCGATATGAAATTCATCAATTGGGAGCTGGGGCAGGTTGGCCATAAAGCCATCGGCTGGGGTCATGTTATCGATACGCTAGCCATAGCACGTAAAAAATTCCCTGGTTCACCTGCAAATCTGGATGCACTGTGCCGGCGTTTTGGCATTGATAACACCGAGCGTACCTACCACGGGGCGCTCTTAGACTCGGAACTTTTGGCGGAAGTGTATCTCGAACTACTCGGCGGACGCCAGCACGGGCTAGGGCTTGCTTCTGAAAAAGCAAAAACCGAAAAATCTCAGCAACAAACCATGCTGGCAAAAAAATCAATACGCAAAGCACGGCCACATACGCCGAGCGCTGAAGAATTGGAGGCGCATAAAGAATTTTTGGAAAAACTCAAAGATCCGCTTTGGAAAAAAGTAAGCTAAGCCCTAGAGTTTTTGGATAGATTCTCCGGCTCTTTCTATATCTTTGCCCATACCTTCAACGGTATTACAACCGCTTAAAACCAACGGGACAACCGCCAACGTTACCAAGGTTAATAAAACTTTCATCAGTTTTTCTCCTTTTCTTTTTTCTCAGCGTTCTTTTGGGCAGGCTTGCCCTTACCATTTGCCGCTTCTTGCGCCTCTCTAATTTCGTCTTTAAAGCGCTCCATATAAAGTGCCTGAAAATCAACCGGGTTGAGGTTTAGTGGCGGATATCCGCCTTGCACTGTCAGTTCGCTGACAATTTGACGTATAAATGGGAAAGCCAAACGCGGAATTTCAATAAGAAGAACTGGATGATGATTGTCGTCCGGAATGTCGTTAAGGGCGACCGTGACGCCATATTGCAGCTCCATAATAAAAACAGGTTCTTCTTCACGCAATGCAGCGGCGCGCAAATTTATAACAACCTCATAAAGATTATCTATCGTTTCATCCGGCAGCTTGCGTGCATCCATTCCGATATTAATATCCATTTCCGGATTCGTCTGCCCGGCGCGCAAAGAATCCGGCGCCAGTGGGTTTTCAAAGGACACATCACGCACATATTGCGCCAGAATATTAATCGGCATTCCACCCGGGGTTTGCGCGCCAGATTGGTCTTTAGCGTCTTGATCACTCATAAAAATAACTCCAAATTTAAAATCAACCTCGTGATTACCACGTTTAACTATATGCTTCAATTAAGCACTGTCACAGGCGCTTAATTTCATCCCGGTCTTGGTCTTCATTTTCATCCATTCGCTCATAATCGCCTTCAATGATGTCACCATCGTGCGGGCGATACTGGCGCGTTTCATATTCGGCTGTGCTGCCTGAAACAGCCCAGCTTGTACGCGTGCGAATAAAGTAACGCAGCGCCGCCCGCACAGGCGGCACCAGCAGTGCAAACCCGATTGCGTCAGTTACAAAACCCGGCGTAATCAGCAAAGCGCCTGCCGCGACCAGACAAAAGCCGTCAAAAATTTCATCCAGAGGCATTTTGCCCTGATCTATTGCTTTGCGCATTGAAAGAATTGTATTCAAACCCTGATATTTAACCAGCAATCCACCGAGTATTGCGGTCAAAAACGCCAGAGCTAACGTCGTCCATATTCCTATATGCTCACTGACGCTGGCAAAGGTCGCAAGCTCTATGAACGGAATCAGCACAAAAATAATAATAAACGGCATGAACCTTCCTCGATAATAGCTTAGGCCAATCTATGTGAGCACCTTCTAAAACACAAATAAGAAATCCTAAAGCGAAAATCCCGTCTTTTTAGCGCTTTTATTGGACAAAACGTGATAAAATGAACATATTGCTTGAGTAAATATGAATTTTAACAAGGGAAGGCTCCTTCGTGCCCGCTGATTTGATTGTTTATGCCTTAGTAGCTGCCGGTCTTGTATTCTGGCTGCGTAGCGTTTTGGGAACGCGTCACGGTGAAGAACGTGAGCATCCAAACCCGTTTTTGGCTGGTGAGCAGGACGATATTAAGGATCAAGGCCTTGCCGCTGCAGATCGCCCTGCCGGAATGGAAGAAAATATTATCGCGCTAACGAAAGAGCCGCGCCGCAATTACGGCGTTGACAACAAGACGGCTGAAAATGGGTTGATCGACATTTCTAAAGCCGATAAAAGCTTCGACATTGATTTTTTCCTCGAAGGGTCGCAAGACGCTTTCGCAATGATTGTGGAATCTTTTGCAGAAGGAGACCGGGACACGCTCAAAAATCTTTTAAGCCCACAGGTTTTTGAGGCTTTTGAAGGTGCGATTACTGAACGTGAAAAGCGTAAAGAAACGGAAACCACTGATATTCATGCTATCCGAAAGGCCTATGTAACCCAGGCACGCCTTGACGGTAAAATGGCCTACATCACCGTGCGTTTTACAGCCGAAGAAACCACTGTAACGCGTGACGAAAACGGGGAAGTTATCGCAGGCTATCCTGACAAAATCGTTTACATGAACGATATCTGGACATTCGGTCGCGATATAAAATCCAAAGATCCAAGCTGGCTGGTCTATGAAACCCGCAGCGACATCGAAGACGATAACGACCGCATTCCCGATACGCATTAAAATTCAAAACACTTCCATATAAAGGATCTTAACGATGCCAAAAGCGCTTATTTTTATCTTTTCTCTCATTATTATCTCTTTCCCCTTTACAACGTGGGCACAAGAAAAAATTCCTGATGAGGATGTTAAAACATGGACTCAAAAAGCTGCCGCATCAGTAATGACATTTGGATTTCATAACTATGATAAAAAACTCATCGAAAATAGGAAGTTTTTCACTCTTGAGGGATACCAAAACTTCATGATCGCGCTATCTCGTTCTAAGACAATAGAAAATGTTCATAAAAATCAGTCCATAATAAATGCAAAAGTTATGTGTTTTCCTAGAATCACAAAACAGGAAAAGGAGTCATGGACCCTGATGTTTCCTTTTTCTAAAACTTACAGCAATAGTGCAGGAGATGACGCATTTTATTCTAACGCAGAGATGACAGTAAAATACGATGAAAATGTAGAAAATGATATGCACTTAGGGATAGTGCAGTGGGTTGAAACCACACTCAGCAAAGAAGAAGCAGAAAAATGTGATCCTGAAGAACAAAAGAAAGCAAAAATTGGACAACTGCAACGCGAGATAGAATGGTTTGAAGAACAAATTGAAAAAAACCGTAAAAAAATTGAAAAAATTAAACTTGAACAAAAGCCTTAAGAAGGAAAGAACTTACCTTATCGGTAATACACCGTATTTTTCTAATACGGTTGGCGTGTTCTTTGCATCTTCCCTATGCTTTTTGCTAGTAGCATGTGTGGGTCCTGTTGAAAAAATAGTACCAGAGCCTAATCTCAAACCTGCCAGCTATACTGATTTGCCGGGCTGGGGCGACGACAATTTTAAAACACTAATCCCGGCCTTCACCAAATCCTGTGAGCGCATTCTCAAAGCCGATCCTGCCAAATCGTTTGGCACTTTAAAAGAGGCTGGAACTTATGGCGATTGGCGACCAGCGTGTTATGAATTTATAGCTTTAGACACGGACGATTTCGAGCGCGTTCAAAGCTTTTTTGAAACTCGTTTTACGCCCTATCAGATCCTATCTGATAACGAAGAAACAGGGCTGTTTACAGGTTACTATGAAGCCTCTCTTAAAGGCTCACGCGTACGCGGTGGCCCATACCAAACACCGCTTTACCAGCGCCCCGAAGATCTGGTCATGGTCCAACTCGGTGATTTTCGCGAAGATCTCAAAGGTCGCCGGATCGCAGGACGTGTTGTCGATGGCAATCTGAAACCCTACGAAGCACGCCCTCAAATCGTAAACGGCAATTGGCCCCATAACGATAAAGTACTGGTCTGGGTCGATAACCCGGTTGATGCGTTCTTCGTACAAATTCAAGGCTCGGGTGTTGTAGAATTGGCCGAAGGCGGAACCATGCGTATCGGGTATGCCGGACAAAACGGCCATGTTTATTATGCCGTTGGCCGCGAGCTGATTAAACGCGGCGCATTAACCAAAGAAAATGTTTCTATGCAATCCATCCGCCAGTGGCTGGAATCCAGTCCAGCCCAAGCTGATGAGATCATGAATACCAACGCCTCTTACGTATTTTTTAAACAGATCGATGGCGCCGGGCCGGTAGGCGGCGAAGGCGTCGTGTTGACCGCTGGCCGTTCGCTGGCCGTAGACCACTCATTATTATCCTATGGCTTGCCGCTTTGGGCCGATATTGAGGCCCCCGTGCCCGGCGCGGGCAAGCTCCAGCGTTTGTTAATCGCGCAAGATACCGGCGGCGCTATCCGGGGCCCTGTACGCGGCGATGTTTTCTGGGGCTATGGCGACATGGCCGAAACCCTGGCCGGTCCGATGAAATCACAAGGGCGCTACTGGGCACTGCTGCCGAATTAATACGGCAAATTTGACAAGAGTGACTTCCTATCTTAATCTTAGAGGTGGTCTCGGTTCTTCGGCCAGCTTTGCGGCGAAGTTAAGCTACGATCGGTTGGTTATTGTCATGCCGCCTGCCTGTGGTTTTGTTTCTCCGGGTGAAGGGCGCGGCCGCCGGAGCCGTTAGGCGGAGGCGGCAAGCCCGAGGCCGGAGAAACAAAATTTCGTTCATCATAAACGTCGTCCGGGGGTTGTCCATCAAATACCGAATGCGGCCTCTGCGCGTTGTAAAACGCCAGCCAGCGCCCGATATCCCGCCTGGCTTGCAGGCCGCTCTCGAACGCGTTCAGATACACGCATTCATATTTCAGACTCCGCCACAGCCGCTCGATGAACACATTGTCCATCCAGCGGCCCTTGCCGTCCATCGAGATCGCGATCCCGTTTTCTTTCAGGACGCCCGTCCACGCGTCCGCCGTGAACTGGCTGCCCTGATCGGTATTGAAGATCTCCGGCGGCCCGTAGCGGGCGATGGCTTCCTCCAGCGCCTCCACGCAAAAGCGCGTTTCCATCGTGTTCGACAGCCGCCAGGCCAGCACCTTCCGGCTGGCCCAGTCCATGATCGCTACCAGATACAAAAACCCGCGTTTGACAGGGATGTACGTGATATCCGCGCACCATACATGGTTCGGGCGGGTGATCGTGAGCCCCTTGAGCCGGTAGGGATAAATCCGGTGGCCGGGATGCGGCATCGAAGTGCGCGGCCTTTGATAGACCGCCTCGATTCCCATCAGGCGCATCAGACGCCGCACGCGGGTGCGGCCTACCTCGTACCCCTGACGGCGCAGATGCCGGGCCATCTGACGGGACCCGTAAAACGGGGTTTGCAGGAATTGCGCGTCAATCAGCCGCATCAGCGCCAAATTGTCCGCGCTCTCCCCGCGCCGCTCGTAATACCAGCCAGAGCGGCTGATCCCCAGCAACCGGCACTGCGCCGCGATGCCGATATTGTCATTGGACGGGTCTACCATTTCCTGCCGCCCCCGGACCGCAACCGGGCGGAGGCATCGGCTAAAAAATCACGTTCCACTGTCAGCTGTCCGATCTTGGCGTGCAAGTCCCTGACCTCGGCGTTATGCGCGTCCGCTCGCGATTCCAGCTTGCCCGCAAAACCCGCCTCCAGCGCAGCCAGAGCCTCCTTCTTCCAACGGTGAATGACCGTCGCATGCACCCCGTAACGGGATGACAGCTCCGTGATCGGCGCGTCCTCCCGCAACGCCGCCAGCGCAACCTGCGCTTTAAACTTCGCCGGGTAGTTCTTCCTTGTCTTGCTCATAATCCATGACCCTCCTTCGGTCATAGATCGTAGCTTAACTCACTGTCCGAATTCTTGGGGCCACCTCTCTAATACGGTATTGGGAAATCTCGATAAACGCCTTCAATCTCTCTCAGAACACCATCAGACAGCTCAATATCAACCGAAGCGATATTCGATTTAAGCTGCTCAAGACTGGTCGCACCGATTATATTCGCAGTCACAAAGGGCCGCGAATTCACGAAAGCCAGCGCCATCTGTGCTGGCTCTAATCCATGGTCATTCGCAATTTCAATATAACGTGCCACAGCCGCATTGGCCTGTGGCGTGTCACGCGTAATTGATTGCAGCAAGGTCCAGCGAGATCCTTCAGGGCGTGCGCCCCCAAGATATTTTCCGCTCAGCATTCCTGTGGCCAGCGGTGACCAGGCCAATAATCCGCTTTTGAATTGAAACCATGCGTGGTAAATTATATTTGCGGCTCAGCTCCAGATATTTCATTGTTCCCCATGCGGTTTCATCGGACAACCCGACATAGCGAATTTTACCGCTCTTGGTCAACGCATTCAGCGTTTCCAAAATCTCTATAAAATTTTCTTCAACCGCCGTCGCATCAAACTGCGGATTATAGCGCCAATGTTGTGAGAAATGATACGATCCGCGATTGGGCCAGTGTAGTTGATACAAATCAATATAATCGGTTCGTAACCGCTTCAAGGAAGCTTCAACCGCATCCAGAATATTTTTGCGATCAATTTTATAATCACCGCCACGAATCCAGCCAATGCCCGGACCGGCAACCTTGGAGGCCAGAACAACGTCTGCCCTTCGCCCGGTTTTCGCAAACCATGTTCCAATAATTTTTTCCGTCCGGCCATATGTTTCGGCGCTAGGCGGAATTGCATACATTTCTGCTGTGTTCCAGAAATTCACGCCCTGATCCAGCGCATAATCCATCTGCGCATGGCCGTCTTCCTCACTGTTTTGCATGCCCCATGTCATCGTGCCCAGACAAATGAGACTGACAGCCAGATCCGTGCGCCCAAGCTTTCGGGTTTTCATGAAGCGTCCTTTTTATACGTGTTAACAGACTTAATTATTGTCCAAGCTTACCAGGCAGGTTCAATTGAAAACGGAAAGCATCCGTATTGATCTGCAAGTTCTCCAGACTATTCGGAAGAGGTGCGGGAATCGTCAGATCAGGCGGGTTTTGGAGAATGACAGGAATGCTTGCGTTAAAAAGCACCACTTTCTCAGGATCAACTTCACGTCTGTTAATCAAAATCTTTTCGACAGCTGCGCCTGTGACTTCATCCGCACGGAAATGGCATTGTATATTTTCCATTCGATATTCTCCGAAAGCATCAAGCTGTGTATACCATATACGAATATACTCCCCGAAATCTTCAATTGTGCTGATACGAAGATCTTGAGGAAACTGTACGTTCAACTCAAGATATGTACGGCAAATACCAAAAGTCATACCCGCCTTATAAGGAGTAAATAAGGAGTCGATAGCCCAAAATAAAAAGACCAAAACTAAAAAAGCGCTCACGCCTTTAAAAAGCTTTTTCTTTTTGGCCTTTTCTGCCTCAATAAATTTACTATTAGCTAAGGCAGCTTCAATTTCATCTTGGGTAGGCTCAAACTTTTTAGCTTTCTCTTTTGCCTCTAATTTGGCCTTTTCCCTAAAGGCTTTGCGCTCAGCCCTGTCCATTATCTCTGCGCTGAGCGTAAAATCTTCGTCGTCTTTGGGTGTGTCACTCATAACTTTCCCTGCTTAGAACAGCTTAACCCGTTTGTTTGTTTCAGTTTTTTGCTCGTTTTTGCTTTCTTCAACCAACTCATCGACGATTTGTTCAATAATGGCGCTAATCATTGCCGCACGCGCCTCCCCTTCTTCACTATTGGCTAAAACCCGCCGTCGTATTTCACTTCTCGCGCTTCCTCCCGGATAATTAGCAGCCAGAATTTTCCGTGCGCGGCCAGCGCCTATCTTATTATAAAGCCGATTACGAATAGCCACATCTTCGGATGATGTTGAGAGCGCCCAAAGTTCAATTGGGCCAAGCGTATTATATAAATGTTGTTCATAGCGTCCATCCGTAGAACCCAATACAAAAAGACAAGGAGCGCCGACAGATTTAGGACCGGTAAGTTTATGACGAATAATTTTCTGTGCAGTATCGGACAGGCCAAATCGATCAACCACGTCCGCAACAGCTTTATCGGAAATGGCTGTTCCTAAGACCCATACACCAGTTGCCAGATCGACCATGTCTTTACTAAAATCATCAATCAACTGTGAAGTCAAAACAATCTGAACGCCACGTTTCCGCCCTTCGCGTACGTCGCGAATGACCTGATTGCGCACAGAATGAGATTTACTGGTTCTATGAAACTCATCATAACAAAGTCGTTTAGGGGCTTCGGACAGCTCTTGTAATCTCAGCTCGTGATATTCCTGATACTTTTTCGGCACATATTGCACAGCTTCTTGGCCCATCCACCAACTTCGAACCAATGCATGACGCGCTAGCATATACATGATTGAAGTTTGGCGATCAGCGGCCTCATCACCCTGTGGTGCAACATCCATCAAATCAAGAGAGCAAACGCGACTATCGACAAGATCAAATTGTGTCACAGAAGACAAAATAGGATATTCACGAATCGCGGATGTAATCATTCGTTCAAACGCGCTAATCACACTCTCACTACTGAAACCAACAGCTGTTTCTTCAAGCAATGTTCTAATTTGTGGCCGCCGCGATGCGGTAATAGAATCATTCAATGTCGGAACGGCATGACGCTGGGCCAGACTGGCAATATGATATTCGCCAAGATCGAACATTTTATCGACAATGTCCCACCAATACGGATCGGTCGGCAAATGGATATTATGTTTGTGAATAGCCTCATCCACTTCCGCTTCCAGGCGCGGCAAATAAGGCCGCGGCTCAGCATTGGCCTCGTTGTCATTCCGCCAGCGGAACATTTCATCGACAACCAGCCCGGTGAGCTGCTGCATACCGTCATAAGGTTTATCGTATCCTGGCGGCGTACATAAAAGTGTTAAAAGTTCTGCCAGATAACTGCGTTCTTCCGGTAAAGGCGAACGGCAACCAAGTTGAGTATCAAAGGGATTAATTGCATATTGGTGGCTCATCTGCAGGCGGTAATAGCTGGCCTCATGCTGTCTGTTAAGTGGCAGCGCCTCACGGATCAAGGAAATCAACCCGGAAGAGGACGGGCCAATATCAATAACGGCAACAAAAGGAAGCGTATTCAATCCGGGAGATAAGCACGTTCCAAGGTTAAGCGTGTTAAGCAAAACTGACTTGCCTGCACCCGGCTGCGCAAAAATCAAATCAAACCATGTTGTTGTTAAATTTGTTCCAGTCTGATACGGCCAAACCTTTCCATCTGGAGTGCGGAAGAGCACCGAGCCACCTTGCTTGAACGGGCTGGACGGACGCTGCCATGGCAGGAGTTTCATCACTTCCTTCATAGGTGCGATACCTGTCGGCGCGGTTCCGGCACAATGGATTCCCATTGCCGAAGACATGATGCAATCAAGCGCATCCCCGGAAAATTCAGTGACCTGCGCATACCCCCAGCTTTCAATAGCCTGCAGAAGGACAGACAACCGGTCTTGGATTTCATCTTTTTCTTTAAGTGCGCACCAGGTTGCAAAAGAAACACGCAAACGTACAACAGGCTCACTGCGTGCCATTGTTTGCAGGCCTTCCAGAGAGTACTTTATCTGTTTATTAGCGGTATTCGTCGGCCCCATAATCGTTGCCAAAAATGTTCTAAGCTGCGTTGCATAAATGCCCCCTCCCTCAATCAGAAAAGAGATTCTAAAGGGAATATCGGCCTCAACAAGCCGGTTAAGCAGTATAGGAAAGGCCGTTGCATCCATTGGACCCAGACTCATATCTCCGCCAGCCCAGTACGTATCTCCAATGCGGCACACAGACTTGCCCAAAACACGAGCATCTCCGGCTACAAGCTGATTAGGAAGATTCGGCCAGAGAATATCCGACATATCAATCCGGCTGGTCGGTGCACGCGGCGGGATTGGGTCGCCAGGCAAGCAGGCCCGCCATTTATCATTGGCGCGATCAGGAAACATGTTTGAGCGTACGGCGTTTAAGGCATCGTGGACTTCCATTATATTACAGCTAATGCCGAGCTCTTCCAGAGCGCCTGTCATTGCGGAGATATAACTCTTATGACGAGTACGCAAGGGCTCAAGTGTTGCATAAGGAAATTGAGAATCAGGAGCGTTTACCCACTGCTTCGCATTTTCCAAGGTATCCTTGCTGGCACGAGCAATTTCGCTCTTTGTAAGGACACTGGAGCGAGTCCAAAGCACAAAATATGCTTCTTCGTGGCTTAAAAAGCGTTGCAAGTGGGAGACACGCTCCTCAATCAGGTCTTCAATTTCCAGCCCAATACTATTAGCGCTGATTTTAAGAGGCCGCATCAATCCGTTTAAAACCTTTTCGATTCTTCCTGGGTCGCGCACATAATAGACCTGCATCGCATGACCTTGACGATCAAAACGCGCGCCAATTTTAATTGTCGCGCCTTCAACAATATTATTATATTCCTCTTCACCGATGATTTGTTTGCTGCCTTCAACCTTTAAATAGGAAATCAAAGAACCATCATTTGAAACCAGCGTCGTTTCATTATCAGCGGTTTCTAAATTGATAAAAGACGAAACCGATTGCCGCATAGATTTTTGGATAGGCGCTAATATTTTCTTGATATAGCTCATGTCAGATATTTAGTTAGGTTAGAATTATCAGCCAACCTAAATATAACCAAGAAATAGCCGATCTCATAGGGATTTAAACATCCAAAAGAAGTTTTATGCTTGTATAAGTGCAAGCGCTTTAAGCGGCGATGTTAAGTTGTTGGTAAATCGAAATCCACTGTGGTGGCGTTTTGCCGCCAAACGGCCCATCTTTGGAACGCCAGTAAGCCAAAATCTGTGGAAATTGATTAAATTCAAGATCCGCTTCTTTAATGATACGCCGGTCAAGAGGAAACAAGCGCAAACCTTCGAGTTTTTCCTTTCGGGCATCGTAATGCTTCGGCCCTAAATAATCGCTTAAAACACTGGCGAGAATAAAGGGATCGTCAGTATAAATACGTTTTTTTGCCTCTTCCCGGCGACCCATAATAACATCGAGCGATTTCCGCGCCGCTTCTGCAACAGGCCCCTGAGATATGCGGGCAATATAAATCGCGCGCGCTATATGATGGAGCATGGCTTGGTCAATTTCCGGAAGCCAAACCAATACACCGGATTTCATGGCGCTGACCGCATCAAGATGAAAACATTGATGACAAAAAATGCAGGTTGTTATGAGGTTCTTTTCAGAAGTATCGCTCGGATCGAAATTTTTATGCAAAACTTCCTGATATTTTTTTGACTGAAAACCGCAACATTGGCAGGTATGTTCATCACGCTCAAAAATTTTCTGTTTTAAGTCTTTGGGAAGTTTGCCTTCCATAGCAGAAGAGGAGCCGGGTTTCCCGGCTCCACTCTGTTTCCTGGAACTGCCCGGTTTTGGCCGGGCGATCCCCAATGTAATGGGGAAGTGTTCCATAAATTTTAAGTAACGTTAAAGTTTATTTTATTCAGCTTGGCCGCATCAACGCCTGCCCCAGATTCATCAAGCGTTTCAAACATAGCTTCGAACAGCATCGGCAGGGCAAACAGAGCGCCACCGGCAGCCAGTCTGATCGCGCCGTCTTTAAGCGGTGTTTGCGTCGGGTTTTCAACGTGATCCTTGATTTTCATCACGCCCAGAACGCCAAGCAAAATCCCGAACATATAGGCCAAAGCGGTCAAAAGACCAGGAAAATCCTGAATGGATGTCGTGATACTTTTTGCAATGGTACTAAAGTCATTACCGCCACCACCACCGGCGGCGAAAGCGTCTGAAGAGCCGCCGGCAACCATACCGGCAACCATAAACGCGCCAAGCTTATTGTAGTTTTTTTGTGTTTTCTTAAACATAGTTTAGTTCTCCTCTACCAAAGGTTTGCTCACTAAATTACACCCACGAGAGCGGAGCATCCGCCTTACGTGAATGAAATACCAAATCCCGTTAAACCCAGCGTCGTTTGCACGGCATTGAGAATGGGACCCAAGTTCACGGCTACTGCTCCACCGACAAGGTGGGTTACGCCAGCCATGATCGAGGCCTGCTGGTTGCCCTCTGCAACGCCCCGTATGATAAATATACCACGAACGAAGCTCACGAGGCCAACAATGATTACAAATTGTAAAACAGCGCTAATGGTAGCATGTGCCGCATTGGCTTCCGCGCACGCCAGACCGCCGCCAGCGCAAGGGCTATAATCCATTGTCGCAAATGTAGCTGTCATAGGGCTTCCGGCAAATGTTGTTGAAAATGCCCGCATCAATTCATTATAAGAAATCAGCGCACCACCGGTCAGGAACGTCATAATCGTTCCAATCCCTCCAGGGCCGCGTGCGCCTTCTTGTGCACTCTTGATAAGACGTGAAATTCCTATCATCAGCAAGACCATACCGGCGCAGAATGCAAAGAAATTCAACACAACATGGATCGGGCCCATAAGATCGCCCATGGCGCAAACAAGCAACCCGTCAAGCCCCAGCGGACCGCCGCCGCCGCAACCACCGCCAAGACCAAGAAAGCTAAGGATTGTAGCAAAAATACTACCCCCGCCGCCGTTATTATATCCTGTAACAGGAACCACAGAAACAGCAGAAAGGACACCGGTCCCCAACGTGTTTCTCGCAACTTCCACAATAACAGGCAGGGCGAAAAACGCACCGCCGGCCAGCAAACGCATAACACCCTCAGAAACCGGTGTTTGTTGCGGATTAAGAACATGATCGCGGATTTTGAAAATCCCCCACAGCCCCAAAACCAGGCCTATGATATAGCCGCACGCCGATAGGAAGGCTGGAAACGCCCCGGCATGCGTTACAATGCCGCAAATCGTTTGCCCCAGACTCGCTCCGCCGCCGGGAATCAGGCCGGTAACGGCGCCTATAGGATTACAGGCGTTCTGGGCATAACTGGAAAAGAAAAAGCCCGCTGCACCGAATGCAGAGGTAATGCTACCGATAATCCCCAGTCCGTTGCCGCCAACGGCATCGAACATTGCGTTATAAATGGTTGGAATGGAAAAGAGTGCGCCGGCGACCAGAAAACGAATAACGGGTTCTTTAAGCCCGGTCTGATCCGGATTTTCAACATGATCTTTCAACTTCAGGATAGCTTGTACCCCGATAACCAGACCAAGGATATAAGCCAGGGCGGAAATCAGCCCGGGAATTTCATCGATTGAATTGCGGATGCTGTCAAGGACGGCGTTTAAATTAACTCCAAGAATACCGCTAAGATTGCCAAGAAAAGCTGAAATATCGTTTGCGATTGAATCATTGTCGAAAGAAAGAGCATTGAGGCCGATTGTATTGGCCGCAGCCTCATAGATCATAGGCAAAGCGAAAAGCGCGCCACCGGCCAGTAAGCGAATAATGCCCGAACGTAACGGCGTTTGCGTCGGGTTTTCGACATGATCTTTCAGCTTTAAGACACCAAGAACGCCCAGCAAAAGACCAAGCCCATAGCTTATAGCAGCTATAAGGGCAGGAAAATCTTTGCTTCCGGAAACGATGTTTTTAGCAATATCGTCGACTTCCTGCGCTAAAGCAGGCGATCCGGAGCCAACAGAAAAAATAATGGAAAATATGAAAGCAACCGCAAAATTAGCGGCCTGCGCTTTCATTACACCCTGACAATATTTTTTTATCTCTATAACCGCCATGTATCTCGCTACACCATGTTTTGCACAAATTTCACGCATTTGAATAAAATTTTATGCAATTCCACTACCTGCTACTAGTGTAGCATACAAAATGTAAACAAGAAGTTACCGAAGGTTTCAATAATTATTACAAAGGATTACTGAGAAACGGAGGATTTTTCACCGCGCACGATCCATCGATTATCCTCAATAGAGATAGATTGAATGCGCCCCAGCCCGGGGACAACATCACCAACTTCAACTTGACGCATATCAGAGCTGTCTTTCGGTGAAAGTGTAGCCCGGCCCGGCCCTGCTGATTTCAAAACCCATTCTAAAATTTTCGTTGTTTCAGAAGGGGATAACTCAGTTTTGTTGTCATCAGAAGACGGCACGATTTTCGCTGTTTTCACTTTTTCTTGAGGCTCTTGAGCGCGTTTTTTGGGTGAAGGCGCAGATTTCTCTACTTCCGCAGGGGCATTCTTTGCAGAAGAAGACAATTTTTCATTATTTTTCAAGATATTAAGCTGTTTTTGTAACGCTTCGAGTTCTATATTCAAGTCCTGAATTTTCATATTTGCAGCTTGCAGATCCTTCGAGAGCTTATTCTCCGTTTCCTGAGCCAGATCAAGAGCGGCCTGATTGCTGCTTAAAGTCTGATTAAGATCCTTGATTTGTGCCTTTAAATTAGCGGTCTCCAATGAAATATCTGCGTTTATTTCAGCATCTGGAGTTTTAAAGGCAGAATTTTCTTGCACCGGTCTGCCTTCAAGAGCAGACACAACATCATCTTCCGAGACGGTCAAATCTGTAAAATCGCCGCCTTTAGCATCTTCGCCTTTTGCCGGATTTTCCTGTGTTAAAGCATCCAGATCAGCAAGTTCCGTGTCAGGAGTTGCCGTCAAATCTGGGAGAGGCGTTAAAATCGCGTCACTTTCCAGTTGAGACGTACTTTCAACTTGTTTTGGCTCAGCCTGAGGTGAAGAGGGTTCCAGCTCAAAATCCAAATCACTCGCAATACTGTCTTCAACCGAATTTGAAAGCGCAAACTCTTCGTTCTCTAAATTTTCTATCGGTGCAGGCATTGGCGGTAAATCACCGGCTAATTCAGGAATCTCTTCGGGTATTTGTTCCAACGTACCAGCCTGCTGCATTTCAATATCAAGGCCTGCTTGATTCGTAAAAGAACTGAAGTTCAGTTGACCGCCCATTTGAGAAAAAATAAAACCACCACCGCCCAACACGGCAAGGGCAATAACAATCAAATTGAAATTCTTTTGCAGAAAACTCTTCTTTTTTGCATGGCCACTTGGGGCACCTTTGCTCTCAGAATCTCCATCCGCCACAGCGTCAATTGCATCGCCGCTATCTTCTTCCGCATCATCAAATTCATCCCAGGAATCGTCTCCAAAACTTTCCTCGGAATCCAGATCTTCAAAATCCAGATCGTCAAACTCATCTTCAATTTGATCCTTTTTATTTGGCATAACCTTAAAGCTCTCTCTTAATAAAGCGGCAATTCAAAGGAGCATTCTAGGCAGCAGACTTGAAACAGTCCAGAGTTAAATATCTTTACTCAGCCGCTTCAAGACTTTCTGCTGCGAGACCAACTTCAGCCTCATCTGTTGTAACAGGCTCTAAAAACAGAATACCGATAGGCGTTCCGGCAGCGATCCGCACAAGAACTTTTGTTTCTTCAGCCATCTCATCTATAATTTCACTAAGTTTCGATCCAGCCTCTTCTAGGCCTAGCGCAACTTCTTCTGTGTTATCAGGCTCCGTTTCAGAATCAACCACAGTTCCGCCATCCGTCACAACAGTAACCGTTGCAGTTTGTGCGATCGCACCGGAAAACCCTTCCACAAACGCGGCAGCCGCAGGCAAAAGAATACGTTTTAAATAGCGATGATCAACTTCTGTCGCCATCCCGGGCAAAGTCGTGGCCGGATCAAGCGCAACAGCGTCAACACTTAAGCTCTGATCTTCATAAACTACAGTGTCAAAATTCAAAGTTAAGAGCTCAGTCTGTTCCTCAAAGGTTCCCAAAATTCGGCTCCCCTTCAAAGGACCGGACATGATTTCTGCAAGTACAGGGCCGGGAACATCGGTATTGGCTTCCGTCAATAATTGCGCATAGACAATTTCGCCTGCTGGCATCAAAAGCTCACCAACAAGCTCTTCGTCGGTAAATTCGCTATCTTCTAAAAGCTCACCATCCCCTGCGTTTTTCTCTTGGCTCTCTTTAAGTTTCTCTAAAAAATCAGGACTGGTAAGGGTTTTAGTCGATAACATCGTCTCGGCTTTAGTCTCAAGAACAGCTGACATCTGGCCGGACATTTGCTCTGCAAGCTGTTGAATAGATTCCAATCGGTCAGCATCCACGTTGGTATCTTCCGGCAAAGCGGTTTGTTTCTGTATCTCTCGCTCAAGGCGTTCTTCTTGCAAACGTCTCCAGCGTTGCAGAGGGTCCTCTTCCTGTGCGTCTTGTTCAGGAAGGCTTACAATACTAATCGGGGGCTCAATTGGCACAGGCAAAGAGCTATCGCCTTCAGTCATCGCGCGCTCTATGTCCGCTTCATTTAATTCTTCAATTGCTTGCACATAAGCTGGCGAAGCCTCTTCCGTGCCTGGCGTTGAGGTTATATCTGGTGCTGCGCCAACGTAAGATTCTTCCACGGGAACATCATCACCACCCAATAAGGTAATCATAAGAAACAGTAAAACAGCGCCAACGACAATAACTCCAACTTTAAAGGCTGGGTTATTACGCCACATATCCCCAAGAGTATTACCTTTCTTGTCGAAATTATCGAAAGTCTCATCCAGACTTAAATCATCATCGAGATCGTCACTCATCCAGAATATCTCCTAAAATATCAGAGCGCTCAGAAAGCTTCGCGCGAACCATGCGACCACGATCAGAAAGTAATAAAACAGGCGTATCGCTAATTTCATAAACGCGCGTTCCGTCGGCTGACGCCGCAGAACTGCTCCACCCCGGAGAAAGAAGTGTCAATGGTGTTCTGACATAAACAACGTCGTTGTAACGATAAGCGGAAGTCCGCCCGTCAACGCCGCTAACATCAAGCTTTTTTGCATCTTGTGGCAAGACACCTTTAAGAAAGGACGATATATCTTCGCTGCCCGCGGTTGTGGTAATGCCGGAGTCAATTAAAGGCGCCTCAGCCAAAGGTCCATAATCAGGAATAACGGCATCAAATCGATAATGCACAGTATCGCGCCCGGTCTCTAGCGTTAGAATCACCGGCGTCATAAACCCGGTGAGATCAATCGACATATTGCCAAACGCAAACTCTGATTGAGGGGATATACGAAAGACATGCGTGAAACGATCTTCGCTTTGCTGAACGTCAATAACCTCAAAATTACCGGCCCAGCTAATATCTTGAACAGGCCACGGCGCACCGGTTGTATCTAAAAAGGCTACAGTCGTAACGTGTCCATAAGCCATTTTAATAACTGCGGGCTCTGCGCCCGGATCAAGACTTATATTTTGAACCACCACTTCCGGCTTTGGATTTGGATAAATAGGTGTCTCTACAGATTCCTGAGTGCGATCATAACGCTCCAAAAGCGTGCGAATTTCCTCCGGCCGCAAGGGCAAAAGCCCTTCAAGAGCAGCATCAAAAGCTTCAGAGCGAGCCTGCTCTTTCTTTTCCTCCGCGCTTTCCTCAAAGTCAAGCGCGCCATCTTGCTGATCAAAAGCGAAAGGTTGGTCGGCTCCCGTAGTGGGAAGATTAATCGTGGGAGAGGGCGGAGCGGAAGCGCTATCATTACGTCCGGAAAACGGCATTTGCGCTAACGCGTCAAAACCACCCAAGGCACACAAACCAGCAAAACATGCGCCGTAAAGAAGGGGTTTATATAAGATTTTAGCCGGAAATACTTTAGACATGAATGAAAAACACTTAATATGACATATGCAAACACAGAATCAGGATAGACAGATAAAAAAATACTGTCACCAGAGAATCGACCTAAATCCAGAAAAACACACAGATCATATTTTTAAGAAGAATAGAATTTGCAAAATGGCAATTTTCAAGACAAAGGCAAAATCGCTAGTTCGGTATAGCGATCCACTGCTCAATTCCAACCCCGTTAGGGCTTTCAAGTCTGGGAACGCGCACAACAACAATCGTGACAAGCAATTTATCAGTTCGCGTCCGTGCCCCTGATTGATAAGTGAGCAACATCGGCATCTGTATCTGCCATTGATAGCGCCCGGCGACAATTCCTTCGGAAACAACAATCGGCGCCCCTTGTGGCGCGGCGGTAACGACCTGCTGATTCGCCTCAACCATCTCAATAATGCGTGAACGCTGTAAAGCGCCAGTAAAGCTTTCCCAGCCGCGGCGCGTAAAGTTTCGCGATGATTCTTGCAAACGGCGGCGATAATCGTTGAATCCAAAAGTCATAACCTCTGTCGCTGCTTGGGCAACCCATGACATCAATGCCGGCGTACTGAGATTTGGTTCATTCAGGGGAACCATAGGAACCAGCCGTCCGTCCTCGGTTGTAGCAAAGTAACGATTTTCAGGCTGGTGCACTTGAATAACGAAATACATTGCCCCTAGCAGCCCTAACGAGGCCAGCCCTTGCAATAAAGCAAGCCGTAAAAGACTCCTGTAGCCATCACGGTAAAATTCATTACGGACGATAACACTTCCCAAACCGGAAGTATCGGCCTCAGGAGCGCCTTTAGCAGACTTTTCAGGAACTTGATCGGTTTTTATATTTTTCTTGGCAGCCATTTGAAGACACAATTTTTTTTGGTTTACACGCAAATTATAAAGCCGAGTGTGGACGAAAATTTACTGGGACACAAGCGACAGGATTATTATTATTAAATTTTTTCACATTTTGAAACGTGCCTTTTTATAAAAGCTTGTGATATAATATAAAGATGTGAGCAAACTACCGCCGCGCTTTTATAGAAATGGTATTGGTCAGCGGTGGTTTTGGAATTTATTAATGGGGCTTGAACGTAGAGGTATGAAAATTGGTTTTTCCTTACAGCCTTTTACATGGGGTAGGCGCAAGGCGTTCGGTCTGCTGTGTATCGTCTGTATTTCAACTTTAGTCGCTATGCTAGCCCCGCAAAAGGCGCACGCATTTTCCTGTACGCTTCCTTCCTATATTACGAGTAAGCACAATAGTGGAAGGCAGAATATAACCAGCCACACCGCTAACCAATTTAACAGACATCGCGATTGGTTGGTTAACACGTTCTTTCTGAGGCACATATTACCGGCCCTCCAGCTGTTTACAGAACAGATGACGGCAGTCGCCATGCACCAAACCTTGATTATCGGTGAATTTTTCGATGCGAAGCACCAGCTCGAAACCCAGCGTTTATTTCAGGAATTACAAGTCCAGGCCCACAAAGACTATCAGCCAAGTACGGCATTTTGTGCTTTTGGTACAAATGCGCGGTCGCTGGCCCATGCGGAAAGCCTTGGCCGCTACAATGCAATCGCAATTGGCCAGCGCCAGCTTGCCCGGCACCTGGGGCAAGTCAATATGGCTGGTTCTCGCGAAGCTGCTGATGATAAAGCAGCGCGCTGGAAACAATTCTCCGAGATTTACTGTGACCCGCAGGACAATAACTGGCTGGCAGGCGTAGCCAACACAGGCCTTATCTCGGGAGGGGCGGATCCTGTTTGTAAACCCAAGGGTTCCAGAACGACAAGCCTCAACCGCATAAACATAGACATTGATTATACACGAGCGCTGGAAAATCGCCGCACAATTGATGTTGGCAGACCCATAGATGTTGGTTCTGACGATGAAATTGATACACAGGCATTAGGAAACAATCTTTACGGCCACGATATTTTATTCCGCAATATCAGCCGCGCGAATATCAAGGAGGCAGACAAGGAGAAGCTCTATATGAGCCTGCGCTCTATTGCGGCTAAACGCAATGTTGCCGAAAATTCTTTCAATAATATTGTCGGCTTAAAATCAATCGGCAACGTACGCGGCTATTTTTCAAACACGCCTGTTGAGACTTATAAATATTTAGCCGCTATTTTGGTTGAACTCGGCATACCTGAAAATGAAATTCTCGAATACACAGGTGATTTTGGCTCCACACCTGAAAATATTGATTTCAGTTACTATAACCAACTGGAAATTTTAGCTAAAAAGATTTATCAGAATCCTGATTTTTACGCCAATTTGTATGACAAGCCGGCCAACGTGAAGCGCATAAGCACCGCATTAAAAGCAATTGAGCTCATGTTGGACCGCGCGATTTACGAAAGTCAGTTGCGTCAGGAAATGTCCATGTCCGTATTACTATCTTCGCGTCTAAGGCTTGGATTCAAAGACATTGATAAAAACTTACAGGGCAAATAATAAACAAATGAGGAATGTGAAGGGCGAATAACGAACATGATAAGCATAAGCGTGAAAATCAAAAAACTGATAATGATCGTTGCCATTTTCATGGCGGTAATGCCGTCCGTTATTGTATTTTCTCCGCCGAAAGCGCAGGCGCATTGTTGCAGCCAATATTATCAATGTGTACAGTGCATTAGTCAGTCTAGAGCGCGAGTCGCTTCTGAATGGAGCAAAACGATTCAACAAGTAAATCAGTTTACAACAGATGAGTTTATAGCGCACAGGGAGTGGATAGTTGCGATCCTTTGGGAAGATAATATTTTGCCGGCTCTGATGATGATGGCCGATCAGTTCTCTGCCGTTGCCATGCAACAAACGCAAGCTATTGGTTCGTTTTTTGATGCAAAACACCAGCTTGAAACCCAGCGTGTTCTACAAACAGTGCGCGCCCGGGCGCATAAAGACTACCACCCCAGCGCCGGTATATGTGAATTTGGAACCAGCGTTAGGAGCTTGGCAGCTTCAGAACGCAAAAGCGAATTAAATGCGCATGTGATGAGTCAGCGTTCGCAAGATCGTCAGCTCGGGAATGCGAATGTAGCAGCCGCATCCGGCCCGGATGCCGACTACAATAACCGGCTGGAGCAATACAAGGAAAAATTTTGCGATCCAAAGGATAACAACGCGGGACTGGATTTGCTTTGTAAACATGCCGGCGGTCTCGGCGCAGCAAAAAATGAACGTAAAAACAAGGACATTGATTTTGCTCGAACGGTTGAATATCCATGGACACTAAACATAGACTTTACGGATTCAAATTTAACAGCAGAAGAAGAAGAAGTGATGGCACTGGCCAGCAATTTATACGGCCACGACGTTTTCCAGAGAATATCGCCGCCGGATAAGCTCAAAACTGGCTCTGAAAGTGAAAAAGGTGCGCAAAGTGTCTATCTGGACTCCCGTGCATTTTTAGCAAAGCGCAGCGTTGCGGAAAACTCTTTTAATGCGATTACATCTATGAAGTCCGCTGGAACAAAAGGTTCACGTGATTTTCTGGAAGCTATTCTCAAGGAGCTTGGGGTAAAAGATACAGGGGCGGCACCGAATGATATTTTGCGTATGCTGGGCATGGACGAGGCTAACAATGAAATTGGCCCCAGCTACTACGCACAAATGGAAGTTTTGACAAAAAAGATTTATCAAAACCCGGATTTTTACACCAACTTGTATGACAAGCCAGCCAACGTTGATCGTAAAAGAGTTGCGATGCAGGCCATCGGTTTAATGCAAAAATTTGATTTATTTAAAAGTTATTTGCGCAACGAAGCCAACTTATCCGTCCTCTTGGAACTGGCTGTAGTTGATTTGCAAAATGAAATTGAAAATGAGTTGAGCTCACAACCGCAAAACTAACGTGAATGCAAAAATATGAGAGCACAAATATTAAGGTCAAGATGCACATATCAATAAGGAAACTCGGAGTTTTTTTAGTTCTGCCATTTTTGGTCTTGGTTTCCTTTTGGGGAGCAGAATCTTATGTTTCTAGTGCACAAGCGTCGTTTTTCGATAAATTTTGGAAAAAAGAAGCCTCGCAGTACGCTGTTTTGGCCGAACTTTCCGGCTTTGAACCCGGTGCAAAAGTGAGCTATAGAATTACCGGCCCCGGAAAAGAGCCGATTTTAAACGCAGCGCAAATAAACCAAGATGGCACACTTTTGGTTCCGGCGCCCGCAGGGTCACAGATACAAAACAAAAATATAACATATGATTTTTCTATAAATGAAGCAGAGCGAACAGTTTCGCTACTGCTGCGCCATAATGCCCTGACAGGTGCAACATCACTAAATGGCGATACAGACAGCCCCTTTACCGATGTTCAAATACAGGCTCAAGACCGCGAAATTCAAAAGCGCAGCGATTGGGCAGGGCTATTTGAAGAAACCGGCATTAAGCTTAAGGCCGACAAGGACGTAGTACAGCCCGTACAAATTGCATTTTATTCTCGTGATATAGCAACCGATGCTCGTGAATACGCCAGCCCAGCCTTAATAAAAATCCTCATTGCTCCGGGGGGGGGAGGTCCGACAGGTTCGGGCCTTAACGGTTGGGAAAATATTGGCGCAGACTTGACGTCTGCCGACCTTGCCAATCTTTCAAATGTTGCGAATAACACAGCAAACCAGATTAGCTCTTTCATCGGTACGCCAAATGGGCTAGCGGCTGATCTGCGCGATCAAGGCATACTGACCAACATTGCTGACGATGCCGTTGGCGGGTTTAATTATTGTCAATTCAACATATGCGCGGCCTCTAGCATTTTAGATCTTGCCGATCTTGCCGAAACAGTTGGTGACTACAATCTAGGTCTCGAGCTTTACGAGATTAGAAATCTTGCCAATACGGTTGACAGTCTTAACAATCTCCCTGCGACTGTAAATCAGCTTCGAACGCTTAGTTCTGCGGCAACAACGGCCAATCCAAACAGCCTTTCCAGCCTGGGCAATCTTGTTAATATTGTCAGTAATATTGGAGCCTCACAGGATATTACCACTCTTGCTAACCTTGCTGCTTCGATCCCTCAAATTAATACTCTTGCCAACCTTGCCGCCTCTTCTGGCCTTAGCAATCTTGCCGCCGATCTTAACAAGCTTGCCGCTCTTGCCGCTCTTGCTGACTCATTTAGCGATTTTGCAGTTTCTCTTGGTTTTTGCTCTTTCACAATGCCAGGCAGCACATGTAATACAGCGGCGCTCAATGCAGCAAACTCAGGAATTGTTTCTAATTACGTGTATGCTCTGATGATGATGACCGAACAGCTTTCTGCAGTTATGATGCAACAGGTTGAAATCATTGGCACATTCTTCGACGCGAAGCACCAGCTTGAGTCGCAACGACTTCAGCAGGAATTAAAAGCGCAAGCGGTTAAAGATTATCACCCCAGCGATCAAATGTGCCGAATAGGCTCTTATATGCGCAGCCTGGCAACTATAGAGGAGAAAGTGAGTTACGATCATATGGCATTGAATGACATCTTGATCGAAAAAGAAACCAATCGCCATAACGTCAGTTCGGCTCTTGGTCCCGAAGATGACCTTAAGACTCGCCTAGAGCAATATAAAACCACCTACTGCGACCCAAAGGATAACAACGCCGGTTTGGATTTGCTTTGTAAACATGCCGGTGGCCTTGGTGGCGCCAATAAACAGCGTGTAAATAAAGACATCGATTTTGCGCGCGCACTGGACTACCCCTACACGATCAATATTGATTTTGCAGATTCAACGATGACAGACGATGAAGCCGACATTATAGCCTTGGGACAAAATTTATATTGGCACGATGTGTTTTCATATATGAAGAGCGAGCAGGCGAAGGAAAAGTCAAAAGACTACATGAAGGCGCGTCAAATGCTAACGCTTAACAATTTAGCGCATAACTCCTTTACAAAACAGGCAGCCATGAAAGCGAAAGCCAAAGCGCCAACGGCTGGTATTGAACCCGGATGGGCATATATGAAAACGATGTTGCGTGAATTAGGGCTGGCAGATTCAGACATTGAAAGCATGATCGGCGACCGCCCCAGCTATTATGCTCAAATGGATGTTTTAACCAAAAAGATTTATCAAAACCCGGATTTTTACACCAATCTGTATGACAAGCCCACGAATGTCGATCGCGTAGGCGCAGCAATAGAGGCCATTGCCCTTATGCAAATGCGTGATCACTATGAAGCCACGCTTCGCCGTGAGATGCTCATGTCCGGCTTGATTGAGGCTGAACTCATCCCTGATGTTGAAACCCTTCGTGGTCAAATGCTTGACTTGAAATAATTCTGCGCGGTTTCAAACACCATGAAACTGGCACTTTCCTTGCATAATAAACTTTTATAGGCAAAAAGCCGCTGCTTGCAGCAGCGATTAAACGCCGATGATAAGAGAAAGATAAGCAAGGATAAACCCATGGGCATAGCCAGTCTTGATGCTGCTTTGACCGGTTTGCGCGTTTCACAACAGCAAATCAGTGTGATTTCCAACAACGTAGCCAATGTAGGCACGCCCGGCTATACGCGGAAAATATTGCCGCAAAGCTCCCAGGCAATCCAGGGTGTTACGGTCGGTGTTTTGGCCGAAACAATTATCCGCAATGTTGACCTCAATCTTGAACGAGACCTGTGGACACAGGTCAGTGCAGTAGGAGAGATCGGCATCCAGCAAACCTATCTAAACCGTGTCCAGCAATTCCACGGCCCGCCTGATCAGGAATTGTCTGTAGCGGCAGAAATTTCCCGTCTTTACGATAGCTTTGCAGCGCTTGCAGACAGCCCTGCAGATTCATTTTTACAGGCAACAACGCTTGACCAGGCAAGCGATACAGCCAATAAGATCAATGATCTGTCGAATCTGATCAGAACGCTGCGCAATGATGCGCAGGATGAAATTCGCGAAACTGTAACGCGCATTAACGATCTCTTGCTTCAAATCGCTGATTTAAACGATAAAGTGCAAGACAACCTCAATATAGATCGTACCACCGCTTATTACGAAGATCAGCGTGATGCAGCCATAAAAGAGCTTTCCGGACTCATTGAAATCAGCTTTTTTCAGCGTGGGGACGGCGTTTTAGTCATTCAAACCAACCAGGGGCAGGAATTGGCCTCAGAGCGTGCAGAGCAACTCAGTTTTTCACCAACCTCGCTTTCGGCAATAAGCTATTATCCCAACTCAGCCGCTGGCGTATATCTTCGCGATCCTATAGAAAACCCTGTTTCAGCCGTAGATTTAACAATGCTCTCTGTCGGCGGGAAACTTGGTGGTTTGCTGCAATTGCGCGATGTCACATTCCCAAAACAAATGGCGCAGATTGATGAAGTTGCGCATAAGCTTGCTCTGCGTCTTGACGCGCAAGGGTTGCGTTTATTCACTGATCCATCGGGAGTTGTGCCGACAGACACCCCGCCGGACCCGACAACCAATCCTCCCACGCCGGTGAGCTATGTTGGTTTTTCAGCAATTATCCAGGTCAATGAAGCCATTATCAGCGATACAAGCTTACTGAAGAACGGTACATATGGTGCAACGCTTGATACAGGATCTAACGAGGTTATCCGCCGCGTACTCGAATTTGGTTTTGGCACCGTAGAATACCAACAAGCGGAAAATACCGATATTGCAACGCAGGTCGATCTGTTGAATACGGGTGGATTGGATCTGCAAAACTGGCTTGGCCTGTTTTCATCAAATACCATGACCGGCGGGCGCGATTTATCCGCTTTTGCTTCCGTGGGGGATATTGTACTTTCTGCCAACGGCGCATTAGATAATCCGAACGATGTATTCCATATCACGTTTGAAGAAGCGCGTACAGGTTTAGGTCCAACAACAATTACGATAGATCTGAGTATTGCCAATGGCTTTGCCGGCGCAACGGCAGTTGACCAGTTGGTGGCGCATATTAATAATGAAATCGGTCTGGCTGGCGTTCCTGCGGGTTTGGCCGCATCGGCAAGCGTGGGTCCCAATGGCGAACTGATCATTAATACACGCGGATCATATGAAATTGATGCGAACGCTGGTCCCACCTCTATCGGAAATTCTGGTCTTGTGTTCTTTGGTTTAAGTGATAGCGGCGGCACTCCAATCTCGCCAACAGACCCGTATTTCGATGTACAAGTTGGCAATAACACGTCCGTGCGCATTACCCTTGAACCTGGCGATACCGACGTAGAACTGATTGCCAAGCTTCAGGCTGTCCCCGGTCTGGCAGTTGATACGGTTAATTTTGCAGTTGATGGTGTTTTACGTCTGCGTCCGGGAAATGACTTCGTAAATCCAGACTTTGGCGGAGACTTAAAATTAATAGGCGGGCCGTTTGATTCCAATGGCGCAGGCTACGGCGCACCACCGGCAACGACAGCGCGCGGCGCAATAGATAACGGGGCGAATATCATTTCCGCATTGTTCGGAACCTATAATATTTCCGGCGCGGCCATCATTGACCAGACGCCGGTTTCAAGCACGAATTACGGATCGGAAACTGACGCTTCACTGCCCGTGCCAATACCGACATTGCCATTCCGTGAAGAATATTTAGGTCCGAATGCAGACATATCAACTGGGTTGATTGGTTCGCAACGAATTATCGATTTTGCACAAAAGATGATTAATGAGCATTCCCAGGAAACCATTTTAATTAATGCGCGGATTCAGGACGAAGAGTCTTTGCGCGATGTTTTGGAAACGCAGCTTTTAGACGAATCAGGGGTGAACCTTGATGAAGAACTCGGACATCTGATAGTTGTTCAAACGGCCTATAGCGCGTCGGCGCGGGTACTGACCGCTGTAGATGAATTATTTCAGGAACTTTTAAACGCGGTGCGATAAGGCATTTACAAAAATTTGAAAGATTAAGGAGCAAAAAATGACGGGCATTTCAACATTAGGACAGGCATTGACCCGCATTAATTTAATCAACGATCAGAATATCCAGTTGAATAACCTGACTACACAACTCGCTACGGGTAAAATTACCCAGCGTTTCAGCGGGTTGAACAATAACATTCTGGCTTCAAAGCGTGCTCGGGCCAATTTTCAGTCTCTGGACACCTATATCAACAATATAAAAAATGCGGATCGACGCATCAATCAGATGCTGGCTGCAATCGAAGAATTTCAGGCGCAGGCCGAAAACTTTGCTAATTCTCTCGTTCAGTTTTCACAGGAAAGTACTCATCAAAAAGGTGAGGTCATTTATTACGACGATCCACTTACGACCACAGTTGAAATAACGCAAGTCGGTATGAATGATTCTGAACCGGATATTGATCTAAAAACAATGCAGGATCTGGCTTCAAACATTTTTAACTTTATGGGAGATTTACTCAACGTACAAGAAGGCGATGTCTATCTTCTAGGCGGCGCAGATTCACTAACGCAACCTTATAACAACAATGGAACATTGGATGCGGCGCTAAGCACTCTGATCACAAACTGGAAGGACGAAACACTGCCTGCAGCAACGAATTTAACAAGCGACGAACTGATTAGCGCATTGCGCTCACGCAACGTGGCGGATGATCCTTACGCCGTGACGGACACAATCATTGGTTATTCAGCCGCACTTAGCGCAGGTAATGTTGGCGACGTTTTTATTCGTGTTGATGAACGTATAGAAGTGAAATACACCGCGTTGGCCAATGAACGGGCATTTCGAGATATTATGGTTGCGGCCTCATTTATCAAAAACGAAAATTTACCGCCTATTGCCGACGCATATGCGGAGCCTTACACACCGGGCGACCCAACGTTGGCTGACGGAGCGCCGGGCGCAACCCTTGATGATATGAAGGATAACTTCTATCAGGTGTTTAATGAGCTTGTCGGCATGGTGAATAATGCGCTGGATGACATTGATACAATAAGATTTCGCTTGGAAAGTGCACGTGCGCGCATCGAAGAGGTCCGCCGAACGCATATAGCAGACCAAAATGCATTGCAAAACACAATTGATGACGTTGAAAATGCTGATTTAAACGACGTTGCAGTTAAAATTAACATGTTACAGATACAACTTGACGCATCTTATCGTGTTACGGCCAGTGTCCAGCAATTAAGCTTAGTAAACTTCTTATAAAGAAGCGCTTTGCGGGTCTTGAATAATCAGCGTAGAGCTTTGCGCCTCATCATGATTATTCACAAAAGTAAAAGTTGGTTTCGCCGTAGTATATAGACCGTCGGTGACAAGGGTTTTAAGGGCTTTATTGATCTGTCCGGCGACAAGGATATCGGATTGAACCGTAAAATCATGCATAGCTTGCCAATCAATATTAAAGTTGCCCGTTTTACCCCATTTTTGAAGAGTTTGTTTTAGACTGTCACCCGCTTCAGCTTCCCAGACTTGTTCCTGACTTTGAGGTTCACGAATATCGTTAACAGATTCCAGCGCCCGTTTGTCCAGCGCAGCAATTGTTTCTTGCGGTTGAACTTTGCCCTGTATACCTGGGTCTTGAACATTTTGCCGACGCATACCATCAACCATATCTTCTGGAAGCAAGACGGTCGGATCAGCCATACCCTGCCCTCCGGCGCTGGGCTCAATAAGGTTTTCTGAAGGGGCCACGGCAGAATGACGTTCATTATGTACGAAGATAACTTTCCCACGTACGCTGGCCTGAAGGCCAAGCGGCGCAATCATTTCATTCATAACCTCAATCCACGGCTTACCACCTGTCCAGGAAACCTTTGCTCCTGGATTAACGCTCTCGCCAAAAGAAAATGCATAACCCGGAGGAGCAATTTGTTGTAATGCAAGCGCCAAAGGCATGTCCGTGCCAAAACCAACGACAGCCTGCTCAGCGCTCTGCTGTTCATTCGCTGTAACCGTTGGTGGCACTACAATCTCGGGTGCCGGGGCCACGGCTGCAGGCTTACCTTGAGGAAAAGGATTAATCGCCAAGGATGAGCGTGCAGTTTCAGGGGCATCATCAGGCAATATAACGCGCTGTTGTGCACTTTGCGATATGGGTGCAGATTCAGACGATGCCCCCATGGATTTAACCTTAATGACAGGTCCTGAATCGGGCATCGGTGTTGGCTCATACGGAAGAGGATTGAGAGGTTGAGGCTCTTGCATTAAAAGTTCTTGTGCAGGAGGGACAGGCGCCGGACTCGGGGCGCTCTCAACCGCGACCACAGGAGCAGGTTGTCCCGGAACCCATTCAAATCCCGCATATGTTGTCGTTACACTAAACAGAACTGCAAGAAAAGCGATGCCCGCCATACGCATATCTGAACCCCGGTAAAAAGAAAAAAGCTTCATCGCCATCTCGAAGATCCTTACTTACTGACTCGGCTCTTAACCTAAGCCTATTTATCACGAAAACTCATACGACCATAAAGCGCCGCGCGACAAAACACAAGCAATGCTGTTATGAAATTCTAAGGTGAGGGTGGATGAAAATATTAGCCATAATCCGTGAATTTGCGTCGTTTCACGGCAACCCAGCCTGGACGCTCAACACCGACAATCCATGCACGTAAATTACGCATCGCGGCAGGCACAGTCAAACCCTTATTTTCCAGATAGCGGAAAAAAACTAAATTCCCAATAAAAAGCAGCCACAAACGCCAGCTTGTAAGCCTAAACAGTAGAAAAATTCCGATAAACGCCGCCCTGGCATCAAAGGCAAAAAACCGCACAACGCGCATGGAATTGCGCCAGTGCCAATTCATTTTTTCCTGGAGATTCTCGAGTTCTTCCGCTGCTGACATTGCCCAAGCTCACTAATTTAGTACCGAAAGTTCAGTTTATAATAAAATTCTATAGAGGTAAATGTTAAGGTACAGTAAATAAACGCAAAATATTCATTAAGCGCCAGTGCTGGAAGAAAGCAAAAGATAATGTCGGCGATCTATAATTCCAGCTTCAAATACAATTTCAGCCGATCGCTGCATGGTCTGTCCGTATTGATTAATCATCCGCTGGGTTTCATTCGGCCAGTCTGTAAAGGGCATATCCATAAGTTTTTCACGCACTTCATCAGGAAATCTCATCCATTCTCGTACGCCGCACCGCCCGCCACTCACACGGGGAACCAGCGCTTGCGTTACAATGAGCCGTAACGTTTCCATTAGGGCAATAGCGCGTTCTTCGCGCTCGTTCATATCATAGCTGGAAAGCATTCTCTGAATGGTATTAGCAACCCCGATCGTGTGAGTTGTCGTATAAACGGCGTGTCCGGTCTGAGAGGCTTCGATAGAGGCGTTTATAGTTTCTTTATCGCGCGACTCACCAACAAGGATAATCTCAGGTTTTCGCCGCAAGGCGTTCCGCACACCCTTGGCAAAATCTGGCAAATGCCTTGGAATTTCAGATTGAGAAACTAAAGAGCGCGGGCTTGCAATCGTGTCATAAACATATTCGATCGGCGCTTCGTAAGTGAGCATTTTGCCGCATCCTTCTGGGCGTTCCAAAAGATGTCGGTTTCCTGCGGCCAGCAACGTTGTTTTTCCTGAACCTGTTGGCCCGGTAATAACCACAAGACCCTGACGCGGTGCCCACGCCTCTATAATTTCTTCTTCAATAGCCAAATCTTTAAAGGTTGGCGGCTCACTTGGTAAAACCCTCATGGTAATCTGAGCGGCATCGCGACCTTTGGATAAAATTGCAGTAATATTCACACGGAAGCGAATCCGCGTATAACGATCAGGTCGAATTTCATAAGACACATCAAGGTCACGACCTGAGGCAAGACGGGCTAGTGCTTCCGGGCCATAGATTTTTGACAGAAAAACAGCCATATCTGCTGCATCAATGCTACGAAAGGTTGCAGGATAAAGTGTACCATGAATTTCGTTGTAAATCGGTCGGTCTGATTGAATCGTAATATCGGAAGAATTTTGCTTCACACACCAAAGTAAGGCAGGGTCAACCAACTCTTCAGTAAACCGATCAGGTTCTTCAGGCCAGGTTTCAGCAAAATTATCCTCAGGTTTGAGAAGGCTTATCGGTTTGCGGGCTGCCATTCATTAGATCCTGTCATCAGCTCTGGAACCCCTGTGATCTGTATGGCACGATCACCGATGCGCATTTCATTGCCATCGCCGGTAATACCTCGATCAACCTGCAAAGCATAAGGTTGGGAAACCATGCCCTGTGTTAATAAGGTCCGATAACGAATCATTCCTTCAAAATCAGCAGTCAACATATTAAGATCGTCTTGAAAAATTTCATCTGCCTGACGCACGCCCTCTTCCCATCCTTTAGAAACCAGTTCAGTCCACAAGGCGCGCTCTTCCTCATCTTCAGGACGCAAAACGTCAGGCGGCGGAATAACTTCACCCCAGTCACGCTCAAGATATGTTCGCCATGTTCGAGCGGTAGAAACAATCCGTGCATTATTAATAATATTATACATTCGATCAGACACAGCCGCCTGCTGCCCATCAGATTCAATCAGCATATCATTTATAGATTCGCTGATAATTGGTGGCTCAATCAACAAGCCTGAAGGCGCGGCAATAAGAAGCTGGCGAAAATTAAAGACCTTGTCCAAGGAACGTGAGCGTCGTTCAAGTTCCTGACGAATATCATAGGACTTCCATGCAAGCCCGCCGCGCGCACCCAATGAAATCGCTGCTTCTTTAATAGCATCGCGACGAATATCAAGCGGCAACCCCGTTTCTTCCTCGCCAAGTGGACTTTCTTTTTCTATATTTTGCAATTCCCGCAGGCTCATCGGCGGGGCAAGATCTTTTTTATCACTGGCCAAAACCATGCCGGCATTAACAAACGTTAACGCGAAAGCCAATCCTAAAAATATATGAAGCGAAAGCCTATACATTGATGTTCCAGTCTTAGAATCTAGCCGCCTACACCTGTGTTAGGAGGGTAATGAATTTCGATCACTCGGCGCTGGCTGTCGACTTTAACGTCTCCACGCACACCAAGCTGCAAACCTAAATCCCGAAGAACGTCAATAACCGGGCGGTTTTCAACATCCAGGGACACAACGACAGGAACGGGAGGAGGTGTACCAATCGTCAGGAATTCATAACTCGCTCTTTGCGCCAGTGTCTTACTGATTGGTTCAACCGGACCAACCCAGTTTACCGTAATAGCGCGTTGCAATTCCGGCGGAGCATTACCAACAGGGCCAATATTTGTTGCGGGAGTACGAACAGATTCAATGGCAGCAAGCGTTTCCAATGCATTCGAAGCCCGATCCGCTGCATTGGCAAGCATTGCGCTAACCGTATCTGGTGCCGCAACAATCTGCGGCTCATCATCACTGTGTTTTTCAAGGCTGGAACAGCCCGAAATCCCGACTGCCAAAGCAACCAAAACCAAAGCTTGTAGAAAAGAGTATCTGCGCATCGAACCCAAAAACCTATAATAACTAAGGTTAAAACAATCAAAAAAGCTTTTATGAAAATTCATAAAATAGAAGACCTTTAAACACAAGATTAACGGCTTCATTCACCTGTCGCAACGGCATAAGAAAAACTGCCCCCAACCAAATTTAAAAATGTTTTTAAATTAATTGCATAAAAAAGGATTATTGTCCGGCTTTGATTAGCCCATTATCTTTCATAATGTCAATCACACGGCTTTTGTAACGGCTACCGTGATGTGGCGTACGCGAATGATAGTGGGCGATAGCCTTGGACAAACTACCAGTTTCATCCAGATGCCCTTTAAAAATCCATGCCGCGACACCCACATTAGTGCAGGCGTCATCACGCACCCATTTACGTGCAGTGTTTTCATTGACGCCCCAGCGTTTGGCCAGATCGGGAAGCCAGATCGTATTAATCTGCATGGGGCCAAGATCATAAGAGCCGTTACTGTTAACAACCTCCTGACCGACTTTACCGCCCTCAGCTTTGTAAATACCGACCAGAACCGCAGGTGGAACGGAATAGGTTTGAGAAGCGAGCATTAAACATGCGGCAAGAATTTTACTGGCAGCCATAATTCATCATGTCCCGAATATGAGCGCGGAAAAAACCATCTTATTCCTCGCCTTTTTTAGTGAAAAAACTCATCGGACCTGATCCGCTATTCTCACCACTCTGATCACTAGGCAGCACCGGCGGCGCGGCCGGTGAAGGTTGCTCTGGAGGAGGGGGAGGGGCTGCAGGAACAGGCGGTTTCTCACCGGAAGCCGGGGGTACTTGCGGCGGCGATTGTATGGGGGGAGCTTGTGGCGGCTCTGAGGGCGCTGCAGCATCGGTTTTGGATTTTGCAAACATGGCCATGGGATTTTGTCCAGGTGGATTGCCTTGCGCTTGGATTTCGGCAGGTGGCTGTATAGACGGCGCTGCAGCAACAGGGGTTTTGGGAATGACAGGCTCTTGTGGTTGCTGGGTTTCGGCAGGCGGCGGGGAAACAGGTTCTTGCGGCGCTATTGTTGGCAGAACACTAACAGGGGCTTTGCTGGAAGAATCGTCACTTTTCTTTACACCTCCAGGCGCAATGCGCGCAGCTAAAGCCTCCAACATCGCAGCACGCGTTTCAAACGCAGTCCATACCGGCTCTATACTGAGACCGCCTTCGCGCGAAGTATCTTCTGTGTTTAAAACTTTATCCGTCTCAGCTTTGTGGCAATTGCTGTAAAGAGTGGCCACCGCATTAAGCAATCCGAGCTCTGTGCGTTTTTGCACGGCCTCATCATCAATACCGGGCAAAAGTGTTTCACGCAGATCTACAGCTTTTTTCACCAGTCGTGCACTCACATCCATAATCAACTTGGCTTCAGGCTGGCCAAATGGAAAAGCAGCAATGGCATCAATCACGGGAATAAAAGCCTGCATATATTGAATTTGCGTTTGGTAAGAATCAACGATTTGTCCGGAAGCTTGAAGGTTTTTAAGGCGTCCAATCGTTTCAGCTGTAGGCGTAAAATTATCCGAAAAACTTAAAACAGCTTGCAGAGCATTGGTAATTTTTTTTAGATCTGCAGTTTCTGGCACCTGCCCACGGCGCACATATTGTCCGGCGACCAAGGGCCCGGCGAGCCCGGCCAAGGCAACGCGCAATGTATCATCCTGTGCCTCGGCCGGATTAATATCCATGATCTGGCCAAGATCAATGCTTGTTTCAACTGTTTTCCCCAAAAGCGCGGCGATTGATTGCGCTTCAGATTGAAGAGTGGTTGACTGGTCTAAGGGCTGTGCGGACACAATTGCACTCATGAGAGGAGCGCCGAGTGTTTCGAGCATTTGAAGAAGATAAGCGGCGTTCTGATCCATATTTATAAAGTTTGTTAAGAGGCCTGGTGAATGAAAAGGAAGTGTTTAAATATACCTCAACACTTCACAGTATAAGGTGCTTTACCCACCTGCGGCAAGACCCCAACATCAAAGCACATCACTACATTTAATTTGATGTTTTCAGATCGGCTAAAACAGCTTTTAGGTCCTGAGGTTTCCCGCGGATAATTTTTACTGAACCATCGCGCCCACGGTAAACAACCATTGGCGTAGCATCAAATTTCCATGATTGCATGATGGCAAGGTTGCGTTGCACCCCTTGTTGATTAATCTCGGTTTTGGCGGGCAAGGCCGTTTCATCGCCCTTCATATGTTTAAACCAGCGCTCTTGCGGGTTAGGCGAAGCAATCAAAAATGCTGCCTGCGCCTGCGTTTGCTCTTTAAATCCGACTGGAATCATCCGCAACTGAACCTTACCGCTATCAAAATACTCGCCATTTATGAGCTCTTGCATAAAGGCATGGCAATGCGGGCACTGCGTATCAATAAAACTATAAATTATTGGCGCATCAAGCCGCCCAAAAGGCACCCAGTTGCTGCTCTCAATATCGGCAAACATCTGCTCTGCCGGGGTCTGAAATTCAAAAGGTTTTTCAGTATCGCTGGCTTCTGGAATTGGAAATTCTGCCAGCGTATCAAGCAACGTATCGCCTTCGGAGCGCAAACGGCTGACCTGATTGACCGTCACCAGTTTACCGGTTTTGTCGAACAAAACACCCATAACAAAGGCTTCACCATCGGGCAGCACATAAAAATACTGCTCCACACCGTTTTTAATTGTCAGCCAGGCATCAAGCCCATGATCTTTTCCTAAAAAGCGAATCTGCGCGCCTTCATTCACAAGATTTTGAATGGGATCGGGCAACTGGGGCAGGGGCTCTGTCGGTTGAGCCAGCGCAGGCACTGCTCCAATAAATAAAACGAGTGTCAAAAAGACGAAAAAACGAGTCATGAAACTATCCTGTTTGAAAAACAACACCAAGAGTTAAGTCTAACGCATTTTCCCTACAAAAACAGCGTTAAAATGCCGGTATAGCCGTAAAGCCGTCCCTTATTAATTTCTCCACCGGCGTAAAATCCCGTCAACGGGACATCGCCAATGATTTCTTGAATCAGCGTAATTTCATTTTTTTGTTGATCGTCAAATTCATTGTAGGCTCGTGCAGCGCAGGAAATATAGAGCGCACCTTTAGGCGCAAATTCCCCATACTCTTCCTGTACACGCTTTCGTAAATCAATCAGGCTGGCACTTAAGTCCCTATAAACGCTTTCATGGTCGCGATGAACAAACATTAAGCGCTCACCATTAAAAACATGCTGCGAGATCATCATCGCGCCATCATCGGGATTAATCCCTATAATATTGCGCACCAGATAATCCTGCCCGTCGGATTCGGAAATCGCCAGAGCTGCATGAACCTCACCTTGAATAAGACTTTGAAACTCTTCGGGCATAGAATCCGGATTATCCAAAACCTCCTCATCAATCAGCACTTGATCTGGATCTACATCCAGTTTTTTAATCGCCATCGCGCGCAAATCATGCTCAAAAACCTCTACAGCCTTTTGTCCATCCAGTTCAAGAATTTCATGCCCGTCGCACCGGGTAATCGTATGAACGCCGCCAATAGGATCACAACCTTGCGATAGCATGCTGGCCACCGGTACGTTATCGGAAAACAGCGCGCCGCACAGGCCGCCTTGATAAAAATCCACGGCAAATTGCGCATGGCTGTTACGTGAAGAGGTAAGGCCGCCGACCATAAAGCCGTTGCAGGCCATATCCAGATTGTGCAAAAGCAACGCCGGATCTTCTTCGCTCATCGGATCGCCGCAAACGAAGACCAGCATCGGATCGTGCGCTTCCAGCCACGGAACCATAACGGCCTTGGCCTTTTCAGGTTCAAGATTGATTGGCGGAAAAATGCAAAAATTTTCCGGATCAAACTTTCCCAGCATCACCGAAACCGCTGGCCCGTCTATGAAGCTTTGCCCGCCCGCGCACACGCCCAGACCAATGCCACCAACCCAGTTCTCAATCTTCAGAACCGACTTAAACAGATTTAAAATACTTTCCGCATCATCTGCCAGAGCATCGGATACAAATAAAAACCCGAAATTAAATCCGTTTTTAGACAGCTGGGCATCGCTCAATTGTTCAAGCACACTTTTTGCGGCTTCGCGCCAATCATCGCCACCGGATGCGCAGGAAATAAAATTTTCTGAAGAGATGAGGGTCATAACGGCAAGCTTCTCGACTTCGGATTCCAATAATGCTTAACTATATAACCTGAGCGCAATAAGAAAAGGGCTTTGCCCATTAAGGAGGAGTTTATGGAAGCTTTATGGATTATTTTAGGGCTGGTGGTTTTGACGGGTTTGGTCGTCATAACCATTTACAATCGTCTGGTTGCTCTACGCCAAAATCGCGAGCAAAGCTTTGCGGATATTGATGTACAGCTCAAACAGCGCTTCGATCTCATTCCCAATCTGGTTAAAACTGTGAAAGGCTACGCCGCGCATGAAAAAGAAGTGTTGGAAAATGTCACCAACGCTCGCGCTGGCGTTGCAAGTGCAGGCAACATGTCACAGCGCGTGAGCGCGGAAAACGCTTTGAGCCGGGCCATGATTTCACTTTTTGCGGTTGCCGAAAACTACCCCGATCTGAAAGCCGACGGCACCTTTAACAAGCTGATGGACGAACTCTCCGATATTGAAAACAAACTGGCTGCAGCCCGGCGCTTCTTTAACAACGCCACAGCCGAACTGAACACGGCCGTTGAACAATTCCCGGCTGTTTTATTTGCAGGCATGTTTGGCTTTAGCAAGGAAGAGTTTTTCGAAGTCCCCGAAGACGCGCGTGAAACGCTGGAAAAAGCCCCGGATGTAAGTTTCGAGTAGACGAGCATGCCAATCGCTGTAGCCGGACTTCAAACCCATATCTGGAATAACAACGCCAAATCAATGATGCTCCTGGCGCTTTATCCGCTTTTGATTATCGGGATGATCTGGCTGCTCTCTTTTGCCAGCGGTTATATTTATTATGGCGGTAATATCCATTCATACGACGGCATTATGAACGGCCAGACACCTTGGGGTCATCAGGACACAACTTTGCAAAGTCCAACAGCCGCTGTAAATCTTGCCAATTATATCGTCATTAATAATCTCTGGCTGATTTTTACGGTTATTTTCGGCTGGTTTGCCATTTCCTGGTTTTTTCACACAAAAATGATTCGAAAGCTCGCTCATTCCCGCCCAGTCACGCGCAAAGAAGAACCAGCCCTTTATAACCTGCTCGAAAATCTCTCAATCACGGCCGGCATTACCATGCCGAAACTGGAAATCATCGAAACGCATGCCCGTAATGCTTTTGCCAGTGGCATCGATGAGAAATCCTATACAATTACCGTTACAAGGGGCCTTTTAAACATGCTCAGCAAGAATGAACTTGAAGGTGTCCTTGCCCATGAACTCACCCACATCATCAACCGCGATGTACGCCTCCTTATCGTCACCGTCATCTTTGCCGGAATGATCGGTTTTTTCGCCCAGCTCGTATGGAGCAATTTGCGCTACAGTTTCATCTTTTCAAGACACGAGCGCCGTAGCGGCAAAGGGCTTCTTATCATGATCGTCCTTGTGGCCGTCCTTTGGGTCGGTTATCTCCTGACCCTGTCCACGCGCTTTGCGCTTTCTCGCCGCCGCGAATATATGGCCGACGCCGGAGCGGTGCAGCTCACCAAAAAACCGGAAAGCATGATGCGTGCCCTCCTGCGCATCGCCCAGCGCGATCAGATCCCGGAAACCACGGACGACATCATGATGATGTGCATTGAAAATTCAAACCCCTTTATGGGGCTTTTCGCCACGCATCCGCCAATCGAAAAACGGATCCAAATTCTTTCCGAAATGACCAATACGCCGGTGCCGCAAATTACAACGCTAAGCGCCGAAAAAGAAAAACGCATTGAACATGTTAAAAAAAATCCATGGCTCACGCGCGGACGTCGAAAACCGTAACATACTCTACAAACAGTGTTTTCCAATTTTCCCCTGAAAATCTTTGAAATCTGCTACAATAAAGACTATATGTATTGAAAATCGTTTGAATATCATAAGGAGATTGTAACGATGCAAACTGACCGTTTCCAAACCACGCAAACCCGCACCCGCGAGATTGATGAAGGTTTGCGGCAACATATGAATAACATTTACGCCAAAATGACCGCCGGTGTTTTGGTAACCGCCATTGTGGCTATGGTGGTGAGTAGCTCACCGTTTTTATACAAGCTATTCATGGTAGGGCCGCAACAAACGATCGTTATGCTTGCGCCGTTGGCAATCGTCTGGTTTGGTTTTAGACCCGACCGCATGTCTTCTGGCAAGCTGATGATGGTGTTTTTCCTGCTGGCCGTGCTTTACGGGATCAGCTTTTCCACCATCGCTGTGGTTATGGCGGCCAGCCCCGAATTCGGCGTTACCGTAGCTAAGGCTTTCTTCATAGCCACCGGTATGTTCGCCGGAATGAGCGTGTTTGGCTATACCACGAAAAGAGATCTCTCGCCCATGATCACATTCTTGGTAATGGGGATCTGGGGCGTGGTGATTGCCGGCCTGCTGAATTACTTTATATTTCATAGTCCAATGCTAAGCATGCTGCGATCAATGATCGCCATTCCGCTTTTCGCCGGTGTGACCGCATGGCAAACTCAAAACATGAAAGAAATGTACTCTCCCTCTATGCCGCAAGAATTTGCTAATCGCATGGGCTGGGCGGCGGCTCTAACCCTGTATATAAGCTTCATCGCCATGTTTGCAAACATCTTGAACTTGATGAGCCAGCGCTAATCCGCGTTGCTCAAAACAAAATTCACAAAAAGCCGCTCGAAAAGGGCGGCTTTTTTTAATACGCATACGCCCGTGCACAAAATCCGCTTTTTCTTTCGCATTGTTGGTTTTGGGATAAAATGCAAACCATGAATGAAGGGCTTCAAAGGGCAGCAGGGATATTGCCTCAAACGTATGACATGCGCGGCTTGAAAACCCTAGCCGCGTTTGAGCGCGATTATATTGAGCATATCTTGCAAATTTGTCAGGGCAACATTCCCCGCGCCGCAGAAATTCTCGACATTGCCCCGTCAACGCTCTATCGAAAACGCGCGGCCTGGGATAAAAACAGAGTTTAAAATACGGCGGTATAATTTTTCCAAACCCCTATCATATTGACTCCACTTATTTCAATGCCGTATCGTGCCTTCTTATTTTCAATAAATGAGAGAGGACCTGCAATGCTGAAAGAATTTAAAGAATTTATTGCCCGCGGTAGTGTCATGGATATGGCCGTTGGTATCATTATCGGCGCGGCTTTCACCGCCATCGTTAACTCGATGGTTAATGACATGATCATGCCGGTAATCGGCGTTATCACAGCCGGTATCGATTTTGGCGATTTATTCATCGCTCTTGATGGCAACAGCTATGCAACCCTGGCCGCCGCGAAAGAAGCGGGCGCCGCGATTGTCAAATACGGTGCCTTTATCAACGCTGTGATAAACTTCCTGATCGTCGCTTTCGTCATTTTTATGCTGGTTAAAGGTGTAAACAAGCTCAAACGCGCTGAAGAAGAAGCGCCTGCGAAAGTCCCTAAACCACCAAAAAGCGAAGTACTACTAGAGGAAATCCGCGACGCTTTGGTCAAGAAATAGCGGCGGCTTAACAAATTTGAAAAGCGGGACTGCAACGTCCCGCTTTTTTACTTGAAAAACACAGGATAACGCTTTAGGAATTAACGCCGTCTCAACCGACTTTAGGAAGGTTGAACCACCAGTATTCAAAAATCACATTTTTTGAATACGGAATAAGGGCCCTTAGCTCAGCTGGGAGAGCGCATCGCTGGCAGCGATGAGGTCAGCGGTTCGATCCCGCTAGGGTCCACCAACTTTTACTCTAAATAAATTGCCATAAAATTTTACATCTGCTATTAAAGAATACATATCAAAAAAGGAGATACATATGCGGTTCTTAGCAATTTTTGTAAGCATAGTTCTGGGTTTAGCTTGGTCTGTTCCGGTTTCTGCAACCGATGAGTTTGGTGCACGCTTTAGCACCGAAACTCCTTCCGCGCTGGGCGGTCCTGAAGCAGCGTTGGCCGATATTATGCCCGCTGCTGGTGAGGAAACTGGCAACGAAGAAGATAGTGAACTGATTGAAGAAAGCCCCGAAGAAGACTCTGAAGAAAATTCTGACGAGAGCGATGATTCCAACGTTGATTTCGACTTTGATGACGAACAACCAGAACAAAGCGACGAATAAAACCGTCACCTCATAGTTAAAAGTTAAAAAGCGTTTTGTCTCTCATAGTGATGAAACGCTTTTTTTTATGGTTCATATGCTCCATGATAAGGACCTTAACAAATTCGGCTCAATAACAAATGTCCCAACCTCAAATGCACCCCCCAAAAAAACCACGCGCGCTGTATATCTTGCCGGCAATCGTAGCGGTTATTTTATGTATATTACCATTAGTGGGAGTGTTGGCCCCACGCTTACTGGGCTTCTTGCCGGCCGCAATGGGGCTTTTGAGCCTACCTGTTTTTCGCATCATAACAGGCCATTGGCCAGCATTGAGTAAATTCTATCTAATCACTGCCATAGCTACAGTCTCGCTGGCCGCATTAAGCTCTTTATGGGCTTTTGACAGTGCGTTTGCCCTTGAGCGTAGTGGCAAAATTGCACTGGTCCTCTTCGGCGGCGTCGCGCTTTTTACCCTTATGCGTACGCCAGAGATATGCTGGCCGCACTGGCTCGGCTGGGTATTTCCACTATGTTTTCTAGGCAGCGCTCTGCTGGCTTTGAGCGAGCTTATAACCCACGGCTTAATCCATTACAGTTGGCGGGGTTCCGATGTTCCTCTGATGAGCACGAACGTCTCTATAACCAATCGTGCAGTTGTACTATTATGCCTGCTTTGTCCACCAACGCTAATGCTTTTAAGCCGCGCTACCCTTCTTGCGCGTACCAAAAATGTACTCTTTACACTAATTGTAATTGCGATGATCGGTATTTTAGCATTAACCGACAGCCAGTCCGCACATCTGGCAGTATTGACTACCGCACTCTTTTGGTTTGGCTTTCCACTGGCCCGCCCAAAAGCCTGGATTGTACTGGGCGCTCTAATTATAGCCGGTATTCTCTCCAGCCCCTGGTTGGCACAAATTCTTTATAATACATTGGCTTCACATATGAAGGGCATATCATGGTTTGCACAGGCCTATGCTGCGGATCGTTTGGAAATCTGGGATTTTGTTGCGCGTAAGGCACTGGAAAGCCCGTTCTATGGATTTGGTATTGAAGCCACCCGCCATGTTGAGCATTTTGATACACCAATGCTTTACACGCCGCTGGACCATGTCCTGCATCCGCATAATGCAGTGCTACAAATCTGGATCGAGTTCGGCGCACTTGGCGCATTGGGTTTAAGCATCTTTGTGGCAGCAATGATGCAGGTTTTATACCGGGCAACGCAATTATGCGCAGATAAAACCGCCGCACGCCTGCTTTTAAGTATTTTTATGGCTGCTCTGGTAGTTTCATGTACCGCCTATGGTTTCTGGCAAGGCTGGTGGCTGGGCTTGCTAACACTATTGGGCGCATTGTGCGTTCATATCATCAAACCGCATGGCACCGCAGACGCCGTTTCACAATAAAAAGACCGCTCATTTCTAAGCGGTCTTCATTTATAGGCACGTAAAAACAGAGGTGGCCCCAAGAATTCGGACAGTGAGTTAAGCTACGATCTATGACCGAAGGAGGGTCATGGATTATGAGCAAGACAAGGAAGAACTACCCGGCGAAGTTTAAAGCGCAGGTTGCGCTGGCGGCGTTGCGGGAGGACGCGCCGATCACGGAGCTGTCATCCCGTTACGGGGTGCATGCGACGGTCATTCACCGTTGGAAGAAGGAGGCTCTGGCTGCGCTGGAGGCGGGTTTTGCGGGCAAGCTGGAATCGCGAGCGGACGCGCATAACGCCGAGGTCAGGGACTTGCACGCCAAGATCGGACAGCTGACAGTGGAACGTGATTTTTTAGCCGATGCCTCCGCCCGGTTGCGGTCCGGGGGCGGCAGGAAATGGTAGACCCGTCCAATGACAATATCGGCATCGCGGCGCAGTGCCGGTTGCTGGGGATCAGCCGCTCTGGCTGGTATTACGAGCGGCGCGGGGAGAGCGCGGACAATTTGGCGCTGATGCGGCTGATTGACGCGCAATTCCTGCAAACCCCGTTTTACGGGTCCCGTCAGATGGCCCGGCATCTGCGCCGTCAGGGGTACGAGGTAGGCCGCACCCGCGTGCGGCGTCTGATGCGCCTGATGGGAATCGAGGCGGTCTATCAAAGGCCGCGCACTTCGATGCCGCATCCCGGCCACCGGATTTATCCCTACCGGCTCAAGGGGCTCACGATCACCCGCCCGAACCATGTATGGTGCGCGGATATCACGTACATCCCTGTCAAACGCGGGTTTTTGTATCTGGTAGCGATCATGGACTGGGCCAGCCGGAAGGTGCTGGCCTGGCGGCTGTCGAACACGATGGAAACGCGCTTTTGCGTGGAGGCGCTGGAGGAAGCCATCGCCCGCTACGGGCCGCCGGAGATCTTCAATACCGATCAGGGCAGCCAGTTCACGGCGGACGCGTGGACGGGCGTCCTGAAAGAAAACGGGATCGCGATCTCGATGGACGGCAAGGGCCGCTGGATGGACAATGTGTTCATCGAGCGGCTGTGGCGGAGTCTGAAATATGAATGCGTGTATCTGAACGCGTTCGAGAGCGGCCTGCAAGCCAGGCGGGATATCGGGCGCTGGCTGGCGTTTTACAACGCGCAGAGGCCGCATTCGGTATTTGATGGACAACCCCCGGACGACGTTTATGATGAACGAAATTTTGTTTCTCCGGCCTCGGGCTTGCCGCCTCCGCCTAACGGCTCCGGCGGCCGCGCCCTTCACCCGGAGAAACAAAACCACAGGCAGGCGGCATGACAATAACCAACCGATCGTAGCTTAACTTCGCCGCAAAGCTGGCCGAAGAACCGAGACCACCTCTAACCAAGGGGCTTGCCCCGTGGATGGAGTGCGTCCAGTATCTTCTTCATGCGATTAAGGAAGCAAGGCCACTGTGCGTACAAATGCGAATACCATCTGGTTTTGACCAGCAAGTACCGGCGTAAAATTTTCAATGAAGGATCATTTGCCTATCTGCGGGAATTGATAACGAGTTTTCATGAGATGTTGCCTGAGGTTGAAGTGTTGGAGATCAATCACGATGTTGATTATGTGCACCTGCTGTTATCAATTCCCCCCAAGATGCGTGTCAGTGATGTGGTGCGAACGTTCAAATCATACACAGGCCGTCTTATGAAGAAAAGGTTTGAGTATATGCGCAAAGCATATTGGGGCGCAGATGGCATATGGTCCGACGGTTATTTTGTCAGCACAGTGGGCATCGGTGAGAGTGTTATTAAGCGCTATATTCAAAACCAGGGAGAAGAAGATACTGGACAAGCGCAGCTTGAACTAAAGTGATACCACGGGCCTTGGCCCGTGGAGTTTTACTTCTAAAATTTAAAAAGCACTTAGAAACTGCGATTAAGGCTAAAATAAACTTTCGGGTCATCATCGCTCTGTGTCTGAACATCACGGGTTAACGGAAAAGCAACGGAAAGCGCAGCCTTCATATCGGAAACAAGGTCCGCACGAACGCCAAATCCGACCGAGGCCAGAGATTCATCATCATCCGAAATCGTCGCATCATCATTCCAGACCTTGCCAATGTCATAGAACCCAAACAACTGGTAATCTTCGACATATGTCCATGGAGACTGTCTGTTCCACTGTACCTCAAGGCTACCGGAAACGCCGTCTTCGCCAACAATTTCAGAAGGATCATATCCGCGTCCGGAATTAATACCGCCTACGCCAAACTCTTCGGAAGAAAGCAATGCATCATTAGCCATCTGTGCCCGCGCCGCAAACAGCATATTTACATCTGACGTTAAGCGTTGCAAACGTTGCGCTTCCACATTCATTTTAAAAAATGTTGGATCAGCCGCCGGGCGTGATACGCGGATATCGCCCTCACTGCTGGCACCCAAAATATTTAACCCTTGCGAGAATGTCAGACTCAAAGCATTAACGCCAGCGGTAAACAGATTATCGAGGAACTCATAACGACCGCCAACGCGCAGGGTACGAATGCGGTCTTCGCGTGTAGGCTCAAGGTCATTACGGCTTTGTACATCACGGAAATCAATACCCACACTGCCGTAAAAGCTCCGCTCACGCGTACGCATGAAAGGGTGCTCAACCTGCACACTGGCAAAGTCAGACTTACCTCTAACATCAAACTGATCCAGATCATAGCCTGGCTCGGTATTTGAGTGACTGTAAAGTGTTTTGATCTTTGTGCCGTAAGTGCCAATCGGCTGATCATAACCCAAAGAAACGAAATACAACTCGGAATTATGCGGCGCTGCAACAAGTTGTGAAGAAATGCGTTCATTGTTCCCAAAGTAAGAATTAACAGATCCCGCGGCCGTAAACTGAATTGGGCCAAGATAGCGGCTGCCGTAGTTGTCCACGCCAAGAAATGCGTCATACGGATCACGTTCAACAATAATGCGTAAGTCCGAAGCCCCTGTCGTCGTTTTCGATGGGCTGAGAATGCTTCGTGCTTCAACGCCGGGAAGGTCATTGATGAGCAGCAGGAATTTCTCCAGATCTTCGACATTCAAAGCGCCGTTACTCTGGACGCGGCGGGCGTAAGCACGAATAGTTTTCAGAGCGCTATTCTGATCATCGCCAGTCACAGCAATCTTGTCGACAAATCCTTCAACAGCGCGAAGCTTCACACGACCGCCGTCAATTGTTTGTGGCGGCACAATAACTTGCGTCAGAATATAGCCGTCATTGCGGTACTTATTCGTCATCGCTGTGGCAATAGCATAGACATCAGCCAATGTAACAGTCGTGCCGAGTTTGCTGGCATAAAGTGGCTGTATGTCGGCTTTATCATAAACCCCGACACCTTCAAATTCGATCTGTGAAAGCTTAAAACGAATTTTGTCCGCATTTGCGGGCATGTTCTGCAAAACTAGGTCTTTCACATGGATTTTCGGACCCGGTGCGAACAACTGGTCACCATCAAGAATTTGTTCCTGGACACGTCCTGGGTTGGCCTGACCGGTAGCAGCTCGTTCCTGAGCGGTTGGAAGCTGCGCCAGCGCAGACAGACTTGTGCCCACAAGCAGTGAGAATGTAAGAATCCCTTTGGAGAGGGTGCGCTTAGCACCTCTATAATCATTTAAACCCATCATCGGTTATCAACCTTTTGTACATTTAAACCGAAATCGTTCAGTGTAGCTATAACAGAAAAAATACAAAACAAAAGCCATTTCACGCCCCTCAATAACTACGCTTTTTTTATATACAAATCAACCCGTAGCTGAGAAAGGCCCTGAATTGAATCATGTTTTTATCTGAGGTGTAAAATTTTTTTCATATTAGTAAAAAATGGTAAGCAAGACCAATTAAAGGTTTCCAGAAGAATAGGTTTGTATGGACCATGAAAATGGTTAAAGATTCCTTAATAAAGACTTGTAAAATCTCATGAAATAGGTCTATACCGAGTCTATATAGAAAAATGCGTGAGCTATATCTTCAGTTAAGTAACTCGGCCTTGATCAAAAATTTGATAAAAATCAAGCCCCGCGAGCATCAAAGTTATAGCATGAGGAGCATAACCGGAAAGCAATTTGCCACAGTGGCATAAAGCTCTTGAGGGTTGTTTTTCTACACCGTTTTTCAAGAAAGCGTTTCTGATTTGAGGAAGGAAGAAACAATGAGTACTTACAAAGCCCGTAAAGAAGCCGCCGACCATTTCGGCATTTCCACACATAAATTACTGGCAACAACGGCGCTTGTTGCTGCAGTCGTGCTGCCGGGAGCGGCGCACGCGGGGACGCTGGAGGCGAATGAGACATGGCAATTTGAAGCCGGGACGGATGTGAATTCAGCCACAACGTCTCTTGGTCATGTGCGTTTTGATCATACCGGCAACAACCGGATTATCGGGAACCTTGTAAAGGAAGACATCTGCGCAACATGTTCTGTTGACATTAATTCTGCTTTAACTGTGGCCACAGGTGTTGAATCCGGTCCTATGCAGCTTTTGGGAAGGCTGACGTCTAACGGCGAAGTTAAAATTCTGGATGTAAACGGCTTCCTCTTTGGTAAAAATTCTGTCGTTGATACGCAAGGCTTTGCAGCGATTGGCGGTGCACTGAAGAATGCGGGCAGCTTCCTTGCCGACGGTAAAATGGATATCGATGTTGCTGAAGATGCCTCAATCGTCATTGAGCAAGGCGCAATGATCAGCGTCGCCGATGCGGGCCTCGCCGCATTTGTCGCACCGCACATCTCTAACAGCGGCATTATCAACGCGAAAATGGGTACGGTCGCTTTGACTGCTGGTGAAACTATAACACTCGACCTGTATGGTGATGGTCTGGTTGAAGTTGCTGTCGAAGGCGAATTAGCTGATGCCTTGATTGAAAACTCTGGAAAAATCACTGCTGAAGGTGGCCGTGTGCAAATGACCGCACTGGCTGCTAAAGGCGCTGTAGACAATATCATCAACACATCCGGTATCATCACGGTGGCTTCTGCCGAAGTCGTCGGTGGTAAAATCGTCCTGTCTGGAGGCAACAAAGGCGTAGTTTCCGTTAGCGGCATAGCTGATGCGTCTGGTACAGATGGTGGCTCTATTGAAGTGACTGGTGAAAACGTTCATGTAACTGACACGGCAACGTTAAGCGTTGATGGTGGTCGTGGCGTTGACCAGCAGGGTGACGGTGGTTCTGCTCTAATCTATGGTGATAAACTCGCTGTTCTTGAAGGGCGCATTTCCGGACGTGGCGGTGCGGTTGGTGGTGATGGCGGTAAAGCCGAACTCTCTGCTGGCGGCTCTGTAGGCTTTAACGGTCTTGTCGATCTCGGCGCCTCTAACGGTGAAGTGGGCACATTTGTGATTGACCCTGCGCACCTGTTCATTAACGACACCTATTCATTCTTTGGCTTCGATATTAGTCCGGTTGGCACACTCACCGTATACGATCAGGCGATTGCCAATGTGCTGGCAAACAACAATGTAAAACTCTGGGCAACACAGACCGCAAATACCGGCAGCAACATTGATATAAGTGCCTACAGTTACGACGTTCTTGTTACTCCAGGCTACATTGATACGAGCGGTCCTTGGTGGACATGGAACTGGGTTCCCGCTGTTTACGCTACCGTAAGCGGTATCACCAGTAACGACCTGACAATCGCCGCGCCAGAAGTAAATATCGGTCATGATGTTACTTTAGGTAATGGCGCACTGAATGTTACTGATATTCTGACTGGTGACAGTGTCCTGGGCTTTGGCTTGATCTCTCCATGGACGGACATTATCGTCGAAACCCTCAATCTCAATGGTAAAATTTACAAACGTACAGCACTGGTCGATCCATCTTTCGCAACGCTGGCGAATGATGCACAAATCAACACCACGGCGAATACGATTAACGTTCTTTCAAACAATGCGCTAATTCAACAAGGCATCCACTTTGCCGATATCGGTGCAACCGTTAACGTTCATGCGGGGACTTACGCGGAGAACCTGACAATTAACGTCGAAGACCTAAAGTTGACAGGGACCGACGATCCGGTTTTGCAAGCGGCTGACGATAACGAGCCCTTGGTAACAGTTTTGTCTTCCGGCGTGAATATCGATCCGATTGTCTTTGATGGTGGTGGTACGACAGCGTACGGTGTCTACGCTGCTGGTGCCGGAGCGAACGGTTTGGTGGTTGATGGCAACACCTTCCACAACTTTACAGAAGCCGGTGTTTATGTTGCCAACGCTACGGGTGGCACATCAACGATTGAAAACAATACTTTTGAAGGCACATCTACGCGCGGTGTTGAAATTGGCGGATTGTCCAATGGGTCGTCTGTCTTTGTCCAGAACAATAACATGGGCCTTGTTGACGGACGGGTCGTAAACGGTGTGGTGGTTTCCGGCGATCTGACGACGAACGCACGGGCCATCGTTCAGGTTAATGATATTGCGAGTATTGGTAACGGCGTTGACTTTCAGGGCGCCATCAACACCGCTCTGGCAGAGGTCCTGTCCAACATGTCGATTGATGCTTACGGCCACGGTGTGAATTTTGGCGGCAACCTGACGAATGCGTCTGTGATCGTTAACAAAAACAACTCGATTGTAGCTGGCAATAACGGCATCGTCTTTGCCGGTAGCGTTACGGGCGGCTACGTTCAGGTTTCTGGAAACAACCATGGTATTCACGCGGACAACCACGGTATCGTCTTTAATGCTGATGTGGAAGATAACGCCAAGATTAACATTCACGATAACGTGATTGCAGCCAACGAAGATGGTGGATCAGTCGGTGACGGTATCCGTTTCGAAGGCAAAATCAAAGCCTCCGAAGTCAATATTGGCGATGGTAAGGGGCCGGATTACTACGATGATCCTTCCAACATCATCAAAGGCGTTGACGGTATACACTTTGTTGGCGACATCGAAGATGGGGCGGAGATCAACATGGATGGAAACCGTCTTGGCTATTACAAAAAATATAATGGCCAGCATATTTCTGCCGAGCTGAAAGATGATGGTATTGAGTTTGATGGTAAAATTGAAGATGATTCAGAAGTTAAAATCACCGATAACCGCATAAATGCAGGGGACGACGGCATCAAATTCAACGGTAAAGTGACCGATGATGCGCGCATCATTATTGGTGGCTACCGCGATGGTAACGCTATTTTTGCCGATGGTGATGGCATCCAGTTTGGCAACGACATTGAGAAGCACTCTCTGCTTGAAATCAGCTATAACGATGTTGATGCCGAAGAAAACGGCATTGAGTTCAATGGCGAAACTTCAAACCATATCCACGCCGTGCATAATGAGGAAATCCTCATCATTAAAAACACGATTGAAGGCGATCAGCACGGCATTATCTTCTATGGCAAAGCCGACAACTCTCGCCATGACATCGTGATCCGCGATAACTACGCTATAAAAGGTAGAGGTGGAAACGGTATCACCCATGTCGGTAATATCGACGATGCCGAGCTGTTGATTAGAGACAACAATGAGATCTACGGTAAAAAATACGGTATTCATATTGTGGGTGCGTTCTACAACGATGCCAAGATTCATATCCACGGTAACGAAGATGTTCGTGGCCGTGATGATGACGGTATCCACGTTGAAGACAACGGCTGGAGCGATGAAGGTGCTGAAGTAGACGTAGATTACAACCATGTTCACTGGTCCGGAGATGACGGTATCTTCGTGAAGAATATCGAAAACGCGCAGATCCACGACAATACGGTCCATGACGTTGATGGTAACGGGATCTACGGCTCCAACATCGATGGCGGCGATATCCTCAGTAACACCATTTGGAATACCGATGAAAATGGTATCTTGGTAAACCCAACTGACTACATCGATATTGCTCATAACGACATTCATGATGCTGAAAATGACGGTATCCATGTTGAAGATGGTAAATATGCCGACATCTGGGACAACCACATTGGCCGCACTGGCGATGACGGTATCCATGTTGAAAACAACCGCGGCGTGGAAATCTGGGATAACTACATCCACAACACGGGTGAAGACAGCGATCACGGCGATGGCATCTATGTGAAAGAAAGTGATCATGCCAAGATCAAGAAAAACAAAATCACAGGTGCGGGCCGCGATGGTATCAACGTCAAACGCAGTGACAACGTTCTGATCGGCTGGAACGACATCTTCGCTCAAGGCGGTAGCTGGTGGTACTACAACGCTGATTATGGTCAGCAAGGTGCAGGCCGCGATGGTATCCATGTCGAAAACAGTGACGATTTGCTCGTCATCGGTAACGATATTACCGCCGATCTAGGCTACGGCAAATACCCAATCGACCAAATGGCCGCTGGCCGTCATGGTATCTATGTTGAAGGTGGTAAAGACATCTTCATCAAATACAATGATGTCCTTGGTGACTCTTCGTGGTCTTACTATGGCGGCTATAAATCAGTCGACTCCGTCGGTGAAGATGGCATCCATGTTGAAGGCTCTGAAGACATCTTCATTGGTTGGAACGATGTATCTAGCGCTGGCGATGATGGCATCCAGGTCATTGTAAAAGACAACGACGAGCATGATAAAAAAGATCACGGCCATCACGATGATGTGAATAAAATCATAATCGTCGGCAATGATGTCGAAAAATCAGGTGATGACGGCATTGTCGTTAACACCGAAGAGAAAGAAAATCGTCGTGAAGAAGAAGTGTTCCGCGTTTCTGTAATCCCGCAACAAAAACCTTCATATGATGATAATGGCAAGAAGCTATACATTAAGATTGCCGATAACGAAGTCATCAAATCCGGTGATGAAGGGATTGAGGTTAACCTCAAACGTGATGGCAACAAGGGCAATGAGTTCTTCTCATTTGAACACCATGACAACCACATCGAGATCCTGAACAACAAAGTCAGCTTCTCCGGTGACAATGGTATCTTGGTCAAACTGGCGCCTGAAAAATCACATCATCATGACGATAACCAGATTATGAGCCTGAATTCTCTATATCCATATAACGATGATGACGAAGCTCAAACTATCCAAAACTACATTAAGATTGATGGAAACAGGGTTGCCTTCTCTGGTGATGACGGCATTCAGGTTGATGTGAAAACCAAAACCGAAGGTGGTTTACAAAGTCAGTTGCCTCCTAGATTTGGCATTTCCAAATTTGGCGGCTTTGGTCATGGCGATGAAACAACCAACACCATCATCATCTCTGATAACAAAGTTGTGTTCTCTGGCGATGATGGCATTGATGTTGATGTTGAGGCCAAAGGCGGAGACCGTCGTTCACAAAATACAAGATTTTACGATGACAACAACGGTACAACCAGCAACTTCATCACAATTCTGGGCAACAATGTATCGTTCTCACGTGATGACGGTATCGTGGTCGATGTTGATAATCCACAAGGCAAAGGCATCTTCCCGGGATCAATCTATGATACTGTAAGTGCTAAAGGCTTTGGCGGTAGTTTTGATGGAAACCAGAACTTCGTCAATATTTCCTTTAACGAAGTGGAATATTCCGGTGATGATGGCATCGAAGTTGAGTCTCACAAAGACACAATGGTGAACTTGCTTGCCGTCAAAAACCACGTTAAGGCCAGCCGCGACAACGGCATTCTGCTCATCACAAAAGGTGGTTACTTCGGTGGCTATGGCGGTCCGCAGGAAAAAGGCTCACAGGATGAGATCGTTCTGACACAAAGTTTTAGAGGCTTTGGTAGCGGTTTTCACCACAGCAAAGGCGGCATGAACTCACTGTTGATCGGAAACGTAGTTGAAAACTCTGGTTCAAACGGCCTGTACGTTAAAGGCCAGAAACATAAAAGCGTAACGCTGAAAGGCAACACCTTCATCGATAATCCGACAGGTGCGTTGTTCGAAAGCGGCAACGTTGATGTCTCTGATCTGGAACGTCCGAACAGCTTCATCGTAACCGAAGACTTCGATCCTGAAGGCCCCGTTATCGGTATGAAGTTTGACGGTAGCCCGTGGAAACTGAAAATTATTGGTGAAACGCTCGGATCAACCATCTTCGACGGCTATCTCAGCCGCCCTGTTGGCCAGTCCTACTATGTTTACTTTACCGACGGTTCTATTCTGAATCCGTTTACGCTTGAACCGATCATCATTGATGGCACACAGGTAAACTGGGACGGCATCATTCCAACAAACTTTGGCAACGTGTTGCCAGCCTCTGTGTTAAAAGCCATTGAAAATCGACTCTGGGACGCGGATGATCCGCTTTTAAATGGCCGCGGTCAGATCTTTGTAGCAAGAGTTATACCAAACAACCGGACTATTGATAATATTGAAGACTTCTTTAATAACTTTGGTCCCCGCGGCCGTGGCTTCCGTGGCCTGAGCTTGACTCTGACCGGTCTGCCGCCCGTGAATGGTACAACGAGCGTAGCAGGGATTTCCCCGGCTGCTGGTGATGAAGAAGACGAAGATGTAGCAGGGATCGAACCTGCCGCCGGTGAAGATGTGGCAGGGATTGAACCGGCAGCAGGAGGCGAAGAAGCCGCATGTTGGGGAGACGCTCTAAACGCAGCGATCAACGGCTCCGTGAATTACAGCTATTCAGGCGATCCTTCTGAAAGCTTGTCAGATGCGGTGAATTGCGGTTCACAAAACCTCTAAAAACTCCGCTTAAAGAATTTAAAAGCCCCTTCGTTTTCAAAGGGGCTTTTTTGTATAGGAATCCATATTTCTGACAATATACTTGACCTGTTTTGTGTAATTCTGAATAGTAAGAAAGATATAAAGCGCGTAAATATTTACTGACGCTACAAAGGGCTTGCACACGCCCTAAATATTTGCAAATAATGCATTAATTATGAAGCGAGTAAGGATAGAAACTCTCCATGTATCACGATAACAACTGGAACGCGGTTCAAGGCGATGAACTCGCTGGATTCTTAGAACAAATAGACCAGATTGATGGTAAATACCGCGTATCTTCAGAAACAACGCAAGTTCACTGGCGTATGCTGCCTTTTTATGATCAAGTAGCCCTCATCCGCGTTAAAGACCCTAACTGGACAAATCCCAAGCTGAACATCTATTACCTGACAGATCAGGGCAATTTATTCCGCCTCAATGGTACATCTCCGCCAATCCATGAAGTGAATGCTAAAGCGCCAATCAAAGTCACAGAAGAAAATGTCCTCGATTATTTGCGCTTTTTCTGTTTTTTTGTGCGCGGCGAGGAAGGGCCGTTCTATGTTGCCGAAACCATGGACGACCCGAATATGCCTGCCGACATGGATGATACGACCCGCTCGGTTATCGAGGGCACAATCCGTCCGGCCACCTTCGAAGGCATGAATGAGCAGGGCCATTATCTATGCGATGCCGTTGTGTTTTATTCCAACGCATTGTTCATCGCCAACTTCGCCGTACAGCCGACCGGCATGATCGAAATGCTTGACGACGATCCGATTGCTGCGGATTTACCTGTAAAAGTTGATACACCGGTTTCTTAAACGACCAGAAACTCACAAAACATAGATATGAAAGCGGGTTTCCTTATAGTCCGCTTTTTGCTATCCTTAAGGGCGTAGCCATTTGCGCTGCAGTGCTTTCCATTCTTCTTATTTCAAAATTCCCACACTGTGAGAAACATCATGATCAAAACGCATCTTACTCTCGCTATCGCCGTAATTGCACTGCTTTTAGGCAGCATTTCCAACGCACAGGCACAAACAAGCCGCTTTTATCTCGCGGGCTATCTTGGTCTCAATACATTTAACGATCAGGAATTTACCGAAAGCGCCAGCGGCAATAACGGCGACTTTGAGATAGACAATACTATGTCTTTTGCTGGCGCTCTTGGGATGCGCTTGTCACAACAACTCCGCGTTGAAGGGGAGCTATCCTACCGTAACGCTGAATTTTCGACAGCCGACATCGTCGGTGCCGGTACATTCAGCTCCGGCGGCGAACTCAAAAGCACATTGTTGTTCGCCAATATGTACTACGATTTCGATGTGCCTTGGTCGATCCAGCCCTATATTGGCGGTGGTCTCGGTTATGGTTGGCACTCTGGTGAAATCAATGATGGCTCCGGCTTAATGGTAAATGCCTCATCCGATCATACCGGGATTATCTGGAATGCTGCGGCTGGAATCAAATACCGACCAAGCACAGATCTGGCTTTCACCGCCGGGTACCGTTATATCGATGCTGTATCGGATTTGGAAATCGGTAGCTATGATGTCGATTTTGATACCCACGAATTCCGCCTCGGTATGGAATGGGACTTGCCAATCCGCTAGGGTTTAAACTGTAAGTAAGCCCTCTTAAAAAATGACAAAAATCACGCAAACCAAAACCCTTAACCTCGCTCTTCAGGGCGGCGGGTCGTACGGCACCTTTATGTGGGGCGTACTCGATGCCCTATTGGAAGACCAGCAGCGGCCACCCCGGCACTTTTCCGATGCGCCATAAGCCCCACAGCGACAAAAACAAGCAGGAAAAATACAAAGCTGTAAATCATTTGCCCAAGTTCTTACAAAAGAACCGCTTGTAAAGAAATTCCCCCGAATCCGTTGACACAGGGGCAAAAATAAGGGTATAACCCTCACACTTTTAACGAATTCAATGGATTTGAGGCGCCTGACACCGGGCGAAAGTAAGATGAAACGTACATTCCAGCCCAGTAACCTAGTTCGCAAACGCCGTCATGGCTTCCGCTCACGTATGGCTACAAAGCAGGGCCGTCAGGTTCTGGCCCGCCGCCGTGCAAAAGGCCGTAAACGCCTGTCAGCTTAGTTTTAAGCCTGTATTTTGTTTGAAGGCGCAAATTTTAAGGTTTTGCGCCTTTTTCTATAGTTATTTGCTATACTCGCACCCATGCATGCAACTAAAGATCAACAATCCTCGCTTACACAGATTAAAAAGCGCGCCGAATTCCTGAAAATTCAGGGAAAAGGCCGCAAATGGGTTTCCCACGGTCTCATTCTTCAAACTGCACCCAATGAAGCGGGCGAAAAACGTATAGGCTATACGGTTTCCAAACGTGTCGATAAATCCGCTGTGCGGCGCAACCGTATCAAACGCCGCCTGCGTGCCGCCGCCGCCGATGTCCTTTCCTCTGGCGCATTGGAGGGCCACGATTATATCCTGGTGGGACGCCCGCAAACCCTTATACGCCCTTATGAAGCGTTGTGTGATGATTTGCGCTGGTGCCTGCGCAAAATGGGCTTAAACAAATGAAACGCATCTTGCAAGCCATGATTAAGGTTTATAGCGCTGCCGTTTCACCATTTTTAGGCCGCAATTGTCGTTTCCAGCCGACATGCTCTGCCTATGCACATGAGGCCATTGAAACCCACGGTACGCTCAAAGGTTTGTGGTTTGCCACCCGTCGTATTCTCAAATGCCACCCGTTTTACAAAGGACAGGCTCACGACCCCGTGCTGCCAAAATCCCAAAACGCTGATTGATCACATCTTTCAGATCGGCTATAAACGCTTCCAAACCCAAATTACACGACATAAAGCAAAGCAAACACAAATGGCCGATCCAAAACACCTGCCAACTCTGCCTAATAACCCGATGAACAAGGATCAAATGCATCCTGACGACATGCGCAATATGTTCATCTTTTTTATTCTCGCAGCGGTGCTTTATTTTTCCTACGACAGTTATGTACTCAAGCCTCAGCGCGAAGCGATTAAACAGCGCACACAGATAGAAGCTGAAATCAAACAGGCTCTGGGCCCGGCCGCGCTGGAAGAAGTCAAACCCGTACCAGTCAAACCACGTTCGGAAATCGTTACCCAAGGTGGCCGGGTTAAAATTAAAAATGCGCAGATGCATGGTTCACTGGATTTAAACGGTGGGCGCCTTGATGATGTGGCCTTAAGCGAATATTTTCAGACGCTGGGTAAAAAGGATAATGTCACGGTCCTCAACCCCCGCCTGACAGATTTCCCGCGCAGTGTTGAATATGGCTGGATAGCCAGCAACCAGAATGTGGCCGTACCAAACAAAAATACAAACTGGAGCATACGCGGCAACGCGCAGTTGTTACCGGGCAACCCAGTAACGCTTGTTTGGGATAACGGCCAAGGCGTGACGTTTGAACGCCGCCTTGAGTTGGATGAACATTTTATGTTTACCGTAACGCAGCGTGTGGCGAACAATTCCGGGCGTAATGTTACGCTTTATCCCTACGGATTAATTTCACAAAAAGGCATCCCGCCGGATTTTCAGGGCATGTGGGTTTCACATGAAGGCCCGGTCGGTTTTATTGGTGAAGAGCTGTTCAACAATAGCTATAAAGATATGCGTAAAACTCAAAAATTCTCATCTCAAGCCCAGCAGGGCTGGCTTGGTTTTACTGATAAATATTGGCTAACGGCTCTGATCCCGCCACAAGGGCAAAATGTTAAATACAGCTATAGCTTTGCAGGCGATCAAAAAGACAACGACAACCAAGGGCTCTATCAAGCTGATTATCTTGGCGCGGCATTAGAGTTAAAACCCGGCCAGAGCGGTGAAATCCAAAGCCGCTTATTTGTCGGAGCCAAACGCGTCTTTTTGCTCCAGGATTATGAAACAAATCTTAAGATTCCACAATTTGATCTGGCCGTTGATTTTGGCTGGTTCTGGTTCATGACCAAACCGTTTTTCTATCTGCTGCATTTTTTAGGCAGTACTATCGGAAACATGGGCGTGGCGATTATTATCATGACGATTCTCATTCGCGGTGCCGTTTTCCCACTCACAAACACGTCTTACCGCTCTTTTGCCAAAATGAAGAAAGTCTCGCCGCTGGTGATGGAGTTACGTGAAAAATATCCAGACGACAAACAAAAAATGCAAGCCGAACTCATCCAGATGTACCAGCGCGAAGGCGTTAATCCGATGTCAGGCTGCTTGCCGATTTTGCTGCAAATTCCGATTTTCTTCGCGCTCTATAAGACATTCTTTGTTACGATTGAAATTCGCCATGCACCGTTTTTTGGCTGGATTCAAGATCTCTCGGCTGCAGACCCAACCAGTGTATTTAATCTGTTCGGACTCATCCCGTGGAATCCGCCCGCCTTCTTGATGATTGGCGTCTGGCCGTGTTTGATGCTGGTGGCGATGATCATCCAGAAGAAACTCAACCCCCCACCGCAAGACCCGCTCCAGCGTGATATGGCGAACTATATGCCCTTCCTGTTTGCTTTTATCATGTCACGATTTGCTTCCGGGCTGGTGATATACTGGACATTTTCCGCCTTCATCGGCGTGATCCAGCAGATGATCATTATGAAATCCCTTGGCGTACCCATCCACCTATTTGGCGAAACCGAAGAAGAAAAAGAGATGGATAAAGCCATTGATAAAGGTCCGGCGCTGCACCCTCTGGCCGAAATGGCTGAAGATGAAGTTGAGGAAGCTTTGGGTCTAGACGATGAAAAAGACAAATATGATATGTCGGGAATGTTTGATGAAGACCATCCCTCTAAAAAGATAAAACCGCCCAAGCCTAAGAAAAGCAAAAAGAAGAAATGAGAGAAGAATTTTCGTCTGAAGCTTTAGAAGAGGCCCGCAAACTGTTTGCGGGCCCTTGCGATTTTATGCTCGGCGTTGCAGCGTTGAAACAACTTCCGCCTGCTACTTTGCCGGAAATCGCTTTCGCTGGCCGTTCGAATGTCGGTAAATCCAGTCTTGTTAACGCGCTCACAGGCCGTAAAACACTGGCGAAAACCTCAAATACACCGGGCCGCACCCAGCAACTCAACTACTTTAATCTAGGCGGGCGTCTCTATATGGTCGACATGCCTGGCTATGGCTATGCCAAAGTGTCTAAAACCCAGCGCGATGCATGGACACAGCTTGTCTTTGATTACTTGCGTGGTCGCCCGACGTTGCAATGCGTCTTTATCCTGATTGATGCGCGCCATGGCCTCAAAGACAGCGATATAATGCTGATGGAAATGCTCGACGAAACGGCTGTTCAATACCGCATCGTTCTGACAAAAACCGATAAAGTGAAATCGCAGGAACTTTCTAGAATTTCAGAAAAAATTACAGCCACTCTTAAAAAACACGCTGCCGCTTTTCCGCAAGTGCTACCTACCAGCGCCAATAAAGGCGCAGGCCTACCCGAATTCCGCGCCGTGCTGAGCGCCTATGCGGCGTAGGCTACTGATCTGCCAGCAGGGTATAAAACCCGTAAATGCCACCCTCTTGCACACACAATGAGCCGATATTTGCGCAATCCGGGCAAATATCGGGCGCGTCCGTGGTCAGTTCGACATTCGTACCGCCATGCAAGCTATCATCAATCAGCGTATTACGAATTGAACTCGTCATTGTCGGGATAGCCGTAGAGCCGTTAATTTTCTTATTAATCAACCCGCACACGGTTTCATTTATCTGATAAGCAATCAAAATAACCTCTTCCCACGGCGCTTCCGCTCCACCAGGACCTGCGGTATTACCCTGCGCTAAAGCTGTCCACTCAACATTGTTAAACCGTCCCAGATACCATCCCGGCTCCGGGTCGTTGGTAACTTGCGTAATGGCTTCGGTTGGAATTTTACCCGGCAGCAATCCACCCCCTTGCGGGTGATAAACCTTATGAATCAACGTGCCGGTGTCAAATCCTGCATCGGTTGGGGCCGTAAAATCCAACTGATCAATATCGCTGGCCGCCGTAAACAACATCTGATCAATGGCCGATCTGGCTTGCGCGGCATAGGAAATCAACTGCGTTGCGTAGAGCTCCGCCTTTTCCTGACTGAGCGTCCCAGCCTCCGATGTATCGGTTTGCCGTGAAAGCGTAAAGCTGAGCGCCGCGAACAGCGCAATCGCGATCAGCACATAAATCAAGGCATTACCACGCTCATGCATCCTATCCATAAAAATTCGTTCTCTTTTTGTTTTCATTTCTTTTATCCGGTCAGAATCAATGCTACGCTTGTCATTATGCAAGATATTATACAGTCTTTAAACGCCCCTGAATATTTTATTGCCGCCCCCGTTGGTTTTATACTGGGGGCGCTCGTTGTCAGCATTGCATTTTTGCTGGCTCGTCAAAAGCTCCAGACTCAAAATGCGGAGTTGAAAGCCCAGCTCCGTGAGCGCGAAATCGCCTTCGATCAGGCCGGCGCTGCGCTTGATCACCGCTTTAAAGCCACCGCCGCCGAAGCCCTGCAAAAAAGCAATGAAGCGTTCCTGCAACTGGCGCAAGAACGCCTGAAAGCCGCCCAGGCCGATGGCGCGCACGATCTCGAAAAACGACAGAACACAATTTCTGAGCTGATTAAACCCGTCCATAAAAATCTTGAAGACATGGCCAAGGCCCTTGAACAGGTCAAAGCCACCGATACCAATTTACGCGAGGAAATGCGTACGCTGAATCGCGAAACCGCGCGCCTCGTTGGCGCGTTGCGCGATCCGGCAGCGCAAGGGCGCTGGGGTGAATACATTCTCGAAGGCCTGCTCGATAAATCCGGGCTGATCAAAGGCGTACACTATGAAACTCAGGTCTCTATGGACAGCGGCAGACAAAAACCTGATGCGGTCATAAATATGCAGGATGGTTTCAAAATCATCATCGATTCCAAAGCACCCATTAATCAGTTTGTAGATCGCCTTTCCGAAGAAATAAGCGAAGAAGAATACGGCGTCTTGATGCAAAATCTTGCAAAACAGGTAAAGGGGCATGTGAAAGAGCTTGGGAAAAAATCCTATTGGGAAAATGTTGACAGTCCTGATTTCACTGTACTGTTTCTCCCTTCCGAACATATCTACTCTCTAGCCCTGCGCGCCGACCCGTCTCTGGTTGAATACGCCGCCGGTGCCAATATCATTATTGCTTCCCCCACTTTGCTGATGAGCTTGATCCGCGTTGTAGGCGTAAGCTGGCGTCAGGCTGAGCTGGCCAAAAACGCCGCTGAAATTTCCGAGCGCGGCGGTGATCTCTATAAACGTCTGCTCACCTTTACCGGTCATCTCGAAAAAGTCGGCAAGAATTTGCAAGGCGCAATGAAAGGCTATGATGCCGCTGTTGGCTCTCTGGAGCGCCAGGTTTTGCCCGCAGCGCGTAAATTTAAAGAATTACAGGCCGGTACCAACATGGCCGAGTTAACCGAATTTGAAACGATTGAGGAAACCCCGCGCCCTCTCATTCTCACTGCCGAGGATGAATGCGAGAAAAAACGAGCCTAAGCCTCTGTCTGGAGCTAGCTCAGGGTTATCGGGAGTATTATCGTCCATAGTGTCAAAACACAAAAAAATATTTGTCTAGGGTCCGGACTCACAGCTTAAATCCAGAAACATAAGAGGGAAGCAAGGCATAGAGCGGCGAAGAAGTTTCTGGCGAGTTTGTCGTATCTTGTTGCCACGCGCCGCCAGTCTTTGAGGCGTCCAAACATTCGTTCCACGACATTGCGGTTTTTATACGCGCAAGAAAACCATGGGGCTTGCCCCATGGATGTAGCGCCTCCGGACCAACGAGTCCGGACAAGCGCAGCTTGAATTAGAGTGATACCACGGGCCTTGGCCCGTGGAGGTTCACAGCGTCTCTCGTCGTGCGGGATTTTGATTTTGCGTGTGGCCGTGGAGGGAATGACAGGTTCGATCTTCCGGTTCATTAAAAAGCCGCGAAAATGTCCAGCGTCATACGCTTTATCCGCCAAGAGATATTTTATTGACGGTAATGATCCTGCCAAGGCAACCGCCCCTTTGATATCGGCGCGTTGCCCTTGCGTGATGTACAAAGCCAGCGGACGGCATTTCATATCGCTGATCGCGTACAGCTTGGTGTTGCGTCCGCCACGGCTTATGCCGATCGCCTGAGCATGCGCCCCCCCTTTCCGCCGCCGGCTGATCTGTGCGCTTTGATATGCGTGCTGTCAATCGCCGCCATGTCCCGTTCGTCCGATAACGCGCCAACAATCTCGCGGAACAGATATTGCCAGATGCCGCGCGCAGACCAGCGATTATAACGATTATAAAGGGTGGTGTAAGAACCGTATTCGGACGGCGCATCACGCCAGCGGCAACCCGATTGCAAAACATGAATGATGCCGCTGATCACACGGCGGTCATCCACGCGGGGCTTGCGTCCCCTATCTGGCGGCAAGTGAGGCTTGATCGCTTCCCATTGGGTGTCTGAAAGATAAAAATGACGCATAGTTTGGCTCCTTTCTCAAATCACCAAACCATTGAATCATAAAATTACCTGTGTGTTTAGACCCTAGTCTCAGATGACAGATATTTTAAAACCGCCAACGAAACAGAACTCGAAGCCATAAAAATTCCCCCCGAGCATTTTAGTCATAATATTACTCAAGCCGCTAAAGTTCTTGGCATGGCAAAATCTACATTTTATAAGAATATGAAGGCCCGATATTTGCCAATTTCTGTCCAAATTTGCCCGCGCGCATATCATGTTATGTCTCTTAATTTTCCCTTAAAGCTCTCTATATTTTGGTAGCCTTTTTGCCGCATAAGGTCGGTGAGTTCATTGGCTATGCGTTCGAAGCATCCTGTCCCTTCGCGCATAAATTGTGTGCCTATTTGCACAGCGCTTGCGCCACATAAAATATGCTCGAAAGCATCCGGGCCGGTTTTTACGCCGCCACAGCCAATAATAGATACTTTTTTATCAAGCAAAGTATAAAATTTACGGACATTGGCAAGGGCTGTTGGTTTGATGAAGTCTCCTCCTATGCCTCCAAATCCGTGCTTTGGTTTAATAACGACAGATTCTGAATCCGGGTCGATCACCAGACCATTGCCGATACTGTTAATACATGTGACAAAAGAGATGGGAAAATCGTTTAATACGGCGGCCATCATTTCAAAATGCGGCATATCGAAATATGGTGGAAGCTTCACGCCGATAGGCTGTTTTGCTGCTGTAAAAACCAATTCGAGAAGATGACGGCTCTGTTCAAAATCATATCCTGTTTGCGGTTTTCCGGGAACATTGGGGCATGAAAGGTTTAATTCAATGGCGGCAATGTTCTCGAAATTAGCCAGCTCTTTAATAATGCGGCGGTTATCTTCATGGCTTAGTCCTGAGACAGACATAAAATAGGGTTTCTCGTAAACTTTCGCAGTTTGTGCAAATTGAGCGTAAAACTCAAATCCTTTATTGGGCAGTCCCATGCTGTTAATACTGCCCCAGCGCGTGTCAACATATCGGGGTTCTTCATTTCCCTGCCGCTCCTGCAGGGTTGCGCTCTTGCTCAAAATTGCGCCCGCATGACTTTTTCCAATAGCGTGTAATTCCTCTGCGGTGGAGCATAAAGGTCCTGAAGCGTTATACAGGCACGAGGAAAGAGTGGAACCGGCTATTTTTGTGGAAAGGGAAATTGATGAAGACATGTGGTTATTCTTTCAGATGAGACGGATGAATTCACATATCTATTGATAGTAAACTCATTATAGAAGAGCAACGAGAAAAGTTTTATGTGTTTTCTTTGTTTGGAATGGTTTAGAAATTGCAGAGAAGTAGCAGGTTTAGATCTTTGCATAAAAATAACAGCAAACATTTTTGTTTAAACGTTTTTATTATTCTGGGGCTTGTTTTATCAAACCTCGCGCCTCTTTGCGCCAATAAAGCATCTGCGAAAATATTTCTGGAAATTTGCACGGCAAACGGTCTTCAAGTTATTGCCCTTAACGGGGATGCACCGGATGACGGCGATCCCGCGCCTGGTGATAAACCAAACAGGAAAATGTGCTCTTACTGTGTTGCTTCTCATATGGCGCGGGTTATTCCTGATCTGCCCGATGCGCTTCACTCGCAAATTCGTCGTACTAACATATCCATCGTCTCCTATAGCGATGATTTGACCTTATTGCTTCAGGCAAAACGTTATGAAGCTCGCGCACCCCCTTACGCCGCTTAAGACCCATTTTTAATATTCTTAAAGCCATCGCACAGTTGGTCTGTGCGCTTATATGTGTAAGGAAAAACAATGCATAACATTTTCAAATACAGCGCCTTTGGCGCGTCCCTGCTTGTCAGCAGTTTTTTAGTTGCTCCGTCTTATGCGGAAGAAATCATTGAGGTTGATCCGATTGCGGTTGAGGCCCTCATGATGATGTCTTATCCGGCCAGTGCTTCTTATGATAGTTCTGATGCGGCATCTCCCCTGCGCTATTCAGATGGGGCAGATTATCTGGGATCTTTGCCGGGGGTTACAGCGGCACGTTTTGGCGGACATGGGCTTGAGCCTTTTATTCGAGGGCAGTCACAAGGGCAGTTGAATATCGTCAATGGCGATTCCTATGTATTTGGAGGGTGCCCAAACCGTATGGACCCGCCGAGCGCTTATATGAACATACAGCTCCGCGACACCGTAACAGTTATTCAGGGCTATCAGTCTGTGCTCAACGGATTCGGAGGCTCTGGCGGCAGTGTGATCGTCGAACAAGGGCGGCCTGATTTTGGTGAAGCTCTGGCGGTCACTGGGCTTGTGCAGGGCGGTTATGACGGCAATAGCGAAATGTGGAATGCCGGGGCCAACGTTACGGCAGGCACGTTACTTGGCTATGCGAACGCCTATGGTTCTTATAAGGATGCTGAAAATTATGAAGACGGCGATGGTGATGAAGTACGCGCCGCTTTCATAGAGCGCTCGGGCGGCCTGAAAGTTGGTTATACACCGGAAGGGGCGCATCTATCTCTGGGCGCAGATTACCGCAAGATCAACGACGCTCTGTTTCCCGGCGCGGGCATGGACTCGCCCTTATCCAAAGGGCAAACATTCAAGGCCGCTTTGGAACGAGATCTGGATGGAAAGATTTTCCAAAGAGTGAAAGTCAGCACCTATGCGTCTTTGGTAGATCACATCATGGATAATTTTAGTTTGCGTCCGTTTACAGCGGCCATGCCTTTACGTGTTGATTCGCAGTCCGACACGTATGGTGCAAAGCTGGAAAAAGATTTTGTCCTTTTTGACCAGCCCGTTGAGAGCGTGCTGGAATGGCGGCGGAATAACCGTAATGCCGACAGGATTGTGAACACAACGGGCGCTCTTCAATCACTGTTATGGCCGGATATTACGATCAATGAAGCCAGTCTTGCCGGTGAGAGCGCTTACGACCTTGGTGATAAGAGCCGTTTGGTCGTGGGTGGGCGTTACGATTATGTGCATGTCGATTATGGGCGTGCTGATACTCCTGCCCCGGCGGCAGGAAATAGAACGCCGAATGATATTTATTCTCAGTTCTATGGCTACGGCGCGTCATCAAAAACAGAGCATAATCTGGGCGGCCTTCTGCGTCTGGAACATGATTATAGTGCTAGCACGCTGTTTTACACCGGTTTGAGCCGCTCCGTTCGCACGGCGGATGCAACGGAAAGAGGTCTTGCGAACTTTATGGGCGCAGGTGGAGCAACTTCCTGGGTTGGAAATCCTGACATTGATCCGGAAAAACATCATCAAATGGATATAGGTTTTGATATTACGGAACCTGTCTGGAGTTTTGGTGGATCAGCCTATGCCAATTATGTGGAGGATTATATCTTGCGTGATTCTGCTCGTTCTCAACCGGGTATTTTGGTGAATTTTCCTGATGCTGACATATACCGCAATATTAATGCCTTTCTGGCGGGGTTTGAAGTTCGTGGATTCTGGCGGTTTGCTTCGGACTGGACGCTTGAGGCAGATGCGACTTGTACGTTTGGCGCGGATATTGATGCCGGACGGGCTTTGCCACAAATTCCGCCTTTGCAAGGTAAAGTAGGCGTAACATGGCAAGCTTTGGATTATCTGGAGGTTAGTGGGAAGGCGCGCTGGGCGCTGGAGCAAACGCGAGTTGATACAAATTCGTTAAGCTCAACAGGCCGGGATGTTGATAAAACCAATGGTTATGCCGTTTTTGATTTGGAAGGAACGATCACCGAATTTGATCCTGCGTCGCTCAATTTTGGGGTGAAAAATATATTTGATTCCACTTATGCCAATCACCTTAATCGCTCCAATATTTCCGACCCAACGGAAGTGCAGGTGAACGAACCGGGCCGGAGTTTTTATGTTCAACTGAGAGTTCCGTTTTGATGGTGGCTTTGAAAACCCATAAACGCCTGTCTTCCGCTATACCGTCTTTTAAAACCAGTATAGCGGGGACAGCTTTATCGTTTTGTGCGTCTACCGTGTTGCATATGAGCGTCATCGGGGGGATCGTGGCACTCTCCTCGTATATCCATGACGCTGGCGGAGGAGCCGGGAAAATGGAGTATGCACCCATTTTTGTAACTCTCGTTCAAGAGCCTTCGCCTCTTCCTCAAACACCTGAAAAGATTGAAAGTCCCGCTTTGCAAAATGACCGTAGGGATGATGTGCAAAAGGCACTTGATTTAACGCTTGCCGATCCTGTTCCAGCGCCAACCGAAAAAAATGAAAAAAAGAGGGAAAGCTCCTCGATTACCAGGACAGCAGCTCAAGCATCTTCAATGCGCAGACAAAACAGCGCGTATGCAGGTGGTGGAAGAAACGCAGAAATTCGCTATCAAGATATGGTGCGTGCGGCAATAGATTCTTATCGCGTCTATCCACGCGAGGCCCGGCGGCGAAAACTCGAGGGGCACGCGGTGATTCAAATTCGTATCAGCCGAAGCGGAGCCATCACTGAAAGCCGTTTTGTAAAAACAACAGGGCATCATATTCTTGATCAGGCCGCTTTAAATATGGTCAAGGCCGCCAGCCCCTTACCCGCTATACCTTCTTCCTTAGGCAAGTCTTCTGTCTCAATGAACATTCCTATTGGTTTTAAGCTTAAATAATCGTACCTGTTTGTGATAAGTTAGGAGCGCTTAAGGACGTAAGGCGACACTCCCCATTGGTCACTACTCCACCGTGACGGATTTGGCCAGATTGCGCGGTTGGTCAACATCGGTGCCTTTTGTAACGGCAACGTGGTAAGCGAGAAGCTGGATCGGTACGGCATAGAGAATGGGCGCGACGAACGGATCGAGGGGTTGTAGTTTAATGCCCCAGTGGATGAGCTCTTTGAGTTTGGCGTGCCCTGATTCATCGGAGATCAATAATACTTTGGCGCCGCGCGCGACATTTTCCTGTAAGTTACTGGCGGTTTTTTCGAACAAGGCATCACCCGCCGGAGCCAGCACAACGATCGGCATATGGTCGTCGATCAGAGCGATGGGGCCATGCTTCAATTCTCCGGCTGCGTAGCCTTCGGCGTGGATGTAGGAAACTTCTTTCAGTTTCAACGCGCCTTCCATGGCCAGTGGATACAGCAAATTCCGACCTAGATAAAGCATGTCAGTGTTTTCGAAGATATCACGGGCAATGGATTGTATGATTTCGGTGTTTTCTTCCTCGCGTAACAGCTGGGTGATTTGCTGCGGGATATGACGCAGCTCATCGGCGAGCACGGCGGCTTTTTCATGTTTCAACGCGCCCTTTTTTACTGCCAGTGAAAGTGCGATGCAGGCCAGTGTTGTGAGCTGGGTAGTGAAGGCTTTGGTTGAGGCAACGCCGATTTCCGGTCCGGCCAGCGTGTGCATGACGAAGTCGGATTCCCGCTCGATTGTGCTTTCGATGGTGTTGACGATGGAAAGCACTTTGCATCCTTCAGATTTTGCGTAGCGCATGCCTTCTAAAGTGTCCAGCGTTTCTCCTGACTGGGAAACGACGATGCAAAGTGTATCAGAAGCCAGCGGTGGTTCGCGGTAGCGGAATTCGGAGGCAATATCGACATCGCAGGGAATGCCTACGGTCTGTTCAAACCAGTATTTGGCAACCATGCAAGCATAATAGGCCGTGCCGCAGGCGACCATGGTAATGCGCGGGGCGTCAGCAAGAGCAGCGAGCACCTCAGGAGGAATTGATATTTCACCCGTTGCCGGATTGACGAAAGAATTCAGCGTATCGCCAATAACGCTGGGTTGTTCATAAATTTCCTTGAGCATGAAGTGGCGGAAATTGCCTTTTCCGGTCGTCGCACCGCTTTGGGCAGTGATACGGATTTCGCGGGTAACGGGCGTGTCATCGTTGGTATAAATCTGCGCACCTTCGCGGGTGACGGTGACGCGGTCGCCATCTTCAAGAAAGCAGATTTTTTTGGTTAATGGCGCAAGAGCATAAGAATCGCTGGCGACAAACATTTCGCCGTCGCCATAGCCGACAGCCAGCGGTGTGCCCTGACGGCAACCGATCATAAGATTATCCTGACCGGCAAAAATCATCACGATGGCATAAGCCCCGTCAAGGCGATCAAACGCGGTGCTGGCCGCCTCTTGTGGGCTTTTACCTTGGGTCAGATAATGATCAACAAGATGGACAATAACTTCGGTATCGGTATCGGTTTCAAAGCGGATTTGGTGGTTGGCCAGTTCTTCTTTTAACTGCGCATAATTTTCAATGATGCCGTTATGGACGACTGCGACTTTATCGGTCGCGTGCGGGTGGGCATTATCCTCGGTCGGGCCGCCATGGGTCGCCCAGCGCGTATGGCCAATGCCGAGCGTACCTTTAAGCGGTCTGCTTTTGAGTTTGATTTCGAGGTTTTTAAGTTTGCCCTCGGAACGGCGTCTATCAAGCACGCCGTCATGCAGCGTGGCGATTCCGGCGCTATCATAGCCGCGATATTCGAGGCGGCGTAAACCCTCAATCAAAAGGGGTGCTGCACTGTCTTCACTTAAAATTCCAATTATTCCGCACATATCTAATTATTTTCATTTGTGTTTGCACATCATTATTAGCGCTTTGTACAACCACAAAGCAAAACGAGTATATCAAGAATTTAATCATTCTTCTTAAAACCGCAAGTCACATGATGTTGCGGGATGTTACAGATGAGGTTTTGGGCGGCGGGGATAGGATTGGGCTGGCACAGGTGCTTTGGGCGCACCCAGCTTTTGGGTTGCAATTTCCAGATCATCAATCACTGCATTGATAGACGCCACGGGTGGCGCATTATCGGGATCGCGGTATTTTAGCGGCGGTTGCATCTTGGGGCGGTAACTTTCAGCAATCGCCGCTTCCAGTGCATTCATGGCGTTGTTATAGCCCTCGCAGGTCGCGTGAACGGAGAAAGGAATAACCGACAAAAATATTGTCAAAAAGAAAAAGCGCATAACCACTTCAGAGTACAGGCTTCCATAGAATTATTTAAAAAATTTATCGGCCGTTCGGACTACTGCCCACAATAAAATCAGGAAGCTTTTTTACGCTGTTTTTTTGCTTTTTTTTGTGCTGCTTCCTTGATCTTACGGTATTTGGCAGCCCAGCCCTGCCGGATTTCGGCCGGATCGCGGGCGATGGATAGCGCATTGGCGGGCACATCTTCGGTGATGGTCGAACCGGCGGCAACGAAGGCACCGTCATCAATGCGCACAGGTGCAACCAGATTGACGTTCGAGCCGACCATAACGTTTTTGCCAATCACGGTCCGGTGTTTTTGGAAGCCATCGTAATTCACGGTAATCGCGCCGGCAGAGAAGTTGACTTCTTCTCCCATATCCGTGTCTCCGACATAGGCGAGATGGCCGATTTTGCTGCCTGGACCGATAGTTGATTTTTTAATTTCGACAAAATTGCCGATGCGCGCATTCTTGCCAATTTTTGTATCAGGTCGCAGGCGTGCGAATGGTCCAACAGATGCGCCCGCTTTCACATGCGCACCTTCGAGATAGCTGAACGCTTTTATATGAACGCCGGATTCCAGCGTCACGCCGGGACCGAAATAAACATTGGGTTCAATAATACAATCCGGAGCAATTTTGGTGTCATGCCAGAGATACACTGTATCGGGCGCTTGCATATATACGCCTTCATTCATCAGGTCTTCACGCAATCGCGTTTGCAGCGTTTTTTCCAGCGCCGCGAGATCAGTGCGGGTGTTGCACCCTTTTACTTCGGCGGGATTTTCGATGACGGCGGCGGCAGTTACACCGCCTTGCTCACGAATAATGGCTGGAAGCTGCGTGATATAAAATTCGTTTTGGGCGTTATTGGAATCGAGCTGATCAAGCCATCCGCTAAGCTGCGCTCCATCAACGCAAAAAGCGCCGGTATTGACGAGCCGGATTGCTTTTTGTTCAGGATCGGCGTCTTTTTCCTCGACGATGTTTTCGAGCATACCTTCCTGCCCTAGAATCAGGCGACCATAGCCGTGAGGATTATCCATGATGCAACCCAGAATTGCCAGCGCGTGATCGTTTTTGGCAACGCGCAGGGCGGAGAGTGTTGCGGGAGTAATAAGTGGCGTGTCGCCAAGCAAAATCAGGACATCGCCGTCGAAGCCTTCGAGCGCAGGCATTGCCGTGCGCACAGCACCGCCAGTGCCATCGCGAACTTTCTGCACAACACAGATATGGGGTTTGACAGCCTTTTCAAGATCCGGCATCTCCGGGCCGATGACGACTACAACTTTCTCAGGCTTCAGGCTTTCACAAGATTCCAGCAGCCAATTTATCATCGGCTTGCCTGCCAATGTATGCATGACTTTGGCTTGAGAGGATTTCATGCGTGTGCCGAAGCCCGCCGCAAGAATAACAATCGCGAGTGGTTTTGTGCTCATAGAGGCTATTGTCGCCAAACACACCGCAAATACAAGTAAATATTGCGGGTTATTCGTCTTCGGGCATGCGTTTTTCAGCGATGAGGACGGTATCGGCGGATTTATATTCAGCCAAGTGCATAAACAGTGTGCCATAAGCGGTTTTGACACGAATTTTTACCGGAACGGCCGGGCCGTTCTCAGCAACCTGGGCGATCCAGACGGTCGGCATCGTGCCTTTTGCGCGGCCCTGTTCCTGAATCGACATCCAGCCCCGTGGCTTTTTGTGCCATTCACCGTTTACGGGTACGACCTCGACTGTGCACTTTGCTGCCGGACCGCCATAAATATTATATTTTGATTCTGTAAGGGTTACGGCCTCTTCATGCCTGAATATCTGTTTAAAACGGCGTTTACCATCGAATATTTCCGATTCTCCAGCGCATGTCTCCATTTCATTATAGGCATCCAAAACCTGCAATGTTGCGCTCAAAATATCAACAGTGCCGTTGGTGACTTCGTCATCGACTTCACGCAACTCGGCGGCGCTATGCTCATCGGTGATGCGCAGGGATTTAAAGGAGCCATTTTTGTTATAAAGATATTCTTTTATATCGGCTTCGTTACGCCAAGTCGCCGTTGATTGGTGTCTTTCGGGCTGATATTTGCCGTCTTTGAGTATCCAGCCGTAACTTTCGAAAGAGCCTTCCCATGGAATTAACGAGCCTAGAAATCCACGGGTTTTGGCGTCGAGAACCAGACTGTATTTATTCTTTTTAGATAAATCGATATCCATGTGCGCCTGCACAGCGTGAATACCACCGGCATAGACTTCATAGACCAATTGCTGGCGCAGCGTTTCGCCAGCGGAAGCCGGATCAGCCGTAGAGACCAGCCAGAGTAATGCAGCGGCCGCCAAGCCCAGTCTTAAATTTTTTAACGCCTTGTGCGGTATCATCGTTTACGCCTCCAAGATCGAACGCTGAAAAACCATTCTCTTTTAAGTATAGCAAGCTTTGCCACAATAAGAAATTATGCGCTGATTTTTCCCGGCCCAGTTTGCTGGTGAAACCGATTTGATAGGTCGCGCTTTGACCATGAAACAGAATCAACACCCCGGCAATGGGCTTTCCATCCAGCAACGCTCGGCCTATCAAGAGTTCCTTTTCCTTTATACATATCTCAGCAAGCCTTTTCATAAATTGAACGGATGGACCGGGATAACCCTTCGTTGATTTATCCCGCGCATAACCCCGGAGTATCCAGTCTAGGTAACAACCTTCCACGTCCCATTCCACACTCAAACCGTTCTTCTCCGCTTGGCGAAGATGGCCGCGCCAATTGCTTTTTAAATTTGTCCGCAAAGTTTCTTCATCGTTGTTCAAATCCAGCCAAACTGTTTGGTAACCGGGTGCTTTTTTACGAAAGTCGTGCGCTTTCATAATGTTTTGAATTTCTTTGGAGTCTTCGATTTCGGGAATAAAACGCATAAATCGGCCTGGTCTGCGGGGAAATTCCCGGCGCAAAGCCGTACAAAAAGCGTCGAAATGCTCTGCGCTACCAAAACCATCAAACCATAATGGTCCGCGATCAAGCACTATAAAGTGAAGGAAGCCCTTGGCTATGCGGGTTTCAACAGTTTGCAGATAGCCCGCTTTGTGCCCATCAATCAATACCAGCGCCGCTTTTGAGATCTGCAAAGATGTGGGCTCTAGGGCAGACCTATACGAAAGAGCTTGTAAGATATTGGAATTTTTAACTTTTCCGAAATGTTCTTTCCTTATATTAGTAAATTGAGGTATCCAGTTAATCTGGCACTGTAAATGGGGCGGTTTCATACTTTTTCAATAACAAATTTTCGCCCTGATGATAAGGCATTGCAGGTTAATTTAGGAATTATTTTTAGGGGTGTGTACGTAAGCGGTATGAGTAAAACAGGGGTATCAGGAGATATAAGACTCAACGGAGAGCTATTGCAGTGCTTTTTTTCCGAATGCGAGCGGCATTTCAGGTTTTTAGAACAGCGCTACGGCTACATGTTTTTTTGCGGTCTTCTGGAATATCGCAATAATTATAAGATGATCAAACCCCTTAACCAACAAGAATTTAATGGGCCGTTTATGGCCGTAACTCGCTATGAAAAGGGTGAACAGGCATTTGAAATCACCTATAGCAGTATCCAGTTTCTTATAGAAGCCCATGCGTTTTATAACCCAATTGATAGATTTGAACTCAGCGAAATTATGACAGCGGCACGGAAATCTGATACGGCGTTGCGTGGCGATTGGGGCGTTAGTGATGTCAGTCTTATTAAAAAAACAATTCGTGAGATGGCACAGAGCTTTGAAAAACACAGCCGAATTTTACTAGAACCTGGCGATAAGCTGTTAAACCGCGCGATGACCATTCGCCATAAGCAGTTGGAACAAAGCATTCGTGAAAAACATAAGATCAGTATCGATGCAACGTGTCAGCATGCCGCTAAAGCTTACCGTGAAAAAAATTATCGGTTGGTTGTTCAGTTACTGGAGCCTGTTAAGCGCTATCTCAAGCGCGGGGAAATTAAAAAACTGGAGCGTGCGAAAAAGCTTCTTTTCACCTGAAAATATGCATGCCCTTTTGGCGAAATCCGCCTTCATCTTGATTTTTTATTCACTTCGTGGTCAAGTGCAGGCCATATTCGTTACTTATGCAAGGATACAGACATATGGGCCAGGCTGCAGCACAACATACCGATCTTGAAACCGCGATTGAAAGCGCATGGGATGCGCGTGATACGCTCAGCCCAGACACAAGTGGAGAAATGCGCGAGGCCATGAAGCAAGCGTTGGCGCTGCTGGATACGGGTGCGCTGCGCGTGGCAGAAAAAACAAGTGAGGGCTGGCAGGTCAATCAATGGCTGAAAAAAGCCGTCTTGTTGTCATTCCGTCTTAACCCCATGCAAAAAATTTCCGGCGGACCTGATGGTTCGGGTTGGTATGACAAGGTGGCCAGCAAGTTTGATGGCTGGGATAAGGCGGAATTTGAAAAAGCAGGTTTTCGTGCGGTCCCAAACTGCGTGGTGCGTTACAGTGCCCATATCGCCAAGGGCGCAGTGTTGATGCCCAGTTTTGTGAATGTTGGGGTGTTTGTTGATGAAGGCACGATGGTTGATACATGGGTGACAGTCGGTTCTTGCGCGCAGATCGGCAAGAATGTACATCTGTCCGGCGGCGTTGGCATTGGCGGCGTTTTGGAGCCCTTGCAGGCCGCACCGACGATTATTGAGGATAATTGCTTTATCGGCGCGCGTTCCGAGGTGGTTGAAGGCGTGATTGTTGAAGAAGGCTCTGTGCTTTCCATGGGCGTGTTTATCAGCGCATCCACAAAGATTATTGACCGCGAAACCGGTGAAGTTTTCCGAGGCCGTGTCCCGGCTTATTCTGTGGTGGTGCCGGGGACGATGCCGGGCAAGCCTTTACCCGACGGAACGCCGGGGCCAAATCTGGCATGCGCGGTGATTGTTAAGCGGGTAGATGCGCAAACGCGTTCTAAAACCAGTATTAACGATCTGCTGCGGGATTGATTGGATTCATTTCTAAACAATAATCCAGACAGGAAGTATTTATGGACGTTGTTAAACTCACACAAAAATTGATTGCTTGTCCCTCAGTGACGCCAGAGGATGCAGGGGCACAAGTACTTCTGGCTAATTTTCTGGAAGAGCTGGGGTTTGAATGCCATCATTTGCCTTTTGCCGAGGAAGGGTATGAAGTGCCCAATCTGTTTGCGCGCATTGGCTCTGAAGGCCCTCATCTGTGCTTTGGCGGGCATACGGATGTTGTGCCGCCGGGGCCGGAAGGCCAATGGACATTCGGTCCGTTTAACCCGGAAGTGAAAGACGGCGTACTTTATGGGCGTGGGGCCAGCGATATGAAAGGCTCGGTTGCGGCGTTTGCTGTGGCGGCGAGGGAATACCTTAAGAATAACGATCTTAAAGGTTCGATCAGCATGCTGATCACCGGGGATGAAGAAGATTTGGCCGTAGACGGTACGGTAAAGGTGCTGGAGTGGATGGAGAAAAATGGACATGTGCCGGATGTCTGCTTGGTCGGCGAACCCACCAATCCCGAACATTTAGGACAAGAGATCAAGGTGGGGCGCAGAGGGTCCCTGAATGGCCATCTCACCGTCAAGGGAAAGCAGGGTCATGTAGCCTACCAACATCTAGCAAATAATCCGATGCCACGGCTGGTAACGCTGCTTAATATATTAGCCCGCCATACTTTTGATGAAGGTTCGGAGTTTTTTCCACCGACCAATTTGGAAATTACGACTATTGATGTCGGAAATAAAGCGACCAATGTCATTCCTGAGCATGGATGGGCAACATTTAATATTCGCTTCAATGATCACTGGTCGAGCGCTAGTTTAAAAACCAAAATCACGGAATTACTAGATTCTACGGGGTTTGATTATAAAATTGAATTTGAAGGCAATGCTGAAAGCTTTATTACGCAGCCTGGTGCGTGGTCGGATATATTGATTGGGGCGGTTGAAGATGTTACCGGATTTAAACCGGAATGTACGACCGGCGGCGGTACGTCAGATGCGCGGTTTATTGTCAATTATTGTCCTGTGATTGAGTGCGGCGGCATTAATGAAAGCATTCACCAGATTGATGAAAATGCGAAGGTATCAGATCTTAAGGATCTGGTGAAAATTTATGGCCGTGTGTTGGAGCGTTATTTTTCCTGAGCAAAAGCCAATATGGTCTTTGCGTAGTCATTTTTAAGGGTGAGCTTACCTGCTTCGTAGTACGCCTCACGAAACGGTATAGCTAGCGATTTACCGCGAGCAGTTTTATGTGAAAACATAACATACAGCAATTCAGCGCGATAACCGTTACGATCAAATAAGACGTCTTTAATGGTGCCAAGTTTACGACCATCGGCGCTGTAGAATGTACGACCGACCAAATTTTTGATACTGTACGTATCTGTTTCCTGTCCGGATGCGCTTTCAAGACCAGCCAAAATTTGTGGTAGGCGTACGCGGATTTCGTCGTCGGTGTAGCTCGTTTTATAACCGTTGCTGGCCGGGCGCAGGCCCATATCATTATAATCAACCAGTATCGGGCCTGTTCCTAACCGCAAGCGGTTAAAATCGATATTGAGAGAGAAGATCGCGCCGTTGCGGTCCAACACAACATCACGGACTTCACCGATTACACGGTTGGTTCTATCCAGAACCCGATCAGAGATAACCGCTTTTGAGGAAATATATCTGGAGTTGCGCAATGGGCGTGATTTCTCGATTTTTTCGAGCTGTTCCCATGCGCGTGTGGTTTTGAGATCCTGAGCAAATGTGGCAGGTGCAGCAAAGCTTATAGCAAACATTATCATCAGGGGGCAAAAAATTAAACGCATGGTATGTGTCTCCTTGCGCTGATGTATAAAACAGGCAGACTCAAAAGTCCAATTATTTTTTACATAATCTATTCAGCCGTCAATAATCTGGCTATCGAATATCAGAATTACAGGTTCTTGCCAGGGGTGATGCTTTTTGAGGGCGGCGGTGAAATTTTCAAGAGCGGCAGGGTCATCAGGGATGGAAAATTCCATGCGAACGGATGGGGTTTGTTCGATCTCCCTATCCAGCGGACGGTATTGCTCCATGCCTTTTTCCGTTTTTGGTGTGCCCCACCAGCATACGGAATCGTAGCAGCCAAACAGATGCGGGATATATGCAGCCATAGACTTGGCAAATTCATTGGTGTGATCCGCCGGAACGAAAGTGACAACGCGTTTGGATTTTACCAGCTTACTCATAATCAACCCTTTCAAGGAATAACCCGGACGCCGGAGCAGTTGGCCCGCCTGCGCAGCGATCTTTGGCTTCTAATGCCGCAGCCACATCTGCAGCGCTCCATTTTCCCTCACCGACGAGACTGAGCGTGCCAGCAAGGTTACGCACCATATGGTGGAGAAAGGATTTAGCCTCAGCCGCAATACGGATTTCGATGCCTCCGCCAGTATCGTATTCGCGTGCGCTCACCTCAAGGCGATCAAGGGTACGCATCGCGGTTTTGGCCTGACATTCGGAATCGCGAAAGGTGGTAAAATCGTGATGGCCGAGCAGTACTTGCGCCGCTTCTTGCATTGCGGGGACATCAAGTGGACGCCGGATATGCCAGACAAAACCGCGCTCGATGGCCGGAAAAGCCTGACGGTTTAAGATACGATAAATATAGCGTTTGTTTTTAGCGCTAAAGCGTGCGTGGAAATCATCGGATACCTGCTCTGCAGATAAAATACAGATCGGCTGGGGGTACAGATGGGCGTTGATTGCCTTGGCAATTTCAAAAGGTTGCATGGGCCGGGTGAGGTCCTCCAGATCGACATGAGCGATTTGCCCGTACGCATGAACACCTGCATCCGTACGCCCGGACGATTGAACGGTCACATCTTGGCCGGAAAAAGCCTTGATGGCTTTTTCAATTTCGCCCTGAATCGTTTGTGGGCCGGCCTTTTCCTGGCGTTGCCAACCGGCGTAATCTGCGCCGTTATATTCGATCGTAAGGCGGTAGCGCTGAGTCATCGTTTGATCAGCCTCATAAGGTCTCGTAAATTGACAATGATGCAACCTGATACGATGAAGCTCGCACCCAGCGCAATCCAAATGTTGGCTGCCGTATAGCCGAATGCAATAAAAAGCAGAGTTGAGGCTAGCGGTACAAAATATGCCAAAGACGCTAAAAAAACAACATTACCGCCACGCATGGATTCATCCCAGAACAAATAGGATAGGCGAAAAAAACCTAGCAAAAGCACATACACCCACTCTATCCCCACCGGCATTACTGTTTTTTCAAACATCAAATGCAGGCCTGCACACAAAAAAGCCGAGATAAACATGGCTGGGGCCATTAATCCGGCAGGATAGGTTTTGTTTTTAGCCGAAGCAGAATAGGCCGCCCACAGGATAGCCGCAATCAGGGCTAAAAAATGTCCTGCTTGTAGACCGCCCATAAACCCGTTTGCGTGTGCAGGGACAAAAATAAGAAATGTGCCGATAAAGCCCATGACAATGCCAACAATTTTAGGTGCGTTGAGCCTGCCAGTATGAAACAGGGTGGCAAAAGCAACCAGAAGGATCGGCCAGAGATAGTTAATGGCATTGACTTCAAAAGGCGGCGCATGGCGGAAGGCCACATAAATCAGCGCGGTGTAAACACCAACGCCGCTGACCAAAAAGGCATAGTGTCTTGGCGGCTGACGCCAATAGGTGCGGATGGGTTGTCCCTTCACGGCTTGGTAAAGGGTCATGCCCAACGCGCCAAGGAAAAGTGACATCGCCGCCATTTGCAAACCGGGAATCGCATTGGTCAGCACGACCAGAATATTGCCGATAGTAAACATCACCAGAGCAATGAGGCCGTAAGAGGTCGTGCTCATGCGAGGACCTCGCCAATTTTGAGGTAACCACCATTGAGGGCGGCAGGAAGATCCATGGCCTGTTTCCCAGCGGGCTGAACGCGCTGGAGACACAAGATTGTGCCCTGCCCGCATTGGACATGGCCGGTTTTATCGATTAACATACCGACCGGTCGGTTTTTTTCTGCCTGCGTTGTATCGAGGGGGGAGGCGTCTGCAGGTTGTGCGGTGAGGATTTTGAGGCGTTGACCATCTGCGGTCTTGGTCCAGACACCGGGCCAGGGATTGAGGGCGCGGATTTGGCGATCAATTTGAGTCGCGCTTTGAGGCCAATCAACCCGGCCATCGTCTTTTTTGAGCAAATGCGCATATTCAACACCTGAATTTTCCTGTTCTTTTGCAGTTAAATGGCCTTTTATAGCCAATTTATCAAGCGTTTCAATAACCATATCAGCGCCCAGCGCGGCGAGGCGATCATGCAGGCTGGTGGTGGTTTCGCGCAGGTCTAAATCCAGAGCGGTTTTCATGATTTCCGGGCCGGTATCAAGCCCTTCATTCATCTGAATCAGGGTAACGCCGCTTTGTTTATCACCCGCCCAGATTGCGCGCTGAATCGGAGAGGCCCCCCGCCAGCGCGGTAAAAGCGACGCATGGATATTGATGCAGCCATATTTCGGCGCATTCAAAATAGCTTTAGGCAGAATAAGGCCATAGGCTGCGACAATGGCCACGTCTAAATTATGCGCTGTGAACTCGGCCTGTACGTCAGCAGATTTCAGAGATTTAGGATGAAATACGGGAATGCCGCGCTCATCGGCATATTGATGCACTGGAGAGGGCTGCAGTCTATGCCCACGCCCTTTGGGGCGGGGCGGCTGGGTATAGACGCACACCACATCATGCGCGCTGGCATCGATGGTCTTAAGTGCGCTGGCCGCAAAGTCCGGGGTGCCCATAAAGCCTACGCGTAAGGGTTTGGTTTCATTTATCATGTGACGCTTTTAGCACAGAAGCGGCGATTATAAATACGGATTTTGCAAAAACAGCCCATGTTGCCTTTTTATATCACCAACCGCAAAAAAGACCGACTGGTCGGTATTTCCTGTTCATGCTGCATTATAAAGGGGCATCGCACGCTAAAGAATAGTCTGTTTTTTGAGTTTTTCGACCTTGCGTACGATCATGTTACGCTTGAGCGTAGAGAGATAATCAATAAAAAGCACACCGTTGAGGTGGTCAATTTCATGCTGGACACAATGGGAGAGCAGACCGGAAGCTTCCAACTCGGCTTCTTTGCCATTGTAATCCAGATATTTAACACGGACATGGGCGGGGCGCTGCACTTCCGCATATTGCCGCGGAATTGAAAGGCAGCCTTCCTCCATCGTGCTCATTTCCTCAGATTCCCAGATGATTTCAGGGTTGGCCATGCAGATAGGCGTTTTTTCTTCGCCTTCGTCGGTGCGGGCCAGATCCATGACCAGTACGCGGTTAAGAAGATTGACCTGATTGGCCGCTAGACCAATGCCTGGCGCGGCGTACATGGTGGCGAGCATTGCATCCATTTGCTTTTGGATATCCAGATTGACACAGTTGACGGCCTGAGCAGTTTGTTTGAGCACCGGGTCGGGGATGATGATGATGTCGTACATCTTGGTCATAGAACTGAGGTAATCGGTTTTGCTCGTGCGGTCAAGCTTACAACGTTGCGGTTAACAAGCATTCTTATTTAACTTAGGCATAATGTTTTTCAAATGTAGGAGTATTGCGATGGCGTTATCAAGACGGGCGTTTTTACGGATTGCAGGTGCGGGTGTTTGTGGACTTGGCGCGGGCGGCGCAAGTGCGGGATGGAATATTTATGCGGTCCGTAGGACAGAACACCACGGGTTTACCCGTGGGTATCTATAAAAGCGATGAACAGGTTCAAACTGCCGTCAATAAAGGTATGACGCGCGATCAGGCCCGAAAAGTGCATACAAGCTTTACAATACGTCGAAGCCTTAACCTTGCGGCATTAGGAGCCTTTGTGGGAGCCGTAGCTGGTCCTGACGTCTGGAGTGATTTTGATACTCCGGATGAGCCTGATAACCCTGAATCGCGCCTTGAGGCCTAGGCGCGTTTTTTCTCACGGTTATCATCGGAGATCGGGGCAAGAGGGCGCGGGATTTTTTGAGTTCAAACGCAATGAACACCTCCGCCCCAAGGGGCGAGGTATCACGTCATTGCAAACCGCCAAAGACGGTGAAGCAATCCAGAATTTATCCTTGTGGCACTGGATCGCTTCGCTTCGCTCGCGATGACGATTACGCCGCAAGCGACGAGGAATTAAACCCGAAAGAGATTCAAATAACTCAATCAGCAGATTATAGTAATTCATGCCTATGCAGATGAGTGTCCTACCTACCAGATGTAGTGTTTAGGGCTTTTGCCGGGACCGGCCCGACCTGCAATGCCTGTTCAATCAATCTATAAAAGAGTTTGCCGCGCGAGCAAGATGTTCTGCGGTTGAAACGGAAGGTAAACTCATCAAGATAATAAGGCAAGTGCTCGTGCGATACGGCGCTTTGATGCGTGCCGAGGAGCCATCGTTTCAGAAGCGAGGCGACGAGATGGGCCGCCGGGGTTGCGTCTTGCTCGTTGGCGTTTTTATGGGCACAAGGCTCATGGATGTAGCCATGGTCCGGCAGGACGTTGTAGTCGCGCCAGCCGTACGTGCGGATCGCTGCGCCGGGTTCGACCATTTCAAGCGTGTTTGCTAAGAGCGTTTGCCCGGAAGCATCTGGGATACAGGCCAGCCGGATACGCCCGATGCATCCGTCTACCTCTTCCGCCGCAACCAGAACCTGTGCTTTGCGTGGATCGCTGCGGCCCAGGCGGCCTTCGTGAATGCCGCCGATGAGCGTTTCGTCCATCTCCACGATGCCATGAAGCCGATCGCGACCGGGGCGAACCATGGCCTTGCGCAGTTTGTGAAGCCATTCCCAGGCCGTATGATAGCTCCCAAGCCCCAAAGCTTTATGCAAACCCAACGCGCTCACGCCGTTCTTTTGATTGACCACGTACCAGATCGCCAAAAACCATAAACGAAGAGGTTTGTGCGTCCCCTCAAACAGCGTGCCTGCTGTGACAGACCCCGCATAACGGCAATCCCGGCAGCGGTATAAACCGCCGCTCATCTTCCACGCATCCCGACCCCCGCACCGCTGACAGATATAACCGTCAGGCCAGCGGATAAGGCTCAAATACTCCAGACACGCCGCTTCGTCCGGAAACATATCCATAAAATCCATAATGTCCGCAGGATAACGTGTCATCCATACGAATACTATATCTTGTGGTCAGGTTAGTAAACTGCATAGGCATAAGTAATTTTACTGGCTGAAGTAGCTAAAATACTGATATATAGTAGTTTAAAATATTGATTGGACGAGTTATGTTTTGGGATGCATTATCCGATCACATCTCGTCGCAAGGTTTTAGCGCACATAGAAGAAGGGATGAGCAAGCGCGAGGCTGCCCGTCTTTTCAAGATTTCCCCTCAGACATTATACAATTGGCTCTCTCGTAAGGACCTGCATCTGGCTCTTGCGAAGACCCGGCACCGCAAAAGCAAACAGTGGCTCGCCCCGATCCTGTTCGAAGGCTCATGCAAAGGGACAACCGTCCTGTAGTGAATCAAGGAGCCATTACTGGGAACCCTGACAAAACCAAGCGTCATCGTGATGGATAACACGCCCTTTCATCCGAAAGCAAAGGGCAAAGCCATCCTGGAAGAAAAAGGGCACAAACTCTTGTGCCTGCCCAAATATTCCCCGGACCTCAACCCTATCGAACAATCCTTTGGGGCTATAAAATCCAACTGGAAACATGCCGACAAAAACACAACGCTCGATAAACTTGTGACGTTCAATTGTTAATTTAAATTACTATAATTTATAGACTTCGGCAAAAGCTCTGTACCCGCCTTCACAGAATTGCTAGACTAATCGGCAGTGAATAAGCTTCACACTCACTTTATGATCTATTTTTGAATCAGGATTTTTACTTATGCGCACTGTTGTTGTTTCTTCTATGCTTGTATTGGCTCTTACCGGCTGTAAGCCGGTTTGGGACCCGACCTACATGCCCTCCGGTTATGCCCATCACCAGAAAGCCTATAAGGCTCCACCAGGTCCGGAAGCAGATACTATTGGCTATGAATACTCTGTCGCACAAAATGCGGCCGTACAAAGACAATGGCGCATGGTTGCCAATGACTTAATTCTCCGCGCACAGGCACACGACATGTTGGATGCGCCCGTCTTCTTGACCACAGATATAAAACCTGGCCCGTTTGCCTCGGCCTATGATTTTGCGCTACGTGAGGAACTGCGGGTGGCTGGCGTAATCCTTGCCGCCAACCAGGAAGAAGGCGCAGAGTTATTCTACTCTGCTTATGATCCTGATGAGGAAGGTCCGGCCGAATCACTAACCGGCTATAATGATGAGGCTGCTCACCCGAATAAAGATGGTGATTTCCTTCCGCCTTCAAAAACGTTGAAGTTTATTTTGGCAAAAACGCAAGACGGCATCATCAGCAAAAAAGTTTCCAGCATGCAAGAGGCCCCACTTTATGGCTTTAAACCTGCAGGTTACGCCCCATTGCATGAGCGCCCTCGTGAACTCGCACCGAAGCAATGTAGTCACCATGAAGCACAAGCAACATCGACAGATCCATCGTACAATGACTAAGCAACCCCTTTTATCAAAAAAAGACTGCTTATGTGCGTTAGCGGTGCTTATGCTGGCGTCTGGATGCTCACCAGAAGCGTTGAACACAGCGGCTTATGGTATTTTCCCGCAAGAGCAGACAAACTTTAAAGAGCAGAATTATGCAGCTGCGGATTATCTGATACAACAGGCCCGCACTTTTATTGGCCGGGGCGATTTACTGATTGCAAAACCCTTAAGCGATACGAACCAACCGAGTATGAGCTCAACCATCAGTAAAATGATTCCTGAGCAAATCGGCATTCGCCTGTCTCAACTCGGTTATCGTATGGATTTGTCTGGAGTGGCTACAGGGCCGGACATAAACTATCTCAAACCCTCAATCACGCGCGAAGAAAAACCAGACTTTGTTCTATCCGGAACATATTTACGCCGCCGCATTGAAATGGATGTAAGTTTGCGCATCGTTGATATTAAAGCCGGAAGGGTGGTTGCCTCCTATGATTATATCCTGCCGCTCAATCGTGAAACCGCTGAGCTTTCAAAGCCTCAGCCTAAAATCGTCCGTATGGATAACGAATAGCGATTAGCGTGCTAACAGCACATGGTAAAAGTGATAAGTAGGCCCGATTGCGCATTTTACGCAGGCTTGCGGCGCTGGCACGGCAGCGCCTGTATTGGGATCTTGTGTAAAGGTCGTTTCATCCACGGTGTTAATGGTTGTATAGAACTGCCTTGTATCATTAAATCTCCCCAGCGCACCAATATTCAAACACGCCCCCGGATCGCTGCCCGACGCCGCACTTGCTCCCGTATCCTCCGGTGGTCCCGGCGGATTAGGTAAAGAAAGTGGTTGATCGTTGATTTCATTAATCTTGTTACAAAAAGCCTGTGTAACGTTCGGAAGCACGGCAATCAGTTCCGCGCGGCTTGCCGTACCCATACCCGGAATATGGGTGCCGGCGTAAAATTCCCATGCGCTGCCATCGTTAATACCGCCGGGCGCTGCACGATAACTGGCTCCACCCCCAGAGACATGAAAGACCTGATCCGACGGATCGGCGTCAGCGCTGAGGTCTCCATAATCCGAGTGGGCATCGGGATGCGCAAAGCGCAAATCGGACTCACTTGCGCCGTTTTGCATGATGAAGGTTACTGCGCGCTCAAGCTCTGAGGCGTAACGCTGCACCTCACTGGCACGAATCACAAGCGTTTCGGCATCAATATTAGAGCCTTCCGAACGGTTGCTTGATTGAATGGCCGCTGTAAGCGCGCCGATCAAAACAATTGCCAGCAGAATAATGAACAGCACGTTTCCGGTTTCACTGTAACGCTGTTTAAGAAGAAAAGGGTTTTTAACGATCATGATCAACGCTAGTTTTGTGGAGCGACAGGCAGACAATCGCGGATATAATTACACGCAGCCAAAGCTTCATCTTTTGTGTAGCCGCTCAAACGTGCGCGAAACAACCATCCTTCGGCTGTACGTAAAGGTGCGATGGACGGCTGGGCATTTGAATAAGGATGCGGCAGCGTCTTCAGGATTTTTTGAATCTCTTTATCGGTGGCAGCACGGCTGGTAAAGGCTCCAATTTGCACAGACCATGGCGCGTTGTGATTGGTCAGTATCGGCCGCGCCGCCGCTGTAACGCTTGGCGCTTGATAAGTGCTGCGCGCCGTTCCGGAAGCCGGGGATGCAGAGGCCAAACGAATGCCCGGCATAGCTTCTTGCGCCGCAGCAATCTCTCCGGTGTGGGCCGCAATCGCCATCAGGCCGGTTTCAATGCGCCGGGAATTGGCAGGGTCAATATCACCTTCGCCTATTAATCTCTCAAAACCTTGCTGTAAAGTTGGACTGCTCAAGGCAGCGTAAGCTTGTGCGATAGCCGGTTTGTGAGATGGCAGGGGAACCTGCGCCTTTGCCACGCGGATATTTTCGATTTTGCCAAAGCCCTGATCAAGCAGCTCTTTCATATGCGCATTACGGGTTTTTGAACTCCGCCCGCCAAACACCACGCCGATAATTCGCCGATCGCCACGTACTGCCGAAGCAATTAAGTTAAAGCCGGAAGCTGCAACATAACCTGTTTTCATGCCATCCATGCCGCTGTAAGAATCCATCAGGCGGTTATGATTGCGATAAGTCTTACCGTTATAGGTGAAGTTTTTACGGGAAAAATAGCGGTAATACTCCGGATAAACCTGAATGACGTAGCGTGCCATTTTCGCCATGTCACGCGCTGTACTGACCTGGCGCTCATCATGTAGACCCGAAGCGTTTACAAAAGTCGTGCGTGTCATGCCGATGTCATGCGCCTTTAACGTCATGCGCTGGGCAAAATTGCGCTCTGAACCTGCCAGATGCTCGGCCAAAGCCACCGCCACATCGTTGGCCGATTTTGTTACCAGCGCGTAAATTGCGTCTTTAACCCGGATGCTCGAACCGGGAGACAGCCCCAACTTACTGGGCACCATATTTGCGGCGTGGTTTGAAATCCGTACCCGGTCGTTTAAACTGATACGTCCTTGTTCTAACGCTTCGAAGGTCAACAGCAACGTCATGACTTTTGTCAGTGATGCCGGATGCAAAGATTTATTCGCGTAGCGCTGATGCAAAATCAGCCCCGTATCTGCGTCCATCACGATCGAAGCATATTTTGGATTGCCCTTGGCAAATGCGCTTGTATGCACACTTGCAATCCCCAGGAAAAGTATGACAAGCGTAAATAAAAAAGCGGCGCGCCTAACCGATGCCGAAAAACCGTCAAAATGATTACAGCCTGTATATGCTCTGTTAAATGTCACGTCGTGCCTGCGTTCAAATGAAGAGGTTTTCAAGCCCTATGCCTAAACCTGAAAAGAGTAAAACGTCCAGTGCTGATGATACAGTTTTTTGTGTTCCTTGTCTAATGCAACATGTGGGAAACTTCTTTACCAGCGCCGATAATCTATTTTTGTGCGCTGCAATAAAAAATGTTGACGGATATAAAAAATATATGCTAAAAAATTTTCGTGTTGTGATGCACAATCAGACTTGCAAATTTTGTATTTGCTGTCATACTGCGCTTGCATAAAACAAAGAAGGATAAATTGTTATGGCTGTGAAGAAATCACCTGCGGAAAAGACCGTGTCGAAAAGATCGGCGAAAAAAACTGTGGCAAAAAAAACAACTGTGAAGAAAACAGCCAAAGCCAGCGTAAAGAAAACTGCAGCAAAATCTGCTGCTAAGCCTGCTGTAAAAAAAGTGGCTACAAAAGTTGTAACAAGCCTTCCTAAAATGCCGATGTCCCCGCCTGCTATTACGGGCGCATTGGACCCTTTTAAAGAAATGGAGAAGATCATGACAAAACAACCTTTCCAATTTGACAAAATGGCGCAAGACGCCGCTAATCAAAGCCGTGAGGGCATGGAAGCTTTTGTAAAATCGGGAACGATTTTTGCGAAAGGTTTTGAAGAAATTATCAAAACTGCAGCTTCAATGTCTCAAAACGTTGCAGAAAAACAAGCGGAGTTTGCCAGACAATTGATGAGCTCAAAAACGCTCAACGAATATGCTGAAGCGCAAAATAAAATTGCCCAGGCCAACTTCGATCAGTTCATGTCTGGCGCAACACAAATTTCAGAGATGAGCGTCAAGGTTTTGAACGAAGCGTCCGAGCCTTTGAATGCACAAATGACAAAAGCGATGGCTAAAGCCAATAAACAAATGGCGGCTTAAGCGCTTTAAAAGCTTTTAAAAAGCCCTGCAGATTCTTGCGGGGCTTTTAATTTACCCAAAAACACACATATCTATTCTCAAGCGGGCCTTTTATGATAAAATAATAGCGTATCCATAAACGATATGAAGTGAGTTCTGGCTAAAAATATGATGATTGGCGATAAAGAGATATTTCCACACATGAGTGACGAAGATCCGGCCTACAGCGATTCCGGCGATGATACGCAAGAATCCGATGAAACCGGCCTGATGCTCAAAACCCGGCCCAAGACTAAAAAACCCGCCATGTACAAAGTCTTGCTTTTGAACGATGATTTCACGCCGATGGAATTCGTCGTCCATGTCGTTGAGAAATTCTTCGCCAAAAACCGCGCCGAAGCCACCGAAATCATGCTCCATGTTCACCGCCGCGGCGTCGGCATCTGCGGCGTCTTCACCTACGAAATCGCCGAAACCAAAGTCGCGCAAGTGATGGATTTCGCCCGCGCCAACGAACAACCCCTCCAATGCACGATGGAGAAGGAATGAGATTCTTACATATAAAAATTATTCTCGTTCCATTTGCTCTTCTTTTTATTACTGCTCCTGCAAAAGCAGAATGTCTCGATAAAGACATAAACTATGAAGGAACGATAGAAGTTTTTAGTGCCATGGCTATGGCGCATGATAGTTTTTTATCCTCAAGAACAGATATCGAAAAAAGAGCGCAAGATGGTGATGAAAAAGCACAAGGGATCCTTAATTTTCTTAACGAGGAAATAAATCTGGATGCCGCGCGTGCGGGTGATAACTTTCATAGAATGTGGATTGCCTTTCGGCGTGCTTATGGTGAATTGCTGACAGATGATTTAAACAATCACAAAATGCAGATTGACGATAAAGAAATTTTCAAATGGGTATTACAAGCCGCTGAGAAAGAAGATTATAGAGCTTACCACTTATTAGACTGGTATTACACACAAGGAATCGGAACAGAAAAAAATATTCAGGAAGCTTTCAGATGGCGGCTCAAGCTGGCTGAAGAGGCTGAATGTTATTATAAGATAGACAATGCGTTAGGTCCTCTTGAAGGAAATTTAGCGGAAAATTTTTTGCATGGGACAGGAGGAGCCGAGAAAAATACTAAAGAAGGCATAAAATGGTATGAAAGTGCTGCAAGCCATAATCACAAAGTTGCTCATTTGATGCTGGGTTTCTTGTACCAACTGAGTGGTGAAACCAAAATGGAAGGAAAACCAGTCACAGACCCATATTTCACTAAAAGTGATGTTCCAAAAAATTATAAAAAAGCGATCGAACATTTCACAGCCTATATGACGCTTGATCCCGAAGCAAAGGAATTACATTACATGATCGCTCTAATGTATGAAGCTGGCGGTTATGGTATTGAAAAGGATTTGGCAAAGGCATTTAAGCATATGAAAATTTCTGCCGAAAATGGGAAGTCTGATGCTCAAAAAGCACTTGCACAGTATTACGAGCAAGGCATAGGCATAGAAAAAAATGCCAAAGAAGCTAAAAAATGGCATAAACTGGCAAAAGAAAATTAGAAAAAGCGAAATAAATGCTCTCAAAAAATCTCGAACAAACCCTCCATAAAGCCCTCGCCATCGCCGGGCAGTACCATCATGAATACGCCACGCTGGAACACCTCCTTCACGCGCTGACGGACGATCAGGACGCGATGGCCGTGCTGCGCTCCTGCGGCATTTCGATCCCCGATCTGCGCGATCAGCTCACCGCCTATATCGAAAACGAGCTGACCTATCTCATCAATATGGACGCTGAAGAATCCAAACCCACCACGGCCTTCCAGCGCGTTCTCCAGCGCGCCGCTATTCATGTCCAGTCCTCTGGCCGCGAAGAAGTCACCGGCGCCAACGTGCTCGTCGCCCTGTTTTCCGAGCGCGAAAGTTACGCCGTTTTCTTCCTGCAAGAGCGCGATATGACGCGCTTTGATGCGGTCAACTACATCTCCCACGGCATTGCCAAAGTCCCGACGCAGGGCGATACATCCCGTACACCGCGCGGCACCGACGAAGACAGCATCAAGGAGGTCAAAACCGGGGATGAAGCCCTCGATGCCTATTGCGTGAACCTCAATGAAAAGGCGAAGGACGGCAAAATTGATCCTTTGATTGGCCGCGATAAAGAAGTGGAGCGCACGATCCAGGTTCTGTGCCGGCGTTCTAAAAACAATCCGCTTTATGTTGGCGATCCGGGCGTTGGCAAAACCGCCATCGCCGAAGGCCTCGCCAAAAAGATCATTGAAAAAGACGTACCTGAAGTTCTGCACGATGCCACGATTTTCTCTCTTGATATGGGCGCGTTGCTCGCTGGCACCCGCTACCGCGGCGACTTTGAAGAACGCCTGAAAATGGTTATCAAAGAACTTGAGCAAATCGACGGTGCGGTCCTGTTTATTGATGAAATCCACACCATTATCGGCGCCGGCGCGACCTCCGGCGGGGCGATGGATGCTTCCAACCTCCTTAAACCCGCCCTGTCCAACGGCAGCCTCAAATGCATCGGCTCGACCACCTATAAGGAATACCGCAACCATTTCGAAAAAGACCGCGCGCTCGTGCGCCGCTTTCAGAAAATCGACGTTTATGAACCCTCCGTCGAAGATGCGATTGCGATTCTGATGGGCTTGAAACCCTATTACGAAAAGCACCACGGCGTGGAATATACGGATGAAGCGATTGAAGCGGCGGTAAAGCTTTCCGACAAATATATGGGCGATCGCAAATTGCCCGATAAAGCCATTGATATTATCGACGAGGTCGGCGCGGCGCAGATGCTTGTTCCTGAGGACAAGCGCAAAAAGCTGATCAAACAGGCCGATATAGAAGGCGTTGTTGCAGCCATCGCCCGCATCCCGGCAGCCGCCATGACACAAAGCGACCGCGAATCTCTGCAAAATCTCGAGCGCGACCTTAAAACCATGGTCTATGATCAGGACAAAGCCATCGACATTCTGGTCGATTCCATCAAAATGGCGCGCGCGGGCCTGCGCGAAGATGAAAAACCCATCGGCTCATATCTGTTTTCCGGCCCAACCGGCGTGGGGAAAACCGAGGTTGCGCGCCAGCTTTCCAAAACCATGGGCATAGAATTGATCCGCTTTGACATGTCCGAATATATGGAGCGCCACGCCGTTTCCCGCCTCATCGGCACACCGCCGGGCTATGTCGGCTTTGAACAAGGCGGCCTGCTCACCGATAAAATCGACCAGCACCCGCACTGCGTTCTTCTTTTGGATGAAATTGAAAAGGCCCACCCCGACCTGTTCAACATTTTGCTGCAGGTCATGGATTATGGCAAGCTGACCGACAATAACGGCAAAACCATTGATTTCCGCAATGTTATCCTTATCATGACCACAAATGCGGGCGCCGCTGATATTGCCAGAACGCCGATCGGTTTTGGCCGTGAAATTGGTGATTCCGGCGATGATTACGCCGATAACGAAGCAATCATCAAAACTTTCGCTCCGGAATTTCGTAACCGCCTTGATGCGATTGTACCGTTCAAAAACCTCTCTCATGATACGGTTGAGAAGGTCGTCGATAAATTCATTGCTGCGCTGGAAGGCCAGCTCGCCGATAAAAATATCGAAATTATTCTCACTGATAAAGCACGCAAATATCTGGCCAAAGAAGGTTATGACCCCGCGATGGGCGCGCGGCCCTTAAGCCGCGTCATCCAGGAACAGGTCAAACGGCCTCTGGCCGAAGAAATCCTGTTTGGGAAGCTGGAAAAAGGCGGTCAGGTTAAGGTTGATCTTAAAGGCGACGAACTGACCTTTGCCTATAAAACTGAAAAGTCAAAAACGTCTGAAAACACCGAGGATGAGACAGAAGAGCCTGCCGAATAATCACCGCATCATTACCGCGCGATGAGCACCTGATAGAAAAAGTAATTATCACCGCTATTGACGTAGTCCAAACAGCCTGCTGCAAAACCGGCTGCAAAATCAATAGTTTGAGTAGAAGAATATGTATCGGTAAACTTCGAAAAATCGATCGTTGCATCGTTGCCCAGCGCAGTGATGCCCATTTTATCATTAATGGCATTGCATACGACCAGATTGATATTCGGCAAAATAGCAATCAAATCCGGCGCGGTTGTGCCGATATTATCAACAATATTAGAGCCATTAAACACCCAATCACTGCCGTCACCATATTCTGTTGACGGGGCGATATAAGACAGTCCGCCACCATCAGTGTGAAATAATTTACAGTTATCGCTTGCCACCGGTGTATGCGTATATCCACCAACCGTAGAGTTTTCAAAACTGATGTCTTCGTCTTCACAGCTATTTGAAATGCGCAGCGCTTGCACGGCCTGCCGGTACTGATGTGCAGTTGCTAAAATCTCGTCAGCCAAAACGCTGGCTTTGCGCTCTCCTACGCCCTCCGCATCACCTGTACGTAGCATCTGTGCGACTGTAAAGCTCAGCGCGCCAAACAGCATAACCCCGACCAAAATCAGAAACAGCACGTTGCCCGCTTCTTTTTTTCTATTTGTCTTATAAATCATGACAAACATTGTATCACCTCAAAGGATATTTTTCTCCCCCCCATTTGTTCAAAATATGCTTTAATACGCTCATGAGTGAAGACAGCTTTATAAATGTTCTTATCGCCGAAGATAACGAGGTCAGCCGCGATATGATGACCGGTATTTTGCGTGCGCAGGGCTATAATGTTCTGGGCGCTGTGGATGGCGAAAGCGCGATTAGAGTGGTTGACGACAATCTGGTTGATATAGCGCTGGTTGACATCAATATGGCACCTACCGGCGGTTTTGAATTCATGAAATATGTGATATCCAAGGGGCTGAAAATTCCGGTTGTGATTATTACAGGTGATGATTCTGCGGATCTTTTAACGGAGGCCAGCTCTTTGGGCGTGGCCAAGGTCATCCAAAAACCCGTGCAACCGGATCGTTTGCTTCAAACGGTCCAGCGCATCTTAAAGCGTCAGGGGCTCAATCCCGCGCCATTAGCCGTTGAAGGGCGCGCAACGCGCTACAGCGCTGAAGAGCTGATGGACCAGACAATTGAACTTGCCGCAGACAACGCACGCCGAGGGCGCGGCGGGCCGTATGCGGCATTGGTTGCGACAAAAGAAGGCCAGATTTTAGGCACCGGTGCTAATGGCCGCTCCGCGCGTGTTGATCCGACCGCCCATGCCGAGGTAATGGCCATCCGCAAGGCAGTTGAAAAAACTGGGCGTGATGATTTATCGGACTGTATTCTATATTGCTCATCCCAACCGACCAAAGTCGGAGAAGCGCTGATCGTCAGCGTTGGCATTCAGCAGATCTATTACGGCCTGTCCCATGAAGATACCGGCCAGATCAAGGTCCACAAACAGGCTTCTCAGCCCACCTACAGCCAGCTTTGCCAAAATCAGGCGCTGGAAATGTTTAAAACTGCGAAAAAAGACTAGAACCTAAACAACTCGAAAATCGCATCAATCTCAACCGACACGCCCAGCGGCAAAGATGGCGCGCCTACAGCAAAACGCGCATGTTTGCCTGCTTCCCCCATCACTTTAACCATCAGGTCAGATGCACCGTTAATAACTTTCGGATGATCGTAAAAATTAGGCGTACAATTCACAAACCCGCCCAGCTTGACCAGGCGTTTGACCTTACCCCAATCGCCATCTACAGCCGCATTGGCCTGGGCCAGAATATTCAGCGCGCAAGCCTGAGCTGCTTCCACGCCTTGCTCAACGCTTAAATCTTCGCCCAACCGCCCTTTATGCATCTGCTCACCATTTAAAAACGGAATCTGCCCGGCTATATACAGCATATCGTCATCCGCAACCACGTACGGGACATAGTTGGCCGCCGGTGCCGCTGCTTGCGGCAGTTCAAGGCCAAGTGTTTGTAACTTCTCTTGTAAAATCATATGGGGGGTGTCCTTTTCACTTTTTCGTGATATTAAATTCTATCGAGCTTTTGTAAAGAAAAACACAAGCGGATTATAGGCATATTATGGGACTATTAAGCTTTCTAGGCGTTTTATCGCCCGCGCATATCAACTTCTTTACCATGACATCAGGTGGAGAAAAAGTCGGAAGCGACCAACTCGGCAATATATATTACCGCGCCAAACCGCGCCTTGGCTATAAGCGTGAACGCCGCTGGGTCATGTATAATGGTGTACCTGAGGCTTCAAATGTGCCTCCAGAATGGCATGGCTGGCTGCATTACCAGACCGATGAAATTCCCGAAGAGGGTGCAGAAAGTTTCCGCCGTCCATGGCAAAAACCGCACCAGCCTAACATGACAGGCACTAATCAAGCGTATCGCCCGCCGGGTCATATTCTTGAAGGCGGACAAAGAGACAAGGCCACAGGGGATTATAAACCCTGGATGCCTCCCGAATAGATCGAGTTGAAAAGAAAAGGATAGATGCATGAAACGCTCCGTAGTTGAGACCGCCCTTGGCGCATTGGTTGTGATTGTCGCCGTGAGTTTTCTGATGTTCAGCTATAAACTCTCCAATATCGGCGCGGGCAGCGACGGTTATGAAGTGATTGCCAATTTTGCTGGCATCGGCGGGCTTGCCGCTGGCGATGACGTACAAATCAGCGGGGTAAAAGTCGGCACAATCACCGCTGTAGAACTTGATGAAAAAACCTATCTGGCGCGTGTTCACATCAAAGTTGGAAATGAAGTTAAACTTCCGCTCGATACCGCAGCTTTGATCAGCAGTGAAAGTCTTCTCGGTGGGCGTTATCTAGCGCTGGAACCTGGCGCTGATGAAGAATATCTCGGCCCCGGCGGCGTCATTGAATATACGCAGGCTCCACAAAATCTGGAGCAACTGCTAGGCCAGTTTATTTTCAACCAGCAAGGTGAAAATGCCGCACCTTCACAATAAAGCAGCGCTGTTATTCCTGACCGGAGCAGTGTCACTGTGTGTAGCGGCGCTGCTCATATCATCGAGGGCCGATGCAAAGCCCAGCATTGATTATCCAATTGTTAAACTTCGATCACTTGATAAAATCACCGCCCGCACAGAGGTGTTTGAAGCCAATGTCGGGCGCACGATTAAATTCGGTTCAGTCTATATTAAGGTCCAGGCCTGCCGTAAAGCGCCAGAGCTGGAAAAACCGGAGGCCGCCGCTTTCCTGCAGGTCTGGGATGCTCCACCTGCTGCTGAAGGGGAGGAAACAGAGCCAGAATGGATTTTTAGTGGCTGGATGTTTGCGTCCTCACCGGGGCTCTCGGCTATGGATCATCCTATCTATGATGTCTGGGTACTTGATTGTCTCAAGCTGGAAAATGAACGTGAGCAACCAATGATAGAAGAACCTGAGGCTTTCGATGAAATTCGTGAAGGTGAAGGTGTAGTATCTGAAGAGGCTGCGCCCGATCAGCCGGTAATCGCACAGTAATTAATTTTCGCCGGGCAGATGCTTTTTGCGCATTTCAAAATATTCGTTCACCAGCGTTGCCTCATCCAAGCCCGGCGTATCCGAAAGCGTAAAATCGGTTTGTTTTTTCACCGCCGCGTTCAAATTCTCAATATAATCGCAGTGTGAAACCTCATAGGCGCCAAATTGTAACAAATGATCATTTACAAACTGCGTATCAAATATCAGATAGCCCGCCTTCCAAAGCCGCGCACATAAATGAACCAGTGCAATTTTGCTGGTATTGGACTTGCGGGAAAACATACTTTCTCCAAAAAAGGCGCCGCCAAGGGAAACGCCGTAAACCCCGCCAACAAGCTTCTCATCTTCCCAAACTTCAACGCTATGGGCCATCCCGCGCTTATGCAATGCGCAATAGACTTCTATGATAGGCTCATTGATCCAGGTTTCAGGACGATCTTCCTGTGCCGCTGCACATTCGCGCATAACACGCTCAAACGCTGTATCGATTAATATTTTATACGGACCGTTTCGTTTTATGTTATTAAGAACAGTTTTTTTGAGAGATTTTGAAACATGCAGATCCTCAATCGGCAATTGCCCGCGCTCTTCTGGGCAAATCCAATGCACATACGCACTCTCTCCGCTATAAGCCATCGGGAATAATCCCTGCCTATAAGCTTCAATCAACAATTCCGGCGTCATCACAAGCTGCATAGCGCCATTATAGCAAAAGCACAGCTTTTACAAAATATCTTGACTGCACAAAGAGGGTGATATAGAAAATAAACGTAATTATGAGGATGAATATGTCAAATATAAGAGTTTTCACTTTAGTAGCTATAGCCGGGGGTTCAGCATTAATCAGTGGCTGTGTGGATGATGGGACGCCTGTAAGCCGTCAATGTCCACCGGAAAGCGAAAAACAGTTCCTGTTTACCTTTGTTGATAACAGTGATGCGTCGAACGTCAATCCGGATCGCCTGGAAGTCACACCAATGAGCGGCAAGGAGAAGGGGCTTCCTCATATTTTTAACACGCAAAACATGGATGTAATGAAGGTACAAGCAGTATCGGAGAAACTTTGTGCTGGGCGTTTAAAGCTAGAAGATGTTAATCCCGCAGACCTGGCAGCCGATCTTTAGCGATCTTTAAGCTGCTCTTCCAACCAGTGAATCGTATAATCGCCGCTCAGAAAAGCATCTTGCCGTAAAATCCAGTCATGCAGCGGCAGGGTCGTTTTAATCCCGCTAACAATGGTTTCATGGATTGCTCGTTTCATGCGCCGGATGCATTCCTCGCGATTCCGCCCATGAACAATCAGCTTGCCAATCATCGAATCATAATAAGGCGGGATCGTATAGCCATTATAGATAGCGCTATCAAAGCGTACACCAAGGCCTCCAGCAGCATGAAACTGAGTGATCGTACCAGGGCAGGGGGTAAAATTATCAGGATCTTCCGCATTAATGCGAATCTCCATCGCGTGGCCACGCAGGCGCAAACGCTCTTTTTTCACCGTCAAAGGCTCCCCGGCGGCAACCCGAATCTGCTCGGCTATCAAGTCAATTCCTGTGATCATCTCAGTCACCGGGTGTTCAACCTGAATTCGTGTATTCATTTCCATGAAATAAAATTTGCCGTCTTCATACAAAAACTCAATTGTTCCGGCACCCCGATAACCCATCGCTCTGATAGTATCAGCTGCCAGACAGCCAATTTCATCACGCAGATCTCCCGATAAGATCGGCGATGGTGCCTCTTCAATCAGCTTTTGGTGGCGGCGCTGGATTGAACAGTCTCGCTCACCCAGATGAATGGCGTTACCATGCGTATCTCCAAAAACCTGAATTTCAATATGGCGCGGATTACCAAGGAATTTTTCGATATAAACCGTATCATCACCGAAATTGGCTTTAGCTTCGCTACGAGCTCGAACAAAGCGTTCTTCAAAATCATCCGGATCGGATACGACCTGCATCCCTTTTCCACCGCCACCGGAAGCCGCCTTGATAATCACCGGAAAGCCCATATTCTTGGCAATTTTCAGGCCTTCTTCCGGCGTATCTACCCCGCCATCAGAGCCCGGAACAACCGGAAGTCCAAGCGCTGCGACCGTTTGTTTGGCCGTAACCTTGTCGCCCATTTGCTCAATATGTTCGGGCGTTGGCCCGATAAAGGCAAAGCCGTGTTCTTCAACCATTCGTGCAAATTGCGCGTTTTCAGAAAGGAACCCATACCCCGGATGAACCGCATCCGCGCCCGTCAATGCAGCGGCGCTCAGGATTGCTGGGATATTCAAATAGCTGTCTTTACTCTGCGCAGGTCCGATACACACTGATTCATCAGCTAGCCGCACTGCCATCGAACTGGCATCGGCAGTGGAATGCACAGCCACAGTTTTAATGCCCATTTCTTTACAGGCCCGGATGATCCGAAGGGCGATTTCACCGCGATTGGCTATGAGGATTTTTTTAAACATGAAAAAAGCTTACTCAACAACCATAAGAACATCGCCAAACTCAACTGGCTGACCGTTTTCAATCAAGATTTGTGTTACGATTCCGCCTTTTTCAGCCTTAATAGGGTTCATAACTTTCATGGCCTCTATAATCAGCAAGGTATCGCCGGCTTTCACATTGTCTCCCTTTTGAACAAAGGAGGGTGCGCCGGGCTCGCCCTGCAGATAGGCCGTTCCAACCATTGGCGAAGTTACAGCTCCCGGATGAGTGTGTGCTGTCGTATCAGGAGCACTGGTATTCGCTTGCTGAGGAACAGCAGGGTCAGAAGGCATAGATACAGCCGGAGCGCTTGCAGCGGCAACAACTGTACCGCCGCCCTTGCTCACACGAATGGCTTTATCACCATCAGCCACTTCAATTTCGTTCAGGCCTGTTTCTTCCAGCAAATCAGCCAGTTGTTTAATCGCTTTAGAATCAATTTTCATGGGCTTACATATTGTTGTTTTTCAATAAATTCCTGCTTACAAGAGTTCTTTGAGCTTTTCAAGGGCTAGTAAATATCCCTTTGCTCCTTCTCCGGCGATTACTTCGTCTGCAAGTGGCTCTATATAAGAGTTATGACGAAATTCTTCGCGGTTTTTAGGATTGGATAAATGTACCTCAATGATAGGAATATCCAAAATCTTGAGCGCGTCATGTATGGCAATCGATGTATGGGTATAAGCGGCCGCATTGATTACCAGAGCGTCAAAATCGCCTTTTTTACGAGGATGTGCATCTTGAATCCACTCAACAAGAACACCTTCATGGTTAGACTGACGAAAATCAATCTCCATATCCAGCCCCTGGGCCTTTTCGAGGCACAGACTCTTGATGTCATCCAGCGTTTGATCACCATAAATATCAGGCTCACGCAGGCCTAACATATTCAGATTGGGACCGTTCAGGATCAGGATTTTTTTCAAGGTGCAGTCTCCGGCATTTGAGCAGCGTCCGTGACGCTCTCAACAGCCTCTTCATTATGCTCACTATGAGCCTTTGGCTTGTCCATAGTCTCGCCGGGCGCTTTAACCTCTACAGTGAAGGTCAGGCCTGCACCATGTTCATCCATCACGGTAACAGGGAAGCTCCCACCCACAATTAAAGGCGCTTTCAACCCCATCAGCATGATGTGGTGCCCCATCGGCTCCAGCCTAACACTTGCGCCCGCAGGAACGTCATAACCATCAACTTCGCGCATCATCATCATATCACCATCCATGAGGTGCGTATGCAGCTCCACACGTTCAGAAACATCAGCCTTCGCGCTGGTGATTTTGAGATCATCCTCAGTAATATTAGAAAACTCAACAAAGACAGCGCCATTTTGTTGCACAGGGCTGGTGGCGTAAGCATAAGCATTTTGTGCACTGACGCCCAAGACCAAGTCATCAGCTTGCACAGTGTTTGCAGATAGGCCTAATAAAACACAACCAAAAGTCAGTAATAAAGTTTTCATGATGTGTCCTTACTTTTGTAAAATTATTTACAAAAGTTATAATCCTCTTGCCTGATTAAACAAGCCCAGAATGGTATCGCTGGTCACACCTTCTTCGTTGGGCGTGTACAAGACGTCGCCATTCAACAGGAGTGTAGGAACACCACGGGCCCCCAATTTTTCAAGACTTACAAGATTATTATCAATTTCATCATCGATTTCCGGGTCTTTCATGCCTTCTTTCAGCTGCGCAAGATCCAAGTTTAACGCGGCGGCGAAATTCTCGATATAGGCATCGTCAACAACGCGGTAATTCTCAATAAGATGCTTATGCGCTTCTAAAAATTTGCCTTGCTTACCTGCAGACAAAGCCAAACGTGCCACGGTTTTTCCTTTGTCTGTCATATCAGAAGGGATAGGGCGTAATACAAGGCGCACAGCGCCGTCACGCTCAACTGCTCGCATAAGGGCAGGTTGAAACTCCCGACAAGACGGGCAGGTATAATCAAAAAACTCAACCACGCTCATATCCGCTTGCGGCGATGTAATAACATTACCTTCATATCCCTTTTGTACCGCAGATTTGAGCATGACAAACGAAACCGTGCTATACGCCATATAGGCGCATAGCAAAGCAATGATCCCGATAAAGATTCTAAAAATCATGAAGATCTACCAACCCGGATTATTATTTATTTTTCTCGCGCTCGGCGTTAATCGCTGATTTCAAGCCATCCTCACCGACATATCCGGGAATAAAGGTTTTACCGACGATAAAAGCAGGCGTACCACTTACACCGATTTCACGGCCAACTTCTGTAACTTTGTCGAGTTCTTTTTGAAGCTCTTCGCTATCAATATCCTTTTTCATCTGCTCAACATCCAGTCCCAAATTTCTGGCCAGCTTTTCAAGCTCGGCTTCTTCTTTTGGACCCTTATGCTCCATCAACGCAACATGGTAATCAAAGTACTTACCCTGTTTATGCGCGGCCAGTGCCCAAAGCGCCGCTGTTTTAGATGTGGGCCCGAGAATTGGCATATCCTTAAATACAACGCGCAAATTCGCGTCATCTTTAATGGCCGCTTGAATATCCGGCAAAGCGCGTTTGCAGTATCCGCAATTATAATCAAAGAATTCAATCACCGTCACATCTGCGTCTGGATTGCCGATAGAAGGAGCTTCGGCGCGAGTCAAATACGCGATATTTTCCTCAATTTTAACCTCGGCATTTTTCTGCGCTTCTTCTTCTTGCTTTGCGCGTCCGGCTTCAATCGCTTCGAAAATCACATTCGGGTTTTCCATCAAATAATCTTTGATGATCGCGCCCATCGCGTCTTTTTGCGCATCGCTAAAAGCCGCCTCTTCAGCACCAGCCGCACCGCTTGCTAATATCGTCAGCGCGCTAAAAGCCAGCGCGGTCTTGTGAAATGTGAATCTCATAAAAAATCTCTCCCAAAAGTTGATTAAACCAGCAAAGGGCATTGTACCTTACCACATGGATATTAAAAGGAAATTCGTTTGGAATGACCTAAATGTTACAATTTTTAAATCAATTCATTTGTTGTTCTAAAAGCGCGATATGATTGAGTACATCTTTGGTTTTAATCCATTCAGAGCTACCGGCACGAAAGTCTTTTAATGCACTTTCGGCCTGCGCTTTGGCATAGGGCAAGCGTTGTTGTAACACTGCTTCCTCAGCCAGATGCAATTTCGCCAGACTTTCGCGCCCTGAGCGCCCATACGCTGTAGCCAACAGGCGGTGTACGCGCGTTGAACGTTTCTCTTTGATCAAAGCACGCTCAAGGTGACGGATGGCCTCTTCAACCTGCGCCCGATTATCTTCATCCTGCAGCAAGGCATGGGCCAGTGCAATGCGCAGCAAAGGTCCCTCAGGCATCAGCTCAACCGCCTTGCGGTAAGCGGGCAGGGCTTCTTCAACGCGGCTAAAATCCACCAGCATTTGCCCTTTTAACTCATAAAAATACGCATTGTGCGGTTCATCGTGCAAAAGTTCGTCAATGCCGCGCAAGGCTGTGGGAATATCATTCCGTCGATAGGCCGCAATGGTTCTGGCATAGCGTGCCGGGATTGATGTATCCTCTTTTGGATAGGCCCAGGCTGTTTGCTCAGGATTTATAAAACCAATGAGCTTGGCCTTCATCCGCGCATGCTGGTCCTGCCAGCGCGCGGTGGGCGCTTGATCTTTGAGAGGGCTTTTGGCAATTAGTGCGTCCATGGCCTCAATCCGGTTGCGGGTAATCGGGTGGGTGCGAACATATTCGCTTTGTTGCGTTGCCGGTAAAAGCTCCTGATCCTGCAATTTTTTGAAAAAGCTCGACAGCCCCGAAGGGTTAAGCTGCGCGCGGGTAATATAGCTAAAAGCCGCTTGATCCGCACTTGCTTCATTGATCCGGCTATGGGCTAAAAACCGCCGCCCGGCGATATTCTGGCTGCCTGTAATAATTGCACTGGCTGCTGCGCCGTTACCGGTCGCAATCGCTGCGCCAAGCCCCAAAACCGCGCCCAAAATACTCTCATAACTTGCACGCTCAAGCGCATCTTGCGTAGTGATCAAATGTCCACCAGCAATATGGCCCATCTCGTGGGCGAGAACGCCAATGACTTCTTCCGGCCCATCGGTTTTCTTAATCAATCCGGTATAAAAGAAAATATTCGCCCCGCCGGCAACAAACGCGTTGACCTGATCACTTTGTACCAAAATGATCCGCACATTATCCGGCCCTATTTCCGAAGCTTTCAGCAAAGGCGTAGTCCACTCGCTGAAAATCGCCTCAATCTCCGTATCACGAATAATCGGCGGCAAGCCCGCTTGTGCATTGGGTAAAGCAGGAAAAATAAAGACAAAGATGACGGTCATTGCGAGGAGGCAAAGCCGACGACGCAATCCAGGGATTTTAGCAATTATGGCTGGATTGCTTCGCCGCGCTCGCAATGACAGCGAAGAATACATTTTGATGTTTCTATATTTTTCCCGCATCATGGCTCCATAATGAATGCAATAATGAAATAAGTCATGAGTTTTATTCTTCAATATATTGATCTGCTCTGGTTGCCGCTTGGTTTGCTTGCGATGCATAAACAGCACCGTTGCTGGGCTATCGGGTTTTTTATCGGCTGCATGCTGATGATGCGTTTGCAGGCTGAACTTATGGTCTCGACCGGCTATGATAACGGCTTTTTGGGGCTGTTTGAAATGGGTGCTCACAGGCGCGGCCAAATCACTTACAGCATTTTTTATGTGATTTATATCGCGTTGGCGGTATATTCTCCCGGCACCAAAGGGCCGATTTTCATGGCGGCTTCGATTTCTATATTTTTTGCTGCCTTGTTTACCTCAATGATTGTGATGCTAATATAACAGGAAAACCATGAGCCGTAATAAAGCCAAAGAAAGAGTCAAAAGCGCCCGCGAAGCAAACCGCAGGTTTGTTCGCATACCTAAGAAAGCAGCAAACCGCAGGTTTGTTCGCATACTTTAAAATCTGTAAAACAAAAAAGCGAAGTTTAAGTGTTGTGAGTAGAAATAAAGCCAAAGAAAGAGTCAAAAGCGCTAAGGGACGCAAAAGCGGCTCAACACGTTGGTTAAAACGCCAATTAAACGACCCTTACGTCAATCGCGCACAAAAAGATGGTTATCGTGGCCGCGCGGCATATAAGCTTTTGGAAATGAACGAAAAACTGGATTTTCTTAAACCCGGTCAGGTTATTGTTGACCTTGGTGCAGCTCCTGGAGGCTGGTGTCAGGTAGCGACTGCCAAAGGCGCAAAAGTCATCGCGATCGACCTGCTGGAAATGGATGAACTGGCCGATGTCGATTTTATCCAGATGGATTTCATGGACGACGATGCTCCGGACCGGCTCAAAGACATGATTTCAAAATACAACTCCGATGGTTTGGCTGATCTCGTCCTGTCCGATATGGCCCCCAACACCACTGGCCATAAACAAACCGATCACCTCAAAATTATGGCCGTGGTCGAAGCGGCTTCTTATTTCGCTGCCGAAGTGCTCAAACCGGGCGGAACATTCGTCGCCAAAGTCCGGCAGGGCGGCGCGCAAAACACGCTGCTGGCAGAGATGAAAAAGGACTTCGAAACGATCAAACACATGAAACCGCCTGCCAGCCGCAAGGAATCTTCAGAGCAATATCTTATAGCTCAAGGCTTTCGGGGGTGTTAGAACCTACCGGATCAAAATCAATTTTCCACGATAGCGCAGCATCATTATCCTGATTGTCAATCTTCTGATAAGATCAAAACATCTTTACATCTTTGATTTTTCCGCTATAACTCACTTGCAAATCGAAGTCTTCGCGAAAGGCGGGGATCTCCGCCCACAATAAGTGCGAGGAATTTGCAAATGGTTAAAATTAAAGATCCCACCAAAATTCGTGAAGCCCTGACGTTCGACGACGTGCTGCTCGTCCCGGGTGCCTCGGAAGTGCAGCCCAATGAAGTCAAAACGGCCACGCAACTTACCCAGACCATTATTTTAAATATTCCCATTCTTTCTGCCGCGATGGACACGGTCAGCGAACACCAAATGGCGATTGCCATGGCGCAAAATGGTGGTCTCGGCATCATCCACCGCAACATGGAAATCGAAGCGCAGGTGGGTGAGGTGCGCAAAGTTAAACGCTTTGAATCCGGCATGGTTGTTGATCCCATAACGATTTCCCCGGATGCAACGCTTGAAGATGCGCTGCTATTGATGCAGCAAAACAACATCTCCGGCATTCCCGTCACCGAAACATCTGGGCGTCTGGTTGGTATTCTGACCAACCGCGACGTACGTTTTGCCGAAAACCCGTTCCAACCCGTGCGTGAGTTGATGACCGCCGATAATCTTGTCAAAGCCTACAACACCGTCGATAAAGACGAAGCCAAAAAACTTTTACACAAACACCGTATTGAAAAACTTCTCATTGTCGATGATGCAGAAAAATGTATCGGGTTGGTGACAGTCAAAGACATTGAAAAATCAACGGCCTTCCCGCATGCCACTAAAGACACCCATGATCGCCTGCGCGCGGGCGCGGCTGTCGGCACGGGCCCTGTCAACGGCGTGGAGCGCGCCGCCGCACTGGCCGCCGCCGGCCTTGATCTGGTTGTTGTTGATACCGCTCACGGCCATTCCCGCGCTGTGCTCGATACCGTTGCGCAAATTCGGGCCGATAATCCCGATCTGCAAATCATGGCCGGAAATGTGGCCACCGGCGATGCCGCGCTGGCCCTTATCAAAGCAGGTGCGAATGCCATCAAGGTCGGCATCGGGCCGGGTTCGATCTGCACCACCCGCGTTGTCGCGGGTGTTGGCGTGCCGCAACTCACCGCGATCATGGATGTGGTGAAAGCAGCGTCCAAGAAAAATATTCCCGTTATCGCTGACGGCGGCATCAAATATTCCGGCGATTTTGCTAAGGCGATTGCCGCCGGCGCCGACGCCGCGATGATGGGCGGCGTCTTTGCCGGAACGGATGAGGCACCCGGCGAAGTCATCCTCTATCAAGGCCGCTCTTATAAATCCTACCGCGGCATGGGCAGCGTCGGAGCGATGGTCAAAGGCTCGGCTGATCGCTATTTTCAGGCGGGCGTTACTCAATCGAATAAGTTGGTGCCCGAAGGGATCGAAGGCCGCGTCCCTTACAAAGGTCCGGTCGGCACCGTCATTCACCAGATGGTTGGGGGCTTACGCGCGTCCATGGGCTATACAGGCTGCGCAACCGTGGCTGAAATGAAAGAAAAGGCGGAATTCGTCCGCATGACCAGTGCAGGACATAAAGAATCCCACGTCCATGACGTAACCATCACCCGCGAAGCGCCCAATTACCGAACTGAGAGTTAGAAAACCCTTTCCACTTTTAAAGCGTAAGGGGCTGGGGCTTAGAGAGAATTTAAAAGCCTTAAATCGATTTAATCATGCAGGATCGGGTTAGGGATGTGAATACCTTACGTAACCAAAACTTCACGCATTAAACGGTCCATGTCCTGACGGCCATACACCAGCGCATCACCAATTTTCAAAGGCGGTCTATGTGGTTTTGTATATTTCATTGCTTTTCTCCTGTGTCATCTTTGTCTTGTGGCTAATGCACCCTCGATCACAAAATTGCTTGCAATAGAATTTGTTTGTTGTGTTCGGACATCTGTTCGATTTCCTTTTATCACAGGTTACAAACCCGGTGCAAAATTAGAAAAAAACTGCTGTGAATCCAATATCTTCGCGTGTATAAAGCGACCATGAAACCCGCATCCAGAATCCAGGCTACCATTGATGTGCTTGAAAAAATCGCTGCCAACACCCGCGTTCCGATGGATTCTGTAATTGGCGATTATATGCGTGTACGCCGTTATATTGGTTCGAAAGACCGCAGCGAAATTGCCGAACGCATCTATAACATAGCCCGCTGCCATGCCCGCCTTGGCTGGTGGCTGGAGAAATTCTCCGCCGAAGATACGCCGCGTAACCGGGTTTTGCTCTGGTTGATGACGGCCGAGGGCGTCGATGAAAAACGCCTTAAAGATCTCTTCGACGCATCCAAGTATGCTCCTGACGAATTGTCCCCCCAAGAAACAAATTATGTGAAATTAATAAAAGAGGGCAAATATATCGGCGGCGGGATTGATCATTACGACATGCCGGTTGAAATCAAAGTCGAGTGTCCACCACTTTATGAAGATAAGCTCAAAGCCTATTTCGGCGATTCGTTTGAAAGTGAAATGTCTGCGATGCTCCAGCCCGCGACGCTGGATCTGCGTGTAAACACCTATTTGGCGCCACGTGAAAAAGTCATCAATTACCTCGAAGCTGACGGGGTTAAAACAAAAGAAACCGCGCTTTCTCCATGGGGGTTGCGCTGCGAGAGCAAGGCCTATCTTGCCAAAACCAAAGCCTTTGGCAAAGGGTGGATTGAAATTCAGGACGAAGGCTCACAAGCCATCGCCACTATGTGCGATGTTAAACCGGGAATGCAGGTGCTTGATTATTGCGCGGGTGCAGGCGGCAAGACTCTTGCGCTGGGCGCTGCGATGCAGCGCAAGGGACGTATTGTTGCTATGGATAACGACGAACGACGTCTTAAAAAAGGACGTGATCGTTATAAAAAAGCGCAAATCGCCGACATTATCGAGATCCGCTGCATCGAAGATGAAAAAAACCGCAAATGGCTCAAACGGCAAAAAGGCAAATTTGATGTCGTGTTAACGGACGTGCCTTGCACCGGCACGGGCACATGGCGGCGCAACCCGGATATGCGCTGGCGCGTTTTTGGCCCAAGCCTGGAAGAACTCACTGAAATTCAAGCCGAAATCCTGGGCAAAGTCGCTCCCCTTGTTAAACAAGGTGGGCGACTGGTTTATGCAACGTGCTCACTGCTTCCCGACGAAAATGAGGTGCAAATTGAAAAATTTCTAAAAAGTCATGAAGACTTTGAAATTGTTCCTGTTCCAGAAAATTTGGGCAGCCCCTTCATGCGCTTAACCCCCCACCGCCACGGCACAGACGGGTTTTTCACTGCGATCTTACACCGTCGCGTATAAAAAAAACGCCTCTGGAAATTGTAGAGGGACACTTGCCGGTAAGTGTCCCCAGTGGTTTGTGGTGTTTACGCAGCTTTCGCGCCTTTCGATTTTTCGCGCATTTTTTTGGCTGCGGCCACCATGTTCTTCAGCGCTTCCTTAGTTTCCGGCCAAGCACGGGTTTTTAGACCGCAATCCGGATTTACCCAGATTTGGCGCTCATCAAGATTAAGCTTGGCTTTTTCCAGCAGGTTAACCATTTCGGAAACGCTCGGCACACGCGGGGAATGAATATCATACACGCCCGGACCAATCTCGTTTGGATATTTGTATTCGATAAACGCCTCCAGAAGTTCCATCTGTGAACGAGAGCACTCAATCGAAATTACATCCGCATCCATCGCACCGATAGAATCAATCACATCATTGAACTCGGAATAACACATATGCGTATGGATTTGCGTTTCATCTTCAACACAACATGATGTCAGGCGGAAATTTTCAACTGCGTTGTCGAGATATTCCTTCCAATCATCCCGGCGCAAAGGCAAACCTTCACGAAACGCGGCTTCGTCAATCTGGATCATCTTGATCCCGGCTTTTTCCAGATCCTCAACCTCGTCACGGATCGCCAGCGCAATCTGACGCGCTGTATCATTACGGGGTTGATCATCACGAACGAACGACCATTGCAAAATCGTAATCGGCCCGGTCAACATGCCCTTCATGATCTTATCCGTGCAGCTCTGCGCAAATTTCGACCATTCGACAGTCATGGCGACAGGCCTTGAAACATCACCAAAAATGATCGGCGGCTTCACGCAACGCGAACCATAGGACTGCACCCAACCATATTTCGAAAACGCAAAACCTTTAAGCTGTTCGCCGAAATATTCCACCATGTCGTTACGTTCCGGCTCACCGTGTACCAGCACATCAATATTGCACTCATGCTGGAAATCGACGACCATTTTAATCTCATCCTGCATCGCCTTTTTATATGCGGCCTCATCAATAACACCTTTTTTGAAATCTGAACGGGCTTTACGAATTTCCGGTGTCTGCGGGAAAGAGCCGATCGTTGTTGTCGGATAAAGCGGCAGATCCAAAGCCTTATGCTGCACATCCTGACGCTTGGCAAACGGAGATTTGCGTTCCTTCATATCCTCGGTAATATTGGAAATTCGCTCCTCAACAGCTTTATCATGAACGCGCGTTGAAGTCTTACGAGACTCTTGTGCGCCGTTACTCGCCGCCAGTTCGGCCGCAACATTCTCACGTCCTTCATTAGCGCCTTTGGCGATTGTGACAATTTCGTCAAGCTTTTGCGTCGCATAAGCCATCCAACCTTTTAACTCATCATCCATTTCGGTTTCAGAATCTAGGTCTACTGGCGTGTGCAGCAAGGAGCAACTCGGTGCTACGAACACACGTTCCGAACCGATTTTAGAGACGGCTTTTTCAATCTTGCTTAAAGAATTGGCCAGACTGTTTTTCCAAACGTTGCGGCCATCTACAACGCCCAAAGACAGGATCTTTTCATCACCGATCAAGTTAAGAGCCTGTTCAATATCCTTACCGGCATCATTGGCCGTGGTGTTGGCCCGGCCAGAGCCACGGCACAGATCGATATGAATCCCATCAACCGGCAAACCAAAGGCCAGTTCGGCATTGTCTTTCAAGGACTCAAAATAGGTCGCAACCAGAACTTTCAGCCCTTCCGGTTTTTTCAGGTTCGCATAGGCGGTTTTAATCGTGCCCTGACCAATCGGACACATATCAAGGCTGAACACAGGCTCGTCGATTTGCACCCATTGACAACCACGCTCGGCCAGCCCGGCTAGAATTTCGTTATAAACCGGTATCAAAGTCTGCACGAAGTCCTCATGCTTGAACCCGTCATATTGCGGCTTACCTAAGAATGTATAAGTCGCAGGGCCAATCAAGACCGGACGGGTTTCAATGCCTAAAGCCTTGGCTTCTTCATATTCATCAAAAATTTTGGTTGAGGAGAGTTTCGGACTCATGCCTTTTTCGAATTCCGGCACGATATAATGGTAATTCGTATCATACCATTTCGACATTTCCATGGCCGTAACATCAAGACTGCCGGTTTGCGCGCCGCGCGCCATTGCAAAATATGTATCCAGGTCAACATTGCCGCCGCTGTGTTGATAGCGCGAAGGGATTAAGCCCAGCGATGCTGTCATACTTAAAACCTGATCGTAAAAAGCAAAATCATTCGATGGGATGTGATCAAGGCCTGCGTCCTGTTGTAACTTCCAGTTTTGCGCGCGCAGGGTTTTCCCAATGGCCAGCAATTCGTCCTGAGAGCTTTTTCCTTTCCAATACGCTTCTACAGCTTTTTTCAACTCGCGCATCGGACCGATACGGGGAAATCCTAAATTTGTTGCCAGAACCATTTTTAAACTCCTTGGTAAAATAAAAATCCGTGTGAGATTAACGGGACACAGGCCGCATTGCAATTACTCTTTTAATTCTGAAATTGCTTCATCAATGGAAGAATAGAAAAAATCTGAGGGGAAACTTGTATGAACGGTAATCTTGTTTACAGACAGAGAACATTGTGACAAATACTCTTTCAATTTATTCATTTGCTCAATCCTCTCCTGTGTTTCTTGCACAAAATGGACTTTGGTCAGAGCAATATTAACGACTTGATTGCTTACAGGGCAGTCTTCTCGGGATGAATTATTGAGATTAATTATCGTAAAGGGTTTTTCCTCTTCTGTAATTTCAATTTCTCCCTTAGCGCCAACCTCTATCTCGGTCTTAGGTTGAGAACAAGCTGTCGTTAGTAAGATAGAGATCAATATAGTCAGCTTCGGTTTTTTACCCTGCCTTAATTGTTGAGGCATTGAACAACCTCTTGTGTAATCATCGATTTATTCAGCGTATAAAAATGGAGGTGTTCCACACCGTTTTGCGCTAAATTCTGTGCTTGCAGAATCAACAAATCCGCCGCCACTTTTTGCGCCTCTTCCGGCTTGTCTTCCAACCCTGCAAATTTTTCATGAAGGCCTGCTGGCACACTCGCCTGACACTTCTTGGCGAAGTTGCACATGGACTTGAAATCATGGATCGGCAACAACCCTGGCACAATCGGGGTTTCAATGCCTGCCGCCGCGCATTCATCGCGAAAATTATAATACACATCATTATCAAAGAAAAACTGGGTAATGGCTCGGTCCGCGCCCGCTTCGCACTTTAATTTCAGCGCCGCAATATCGGCGCTCATATCCAGCGCATCCGGGTGCTTTTCCGGATAACACCCGACCGAAATCTCAAAATCATGCCAGCCTTTCAGGCCTTCCACAAAATCACTCGTATACTGGAAATACTCACCGTCCTCATCCAGCGGCCATTGTAAATCATCCGGCATATCCCCGCGCAACGCCACGATATGACGAATACCCGCTGCCCACAGCGCGCTCGTAAATTCATGCAGTTGATCCTTTGGCGTATTGATAAAGGTCAGGTGCGAACCGATGGGAAGGCCCGTATCCTCTTTCATCTTCGCAATCGTATCCACCGTGCCATCACGTGTAGACCCACCCGCGCCATAGGTCACTGTCATGAATTTCGGCCCCAGCGCGGCCAGATCAGCCACTGCTTCCCAGAGCGCTTCACTGGCTTTCTCGGTTTTAGGCGGAAAAAATTCGAAAGATATTGTTGGCGCGCTCATAAGCTCTACAGACCTTTACGTTTGTTGAAATTTAGCTTAATACAATTTCATAAATTTTACCGAGAGGAAAGACATGTCTGCGGAAAACGTCACGGTCCCCAAAAACGCAAGCGAAACCAATAAAACCCACGACCACATCTTGATCCTCGATTTTGGCTCGCAAGTTACCCAGCTTATTGCCAGGCGTGTCCGCGAGTCCGGCGTCTATTGTGAAATATGGCCTTTTAATCACGCTGATGATGATCGCATTAAATCGTTCAACCCTAAAGGTATCATCCTGTCCGGCGGCCCGTGCAGCGTCCTTGACGAAGAGGCCCCCGCCGCGCCAGAGATTATCTTTACCCTTGGTGTTCCCGTGTTTGGGATTTGCTATGGCCAGCAAACCATGGTCAAACAATTGGGAGGTCGCGTTGCCCCCGGCGAAGGCGCTGGTGAATTTGGCCGCGCCCATGTCGAGGTGACCGACCATTCCGATCTTACGCAGGGCGTTTGGGATGCTGGCGCGCGTGAACAGGTCTGGATGTCCCACGGCGACCACGTGGCTGATCTCCCTGAAGGTTTCCATATTGTGGCCAAATCCGAAGGTGCACCTTTCGCCGTTATCGCCAATAAAGACAAAAAATTCTACGGCGTCCAATTTCACCCCGAAGTCGTGCACACGCCTCATGGCCGCGATTTGTTCAAAAATTTTACCCACAACGTTGCGGGGTGCGCCGGGGACTGGACCATGCAAAATTTCCGCGAGGAATCGATCGCTAAAATCCGCGAACAGGTCGGCGATAAAAAAGTCATCTGCGGTTTGTCCGGCGGCGTGGATAGCTCCGTCACCGCGATTTTACTACACGAAGCAATCGGCGACCAGCTCACCTGCATCTATGTCGATACCGGCCTGATGCGCGCGGGTGAGAGCGAACAGGTCGTCGCGCTGTTCCGCGAGCATTACAATATCCCTCTCATCCACGAGGAAGCTGAAGATCTCTTCCTCGGCAAACTTGATGGCGTAAGCGATCCTGAAACCAAACGCAAAATCATTGGCGGTCTGTTTATCGACGTGTTTGATAAATGTGCAAAAGAGGTTGGCGATGCGGCGTTTTTGGCGCAGGGAACCCTCTATCCTGATGTCATTGAAAGCGTCAGCTTCACCGGCGGCCCATCCGTAACTATTAAATCCCATCACAATGTCGGCGGCCTGCCAGAGCGCATGAACCTCAAACTGGTCGAACCGATGCGTGAACTGTTCAAGGACGAAGTGCGCAATCTTGGCCGTGCGCTCGGCATGCCGGAAGATTTCATCCGCCGCCACCCCTTCCCGGGACCGGGGCTGGCCATCCGCATGCCCGGAGAAATCACCCGTGGCAAACTCGAAATCCTGCGCAAGGCCGACACCGTCTACCTCGACGAAATCAAAAAGGCCGGGCTGTATGATGAAATCTGGCAGGCTTTTGCGGTGTTGCTGCCTGTGCGCAGCGTAGGTGTTATGGGTGATGGTCGTACATATGATTATGTCTGCGCCCTACGCGCGGTGACCTCTACCGATGGCATGACCGCCGATTACTACCCGTTCGAGCATGAATTTTTATCCCGCGTGTCTACGCGTATCATCAACGAAGTTGCCGGCATCAACCGTGTCACCTACGACATCACCTCCAAACCCCCCGGAACAATTGAGTGGGAATAATATACATAATATAAAATTGATTATTAACCTTTGTTGGGCATAAATCAACTCGCTATGGAATCCTGTTTATAGGTCCTGAGCCTAAGCTGCCTCATTATTGATTTTGGCGATAGAGCCGGTGGTAGAGTGGCCTTCATAGATCGGCATAACGTTCACTTCGCCGCCATAGCCTCGTACAGTCGGGCTTTCAGGGATCTGATCTTCCGTGTAATCTCCACCTTTGAAATAGATGTCAGGTTTAAGAGCCTCTAACAGCTTGATAGCGGTATTATCATCGCCGTCTGTATCCGCGCCAAACAGCACCACCATATCGACAGAGCCGAGCGCCGCAAGCACACCGGCGCGGGATTCTTCATCATGGACGGGGCGCTGCGGGCCTTTTAAAGCACACACCGATGAATCCTTATTGAGGCCGACAATCAAGCGGTCACAATGATCGCGCGCATTATTGAGATACGATACGTGCCCATAATGAAGAATATCGAAACAGCCATTAGTGAAACCGACTTTGAGACCGCGTGCTTTCCAACGGCGAACATGTTCGGTGGCTTCTTCCCATCCATGATCGCTATGTTCCAGCACATCTCCTTTACGTGCGCGATCCTGTTTTTGTGCCCCTGCACTCGTACGAGCCATAACATCTCCGTGGTCGCTGGCGAGTGCGGCGGCGAGTTCTTCGCTACGAATTGGTGCGGTTCCGACTTTGGTGACAACAACAGAGCCCGCAACATTGGCAAGCGCGGCGGCTTGAACCAGCGTTCCGCCTGCCGCCAAACCAGCAGCAATCGTGGCAATTACAGTATCGCCAGCGCCGGAAACATCGAACACCTCGATGTCGATTGTGCGTAAATGTACAGGCGCTTCGCCTTTAGCAATGACGCTCATACCATCGCCGGAGCGGGTTGCAACCACGGCCTTTATACTGCATTCATCAATTAAACTTTGAGCGGCGTTTAGCACTTCATCATCGGTGCTTACAGGCGCACCTTTGGTTGCCTCGCTAAGTTCTTTTTTATTGGGGGTGAGCGCGCTGGCACCGCGGTATATAGAAAAATCCTGTCCTTTAGGGTCGACAAGGACAGGAACGCCACGCGCCTTCGCCGCTTCTATTATGGCTCTAATCACATCTGGGCGCAGCAGGCCTTTGCCGTAATCTGAAAGGATAATGGCGCGGGCCGTTTTAAGGGCCGTTCTTGCCGTTTCAACCAGCAGAGCGGCGGTTTCATCGCTGATCGGAGCGCTGAGCTCAAAATCTGTACGCAAGAGTTGCTGATGTCCGGCGAGAAAACGGGTTTTCACAGTTGTTGGACGGGTTTTTTCAATCAGCAAACCATCGCTGGAAAAACCAAGTTTTTCAATTTGGTTTTTAAGCGCAACGCCTTCATCATCATCTCCAATCACAGAGATAAACTGAGCCTTCGTTTTTAATCCGGCTAAATTGGCCAAGGCATTCCCGGCCCCGCCCAGCATTTGATCTTCATGCTTGATGGTCAAAATCGGCACAGGACTTTCGGGAGAAATGCGTTCAACATAGCCGTAAACAAAGCGATCAAGCATAACATCGCCAATCACCAAAACTTCAGAATCTTGCATCTTTTTAAGAATTGGCAACAGTGTTTCTTCAGATAGATTTTGGGTCATAAAATTTTCCATATTCTTATTTTGTTCTGTTTTTCTGAGTTTTTGCGTAAAAATATCCTGAAAACCTCGCTTTTATGCCCGTTTGTTAGGAATTCGTCAATCTTTGTGAGGTTTAATAAGGGGGTACGAATTTTTACGTGTGTACCTATTGCTTTAAACAAAAATGAAAAACAAGGATGAGAGCAGGGTCTTAAAAAGGGATAAAGTCTATGAACAAGGTGGGCCTTTTCAAATATTTTCGAGCTGCGCTAAAGCGTAGGCGGGTCGGTGAGTTGCTGGTTACCAAAGGATTGATCACGCCTCAGGATCTCCGCAACGCCTTGCGTACGCATCAGGAAACGCGCGCTCCACTGGGGCAGGTTTTCGTTGAACAAGCGGCCATTTCCAAAACACAATTGCGTCTTATTTTATTGAAACAAACGGCTTTGCATACTTGTACGGCTTTACTATTGTGTGCGGCTTCGCTTTCGGGTGGTGCAAAAAAATCACGCGCCGATATGATCAAAGATGTGCCCGCGCAAATTCGCTTGGTAAGTGCGAGCAGTGAATTCAAACGTGTTGCCTCTTACCCGGCGTTTTACGGCACACAAGAAAAGCGCTCAAGCAATCTGAGCGCTTTTACGAAGTGGACGAGCATGTTCGATCGTTTTGATCGGCAGTTAAAACAAAGCGCATCGTCTCGTATCGTTCATGAGTGGCAGGAAAATCTGCGCGGCATTGAAGGGCAAAGCCTGAAAGCCATGGCCGACCGGGTGAATGATCTGGTGAATGAAAAGCGTTACATCGTGGATTCAAAAAACTGGGGCCAGTCCGATTACTGGGCCACGCCGGTTGAGTTTCTCCAGCGCGGCGGTGATTGCGAAGATTTTGCAATCATGAAATATGTGGCGCTGCGCAGCCTTGGTGTGCCGGAAGATCGGATGCGCATCGCTATCGTACAAGATACGCAGAAGAATATTCCGCATGCAGTTTTGGTGGTTTATACAGAGCAGGGCGCCTATCTGCTGGATAACCAGAATAAACATCTGATTAGCGCGGAACGCGGATCACGCTATCGTCCGATTTATTCCATTAACCGTCAGGCCTGGTGGCTGCATAGCGCACCGAGTAAAACGATTATCGCCAGCGCGGAATGAACACCCCCGCCCCAAGAGGCGAGGTATCACGTCATTGCGAACCGCCAAAGGCGGTGAAGCAATCCAGAATTTATCCTTGTGGCACTGGATCGCTTCGCTTCGCTCGCGATGACGATTACGCCGTAAGCGGCGAGGAATCAAACCTGAAAGAGATAAAGCCTTGCGGTTAGACGGGTATAGCCTGTAGATATGTGTCTTCTAATGGGTCTGAATCCACACTTAGCCAATCCTTAAGGCGTGATCTGAGTCGCAGGGTCGCTTGTGAATGAATCTGGCATGCTCTGGATTCGGTATGCCCCAAAACCTCGCCGATTTCTCTTAAATTCAACTCTTCATCGTAATACAGGGCAATAACAAGTCTTTCTCTTTCAGGCAAGCGTGCCATAGCCTCGGCCAGATCTCTTTTAAATGAATCTCTGGCAACTTCGGAGAAGGCAGAGAGGGCTGTCTCTAATTTGGGATTTATCATTTGCTCCAGACTAAAAAGATTTTTTTTGGCGACCGACTGATCGATTTTGTAGTATTCCTCCAGGGAGATTCTCAGTTTTTCCGCGATTTCTCGGGGAAGTGCGTCCTGCCCTGTTTCATTTTCAACTTCAATTTCCGCCGCCGCGAGCATTCGAGCTTTTCTATGGACGGAGCGCGGGGTCCAGTCAGAGCGCCGGATTTCGTCCAGCATGGAACCGCGGACGCGGATACCGGCATAGGTTTCAAAAGAGGCGCCTTGCGAAGGATCGTAATTCTTTGCTGCCTCCATTAACCCTATGAAACCGGCCTGGACGAGATCGTCTGGCTGAATGTTTGGAGGAAGCCTTGATTGAAGATGGTAGGCTATATTTTTAACCAACCGGGCGTGTTTCCGAACCACGGCGTCTAAATCGACGTCAGAATCTACGGCTGAAGCTGAGTATGCAGTTTTTAATGCGCTGTCCATTGTCCTTCCCATTTGCATAACTGTTAAAATTATGGGATGCACAATAGAATATTTTTTTATTATATCAAGCTTAATTTATTGTATAAATATACTTTTTTTATAGAAAAGCTCCTTCCGATTTGAATGTTCTTTACTCCACTTCCGCAATTCTGAGAATATTCGTCGTCCCGGCAACGCCGAAAGGCACGCCGGCGGTCATGACGAAGCGCTGGCCTTTTTGGGCAAGACCTTCTTCCTGCAAAATTTTGCACGCATAGGGCACGGGGCCAGAAAAATCACCTTTAATCTCTGGCATGCATACTGCGTGAACACCGTAAGACATAACCATTCGCCGCGCAACGCCCTGATGCGGTGTCAGGCACAAGACAGGCATATCGGGGCGCTGGCGGGCCATGCGCAGGGCGGTCGAGCCTGAGGCTGTATAAGTCACAATGCACGCGGCATTAATATCGTGGGCGACGTAAAAAGCTGCCGAGGTGATGGCATCGGAGGGATCATCGCCAGCGTCTGGGCGTGTCTCTTCCATCATGGTTTTATAGATGTCATCGCTTTCGGTGCGTGCGCAGATGCGGTCCATCATCTCGACACTTTTCACAGGGTGTTGGCCGGCGGCGGTTTCAGCTGAAAGCATCACCGCATCAGCGCCATCATAGACGGCCGTAGCCACATCTGAGGCTTCGGCGCGAGTCGGCCGGGAAGAGGTCACCATCGACTCGAGCATCTGCGTGGCGACAACGACCGGCTTGCCCTGGCTATGCACATAACGCACAACCCGTTTTTGAACAGATGGAACGTCTTCTGGTGGAATCTCAACGCCAAGATCGCCGCGCGCCAACATAACTCCGTCAGCCAGTTCGACAATCTCTTCCAGATTTTGAATGGCAGCCGGTTTTTCCAGTTTGATCATCAGGGCTGCACCGCCGCCAATAAGCTTACGAGCTTCTTTTACATCCTCGGCGGTTTGCACGAAACTTTGTGCTATCCAGTCAACGCCAATTTCAAGAGCCGCCTTGATGTCCTTTTTATCCTTATTTGTTAAAGCAGGAATCGGCAGAAAGGTTTCAGGAACATTAAAGCCTTTTTTGTCCGAAAGCGTTCCGCCGGCGCGAATTTCAGCTACAAAATAATCCTGCCCGATTTCACGTACGCGACAGCGGATCTTGCCGTCATCAATAAAGAACAGGCCGTCTTTTTCCAAACTGGAGAAAATTTCCGAATGCGGCATATAAACCCGCGTTTCATCACCCGGGGCAGGATCAGAATCAAAGCGAATCATATCGCCGCATTCAAGTTCGATCCGGCCCTTTTCAAATGTACCAATTCTGAGTTTGGGGCCCTGCAGGTCGCCGACAATGCCAATCGGGCGGTTATATTCAGATTCGATTTCACGGATTATAGCCGCCAGCGCTGCTATGTCTTCATGGCTGCCGTGGCTGAAATTGAGACGAAAGAGGTCAGCGCCGGTTTCAAATAGTTCGCGAATCTGGTCCTTGGTGTTGCTTGATGGTCCTAATGTGGCAAGAATTTTAGTTTGACGGATGCGTTTAAGAGAGGCGCTCATAAGGATTTCCTAGCGTCAGGCTTGGTGAATTTTCAAAAGAATCATAACATATATTTGACATCGCACCAGAGCCAGAACACAGTAAGAACATCACGGGTATTATGTGCAAATTACCCGCAGAAATTTCGGGGCTTTTGTGTAATTTTATTACGTTTGTAAAAAAACATCATGTTTTTCCACGGGGATAAGGCTGCGGATATCCCTGTTAATTTATTGAAAGAAAAAGATTTTTAAAAAAATTGCAACTGTTTTTAGGACCATATTCCTATTGCTGCACACCACGAGATGTAGTAGCTTATCTCTTAACGAACGCTATAGATAGTGTCTTCACACGCTGTCTGCACCCCATAAAACCCCGTCCTTTATGGATAAAAGAAGACTTATAATAGGAGTAAGGCTTATGTTTGACGTTGCGCAAATGGAGAGGGGCAATCGTGTCCAGATTGACCGCTCTCGGGATGAAAACCTGACTGGTTTTGGTAAAGCAACTCTGGTTGATCGCTATTTGTTGCCGGAAGAACAACCTCAGGATTTGTTTGCGCGCGTTTCGATGCATTATGGGGATGATAGCGAACATGCACAGCGCATATATGATTATATCTCAAAATTATGGTTTATGCCTTCAACGCCTGTTTTGTCAAATGGCGGCACAAACCGTGGTTTGCCGATTTCCTGCTTCTTGAATGAAACACAGGATAGTCTCGAAGAGATTGTAGAATTGTGGAATGAGAATGTCTGGCTGGCCTCTTTGGGCGGCGGTATTGGTTCTTACTGGGGCAATGTACGCTCTATTGGTGAAAAGGTTGGCCGCAATGGCAAGACAAGCGGCATTGTTCCCTTTATCCGTGTTATGGATTCCCTAACACTGGCGATTAGCCAGGGCTCGTTGCGCCGCGGCTCTGCTGCGATTTACCTGCCGATCTGGCATCCGGAAATTGAAGAGTTTATTGAGATTCGCCGCCCGACTGGCGGGGATCCGAACCGTAAAGCTCTGAACCTGCATCATGGTGTTTTGGTTGATAACCGTTTTATGCATGCGGTCGAAAATAATGAGGAGTACGCGCTAAAATCCCCGAAAGACGGTCATGTCGTTGATAAAATCAATGCGCGCGATCTTTGGATTCGTCTATTGACCGCCCGGGTGGAAACCGGCGAGCCGTACATTGTTTATATTGATCATGTGAATGACCACATACCGGCGCACCATAAGATGGCGGGTCTCAATGTGAAAATGTCCAATCTGTGTTCGGAAATCACTTTGCCGACAGGGGTGGACCATCTTGGCAATGACCGTACGGCGGTGTGTTGTTTAAGCTCCTTGAACCTTGAGACATTCGATCAATGGCAGGATCATCCGCAATTTATCGAAGACGTAATGCGCTTCCTTGATAATGTTCTGAGCGACTTTATCGCTAAAGCGCCTGATTCAATGAAGCGCGCGAAATATGCTGCAATGCGCGAGCGCAGCGTTGGCCTGGGCGTTATGGGCTTCCACGGCTTCCTGCAAGGCAAGATGATCCCGATGGAAGGTGTAATGGCGAAGGTGTGGAACCGCAAAATGTTTTCTCATATTCGTCGTCAAGCTGATGAAGCATCTGTAAAACTGGCCGATGAACGCGGCGCATGTCCGGACGCAGCTGATTACGGCATTAAGGAGCGTTTTTCCAACAAAATGGCCATCGCACCCACGGCCAGCATCTCCATTATTTGCGGCGGCGCGTCTCCGGGCATTGAACCCAATGCGGCAAATGCTTACACGCATAAAACGCTGTCGGGTTCTTTCCCGGTGAAAAATAAATATCTGATGGCGTTGCTGGAGGAAAAAGGGCAAAACACCGATGATGTGTGGAGTTCGATTTTTACGAATGAAGGCTCTGTCCAGCATCTTGATTTCCTTTCAGACGATGAAAAAGACGTGTTTAAAACCGCGTTTGAGATTGATCAGCGCTGGCTCATTGAGCATGCGGGCGATCGCTCCGAATTTGTCTGCCAGGCGCAATCTTTGAATGTGTTCCTGCCGGCCAATGTTCACAAGGCTGATCTCCACGGCATTCACTATGAAGCATGGAAGAAGGGCGTAAAGTCTTTGTATTACTGCCGCTCTAAATCCATTCAACGCGCGGAAAGCGCGGCCAGTTGGCAGCGGGCGAAAGAAGGCGAAGACAAGGCTAATGAAGAAGCCCAGCAAGGCCAGTATGAAGAATGCCTCGCGTGTCAGTAGAAGTTTTTCTTTGACCAAGATTATGGTTTTTTGTCGTCAGGGCGCGGCAAGCTTGCAAAACGCAATCATTCTTAGTATATGCAAATCTTCAACTTATTTTAAAAAGGATACTCCTTATGTCTGCGCAAAACGCCGCCCTTACCGATGATGTCACCAATTCCAATTCCCCGTTGTTGCAAGAACGCCATGTCTACAAGCCTTTCTTGTATCCCTGGTGTTATGAAGCATGGCTGACCCAGCAACGCGTACACTGGCTGCCGGAAGAAGTGCCGATGGCGCAGGACGTTCATGACTGGAAAAAAACGCTGACTCCGGCTGAGAAAAACCTGATGACGCAGATCTTCCGCTTTTTTACCCAAGCCGATGTTGAGGTCAATAACTGCTATATGAAACATTATGCGCAAGTGTTCGGCCCGGTTGAGGTGCAGATGATGCTTAGCGCCTTTTCAAATATCGAAACCATTCACATCGCGGCCTATTCGCACCTGCTTGATACGCTGGGTATGCCTGAGGTCGAATATCAGGCCTTCCTCAAATACAAGGAGATGAAGGACAAGTACGACTATATGCAAACGGCTTCGATGAAATCGCGTCGCGACATTGCCAAAACGATGGCGCTGTTTTCCGGCTTTACGGAAGGCGTGCAGCTCTTTGCCTCGTTTGCGATTTTGATGAACTTCCCACGCTTTAACAAGATGAAAGGCATGGGCCAGATTATGACATGGTCGGTGCGCGATGAAACGCTGCACTGCCTGTCGATGATCAAGCTGTTCAAAACCTTCATCTCTGAAAACCCGGACATCTGGGACGATGAATTGAAGGCGGAAATCACCGCCTCTTGCCGTAAAGTCATCGAGATCGAAGATAACTTCATCGATTTGGCCTTTGAAATGGGCGGTATTGAAGGGTTGGAGCCACAGGAAGTGAAAAACTATATCCGCTGGATTTCAGACCGCCGCCTGCAGCAGCTTGATCTCGAGCCTATCAATGCGCAGATTAATAAAAATCCGCTGCCATGGATGGATGAAATGCTCAATGGCGCCGAGCACACGAACTTCTTTGAAAACCGCGCGACGGAATATTCCAAAGCTTCTACGCAAGGCACATGGGAAGAGGTTTTTGCGCAGGATATTTTCTCCGGCAATTATGCGCAGGGCGAGGAAGCACAGAAGATCGCCAAGGATACTGAAGATGCCAAGGGAGAGGCTGCTTAAGTCTTTCTTTGTTCTCTTTCGGGGCCAATCAATACTCCCCTTGAGGCGTCATTGCGAGGAAGGCCGCGAAGCAAGCCGGTAAGAATGCATCCCAAACTTGATTTGGGATCTCCTTCGGGTAGATCCTGACTTTCGTCAGGATGCAATTTATAGATTGCTCCTCTTCCACAGCCTGCCCCGGCGGAGGCCGGGGGTCGCTTGCAATGACGGTGTCCGATAGCCCCGCTGTTTCCAGCGGCTTTTTTGTGTACAAATTCAAAAAATCAGTATTATCGCTATTGCGCAATGCAGCATTTTATTACAAAATCGACAGCGTTTTTAAAACAAAAAGCTTTGAAGGGTATGCATTATGGCATTTTTGAATGTGAAATTTTTAGTCATGGCACTTTTTGTCAGCGCGCTGATGTTTTCTTCTACTCCGGCGCTGGCGCAGGACGCGACGCTCGATTCTGGTGATACGGCCTGGATGCTGGTTTCCGCTCTTCTTGTTTTGATGATGACTGTGCCGGGGCTGGCGCTGTTCTACGGCGGGCTTGTTAAACGCGATAACGTGCTTTCCACCCTCATCCAAAGTTTGGCGGTGGCCGTTGTCGTAAGCGTTGTTTGGCCGGTTATCGGCTATTCACTGGCCTTTACGCCGGGCAACAGCTTTATCGGCGGGATGGATCAATTCATGTTAAAAGGCCTTACACCGCAATCCCTTGTCGGAACAATACCGGAAAGCGTGTTCATTATCTTCCAGATGACTTTTGCGATTATCACCATGGCGTTGATGGTGGGCGCGGTGGCAGACCGGATTAAATTTACCTCACTGCTAATTCTTACCCCGCTTTGGGTTATCGCTGTTTATGCGCCGATTGCGCATTGGGTTTGGGGTCCGGGCGGCTTTATCGGCGGGGTTGATCGTGAAGGTTATGAAGGATTTTTCGGCATGGGCGACGCGCTGGATTTTGCCGGTGGTACGGTTGTGCATATCAATTCCGGAGTCGCCGGTTTGGTGGCCGCCATCGTTATTGGACGAGGCATGAAAACGCGGCAGGATCCCTCGACCTCGACCAACCTCATCCTTTCGGTCATCGGAACGGGGATGCTCTGGGTTGGCTGGTTTGGTTTTAATGCAGGTTCTGCGCTTAGCGCCGGTACAGGCGCGGGGTTTGCCATGCTGGTTACCAATGCTGCGGCTGGTGTGGCGGCGGCTATCTGGATGGGCTTTGAGTTGATTCATAAAGGAAAAATCAGCGTGCAAGGTACGATCTCAGGCGTAGTGGCCGGGCTTATTGCCATTACTCCAGCAGCAGGATTCGTCGATTTTCAGGGAGCTTTGATTATTGGCACCGCTGCTGGTGTGATCTGTTATCTTGCCGTGACCTATCTCAAGGTATTGCTGAAATATGACGACGCTCTCGATGTTTTTGGCTTGCACGGCGTTGGCGGCATTGTTGGTGCGATCCTGGTTGGCGTGTTTGCCAACCCGGAGATTGGCGGCGCGGCAGGCGCACTTTACGGCAATGATAAACAGCTTATCGCGCAAATTCTGTCTGTCGTTGTTACTATGGTCTATTCCGGCGTGGTTACGCTTATTCTGCTGCTGATCATTCGCACACTGATGGGGCTGCGGGTTGATCCGCGCGTGGAATATTGGGGGCTTGATCTGGCACATCACGGTGAAACCATCGTTGAATATATGGAAGGTCTGCCGAAGAAAAGCCCATTTAACAAAAATAAAAGCAAGCCCAAGGCCGCCAGTAAAAAAGCAGGTGACTAAAAGCAGGTGACTAAACGTCGCTATCAGTTTTGACCTTGAAGCCAGCATCGCGCAGGGTTTTGACGATCTCTTTAACGTGGTGGCGATCACGGGCTTCGATGACAACTTCAAGCTCGGCCTTTTTCAGGGAAACGCTTTGCATCATGCGCTGGTGGATAACCTCGATGACGTTGGCGCCGGATTCACCGATGATGCGGGAAATATCGGAGAGCTGACCCGGCGTATCGTCAATTTCAAACGTTAAGCGGCAAATACGACCGTCACGGACCAGCCCGCGCAAAATAAGCGTGGAAAGCAAGCGCGAATCGATATTGCCGCCGCAGACAACGAGGCCGACTTTTTTGCCTTTGTAGAGCTTTTTGTTTTTCTTGATGACGGCCAGCCCCGCGCCAGGGGCGCCTTCGGCAACCAGTTTTTCAGAGGAAAGCAGATCAAAAACAGCATCTTCAATTTCTGCTTCGCTGGCAGAATCAATACGATCAACAAGTTTTTCAATGATCTTCATGTTTTCTTCTGAGGGCGCTTTCACTGCAATCCCCTCAGCCAGCGTTGCGCCGCCGACAGGGCCGGGGCGTTTTTCGAGGTTCGCCTTGACCGCGTCGAACATTTCGGCCTGCGCGCCGACAACCTCAATTTCAGGCTTTACGCCTTTGACAGCTGTCGCCACCCCTGCGATGAGGCCGCCGCCACCAACAGGGACTACGATGACATCAAGATCAGGCTGCTGTTCCAGCATTTCCAGTCCCAGCGTCCCTTGCCCCGCTACAATCAACGGGTCGTCAAACGGATGAATGAAGGTCAGGCCTTCTTTTTTGGCCATGTCCAGTGTGAACTGGACAGATTCATCAAAGTTATTGCCGTGAAGTACGACCTTTGCTCCGAAATCTTCTGTTCTTTTAATTTTGTTAAAAGGCGTGCCGCTTGGCATAACAATAGTAGCGGGAATGCCAAGACGCTGCGCATGATAGGCAACCCCTTGGGCGTGGTTTCCCGCGCTGCAAGCAATGACTCCCGCTTTTTTCTGTGCTTCGTCAAGGGTTAAAAGCTTATTCAGCGCACCTCTGGCCTTAAATGCATTGGTATGCTGGAGATTTTCCAGCTTAAGATACAGGTCAATGCCTAAATGCAAAGACAAGCGTGCCGCCTTAACACAAGGTGTGCGCATGGTGGAGTCTTTGATTGCCTTATAGGCGGTCTGAACGTCATCAAATGTTACGGTCATAGTTAAAGCTCTTTTCTTTTAAGCAGGTGACAATAAAAGCCTATGTGGGGAATAGCTAGTCTTTTTTTTGTGATCAAAACCGGAAATACATGGCGAAAGCCGCAGAAATTTGGTACTGTTAGAGTGTCTTGGTAACTATAAGGACTTCTCCTTGATCGCAGTTTACCTTCTTCAGAAATATAAACCATCTGGCGCTTTTCAACAGATCGCCCCAAATTCTTTAATCTCTCCTTTTTATTTGTTTTTTAAAGCCCTCCCCACCCCCATGGAAAGGACCATCACGCATGTCGAAAAAATCCCGCAAACCCCGTAATAACAAAGATACCAATATCGTCCACACTGCTTTTGATAATCGAGATTGGCACCCTTTAGACGATGAAATTAACGGCCGCCGGGATCAAAAATATGTGAAGAATATCAAGCCGCGATCTGATGGACAGGCGGCGCTTATGAAAGCGATTGATGAATATTCGTTGACGATGGCCATCGGCCCGGCAGGAACCGGAAAGACCTACATTGCGATTTCCAAGGCCGCTGAAGCCCTTGAAAAAGGACAGATTGAACGCATTATCCTCTCTCGCCCAGCGATGGAAGCCGGAGAAAGTCTGGGCTATCTACCCGGTGACTTACAGGAAAAGATGGCACCATATTTGCGCCCCTTGTTCGATTCATTAGGGGACCGAATGGGCGGCAAGAAGGTGCGCCAGTATATTGAGGATGGCACGATTGAGATTGCCCCGGTTGGGTTTATGCGCGGGCGTACACTGAACAACGCCTTTGTTGTTATTGATGAAGCGCAGAACTGTACGTATGGACAGCTAAAAATGTTGCTTTCCCGTCTGGGCTGGCATTCGACCATGGTTGTGACGGGCGATCCTGAACAATCGGATTTATTGGATGGGATGTCCGGGCTGGCCGATATTTCACGCAGATTGGAAACCATTGATAACATTGCGATTTGCCGGTTGAATGAGACAGATATTGTCCGTCATCCATTGGTGGCGGAGATGCTGGGCGCAATATAAGGTATAAATTCCTAAGTTTATTCTTCTCCTTCTCTAAAAGGCCGGTTTTGTACTGGCCTTTTTTGTGTCTCTTTTACCGAAAATTAACTCCCGTAGCGCACACTAAGTAGGTGAAAATAAATGAGGGTTTAACGCAATGCATACAGATGGGGCGACAAGTGCGCATAATGAAGGGGCTACGGATTTGCCCGAAGCCATGCATTCCATTCATATTATGAGTGCTGAAATGGGCGGATCGGGAGGCCCTGTTTATAATTATATCATTTTCCGGGATCATAGCGGCGCAGACAAAGTGATGATGAGCGGTCTGGCGATTGAACGTAATGACAGCGATGTGCGGGCGCTGCGCGGGGTTATGGCTCCGCCGAATGAAGGCGGCCTGCCGAGCGAGCATTTCACGATCGTGAAAGAAACCGAGGTGTTTCGCGGCCCGGTGAAAGAGTATTTGCGCAAGATGGCGATGGCCGTTGAGGCGCTGCATTTCATCAATGCACAAAATTTGAATTACCGTCCGGAAGATGAAAACGGCGATAGCCCGAATTCGATTGCCCATACGCTGATCAAGGCGATGGGGCTAGAATTCCCGGATGAGACGTCCGCGTTTTGGGCGCCGGGCCATGAACGCATCATTTTACCGAAAAACTGGAGATCGAATTATGCTACAACCTGATTTAAATGACCCTATTGTTAAAGCTTGTGTAGAGATTATTCAGAGCGCACCACAAATAACCCCCGTTACTGATGAGGCAGCTGTTTCCATGTGTAATAAACAAAGAAACTTCGATCCGGAAAATCCAACCGTCACGGCTGATCAAATTCCCGCCTTAAACGCAAATGAAGATTGGAACAGAGCCGCCGGAATTGTGCCGAAGGAAATGCCTAGTATGAGATAACAATAAAGTTTAAACCACGGAAAACGAACGGGTCTGCTGTGAGCAGACCCGTTTTTTCGTGGGCCATTATCTGATAAGGTCATGCGATGAGTGAGCCATTCGAAAGCCCGTATATGCGTCTGTCTGATCCGTCTCTTTGGGGAATTATTTTCGGCAATCTGGTTTCTATGGTTCTGGCGATTACGCAAGATTGGCCGCTGGGCCAGATCATGTGGATTTACTGGAGCCAGAGCGTGATGATCGGCGTGGTCAATATCATCCGGATGCTCTCATTAGAGAGCTTTACCACCAAAGGCATGACGATGAACGATGAACCTGTGCCGGAAACCGAGGCAGGAAAGCGTTCTGTGGCGATATTTTTTGCGATTCATTACGGAATTTTCCACGCGGCCTATTTTGCGTTTTTATGGCAGGAACAGCCACTAAATGCGTTGAACATGACCGAGGCAATGTTGATGCTGCTGGGCTTAAGCGCTTTCGTTGGCTCTCATAGTTTTTCCTATATGCATAATTTGCGCGCGGATTTTCGCCAGAAAAAGCCCAATCTGGGGACGTTGATGTTTTACCCGTATTTGCGGATTATCCCGAGGCATCTGGCGATCATTTTCGGCAGCGGGATCGAGGCTATGGGGATGCTGGTGTTTATGGGGCTGAAAACATTCGCCGATGCGGGGACGCATATGATCGAGCATTATTTGTTTCAAAAGCCGGGGACGGATTTGCGGATGAAGGATTTGGAGGCATGAGCGAGTTGACGATCAATAACCTCATGCCTATAGCTGTAGTTCTTTGATGTCGATACAAGCATAATGGCTTTTGACCACTGGCTTCAAAACCATTCCGACTTCGCTTGTCGGGTTTGTATCAACGAGTTCATGAATAATGGTGTATTGAAATGTATTCATACAATATTGCCGTCCTCAGTGCACTTGCTATCAGCTTCTTTCAAAGAAATTTCGGGATAGACACCCAAAGCCAATCGTTTCTCTTTATATTTATCACCTGCTTTAATGCGGTATTTCATGCGCCAATATTTTGAGCCGTTGGGCATGACCTCGAGATATAGCCCACGCCCAGCCGATAATTTATGCTGTCCTACGGACCGCATAAAAAAGCCCTGAAAATCAATGTTTTTCGGGCTTTATTGGACTATATTGGGTGATAAAATGGAGCGAGCGAAGGGATTCGAACCCTCGACCCCGACCTTGGCAAGGTCGTGCTCTACCCCTGAGCTACGCTCGCATCGTTTGGGAATAGATTTGAAGATTTATAGAGGTTTTGTGACAGAACGCAAGGTCAAAAATCTAAAAAAGTTCTCCGACCTTGATGAGCGGCACTCTATAGCCGATCGGATCATGGTTTTTGAACATTGTGTAAATGATTACATTCGGGCTCTTCTCAATAGGATGAGACATATCTTCCGGAATTTCGTAATCCATTAATTGCCCTTCATCATCGTTATTATAGACCAACATGAATATCCGCTGATCACGATAATATTCAACGCGGCGTACCACTTCCGGCAACGGGTTATCACTCACCAGAACAACACCACCATCATTGAGAATGCCCAGCTCTATATTCATAACAGCATCCTTGGATCAAGAGTTAAATCTGCGTTTTGCTGAGGAGCTTCTGTGCCTGCGACCTGACAGAAAGCCATTCTCGGGTTAGCCATTGCTTCAGGAAGCTTTTCAACCAACTCTTTAAACATATCACCATTTGTTACATAGACTTCACGGATACCCGGCTGGCCATCTTTCGGGGCCGGGTGGAGCCCGAGGCATTGCCCCGGCGGCATACGTCCGGCCATCCACGCGTTATTGACGGGTTCATTCCCACATGCCTGTAATTCTGCAATTAAAGCTTCTGCCGCATGGGCATCGCTCTCTACCGTATCACTCATTTTCCCTATCCACACATTATTTTTTATTATTTGCTGTGTTTGTGCTTATTATGATAAGTGAAAAAACTTAAGAAATTGCTTATATATGAAAACAATTTATCTAAAATTTTATCTATTTTTATATGTAGGAAAGGACGTATGAATAGTTTGGATTTTCCATTATCTCCTCTTCCAACCACGCCCGAAAACCTTTTCAATGCATTGAAAAATCTGGATATTTCTTATGCCCTTTATCATCACCAAGCCGTCTTTACGGTTGCGGAAAGCGATACGCTCGACCGTGATATTCCGGGTGTGCATTGCCGCAATTTGTATCTGCGGGATAAAAAGAAGAAAAATTTTCTGGTCGTTGCAGCCAATGAAACAGCGGTGGATTTAAAAACGCTACAGAGCAAATTGAATTGCGGGCGGCTATCTTTTGGTTCGCCAGATCGTTTATGGGAATTTTTGGGTATCCGCCCCGGTTCGGTTTGCCCATTCACCGTGATGAACGACCCGGAGCATCGTGTGCAAATTGTGCTTGATGCACGTATGATGGCGGCGGAAACCGTAAATTATCACCCTTTGGACAATAGGATGACGATTGGCCTTACGCCTGCAGATTTGCTTAAATTCCTGGGCCATACAGGCCATCAACCTATAATTCTTGATTTATAGGGACAAAAGCGTACATAAAGGGCTGTTATAATGAGGATTAAAAAGCATGTTTGGATCAAAACCGCGAAATATTCAGCCCTCTGCTGTGCGAGCACCCGGTGCACAGCAAGAAACGATCTTTGATGTTGGCACCGCCGACTTTGAGACCAAGGTTATGGCCGCATCGATGGAAAAGCCGGTGATTGTTGATTTCTGGGCGCCATGGTGTGGGCCTTGTAAACAGCTTATGCCCGTTTTGGAGCGTGCCGTACAGGCGGCTGGTGGCGAAGTTTTACTGGCCAAGGTCAATCTTGATGAAAATCCTGAGCTGGCAGGCGCCTTGCGCGTTCAATCCGTGCCGACCGTTTTTGGTTTTTGGGGCGGACAGCCGGTTGACGCTTTCCAAGGTGCGCAACCTGAAAGCGCTGTGCAGAGCTTTATTGATAAGCTTGTGCAAGCTGCGCGCGCAGCACGTCCGGATGCGATTGATATTCCGGAAGTTCTTAAAATTGCTGCCGAAGCGCTGGGCGCAAGCGATCTGCAAACGGCACAAAGTGCGTATGCGCAGATTTTGCAACAAGACGAGAAAAATGCGCACGCTTATGCCGGAATGATACGCACTTTTATCGCCGCAGGAATGATTAAACAGGCGCAAGGATTGGTGGCCGGCGCACCGGAAGAGATTACCAAAGCTTCCGAATTTGAAGCAGCACTCACCGCGCTTGAGCTGGCGCAAAACGTCCCTTCATCTGATGAACTGCTCGCTTTAGAGAAAAAGGCAGCAGATAACCCCGAGGATCTTGATGCCAAATGCGCTCTGGCTGAGGTTCAGTTTGGTGCAGACCAGAAAGAGCAAGCGATTGAAACGCTACTGGCGGCGATTGCTCAAGACCGGGAATGGAACGATCAGGAAGCCCGAAAGACGCTGCTACGGTTTTTCGAAGCCCTTGGCCATAGCGATCCGCTTACTATCGCGGGACGTAAAAAATTATCCAGACTCCTTTTTTCTTAAGAATTGCGGACTATTTAATTTGAGTTATGGAACATAATCCTTTCGCGCCGCAATTTGATGATCTTCCGCAGAGTCTGGCGGTCTTTCCGCTTTCCAGCGCGTTTTTGCTGCCTTCCGGGCATCTGCCGCTTAATATTTTTGAACCACGCTATCTGCAAATGGTTGAAGATGCATTGGCTGGCAATCGCCTTATCGGGATGATCCAGCCCCAGCCTCATCAACAGGATCAGGAAAGGCCGGCGCTTGTTAAAACCGGCTGCGCGGGAAAGATTGTTGAGTTTAGTGAAACAACCGATGGGCGCTATCTTGTCAATCTTTGCGGCATATATCGCTTTGATGTTACCGAAGAGATCAGCACACCTAAGGCTTACCGCGTTGTGAAGCCGGATTGGACGCCATATAAGGGTGATGTTAGCGCGCATCGCTGTCTTGATTTGGACCGGGAGAAGCTTAAAGCCTTGCTGCATAATTATTTTGACCAGCATGGCATGGATTGTGACTGGGGTATGCTCGACGAAGCGCCGGATGGACGGCTTATCACCTGCTTATCAATGGTTTGTCCGTTTGAGCAGGCAGAGAGGCAAGCTCTTCTGGAAGCGCCTTGTTGTAAATCGCGCGCGCAGATTTTTATGAGCATGCTGGAAATGGCTGTTCGCTCCGGTAAAGAGCCGCACTCTTGCTATAAGCATTGATTTATCTATTCCTGCGCGCTAAAGCTGTAATTATGAGCGCTAAAATCGATCCAAAATTGTTGGAAATTCTGGTTTGTCCTCTGGCCAAAAGCCCCTTGCGCTATGATAAAGAAGCGCAAGAGCTTGTTTCCGAGCAGGCCAAGCTTGCCTATCCTATTCGTAACGGCATTCCGATTATGCTGGTTGATGAAGCGCGGGCGCTGGATTCATAAAAAAACTTGCATATCCTCGTAAAAATCCGTTTATATACGCTCATGAGCAACGTGCAAACACAATTGCTGCTAGACCTTCTGCTCCTTATGCGCCCCTGAGCGATGCATGAGGCATTTTATGTGCCTGCGCTACAGGGGAAAAATTCCAGACATTGAAATATTAAGACAAGCGCATTAAAAAGAAGCGCATATTTAAGGAGTATACGCACATGACCCGTGCTTTCGATAAAGTACAAGCCGACCCAGGCCGTATCATTATTTTCGATACAACGCTGCGCGATGGTGAACAATCACCGGGCTGTTCAATGAATCTGGAAGAAAAGCTCAAAATGGCCGTGCTGCTTGATGAGCTTGGCGTGGACGTGATTGAAGCGGGCTTCCCGATTGCCTCGCCGGGCGACTTTGAATCGGTCAATGAAATCGCCAAGGTGGTTAAGAATGCCACCGTTGCCGGATTGTGCCGCGCTAAGCAGGCCGATATTGAAGCGGCGGGCAATGCGATCAAACCGGCGGAAAGCCGGCGTATTCATACCTTTATCTCCACCAGTCCTTTGCATATGAAATATAAGCTCAAAATGGGTCCGAATTCGGTAATAGAAGCCGTGCATGAAAGCGTTGCGCTTGCCCGGGGCTTTACTGATGATGTGGAATGGAGCGCAGAAGACGCCAGCCGCACAGAAGATGATTTCCTGTGCCAATGCGTTGAAACGGCGATTGCCGCCGGGGCGACCACGATCAATATTCCCGATACGGTGGGTTATGCTGTCCCTGAAGAATATGGCCGCCAGATCAAAATGCTGTTTGAGCGCGTGCCCAATATCGACAAGGCGATTATTTCGACTCACTGCCATAATGATTTGGGGCTGGCTGTGGCGAACTCGCTGGCAGGCGTACAGAACGGCGCACGGCAGGTTGAATGCACGATTAACGGTATTGGCGAGCGCGCGGGGAATGCGGCGCTGGAGGAAATTGTCATGACTTTGCGCACCCGCGCCGATGCGCTGCCCTATAAAACCGGAATTGAGACCACGCGCATTACCAAAACTTCGCGGACGCTTTCGACCATCACCGGCTTTTCGGTGCAGCCAAACAAAGCGATTGTCGGGGCGAATGCCTTTGCGCATGCCAGCGGCATTCATCAGGACGGTATGCTTAAGAACAACCAGACCTATGAGATCATGACGCCGGAAAGCGTCGGGCTTAATGAATCCAAACTGGTGATGGCGAAACACTCAGGCCGGGCTGCGTTTAAAAACAAGCTTCAAGAGCTGGGCTTTGATCTGGGTGAGCAAGCCTTTCAAGACGCGTTTGTGCGTTTTAAATCGCTGGCAGACAGGAAAAAGGAAATCTTTGAAGATGACCTGATTGCTTTGGTTGAGGATGAGGTTATAAGAGAAAACGAAACGGTACGTTTTGTATCGTTACAGGTGCAGGCCGGGTCTCAGGGTCCGCAAATTGCTGAGCTTTGCGTTAAAATCGATGGCGAAGAGAAATGCGCGCGTGTGGAAGGTAACGGGCCTGTTGACGCTATTTTCAAAGCTATTCGCGAAATACTGCCGCATGAGGGCGCCCGGCTGCAGCTTTATCAGGTTCATGCGGTGACCGGCGGGACGGATGCGCAGGCCGAGGTCACGGTGCGTCTTGAAGAAGACGGCAAGACGGTGAACGGTCAGGGCGCGGATGCCGATACGCTGGTGGCCAGCGCGCGGGCGTATATCCATGCGCTGAACAAGCTGCTGACCAAGCGCGAGAGCATGAACCCGCAAACTGCGGGCGAAGCCCTTGCGCCTTGATTTCAATATCATTGCGAGCGACTGAAAGGAGCGCGGCAATCCAGTTTTCACCCTAACGGACACGAATGGATTGCTTCGTCGTTACACTCCTCGCAATGACGAGAATATCGTTTCAAACATTTCCGTCGTCAGACGTTTTGTTTGGGTGTTGTAGCGTGAGCAATGATACGAATCGACGAGTGTAAACCGGTCATTTAAGTGATGGTGCGCGCCATGGGCAAACTTAAAAGCCGAAATTTTATGGCCGAATATTTTGAGCACCGCATTATGCGAGATCAGCCCCAGTGAAAGGATGGTGCGGAGATTGGGCATCGCGGCAATTTCACTTTTAAGGAAATCCCGGCAGGTATTCATCTCATCTGTTGTCGGTTTGTTTTCCGGTGGGACGCAGCGCACCGCGTTGGTTACACGGCAATCCACCAATTCCAGTCCGTCATCTTTATGCCTGGCATATTCCCCACGCGCAAAGCCAAATTTCAGCAAGGTCGCATACAGCAAATCCCCGGCATAATCGCCGGTAAAGGGGCGCCCGGAAAAATTCGCACCTTTAAGCCCCGGCGCGAGGCCTACGACCAGCACTTGCGCGTTCAGATCGCCGAAAGACGGGACGGGTGCATTGAATTTATCGGGGAATTTGTCTTTATTCTGAGCGCGGAACTCGAATAAACGTGGGCAAAACCGGCAATTCAGGTCAGGGGTTTTCATCGCCCCATCATCGTCAATATCCCTGAAACGTCAAGGGGCTTGCTTTTAAACTCAAAACTGCCTATATATCGGCCTTCAAGTTCTGAAAGTTTAGATGAGGAAGTAACGAATGGCCCGCGTAACCGTTGAAGATTGTATTGATAAAGTTGATAACCGCTTTGAGCTTGTGATGGTCGCGGCGCAAAGAGCGCGTAAAATCGGCTCCGGCGCCGCTCTGACGATTGAGCGCGAGAACGACAAAAACACAGTTGTGGCCTTACGTGAAATTGCTGAGCAAACCGTTGAAGTCGAAACACTGAAAGAAGAGCTCGTACGTTCTCACCAACGCATGATCGCTTATGAAGAAGAAGATGAAAGCATTGACCTAATGGATGGTGAGGAAGAATGGGGCACAATCGCGAGCAATCATGGTAAAGCTGGCGCTTCTGGGATGTATGCAGAAGAAGACATCGCTCAGGATGATGAGCCTTCTTTGGAAGACATGGCTGGCGGCGCTCCGGCAGAGGAAGAATAGTCTTCGCCTAATCATGAATTTGGAAGGCCGGATTTTCCGGCCTTTTTTACGTACGGCTTTTACGATTTATATTCATGCTTTCCAATACGATCCATGTTAGATTTAACGCTTAAAAAAATTTAATATGGCCGACAGGTTTAGTGTGCAATGACAGATCTTCCACCTCTTGTGGATAAAATCAAAAGCTACAATCCCGACTTCAACCCACAAATTGTTGAGGCCGCGATTGCGTTTGCCAAGGATAAGCACGAAGGCCAGACCCGATCATCGGGAGAGCCGTATTATACTCATCCGGTCGCCGTGGCGAGTATTTTGGCGGAAATGAAGTTGGATCTGGGCAGTATTCTGACGGCTATTTTGCACGATACGATTGAAGATACCGATGCGACCTATGACGATCTTAAAGATAAATTCGGCTGTGAAGTCGCCGATCTTGTTGACGGGGTGAGTAAACTCACCCGGATTGAAAGCAAAACAGTCGAGGGCAAGCAGGCGGAAAACTTTCGTAAATTGCTGCTGGCTATGTCCGAAGATATTCGCGTATTGCTTGTCAAGCTGGCTGACCGTCTGCATAACATGCGCACAATTGAAGGGATTAAAAACCCTGAAAAGCGCCGCCGCATTGCGCTGGAAACGCTTGAGATTTACGTGCCGCTAGCCGAACGCATCGGCGTCCATAAAATCAAAGGCGAGTTGGAAGATCTCGCTTTTTCGATTCTCAATCCTGAAGCGCGTGAAAGTATTGCCAAGCGCTTGGCCTTTCTGCGTGCTGAGGGCACCGATTTAGTCGATGACATCATTGCAGAACTTAAAAAATCTCTCGAAGATGTCGGTATAAAGGCTGAAATTTCAGGCCGGGAAAAAACCGGTTACTCGATCTGGAAGAAAATGCAGCGTAAAAATGTGGCCTTTGAACAGCTCTCCGACATCATGGCTTTTCGCATTGTGGTGGGTAGCGTTGAGCAATGCTATGCTACGCTTGGCCTTATCCATAGCCATTATCCTTCTATTCCTGGACGGTTTAAGGATTATATTTCCACGCCCAAGCCCAACGGCTATCGTTCCATCCACACCACCGTGATGGGTCCGGCGCGCCAACGCATTGAGATTCAGATCCGTACCAGCGAAATGCACTATCAGGCCGACATGGGAGTTGCCGCACACTGGGCCTATAAACAGGGCGGCCAGCCCATGGTTCAGGATGTTAAAAAATACCGCTGGCTGCGGGAACTTTTGGAGATTCTCGAACAGGAACAGCAACCTGAAGATTTTTGGGAAAATACAAAGCTGGAATTGTTTCAGGAACATGTCTTTGCCTTCTCTCCAAAAGGTGACTTGATTGAGCTGCCTTCGGGCGCAACACCGATTGATTTTGCCTATGCCATTCACTCTGATATTGGGGATCGCTGTGTCGGCGCCAAAATCAATGGCCGTATTGCCCCGCTTAATACGCGCCTGGCCAATGGGGATCAGGTCGATATCATAACTTCGAAAACGCAGCAACCTTCTCCGACGTGGGAACGTTTTGTGGTTACGGGGAAGGCTCGCTCGCATATCCGAAAATTCGTACGCAACCGGCAGCGCAATGAATATGTCACGCTGGGCAAAGCGATGCTGCAAAAGATTTTTCGCCAGGAAGGCTATGAGTTTAGCGAAAAAGGCGTAAGCGGCATTTTGAAACAATTCAAAGCCGAAGAAAATGATGATATTTATGCGCGCATAGGTTCCGGGACTCTGGTGGCGCGCGATGCTTTTAAGGCTATTTTTCCGGCGCATAAAACCGCGATTGCCAAGCGTCCGTCAGCTGATATGGATCAAGCCGTAATGGTCCGTCCTTTAAGCGGATCTGATGCGCCAATGCCGATCAAGGGGCTTATTCCCGGCATGGCCGTGCATTTTGCGCGGTGTTGTCATCCGCTTCCCGGTGACCGGATTGTGGGAATCGTGACGACAGGAAAAGGCGTGACCATCCACACTATTGATTGTGAAACGCTGGAAACCTTTGCTGACACACCAGAGCGCTGGCTGGATGTTTCCTGGGGCGAAGGACCCGATAGTCCGGAAGCACATGTGGGGCGCATTAATATAACATTGCAGAACGAGCCGGGTACACTGGCCACGCTTTCAACGGTGATCGCTTCGAATGGCGGCAATATCACGAATCTGAAAATCACCAGCCGTTCGGTCGATTTCTGGCAAATTCTGGTTGATGTGTATGTCAACGATACCAAACATTTAAGCAACATCATAGCCGCTCTGCGCGCAACGCCGATTATTTCCAGCGTCGAACGCGCAAAGGGACAATAGAATATGTACGATATCCTTTCCCAAATCGCATGGATTGCGTTTTTCAGTATTGCCGCTCAATGGTTGGGCTGGCGGTTAAAAACCCCGGCGATTGTGTTTTTGCTTATCGGCGGTTTTTTGGCCGGCCCTACTTTGAACCTCGTTCAACCCGAAACCCTGCTCGGTGATTTGTTAAACCCTGTTATATCCCTGGCCGTGGGGATTATTCTGTTTGAAGGTGCGCTCAATCTCAATTTCAAGGAAATCCGCGAGGCGCGTGCCTCCATCCGCCAGGTGATTTTGGTCGGCGCGCCCGTGGCGTGGCTTTTGACAACGCTGGCAGGACATTACGTTGCGGGGTTAAGCCTGCCTGTTGCGCTGACCTTTGGCGCGCTTTTGATTGTCACCGGCCCGACCGTAATCATGCCGCTGCTGAAAAACGCGCATTTAAAAGAACGCCCGGCCTCCATCCTGAAATGGGAAGGGATTATCAACGACCCTATCGGCGCGGTATTAGCTGTTTTATGCTATGAGTTTTTTCGCCTTCAGGCGCTTGAAAATGTAGCCTTATCCGAATTTTTTACCAGCACTGTTCTGGCGATCATCATGATTACGTTTTTCGGCGTGGCAATTGCCTATTCGCTGTCATGGTTGTTTAACCATGATGTGGTTCCCGAATATCTTAAGCCGACCGCTTTGCTCTCTACCGCACTGATTTATTTTGTAATCTGTAATTCGATTGAGCATGATTTCGGCCTGATTGGCGTAACCATTTTGGGTGTGGCGCTGGCCAATATGGGCATAAGCTCGATTGAAGAGCTTAAAAAATTTAAAGAGACCATCTCGATTATGCTGGTTTCAGGCGTGTTTATATTGCTGACCACCAAAATCGATCCGGCCATTCTCTTTTCTATTGACTGGCGCGGCTTTGCGTTTATCGCAATGTTGCTCTTTGTGATCCGTCCGTTGACATTGCTGGCTTCAAGTATTGGCACGAAAATGAGCTGGCAGGAAGTGATCCTTACCGGCTGGATCGCGCCGCGCGGGATTGTCTGCGCCGCAGTGGCCGGGGTTCTTGGGCCATATATGGTCGGCATCGGCTATCAGGACGGGGAGCAAATTCTTGCGCTGGCCTTCGCTATTGTGCTGTTCACCGTTTTTGCTCACGGTCTGAGCGCCAAGCCGGTCGCCCAAAAACTGAAGCTTGCCTATACGGGCAAGGACAGTTTGATTATCGTTGGAGCCTCTGAGTGGGCGGTGCAATTTGCAAAGATGCTTAAAGGCCGTGACGTCGATGTTATGATCGCCGATAAAAACTGGCACGCCTTACGTGAGGCTCGTTTGTCGGATATTCCTACATATTATGGAGAAATTCTGTCTGAAGAAACTGAATATCATCTTGAGCTTGCGCGTTATAATACTTTGTTGGCTGTTAGTAATAACCCAGCCTATAACGCGCTGATTTGCAATATGTTTATTCATGAATTTGGCCGCGACAAGGTCTATCAATTTTTGCCGCATGAAGAAAACGAGCATGAGCGCCGCAAAATTGCCCACACCATTCGCGGACGCACCTTTGGGCAAGCCGATATGGATTATTGGGATATTGCCGGCGATTATATGCAAGGATGGCGCTTTCGTGCCAGCCGCGCCGGGCAGGAAGAAAACCGTATTCAGTTTCAGCAGCGCATTGAAGAGGGCAATTTAAAAATCGTCGGATATATCACACAAAAAGGACGGCTTGATCTTCGTCAGCCTGAGAGCCTCGAGAAATTCGAAGAACAGGACCTGCTTATTTTCTTTGAACAAGGAGATTCGTAGGAAGAGGCTAAAATCAAAAAACAATCTATGCTGGACAGCGAATAACCGATTCCAGGGGTGCTGTGAGTTTATCGCGCCCGTTAAGACCCTCTAGCTCAATGATGCATAAATTTGCCACAACATGCGCGCCGGCCTTATGCAGCAATATTTCAGCCGCCTGCATCGTGCCGCCGGTTGCCAGCAAATCATCAACCAATACAACCTTGGAGCCTGCGGGAATCAGATCCGGCTGGATTTCTATAATATCTTCGCCATATTCAAGCGCGTAACCATGCGCCAACGTTTGGCCCGGTAACTTGCCGTGCTTGCGTACCATGCCAAAACCACAGCCCATCTCATAGGCCAGCGGCGCGGCCACCAAAAACCCCCGCGATTCAATGCCCATCAGCAAATCCGGCTGATAATCCTCCGTTAAACGGTGAAGCCGTGCGATGGTTTCACGCCATGCCGATGGGTTGGCCAGCAAAGTCGCAATGTCATAGAAATTAATCCCCGGCTTGGGAAAATCAGGAATAGTGCGAATGTGGTCTTGAATATTCATGAGATTGCCTTCATCTTTCTAATGCTGAATCTTCGTGATAATAAGCTGAAAACCTTACAACGTAAATGACGGCCTCTATAAATGTTTAAACGGCGAACGCCACGTACAGTTTTACAAAATATCAGAGAACTGTTCTGGCCAAGTATGGGCTGGGTTAGGGCGGCGCATTATACAAAGCACCGGGTGGTCAGGCTTTCTGACAGCACCCAGAAAATCGCTTTCGGGCTGGCTATTGGCGTGGCTATTTCCTTTACGCCTATTTTAGGTACGCATTTTGTACAGGCCGGATTTCTGGCCTATGTCTTGCGCGCTAATTTTTTGGCGGCGCTCATTGGTACTTTTGCGGGAAACCCTTGGACTTTCCCGTTTATGTGGTGGGCGGCTATTTCATTGGGCTCGTTTATATTTCAGCTTTTGGGCTTGCCTGCCGAAGCGGCGCTGCCTGAACACGCTGATTTCTGGGTTATCTGGGACCTGATAAAAAGTGAACCTTATCGGATATTCGCGCCGTGGTTTGTTGGCGGTTATTTACTGGGGGCACTTACTGTTCCGCTCACATACAGTTTGTTTTATCGTTTAGTCGGCAGTGCACAGGCGGCCCGTAAAAAAGCGCGGGAAAACCGTTTGCATAAGGTTGCACGGGAAGTTACCGGGCAGAAAAAATAAGGTACACCTCTATGATCATTGGCATAGGCAACGATCTGATTGATATAAACCGTGTTCAGGAACTCATGGCGCGTTTCGAGACGCGCTTTATAGAGCGCTGCTTTACCGCCCATGAGCGTGAGACAGCCGAGGCGCGGCGCTCAGGCGGCGGGCATATTGCCGCCTATGCCAAGCGTTTTGCCGCTAAGGAAGCCGTTGCCAAAGCGCTTGGCTCCGGTTTCTCCGGTGGCATTACCATGAAAGACATTGGCGTCGTTACGGGCGAAAGAGGTGAACCACGGATACAGCTCAGCGGCGCGGCACAAAAACGTCTGGCGGCTATCACTCCCGGCGGGCATGAAACATTTATCCATCTGGCTTTGAGTGATGAACCGCCGCTTGCTCAAGCTGTGGTCATCATCGAAGCGCGTAGCGCTTGAGTCCGGTCCATAAATCCTGTAAAAGCGCTTTAGAAGGGCGAGAATATACAAAATGAGCCAAGATAATTTTAAAAATTCTGAAGCTAGCCTGCGCGCTGATCCTAACCTGAAAGTTGGAGCAGACGGAAGCGAGCCACCGTTAACAGCCAAGGAAGAGCGGGCTGATCTTTTTAAGACGGCGATGATTGCGGTCTTGCTTGCTCTGGTAATACGCACCTTTTTGTTCGAGCCGTTTAATATCCCTTCCGGGTCCATGAAACCAACTTTGCTGGTTGGCGATTATCTGTTCGTCAGCAAACCGGCCTATGGCTATAGCCGCTATTCCTTTCCTTTTGGTCTGGCACCTTTGGAGGGGCGCGTGTTGGATAAAGAACCGCAACGCGGGGATGTCATTGTCTTTAAATTGCCTAGCAATCCACGCATTGATTACATCAAGCGTCTGGTAGGGTTGCCCGGTGAAACTGTGCAGGTTCGCAATGGCCGCCTTTACATCAATGGCGAGCTCATTCCGCGCGAAGCTATCGGCATAAAAGAAGGTACGCCGCCCGAAGATGAAGGTACGCCGATGTATCATTATATCGAAACCCTGCCCGGGGGAGTTGTTCATGACATTTTCGAAGAAAGCGATAGCGGGCCGCTTGATAACACTCAGGTTTATACCGTTCCGGAGGGGCATTATTTTATGATGGGCGATAATCGCGACAATTCACAAGACAGCCGCGTACAGAATGTTGTCGGCTTTGTGCCCTTTGAAAATTTTGTTGGCCGGGCCGACTTCTTGTTCTTTTCGACAAATGGCAAGGCGCAGCTTTTTGAAATCTGGAAGTGGCCATGGACACTGCGTTATAATCGTTTTTTCAATGACATCGACCCCGTGCGCCTGACGCCAGAGGCCGAGGATTCCCAGTCGTAATGAGTGTTAAACCTGTTACAGAACTTGAAATCCGTATAGCACATCATTTTCAGGATAAAGATTTGATACGCGCCGCGCTTACCCATTCAAGCGCGGCGGCCGGGTATAATTACGAGCGACTTGAATTTCTTGGTGACCGCGTATTGGGGCTGGTGATTGCCGAGCTGCTCTATACGCGTTTTCCCAAAGAGCCCGAAGGGGATTTGGCCAAACGGCTGGCGGCGCTGGTGCAGGGCTCTTTTCTGGCAAAAATATCTCAGGAGCTAGAGCTTGGTGCTTACATCACGCTTTCTGACGCTGAAGCACAAGCCGGTGGGGCGGAAAATGACAATATCCTGGCCGATATTTTTGAATCATTAATTGGAGCGTTATATCTCGACGGCGGTTTTGAGAAATGCCAAAAGCTGATCCATAAATTATGGGCAGACCGCCTTGATGTAATGAAAGAGCCGCCCCAGCACCCCAAAACACAAGTGCAGGAATGGACACAAGGTCAGGGATTGGGGCTGCCTGAGTATAGAATTGTAGCCCAAAGCGGGCCCGATCATGCGCCTGTCTTTGATATTGAACTGCGCGTTGAGGGTTTTGATCCGGTGGTCGCGCAAGGCAAGTCGCGCCAGTTTGCAGAAAAAGAGGCTGCGCGTGAATTTATGAAACAGCGCAAAAGCGGGGTTTCCTGATGAGCACTGACAGATCAGAAGAAACGCGCTGCGGTTTTGTGAGTGTTGTGGGCCTTCCCAATGCCGGGAAATCTACGTTGATTAACCAGCTTGTCGGCACGAAAGTCTCGATTGTTTCCAGCAAGGTGCACACGACCCGTTCGCGCATTCTGGGAATTGCATTGCATGATCAAGCGCAAATTATTCTCATTGATACGCCGGGCATTTTTGATGCCGGAGGGGCGCGCACGATGGAGAAAGCGATGGTGGCTTCCGCGCTTGATGCACTGGAAGATAGCGAATGCGTCATTCATATCGTCGATGCGGCCAGCAAAAATACGCTCAACAAAAATGCCAATCTGATCAAAAAGCTTCCTAAAAATAAGCCCGTTATTCTGGTGCTCAATAAAACCGACAAGGTTCACAAGCCGGACCTGTTGGCTTTGGCAACAAGCTTTAACGATGCTTTTGATTATGCAGCCACTTTTATGGTTTCGTCTCTGAAAGGTCAGGGCACGAAAGAGCTGCTGGATCATCTCGCCGCCGAACTTAAACCGGGGCCGTGGATGTATGATGAAGATCAGATTACCGACCTGCCGATGCGTATGATGGCGGCGGAAATTACCCGCGAAAAAATCTTTAACCAGCTTCATAAGGAACTGCCCTACTCCGCGATGGTTCAGACTGAAACATGGGAAGAGTTTGATAATGGCAGCATCAAAATTACCCAGCTTGTGTTCGTTGAACGCGATAGTCAAAAGGCGATTGTGCTAGGAAAAGGCGGGACGCGCATTAAACAAATCGGAAAGGCTGCCCGTGAAGAAATGCAGGATATTTTTGGCATGCCTGTCCACCTCAAACTCTTTGTCAAAGTGGAAGAAAAATGGGCTGAGCGCAGCGAAAATTTGCGAGAAATGAGGCTTCTTTCCTGAAAATAAATTCAGGATGTGGATAACGCATTTTTTTTCTCATCATAATTTGACCAAAATGATTCGCTGCTGATAGACTGCAGTCTCTAGAGAAAATCGAGTTAATTTTAATGTTTTGTATCAGTGACTTATCTGGTGCAAGCGCCAGTGGGAGAAAAAAGCATGAGTTGGACTGATGAACGCGTTGAGTTGCTGACGAAACTCTGGGGCGAAGGAAAGACAGCCGCAGAAATCGCTAAGGAACTTGGTGGCGTTACGCGCAATGCCGTTATCGGTAAAGCGCACCGCTTAAAACTTTCCAACCGCGTTTCTCCTATTCAGCAAAATAAAAAACCCGCTCCGGTAAAATCACAACCGACCGTAGCAGCACCCGAAAGAAAAATTCAAAAAGCTGCCGCGCAGGATAACCGCCAAGGCGTTCCGCTTGTTGATCTCAAACCCAATCAATGTCGCTGGCCTTTTGGCGATCCGCGTGATGAAAGTTTCGGCTTTTGCGGGCATGCGAACATTGCCGGCCTGCCTTACTGCTCCGAGCACGCCAAGGTCGCTTATCAGGCTGCGACCCGTAATCGCATTCTTAAGGCTGAAGAAGAAGCGGCAAAAGAGGATATCTCTCAGGAAGATCTCGAAATCGTAAAACAAGCCGCTGCAAAATAACTTCAGCTTTATGTATGAATGACAAAGGGCGCGAAAAAAGCGCCCTTTTTTATATGATTGAGATTTACGATTTTTACCGAATAATTTCTATATCGACTGCTTCGCGGCCTTTATCGACAACTTTCAGGCGCACCTTAACGCGCTGGCCGGCTTCGAGATCTTCCATTTCCAGCTTGTCAAGCAGCGTTTTATGGATGAAGACATCCTTCATGCCATCGTCGGGAATGATAAAGCCGAAGCCTTTTTCCGGTTTGTACCATTTTACAAGCCCGCCTAGCGAAAACGTACCGTCTTCACCGATTTCCTCGGGCATCAGATTAACGCTGCCGGACTCGATCACTTCAATTACATCCTGAACCTGCTTGCCTTTGGGACCATCGAATAATGTGCACATCAAAATGGCACCTTCACCCAGTGCGTGCAGACCTGCCTCTTGAAGAGTCGTGATATGCACAAACGCGTCAAAGCTTTCATCCTCGGGTACAACAAAACCAAATCCCTTGGTTCCGTTAAACCATTTCAGATGCATTTTAATCGGTTGAAGTTCACCTTCAGGACGAAGGTCACTCTGCGTGGCAGACAATGGGGAATTCTCCAAATTAACACAATAACTAAGACTAAGCGGACAGGCTTAGGAACAAACCCAAATATAGTGTGCTATATCTTTTAGTAAAAATCTAGAGGCTTGTTTTATAAAATTGAATACAACCATAAAGGTTATGTTTTTTCTAAGAACCAGCCAATATTGCATAACGCATAGAAAGCCTTGCGAAAAACAGTTATAATTAAAGTGTGATTTTTGCACACAGGTATGCTCATGACTGAACAGAACTATCCTTGGCTCGAAACCTATCCACCAAAGCCGGACTGGCATATGGAGATTTCTCCGGGTCTGATGACGGAAGTCTTCGACCAAACGGCGGCGCGCTCACCAAATACGCAGGCTTTTGACTTTCTGGGTAAAACATATGACTGGGCCGCGTTGCATGCTGCCGTAAATAAATTTGCTGCCGGATTGCAAGCCCTCGGCGTAACCAAGGGCGCAAAAGTTGGTTTATTCCTACCCAACTGCCCGCTCTCGCTGATTGCCTATTATGGCATTCTTAAAACCGGTGGAACGGTGGTCAATTTCAACCCACTCTACGCACGTGATGAACTCGCCGCCCAAATCGAGGACAGTGAAACCGACATCATGGTCACGCTCGATCTGGCGATGCTCATGGACAAGATGGAAGAAATGCTGTCCGATACGCGGCTGAGTACGCTGATTGTCGGGACATTTACGGACTATCTTCCTTTTCCAAAAAATCTGCTTTTTCCCATCGTGAAAAGCAAGGATATTGCCCGGCTTGAAGCTTCACCGCGCATTATTTTGCTAGGGGATTTTCTCAAAAATGACGGGCAGGTAAAACCTGTCGAAATCAACCCGCTCGAAGATATAGCCGTGTTGCAATATACCGGCGGTACGACCGGCACGCCCAAGGCGGCGATGCTGACCCATATGAATATTTATGCCAACGCTGTGCAGGCCTATGCCAATTTTCCTGATCCGCAAGGGCATGAAAAAATGCTTGCCGTGTTACCGTTTTTCCACGTGTTTGCCATGACGGTTTGTTTGAATATGGCTGTGCTGGCCGGCATGGAAATCGTGACCATCCCGCGATTTGATCTGAATGATACGCTCGATATTATCCAAAAGAAAAAACCGAACTATATGTGCGGCGTTCCGGCGATTTTCAGCGCCATCAACAACCATCCAAAGCTCAAAAATTTCGACCTGTCTTCGCTGGATTTTTGTATTTCCGGCGGTGCACCGCTGCCTGTTGAAGTTAAGAAAAAATTCGAAACAAAGACGGGATGTACGGTTGTGGAAGGGTATGGTCTGACCGAGTCTTCTCCTGTTGCTACCGTTAATCCGCCGTTTGGTGAAAATGTGGCCGGTTCCATTGGTTTACCCCTGCCGCAAACCATTATCGAGATTATCGATCCGGATGATCAAACGACGCCGATGGTTTTGGGGGAGCGTGGCGAGGTCTGCATCCGCGGGCCGCAGGTGATGAAGGGCTATTTCAAGCGTCCAAACGAAACGGCAAATGTACTGCGCCCTACGGATGATGGCGGGCTGCGCCTGCATACCGGTGATATCGCATATATGGATGAGCGGGGGTATACTTATATTGTTGATCGGATCAAAGATCTCATTATAACCAACGGCTACAACGTTTATCCGCGCCATGTTGAAGAAGCAATCTATAAGCATCCCAATGTCGAAGAATGTATTGTTGCGGGGCTGCCTGATCCTAATCGCGGGGAAATCGTGAAGGCCTGGATTAAGCTTAAGGAGGGCCACGAGTTGACGGCAGAAGATCTGAAAAGCTTTCTGGACGAAAAAATTTCCAAAATCGAAATGCCCAAACGAATCGAGTTTCGTGATAAGCCGCTGCCCAAAACCATGATCGGAAAGCTCAGCCGGAAGGACGTTGTGGCGGAGGAATTGGGAGAAGTCTAACCAAAAACAGGTCATCGCTCCGGGCATCGCCCTTACTCGCAATGACGTCTTATATCTCTGTTATTGCAAGCGGAGCACTCCACAAACATCCCACCCTTTCCGTGTTTAAAATATAACATAATAAGTCCCTGAGAGTTTCAGGGAAAGTTTCGAAATTCTATTGAAAATGCCGTGCTGGCAGGCAAAAGACTCAAAACCAGCGTACGCTTTTGCGGCCCCAACATTCCCAGAGTTTGACCGCAATTGTCGATGTAGTTTTGAATGTAATATACGCCTTTATAATTTCGATTTTCGAGATCCGCTATGATCGTACTCACGTCATATTCATCCATCAAGTCGGTGTGAACGGTGGTCCGGACTTCGAAAGGCACGGCGCTTTGCACGCATAATAAATCGAGTGTTTTTTCAAAATTGTGGAATTTTTTAATACCTGTCACAGTTTTGAACTTTTCCGGCGGCGCTTTGTAATCCAGCGCAACATAATCCAAAAGCCCTTGCTCCAAAAAACCTTGCACCATATCAGGGCGTGTGCCGTTTGTATCAAGTTTGATTGCATAACCCATATCTTTCACGCGGGCTGCAAAACCCGCAAGCCCGGGATAAATAGAGGCCTCACCGCCAGACAAAACAACGCCATCGAGCAGGCTGGCGCGTTTTTCAAGAAACGTCAAAACGTCTTCTATCTTCCTTGTTCCTTTTCCCTTTACTATCTGGGGATTGTGACAATAGCCGCAACGCATATTGCAGCCCGAAAACCAAATAATCGCCGCGCATTTCTCTGGAAAATCGAGCATAGTAAACGGCGTAACGTCATAAACGGAGAGCGCATCGCCATTGCCACCCCCTGTGTTAGGGGGGTGGCTTCCTGAATTTAAATCTCTTGGCATGTTCAGGCCTTCTCAAACAGATCGGCAGATTCGATGCGGCGCTCAAGGAAGTGTTTGCGCTCTTTGTGTTCGCCCTTCTTGCCGGTATTAAAGCTGGCCACGGGGCGGAAATAGCCCATGACGCGCGTCCAGACGTTTGTTTCCTCACCGCAATGCGGGCATTCGGGCTGTTCGCCATTGAGGTAGCCATGCGTCTCGCAGGTCGAAAATACTGGCGTAACAGTGATGTAGGGAAGTTGGTAGTTCTCGATCACTTTTTTGACAAAGCGTTTGCAGGCTTCGGCGGAAGAAAGTTTTTCGCCCATATACAAATGCAGTACTGTCCCTCCTGTATATTTGCATTGCAGTTTGTTTTGCAGCTCCAGCGCTTCGAACGGATCATCCGTATGACCAGCCGGGATTTGGGAAGAGTTCGTATAGTAGATATTTTCGCCCGCCCCTGCTTGAAGAATACCTGGATAGTGTTTGGCATCTTCTTTGGCAAAACGGTATGTCGTCCCTTCTGCCGGCGTGGCTTCCAGATTATAAAGATTCCCGGTGGCTTCCTGATACTCGACCATGCGCGCGCGCATATGATCAAGGATTTCCATGGAGAGTTCAATGCCGCGTTCATCTGTAAGGTCATGTTGATCTTCGGTAAAATTACGGATCATTTCATTCATCCCATTTACGCCGATCGTAGAGAAATGATTGCGAAAGAATGGTAGATAGCGTGCCGTGTAAGGGTAAAGCCCACGATCATACATTTTTTGAACATAGGCGCGCTTTTTCTCCAGCGTGGATCTTGAAATATCCATCAGGCGGTCGAGTTCTTTATACAGCCCGGCCATATCGCCTTTGAAACGATAGCCCAGACGCGCCATGTTGAGCGTGACCACGCCTAAAGAGCCGGTCATTTCCGCCGATCCAAACAGGCCGTTGCCGCGCTTGAGAAGCTCGCGCAGATCCAGTTGCAAACGGCAACACATGGAGCGCACCGCGCCGGGGGAATACGCTTCGGGATTACGCACGCGCTCACCGTTTTTATCACGCGTCCACTGGGAACCCACAAAGTTCTGGAAGTAGGACGAACCGACCTTCGCTGTGTTGTCGAAAATGGCCTGGGCAACTTTCGAGTCCCAGTCAAAATCCTCAGTAATATTTACCGTTGGAATGGGGAAGGTAAAGGGTTTACCGCTGGAATCGCCTTCGGTCATGACTTCGTAATATGCAATTACGATCAGTTCCATTTCCGGAAGGAAGTGTTTGAAGCTGGTGTCTTCAAGCGAGCGCAGCCCCATGTCGCGTTGCTGGGCACGGCGCAGCAGATCGTCATCATCCAGCCCTTTGAACAAATGGAGATTGTTGTTGGTTGGAATTTGATCGGCTAAATCTTCCGGTACGGTGATGTCGAGCGTAATGTTTGTAAAGGGAGACTGCCCCCAGCGCGCCGGAACATTGAGATTGTAAACAAACTGGCGAATGGCTTTTTTAATTTCACTAAATGATAGATTGTCACGAAAAACATAAGGCGCGAGATAGGTGTCAAAAGAGCTGAACGCCTGTGCGCCCGCCCATTCGGACTGGAGAATGCCGAGGAAGTTGCTCATTTGCCCCAGCGCTTCACGGAAGTGACGCGGCGGGCGAGACGAAACGCGCCCATCAACGCCGTTGAAACCCTCGTTCAAAAGCGCACGCAAAGACCACCCAGCGCAATAGCCGGTTAAACAATCCAGATCGTGGATATGGATATCGCCTTTGCGGTGGGCGCCACCTTCTTCAGGTGCGTAAATTTCATCGAGCCAGAAATTGGCGATAACCTTCCCGGCAACATTGTTAATCAGTCCGGCATTGGAATAGCCTGTATTGGCGTTGGCTTTAACGCGCCAATCTGATTCTGATATATACTCACTGACCGCAGCGCTGCAATCAACGTCCGTACCACCGTATAATGAGGTGATTTCATCGGATATTTCAGGTTTGAGGGCAGCAATAATGGTCATGATAAACTCCTGTTACATTGGTTTTGAATAAGATTTGAAAGCGGGCGAAAACCCTAGGAAAAACACAATATATTGCATTTTCAAGAATCACATTACCACTATATATAGTGTTTTAAATTTGATCCAGGTCAATTTTTAAATAGTTTTCTTGAATATAAAACTTGAATGTAAACAAGGGCGTGTTTATTCAATGCCTTAGAAGAGGTAGCGGTTGAGCGCAGATATTATTTTTGTTCATGGCTGGGGGACAGGCTCAGCGTTTTGGGATAGGGTACGCGCACGTTTGCCTGAAATGCAGACAGTGGCGATTGATCTGGAGTTTATTGGCGGGGGGCAAAGCTCCTGCACGGCGATCACACGCGAGTCATCCATTTACATCACACATTCTTTAGGAACGATGTGGGCTTTGAAGAATCATCACCGGAGCGTAAAGGGGCTTATTGCGATTAACGGTTTTAGCTGCTTTCAACATTTTGCGGATGAACGAACCTTGCGTGCCATGAAGACGCGCCTTCAAAGAACCCCGGAAAAACAGATGCAAAACTTTTGGAAAACAAGCGGCCTTCCGCCCAGCGATGATTTGAACGTTCAAAGGCTTAAAGAAGGTCTGGCATGGCTTTCCTCATGGGATGTAAAAGAAGAGCTAAAAGATTTAACGTGCCCCATCTTGTCTTTGGCTGGGGCAGAGGACCCAATTTTGCCGCTCGCGCTCATGAAAGAAGAATGGGCGGGCTATGACATGCCTGTTTGCGAGGGTGCGTGCCACGCCCTCCCCTTAAGCCACCCAGACTGGTGCGCGGAGCATATAAAGGATTTTATTCGTGAGCTTTGAGTGGAAGAAAAACGTTGCGCATAGATTTGATGATTGCGCCAATGAGTATGATCGCCATAGCGCTATTCAGGAAAAAATTGCGCAGACCCTGGCCGCGGATTTACCGGATATTGAAAATCCGTTGGTGCTGGAGATCGGTTGTGGAACGGGGGCTTTGACGCAGCGGCTTTTGAAGTGCTATCCCGGCGGGCGGTTTCACATTACGGATATAAGTGCGCACATGGTTGATCGCGCTCGCTCGCGCATCGGGGAACAAAAAAATGTGCGCTGGAGCGTAATGGATGGCGAAAGTCCGGCGAAAGATCAGCACTATGATATAATTGTCAGCAACATGGCGTTTCAGTGGTTTGGTAATCCGCATGGCACATTTGAAACGCTTTTGGGTTTGCTTGAATCCGGGGGCGTAATTTTTTATACGGTGCCCGCGCCAGAGAGTTTTCCGGAATGGCGCGCAAGTCTGAAGGAATTTTCTTTAGACAACGGATTGCTAAATTTTGAATCCTGGCCCGGTGTTTTTCGGGAAGATGAAATCGTTGAACATCACCAAAGTACACTGCATTTCTTGCGTAATCTGAAAAAAGGAGGAATGAATACGCCACGTATCGGATATAAAACTCTCAGCCGCAAGGACTTACTAAAAACCTGCCGATATGCCGACGAAAGCTTTCACGGGCAGGTTACATGGCACATTCTTTATGGTCGGATTCAAGGATAGGCTTTAAGCAGCCTTATTTTCCGTGAGCTGATTCATAATCAAACGTTTGGCCGGTTTAAGGCGGTTCCCCAATCTCAGCAAGGTCCGGCGAGCAAATTTGGCCGCAGGCGTGTCTTTTGTGTAGAGCTTTACCAGCGCATTTGTACCATGGAAAAGCAGCGCTGAGGCGTGTGTGTGTTTCTGGCTATAGCGCTGTAAAACAGTTTGCGCCGCGTAATCGCTGCCTGTTTGCAAAGCGTCTTTGATTTCTTTAGCCAAAGTGTGTGCGCTGCGCAGACCTAAATTAAAGCCGTGTGCTGTGACCGGGTGCATGCCCACGGCGGCATCGCCGATAACCACAAAACGGTTGGCGCAGAAAGTCTTGGCGAATGTGGCCACCAGAGGATAAGGGAACAGTTCGCTTGTGAGTTTCATTGTGCCCAAACGCCCTTCAAAACGGTGCTGTATATCGGCAGCGAAGTCTTCTTTACCCATCGCAAGCACTTGCGCGCTTTCTTCCGAGCCCAGCGTAATGACAATGGAAACCTGGTTGTTGTTCAGAGGCAACACGGCCAGCGTGCGGTCAAAATGGAAACACTCATAAGCGGTTTCATGATGCGGTAATTCCGCACTCATCGTGCAGACAATGCAGGTGCGGCCAAAATCCAGCATCGAAGTGGAAATTCCCATCATACGCCGCGTCGCGGAAAAACGGGAATCTGCGGCGACGATCAGCGGCGCCTCCAGGCGCTCTCGACTGCTTAGCTCAACCCAACCTTTTTCCTGGTCGGTGCCAAGCGTAGAGACTTCTTTTTCGCTCAGGATTTGAATGTTTTTATATCCGGCCAGCGATTCATAAGCTGCTTTTCGAATTTGGTGGTTTGAAATCATGAAGCCCAGTGTCTCTTCGCCCGCCTCTTCATGATCGAAAGACAGCGCATAAGGCGAGCCGCCATTCAGGACTTTGGCGGTTTTAATCAGGGAAATTTTTTCATCCGGAATTGAGTCCCACATCCCCAGATCGCCCATGATTTTTCGTGAAAGATGGGTGAGCGCGATTTCACGCCCATCATAGGGCGGATTGGCCAGAACGCTTTCGGGCTGTTTTTCAAGCAAAACAATATTTAGCCCCGTTTCGGCCATTTCGCGGGCAAAGCTCAACCCGGCTGGGCCGGCGCCAATGATAATAATGTCGTGTTTCATCGCAATTATCCGAACTCTTTAAGTATAATTATGCGAGACACTATAACAGTATTTTGAAAAATACAAACTTGATGCGAGTCAATAAAGGGCGGTTTTTAAGAGCTTTTGAGCCAAGCTTCGTAGCCACCGGTCATATTCATGATGTTGGTGCAGCCATGGCCCTTAAGGATCTGTGCTGCCTGTAAGCTCCGCATACCTTTTTGACAATATAGAACAATCTCACAATCCGGCGGCAATTCCGGAACGTGGCCTTGGACTAAAACCGATAAGGCGACATGCTGCGCGCCTTCAATATGTCCGGCATTCCATTCGTCGATTTCGCGTACATCAATAAGAAGCGCGGTTTGTTTGTCCTTTGCCTGCTGCGGGGTGATTTCGGGAATAAGACCGCAAGTGGGGGAATTGTAATTCAAGGCAATCTCCTCTTTGGTTTTTGAACAGACTGGACAATCTGATGTTTTTGGCAAGGTTAGTAAACGATTTTCCATGGAATGCATATCGATTGTCCAAAGCTTACCGGCAAGGGGTTTAAAGCTTTCATGGTCTACAATGACTTTGATAGCCTCCATCGCCTGCGCTGTGCCGATCATCCCGGCAACCGCGCCGATTACGCCGGCCTGGGCACAATTGGGAATATGCCCCTTCGGGGCTTCGGGGAATAAACAACGGTAGCACGGACCACCTTTATAATTGAAAACGGCGAGCTGGCCGTCAAAGCCGAGGATAGATCCGTAAACAAAAGGTTTTCCCGCCTTAACAGCAGCATCGCTAATCAGGAATTTAGCTGGAAAATTGTCCGTCCCATCAATAATAATGTCGTATTTTTCAAAAAGAGCGAGCGCATTTTTATCACTCAGCTCTTCCGCGTATGCCTGAATATCAATTTCAGGATTAAGGGCGTTTAGGCGCACTTTAGCAGCCTGCGCCTTGTTCTGGTCAATTTGGCTTGTGTCAAAAAGCACCTGTCTTTGAAGATTTGTTTCTTCTACAACGTCAAAATCAACGATGCCGATGAGCCCTACTCCCGCTGCGGCCAGATACAATAGTGCGGGACACCCCAGACCGCCCGCACCGACACACAAAACGGACGAGGTCGAAATTTTCGTTTGGCCAGCAGCGCCTATCTCCGATAGAATGCGTTGCCTGTCATAGCGGTTTTGTATGCTCATGACTGCATTGTAATCACGCTTCAGCATTTGAAAAGAAAAATCCGTTTCATGCTTAAAGACCATCATCATAGCCCGGAAGAAATCAAAGCACGTCTCAGCGCCGGGCCGGGGGTTTTTTATCTTAAGGAATGGGTCTATGGCGGCATTGACGGGGTTGTGACAACTTTCGCCGTTGTTGCGGGCGTTGTTGGCGCAGGTTTGTCTCCTGCGATTGTCATGGTTCTGGGGCTGGCCAATCTGCTGGCCGACGGGTTTTCGATGGCCGCAAGCGCTTATAGCGCTATGAAGGCGGAAGAAGACAATTATAAACGCCTGCATGCGCGTGAAGTGCGCCATGTTGCACAGCACCACGATGGCGAAATCGAGGAAACCCGCCAGATCTTCGCCAGCAAAGGTTTTAAAGGGGAAGAGCTGGAGCAAATGGTATCAACCATTTCCAGAGATAAAGATATCTGGATTGAATTTATGCTTCAGGAAGAATACGGCATAGCCCGGCCCATACACTCGGCGATGAAAGCGGGCGTACAAACTTTCTGGGCATTTTTTATCTGTGGCGCGATGCCGCTGATTCCGTTTTTGCTGCCGGGCGCAATCCTGCCAACATCATATCAGCCTGTCTTGGCTCTCATCCTTTCGGCTATCACGTTCTTTGCTATAGGTTCTCTCAAAAGCCTGTGGTCCTTGAAATCTTTGCCCCGTGAGGGGTTTGAGACATTATTCATCGGCTTGACGGCAGCGGCAATGGCCTATGGCGTCGGCTATGCCCTGCAAACCTGGGTCCAAGGCGGATAGACCAATAAATCATTATTTTCAAAACGCATTGCTTCGTGCATGATAATGTCATGAGCATTTTGGCAGATATTGGTGGCACGTACGCACGTTTTGCGGTCTCTTCGCCGAAAGGTCCGGAAAAGATTGCAAAATATGAAGCGGCGGATTTCGAAAATCTGCAAGAGGCACTGGCGCATTACTGCAAAGAGCATGAATTAGATCCATCCGGTGCACTCCGGGTTGCGGCGGCGGGTTCACCGGAAAACGGCCTGTGGGCGTTCGTGAATAAGAACACATGGGTTATTGACCCCAAGGAGCTTGAAGGCGAAGGCTGGCAGGTCGAACGCATTGTCAATGATTTTGAAGCGGCTGCTTGGTCGTTGCCGGTTTTGGAAGAATGCGACCTGAAAGCTCTCCGCGCGGGCGCTCCTGCAAGTCCGTCAAAATGCATTCTTGGTCCGGGAACGGGGCTGGGGCTGGCCTATGTGCATCAAGGTGACAAACCAATTGTGCAGCCTACACACGGCGGGCACTTGCCTGTGGCTTGTTTAACCGATGAGCAAGCTCTTGTAATTCAGGCTGTTCAACGCTTTAAAGGTAATGAGACCATTCCTGTCTATGAAAATGTAGTAAGCGGCCCGGGGCTTTATAATCTTTACCGGGCTTTGTGTTTGATTGGCGGCAGTTCAGTGCAAGTGCAAAGCCCAGAAGAAATGATGCGCCAAGCGGATGATTTAAAAGTGAGCACAGCTCTGCGCCTGTTCCATGAATTTTTGGGTCTGTTTGCCGCCTCCAGTGTCATTGCCGGCCATGCTTATGGCGGGCTTTACCTCACTGGCGGGGTTTTAGGGCGATTGATTGAGGCCGGGCAATTTGATCAAGAACATTTCAAGCATTGGTTTTGCCTCAAAGGTATTGCGCCTGTCACCCGTGATCTGCGCGCCATGCCAATCTATCACATCACATATCCCTATCCGGCTCTGAAAGGGCTGAACGCATGAGTGCGCCTAAGGCCTATTTGACGATTGATGACAGCCCATCGCCCGATACGGAAAAGCTGGTTGATTTTCTTACCGCGCGCCACATTCCAGCGCTTTTGTTTGTCCGCGGGGCGTTGCTGGAGCAAAATCCGAGCGCCATTGAGTATGCAATTACTAAGGGCCTGCGGATCGGTAATCATTCTTATGCTCATAAGCCTGCCGGAGATATGCAGCCGCAGGACTGGGCGGATGATCTTGAAAAATGCGATCATTTGATCGAAGCGGCCTATGCACGTTGTGGCATTTCGCGTCCCGCAAAGTATTACCGATTTCCTTATATTGATCGCGGTGACGGCTGCAAGATTGAACAGATTGATAGCGCCGGCATTGTTGAGAACAACAAAACCAGCATCCTCCAGCAATATTTGCATGATCAGGGTTTTTCACAGCCCTTTGCCGATATGCCGTCGTCTTACCCTTCAAATACTGTTGATTGCCTTTATACCTTCACTGCTCGGGACTGGATGCTCAATGATACGCACCGCGGACGCCAGCCTATAAAAACCCGCGAAGATCTAATCGCCCGCGCAGAACAAGATGAGGGACTAAAAGTGGCAGATCATCCTCACATTTTTCTTCTGCACGATCAGCCCGGTATTTTTGAAGATGTATGTGCCCTGATTGATTATTTTTGCGAAAACAATTTCGAATTCCTTGATTTTTAATGAGACTTGCGCGAGCAAAGCGAACGCTTAGACGAGATTATGTCGGCGCAGCCGACGAAGGACTTGATTTCAGATCTAAATCAGATTATTTCTACCCACCACGCGGGAGTAGCTCAGTGGTAGAGCATCAGCTTCCCAAGCTGAGGGCCGCGGGTTCGATCCCCGTCTCCCGCTCCAACGCTTAATTGAAGTGGAGAGTATTTTTTATACCGGCCAGCATCAGGAGTCGTATCGAACCCGCTATTTTATTATAAGGAACGCGCAACGGCGTTGCGCGAGGGGGTTCGATCCCGGTCGCCCGCTCCATAATATGTTGTCAACGGCCAGTGAATGAGTATACTGGCACTCCAATGCGGGCGTAGTTCAATGGTAGAACGTCAGCCTTCCAAGCTGAATATGCCGGTTCGATCCCGGTCGCCCGCTCCATCATTTTAATAACATCTCTGCCAAACCCAAAAAACCCGTTGACTTTATCAGCGGGTTTTTTTACATCAGAGCATTGGTTTAATTACGGCTGGCGTGGCGCCGGTCATCACATCTTAAGACGATGAAGGAACGAAAAGATGTCTAAGGAAAAATTTGAAAGAAACAAGCCGCATGCGAATATTGGTACGATTGGTCACGTTGACCATGGTAAGACGACGCTGACGGCGGCGATTGCGAAGAAGTATGGCAATGGTGAGAGCGTTGACAAGATCGACAAGGCGCCTGAGGAAAAAGCGCGCGGGATCACGATTTCGACGGCTCATGTTGAGTACGAGACGGACAAGCGCCACTATGCGCATGTGGACTGCCCGGGCCACGCGGACTATGTGAAGAACATGATCACGGGTGCGGCGCAGATGGACGGTGCGATTTTGGTTGTGAACGCGGCTGACGGTCCGATGCCGCAGACCCGTGAGCACATCTTGCTGGCGCGTCAGGTTGGCGTTCCTGCTCTGGTTGTTTACCTGAACAAGGTCGACCAGGTTGACGATGAAGAATTGCTGGAGCTGGTTGAGATGGAAGTGCGCGAGTTGCTGTCATCTTATGAATTTCCTGGCGATGAAATTCCAATCATCAAAGGCTCTGCTTTGGCCGCCGTGGAAGGCCGCGATCCTGAGATTGGCGAGAATTCGATTGTTGAGCTGCTCAAGGCTGTTGATGAATATATTCCGACTCCTGCACGTGAAATTGACAAAGACTTCTTGATGCCTGTTGAAGACGTATTCTCGATTTCCGGCCGTGGAACGGTTGTTACGGGTCGTATTGAGCAGGGCGTGATCAATGTAAACGACGAGATTGAAATCGTTGGTATCCGCGACACGCAAAAAACAGTCTGTACGGGCGTTGAAATGTTCCGCAAGCTGCTTGACCGCGGCGAAGCCGGTGACAATGTCGGCGTATTGCTGCGCGGGACCAAGCGTGAGGACGTTGAGCGCGGTCAGGTTTTGTGTAAGCCCGGCTCGATCACTCCGCACAAGAAATTCATGGCCGAAGCCTACATTTTGTCCAAGGATGAAGGCGGTCGTCACACACCATTCTTTACGAAGTACCGCCCGCAGTTTTACTTCAGAACGACGGACGTAACCGGTGAAGTGACATTGCCATCAGGCACCGAAATGGTGATGCCTGGCGATAACATCAACGGTATGGAAGTCGAGTTGATCGCGCCTGTCGCGATGAGTGAAGGCCTGCGCTTTGCTATTCGCGAAGGTGGCCGCACCGTCGGTGCCGGCGTCGTCTCCAAAATCGTCGAGTAAGCTTACTTTAATAAAGAATTCAAAAGGGCCGGGTAATCCGGCCTTTTTTATTGGCCGATTTCAATATTACCGTGGTAAAATAAAAGCCATGAGACATATCTTCTATTACAGTCTTTTTCTTATTTTGAGCTATGTCAGTGGCGGCGGTGTCGCTTATGCGCAGCCAATCAGCGAGGTCAAAGCGACGGATTATCGTCAAAACTATTTAGCAAACCCATATTACAACCAGATGGCAACAGAAGCCCTGGAACTCAAACCGCCGCGTTTTGATTTTATGAAATTCCGTTCCTATTATTCGCAAACGCGTCAATATGACCCTATGGGTACGCGCGTTCTGAAGGATCTGGATGAACTTGCGTTTGTCGTTATGAATGATGATGACCCTGAACGCGCAGCAACAGCGTTGTTTGGTTATAAAACCCTGGTCAGAGACCATCTGGCCCATATTGATGTGGTGCTCCATGCTCTTGCGCTGGCTCGCGAAGATAAACGCTTTGGAGACTATAAATTCTATCAGTGGGTCCGCGATGGATTGATGAACACGGTTGTTATATCCGGCGATGGTTATACGCTGGCCGGGGCCTATGATGTGATTACCCTATCCGAAGAAACCATGCTGTTTAACCGTATGGGCTTTCAGCAAATAGACAGCCAGATGGTGAAGGAAAGCATTATTTATTACAACATGCATGACGTTGTTGATGTCAATACGGGGAAAAAACGTGCTGTTTTCGTAAACACCTCTATTCCTATGAGATATCTTGAAGCGCTTGAAAGAGACCGTAAGGGCAGTTTTTTGCCCGGCTGGCAGTAGCAATAGTTTTAGGACGAGTTTTGACAATGAAGGATATGCCGGAGCATATTCCAGTTTGGAAAAAGCCGAAGACCATATCGTTGCGGAGTTTTTTACACAAGGTAAAAAAAATTGCGCAAATTGCCGAGCAATTTGAAAGAACGAACGGGTCTGTGTACTCCCCTCTTGTGAAGCCCGGCCTTATTGATGAAGAAGAGGTCCAAGATGCTGCATAAAATTTGGTGGCTTTGGGTCCCGTTGCTTATTTTAGCTGCGCAAGCCCTTATTGAACTTTTTGCTTCACAAAAGCTTTTGGGAGAGCTGCATTCAGAATCTGGCCCGCATGAATTCTTCGAATTTATTTTTGTTGGTGCCGCATTTTTTGTTGCGGTGAGTACACTTACAAAGCTCAAGTATCCTCAACAAAAATGGCTTTATGCTTGGGTTGGGCTGGCAGCTATCTGCTGCTTCTATGTGGCAGGTGAAGAGGTGAGTTGGGGGCAGCATTTTCTAAAATGGTCAACGCCCGAATATTGGGCTCATATCAACGATCAGGGCGAAACCAATTTGCACAATACGTCAAGCTGGCTCGATCAAAAACCGCGTTTAATTTTACTGATTGGTTCGGTTACTGGAGGCCTCATCATTCCTTTTTTACAGCGTTTTAAACCCTCAGTATTACCCAAAAGATTTGAGATTATTTATCCACCTGCAATCCTGGGGGTTACGGCAGCTCTGGCTGTAAGCGTAAATCTAATTGATAAAATCTTTGAGCTTTTTACAAAATTTCCTATTCTTTCACGCGGCAGTGAGGTTGAGGAACTCTATCTCTTTTATTTCGTGCTGCTTTATCTGATCGTCTTACGGCGCCGTCTTGCGCAGTAATAATGTTGACCATTCCCTATTTTCCAGCGTCTTGCAATGCTCTAGCCCCAATGCGAGATAAACTCTGAGTACATCTTCTGCTTGTTCGTTAAGAATGCCCGACAAAATCACTGCGCCGTTTTCATCCGTGCAGACCACAAGGTCTGCGGCCATTTCTTTCAACGGGCTGGGCAAAATATTCGCAATAATCAAATCATACGGGCCTTTATCCTGCACAGCGCTCCCTGAAAACCCTTCATTGACCAGCGTTCGCACATTGCCCTTGCCCTCAGGCACGCCGTTAGCTTCCATATGCCGCTGCGTAACGCGAACGCTTTCAGGATCGTTATCAACCGCCAGTACCGGCGTTTTCCAAAGTTTCCATGCCGCAATCGCGAGAATGCCGCTGCCTGTACCCATATCCAGCACATTCCACGGGCATGCCCCTTGTCCTTTCAAATCCAGCATCGCCTGCAAGCAGCCTTTGGTCGTGCCATGCTCACCCGATCCAAATGCCGTGGCGGCATCGATCTGCAAACCCATTTGTCCATCAGGAACGCCGTCGTTATAATGCGCGCCGTAAATAAAAAACGGCCCGACTGAAAAAGGCGGAAATTGTCGATAGGAATACGCCAGCCAATCCCGGTCTGGTACGTCTTCGTTTTGAAAATTAAGAATTTTTGGTAAATCAATACCATGAATCTTGGCCGTAGTTTCAATCCGACCGCTCAAAACCCTCTCTTCAGCCTGCGTATCAAACAGCCATTCCAAAATCCACGGCGCGCTTTCGTTGTTTTCTGTGCGCAGAGCCGAATGCGCGGTGCATAAATCACCCATAGATTCGTTCAAAATGGCTACATCAACGGTGCTCAAATTGGCAGGAAGCTGCAGGAAAACTTTATACACACAACTATCCTTTACTGATAAGCAAAGCGTTAATCCTTTCTTTCGTCATCGCCCTCGTCATCTTCGTCAAGCTCAGCATCAGGGTCGAGATCTTGTAAATCATCCAAATCATTATCGACATCAAGATCATCAAGATCGTCATCATCATCGTCGTCAAGATCGACATTTAGCGCGTCATCATCATCTGTTGTTTCTGCAGTTTCTAAATCATCAAGACTGACAATTTCAGTGTCTTCCGGCTCCTCTTCAATTTCATCCTCGTCATCGCCGTTGGCTTCTTTAGAGGTCTTCTTCGTAACTTGCCCTTCAGCCTCTTCCTGAGCTGTGCTCGCGCGGGACTTACGGCCCTTAAGCTTCATCTCGTTGTTAAACTCCGTATCGCATGAAGGACATATGATCGGACGTTTGTTCATATCATAGAAACGCGCCCCGCAATTCATGCAAATACGCTTAAATCCCCGTGGATCAGAAATCTTCACAGCAGCCTTATTCACGCTCATTCTCCTTGTGCCAAACGCATTAAAAATCATTCAATCTTTAAATCTGAATTGCCTGATTTTATCAGGTGTGTCAAATGCAAAATCAAACTCGTCCCAGGGCTTAATCTCTCCATGCTCTTAAAACATCTCGACCCGGCCTTTATATCATTATAGAATCATGAAAATTTATTCTTACCGGAGGTTCTTCCCATGCAAACACCTGTCGTCATTTGTGGCTTTAAACGCTCTCCCATGCATTTCGCTAATAAGGGCGATCTGGCAAAGGTGCGTCCTGATGATATGGCTGCCGAAGTCATCAAAGCCCTAGTCAAAGATACAGGCGTGAACGCCGAAGACGTCGAAGATTTATTGATGGGTTGCGCTTTTCCTGAAGCCGAGCAGGGCTTTAACATCGCGCGCCTGGTTGTAAATCATGCGGATTTACCAGTCTCAATCGCGGGCGCAACTGTCAATCGCTTTTGTGGTTCGTCCATGAGCGCCATTCATATCGCCGCCGGTGCTATTCAAATGGGTGCGGGCCAGGCCTTTATCTGCGCAGGCGTAGAATCCATGAGCCGCATTCCCATGGGCGGCTTTAACCCGATGCCCAACCCAGCGATTTTTGAGAAATACCCCCAAGCCTATATAGGCATGGGCGAAACGGCTGAAAATCTGGCAAAAAAATATAAAATCACCCGCGCCGAGCAGGAAGAATTCGCTGTTGCTTCTCACAAAAAAGCCGCCGCTGCGGCCGAATCCGGCAAGTTTGATGATGAAATCGTGCCTATCGGCGATGTCAAAACCGACGGCACCATCCGCCCTGATTCGAATGTTGAAAAACTGGCCGAGCTTAAGCCCGCCTTCCTCGAAGACGGCAGCGTTACCGCTGCAACGTCCTCACCGCTCACCGATGGCTCTGCTGCAGTGCTGGTGTGTAGCGAAGAATACGCCGATAAACACAAACTCCCCAAACTCGCGCGGATCAAATCTGTCGCCGTTGCTGGCTGCGCCGCGGAAATCATGGGAATTGGCCCCGTACCCGCCACGCAAAAAGCATTGGAGCGCGCAGGGCTAACGCTGGATGACATCGACATTATCGAACTCAACGAAGCCTTCGCCGCGCAGGGGTTATCTGTGCTGAAAGAACTTGGCGCCGATGTCAGCAAAGTCAACCTCGACGGCGGCGCTATCGCGCTGGGCCACCCGCTGGGCACCTCAGGCGCGCGCATCACCGGCAAAGCCGCAAGCCTGCTGAAGCGCGAGAAAAAGAAATACGCGCTGGCTACCATGTGCATCGGCGGTGGCCAAGGCGTCGCGACTGTTCTGGAGGGGGTTTAAGTGAATTTTTTATCGTTATTGCGAGGAGGGCGAAGCCCGACGCGGCAATCCATCTACAGAGCTGGATTGCTTCGCTGCGCTCGCAATGACGAATGAATCAGATAGAGGAGATAACAAAGCGCAATGCCCGCGTTGAAACCAACAAGGCATGGGAAACCTCATGGACACGCCGCGTCATTATCGCTGCGGGAACATATCTGATCATCGGCGGCTATTTAAGTTTTTTGCACGTCGAGGGCGCCTGGCTTCACGCGCTTGTTCCAGTTATGGCTTATATGCTTTCGACACTTTCATTGCCATTGATACAGGCTCTATGGATTGAAAAAATCTATCTGCGAAATAAGCAAGGCTAAAACATGATGCAGCAGAATTTTCTTCAGGTCATAGGTCTTAAAGACGACGCCGATATAAGCGTTGCTGGTACACGCTTTGTTGAATGCGTGAAAGAATATATCAGCCATGTTGAAAAAACGGCGTCCAAAGACACAATTGCCAAAGAAGAAACAGACGTTACGACACTTTACAAAAGCTTCTTTCCATACTCGGTAGGATGGGCGCGCCAGGAAAGAGAAAAAAACATAAACCAGAAAAACCATCCGAATGCAGCAAAACTAAAAGAAAAAGCTGCAAGCGTTATCGACGATCTGCAAAATAACATTATTGATTTTGCGCTGTGCTATATGGCGATTGGCAGGGCTATCGGCATTATTAACGCTGAGATGAAACGCAGCCCTGAAAGCAATGAAAAAGAAGTGATCTGGACCAGTGAAACAGGCGTAATGCTCAGCAAGCAGCGGAAAAAAAGAGCACAACTTCTCGAAGACAACAAGCGCTTACAACAAGCAAAAGAACTTTTAGAACAAATATATCCGCGCTATGCAGCAGCGGAAAAAGCCGTATCTGAAATATATGGAGCAGACCAAGTAGAAAAACTCCTGCGTTCTTATCGCTCTGGTTTGAGGACAGGAAATTTTGACAAAGCACGCAAAGCCATAGAAAAATTGCTAACAGAAAAAAACAAATTTGCATTCGATAAGAAGAAGGTTGAAGCTGCAAAAGACAAAATTCAGGCTGAAACAAAAGCCTATACAGATTTCCTTGAAGAGCACCGGGAAATCTTAAGCACCGGGGATAAAAAATTATTTTTAAAGCCAACAGAAGTGGACATAATTCTTGATGCAAACCTAATAGAGCTCGCGCAAAGCGAAGCCTTCATAAAAAAATATTTCCGCCCGTTCCTGAAATTTCAGATCGAGTCCTTGAAACATTTACGGACTAAATTGCTTGTTGTCGGCTCGCTCGAAAGCCTTATGACACTTTATATACGTATGATGCGTGGTATTGCTGAACCACTCACAGATATTAAAGCCGTCCGGCTTTATGAATCGGAAGTTATTGAACATGTGATGTATCTTTTGGGCGGACAGTTTCAGGAAGTCAAAAATATCAATGCGCGCATTCAGGAAATACTTCGAGATGTGAGTATAAGCGTACAAAATTATGAAGACGTAAAAGTATGAGCAATGAAAGGACCTCACCATGACAGGGATCAATAAAGTCGCCGTAATCGGATCAGGCGTAATGGGCAGCGGGATTGCCGCGCAGCTCACCAATGCGGGACTGCCGGTTACCTTGCTCGACATTAAGGTCGAAGGCAAAGATCTGGCCGCCGAGGCTGTAGCAAAAATGCTCAAAACTGAACCTGCGCCCTTCATGCGCAAAGCCAATGCGAAGCTGATTACGACTGGCACGATTGACGACGATCTTGATCTTATTAGCGACTGCGACTGGATTATCGAAGTCGTACTCGAAAAACTCGAAATCAAACATGCAACCTATGAAAAAATCGAAAAGGCGCGCAAAAAAGGCTCCATCGTCTCGTCCAATACCTCGACTATTCCGTTGCACAAACTCATCGAAGGCCAGCCCGACTCATTTGCTAAAGACTTTATGATCACTCACTTCTTTAATCCGCCGCGCTATATGCGTCTGCTGGAATTGATTGTCGGTGAAAAAACAGACCCCAAAGCTGTGGAAACCATTCGCGAAATCTGCGATGTTCGCCTCGGCAAAGGCGTTGTGCAATGTCATGATACGCCGGGCTTTATCGCTAACCGCCTAGGCGTCTTCTGGCTTACCGCCGGGGTGAATGAAGCGATCAAACAAAATGTCCAGATTGAGGTTGCCGATGCGGTGATGAGCAAGCCCGTAGGCATCCCCAAAACCGGTGTGTTCGGCCTGATCGATCTGGTCGGCATCGACCTCATGCCTAAACTCTCTGAAAGCCTGCTTTCAACGCTGCCCAAAGATGATGCCTACCGCGATATTTTTATCGATCATAAATTCGTCCACGGCATGATCGAAGCCGGCTATACAGGCCGCAAAGGCAAGGGCGGATTTTACCGCCTCAATCCCGACAACCCGGCAGCAAAAGAAAAGCAGGCCCTCGCCATAAATCCAGACAGCTTCACAGAGGATTCTTCCAAGGGTTCACATTATATAAAATCAATTAAGAAGCAGGCAGAAAACGATTCCGCCGTCTCCGCCGGGCGTAAAGGTTTAAAAGCCGTGGTTGAAACCGACAGTGAAGGCGGGCGCTATGCCTGGGCTGTGCTGCGCGATACGCTGTCCTATGCGGCCAGCCTCGTCGGCGAAATCGCCGAGACAATCTTCGACATCGATGAGGGTATGAAGCTCGGCTACAACTGGAAGCAAGGCCCGTTTGAGATGATTGACGCGCTTGGTCCCAAATACTTCGCCGAAAAGCTCGCCGAAGCAGGCAGGCCTGTTCCAGAAATTCTCTCCAAAGTTGGAGAAGGCACTTTTTATCGCATCGAAGACGGTAAAATCCAGTTCTTCGGACGCGACGGCAAACACCATGATGTGCAGCGCCCTGATGGTGTTCTCTTGCTCCGCGATATAAAACTCTCCAGTCAGCCCGTCATGAAAAACGCTTCAGCCAATCTCTGGGACATCGGCGATGGCGTCCTGTGTTTTGAGCACACTTCCAAAATGAACACCTTTGATGAGCAGACATTCGAAATGCTGGTCAAGGCACAAAAAACCATCGAATCCAGCGATGATTATAAAGCCCTTGTGATTTACAATGAAGCCTCGCATTTTTCCGCCGGAGCCAATCTTGGTCTTGCTATGTTCATGATTAACATCGCGATGTACCCGCAGGTTGAGGAATTTGTCGCCACCGGCCAGCGCGTCTTTATGGGCCTGAAATTCGCGCCCTTCCCGGTTGTCAGCGCTCCATCAGGCATGGCACTGGGCGGCGGCTGTGAAATCTTGCTTTCTTCTGACGCGGTGCAGGCCCATGCCGAAACCTATTGCGGTCTGGTTGAGGTCGGCGTTGGCCTCATACCCGGTTGGGGAGGGTGCAAGGAAATGATCCTGCGCTTTCAGGAGCGCGAGCGGGCTAAATTTGCTGCCGATATGAGCAAGATCGGCAAGGATAATATCTGGTTTTCACCTGATACCACGCCTGTAGGCGCAGTCCGTAAGGCCTTTGAAACCATCGGCATGGCCACTGTCGCCAAATCCGGTCCCGAAGCTGTAGATATTGGCTATCTGCGCAAAACTGACGGCATCACCATGAACCGCGATCGTCTGCTTTACGATGCGAAGGTCCGCGCTCTGGAACTGGCCAAAAATTACGAGCCGCCCGAAAAAGTTAAAGACATCCGCCTCGGCGGCGCTGGTGCAAAAATGGCGCTTGATCTGGCCGTGTCAGACCTGCGCAAATCCGGTAAAGCCACGCCCTATGACGTTGTTGTTTCCGATCACCTCGCCGCTGTACTCTCCGGTGGGGATAAGGGCTATACTGAAACCCTGTCCGAGGATGATCTGCTCAAGCTTGAACTCTCCGAATTCATGCATCTTCTGCACAACGAAGGCACCTTTGCCCGCATCGAACATATGCTTGAAAAAGGTAAGCCTCTGCGGAATTAAACTTTGAAAACAGCCTTCGTCATAATTTATAGGCCCTGACCCTCATAATGAAAATGCGAATAGATTTTTTATGAGAACAAATGTGCAGACTGGAAAACCGAAGCAAGACCAAAACACTGTGTCTGATCGCAGACATAAGTGGCATGTCGGCCTTGCTTGCAGCGCATCGATTGTCGGGGTTCTATCCGCTATTTATGCCATGCACACGGGCGGAGGGAATAAGTTGAATCAGGGCTGGATAACCCAAACGTCATACCCCCATCCCTCAACGTCAGCAAGAACGCAACCACTTCCAAATGCCATTTCAACATATTTTTCCAACGCTGCATCTTTAAATAAATCTTTGGAAAAAGCTACATGTTCGAAACTTCAGCCACCACCTCTTGGTCACTCTTTCAACCAGCCTATTTTTGTTGATCTGCCCTGCCAGAATCGGACGCCGTCTGTCCCTAAATCGCCGCCGCTTTTTAGATAAAATCCAATCTATTGTTCACAGCTTTTTAAACCCTTTCTGTCAGGATGGAAGCATGTTTGGATTTGGAAAAAATAAATCGGACAAACGGAAGAAGCCTAAAGAACTTCAGGCGGGTCGTGTTAAGAGCCAGCGTCTTCGGGAGGAAGCGCTGGCTAACGCACGCGCAGCGCGTGAAACTTTAGGCGATGAAACGGTCCAAAAGATCGCCGAAATCATTGCACGCAAAGAAAACAATCCATTCCAACAAGCTATTCGCCAGCTCGAAAGTGCGGATTCTGACCGTGTGGCCGACGAAATTCTTTATATGCTGGATGAAAAATAATCTTTATTTCCTCTTCGCGCCTTCACGTCTTCGCGGTAGAATAGTCTAAAAAGAGGAGCTTTTTTATGCCCACCTATACCCCGCCAATCGACAATATTAAATTCATTCTTCACGATGTGTTAGGGGCTGCTCAATTGGCAGACCTTCCCGGATATGAAGAAGTCTCCGATGATCTGATGAATCAGATTATCGAAGAAGGCGGCAAGATCTGCGAAGAGGTGCTCTTCCCGCTTAACCTCAGCGGCGATCAGGAAGGCTGCGCCTTTGATGATGGCAATGTGACCACGCCCAAAGGTTTTAAAGAAGCCTACGGCACCTTTGCCGAAGGAGGTTGGTGCGGTCTGTCTGCGACCGGCGAATATGGTGGCATGGGCATGCCAACCCTGCTTAACACGGTGATGCAGGAAATGATCTGCTCGGCGAATATGAGTTTTGGCATGTATCCCGGCCTCTCCCAAGGCGCTTATGAAGCGCTGCACCAATTTGGCACGGATGCGCAAAAAGCGCTCTATTTGCCCAAGCTGATTGAAGGTGTATGGTCGGGAACGATGTGTCTGACCGAGCCGCATTGCGGAACCGATCTCGGCCTTATCAAAACCAAGGCTGAGCCAGTCGATGGCGAAGATAGCTACAAAATCACCGGCACCAAAATTTTTATCTCCGCCGGTGAACACGACCTCACTGAAAATATTGTTCATCTTGTGCTCGCTAAACTGCCCGATGCTCCCGAAGGCGCGCGCGGTATATCACTCTTTGTTGTGCCTAAATTCATGCCTAACGATGATGGCAGCGCAGGGCAGCATAATGGCGTAGCGTGTGGTTCGATCGAACATAAAATGGGCATTCATGCAAACTCCACTTGCGTCATGAATTTCGATGAAGCCTATGGTCAGCTTGTCGGTGAGCCGCACAAAGGCCTCAAAGCGATGTTTATTATGATGAATGCTGCACGCCTTGGCGTTGCAATGCAAGGGCTTGGTATTTCTGAAATCGCCTACCAAAACGGGTTGGCCTATGCAAAAGAGCGCTTACAAATGCGCTCCCTCACCGGTACTAAAGCGCCGGACAAACCTGCCGATCCGATCATCGTTCACCCTGATATTCGCCGCCTGTTGCTTAAATCAAAGTCCATTGTTGAAGCTTCGCGCGCGCTATCTTATTGGACAAGCCTTAATCTCGATATTGCTGAAAAGCATCCCGATGCAGACAAACGCCAGGAAGCCGATGATCTTGTGGCATTGCTCACGCCAATCATAAAAGCGTATCAAACCGATATGGGTCTGGAGATCGCTGTGGATATGCAACAGGTCTATGGCGGCCACGGCTATATCGCCGAATGGGGGATGGAGCAATATGTCCGTGATGCCCGCATTGCCCAGATTTACGAAGGCACCAACGGCATTCAGGCCCTTGATCTGGTGGGGCGCAAAATGCCGCAAAGCTTCGGTCGGTTGCTGCGCAGGTTTTTTCATCCGGTGCAAAAATTTATTGAGTTAAATCAGGCAGATGAGAGCTTGCAGGAATTTATTTTCCCGCTCGCCAAGGCCTTTGCCAAGCTCCAGCAATCCACCGCCATCATTGCCCAAAAAGGCCTAGAAAATCCGGATGAAGCGGGCGCAGCCTCCGTAGATTACCTGCGCCAGTTCGCTCTTGTCGCGCTGGCCTATATGTGGTGTTTGATAGTGCAGGCTGCACAAAAGAAATTGGCAGAGGGTGAAGGGGATGCCGTATTTTACGACTCTAAAATTATCACCGCGCGCTTTTTTATGGCCCGCGTTCTGCCCGAAGCCGATGCGCGTTTTAAGATGGTTATGGCCGGGGCCGAGCCGCTGATGGCACTGGACGAAGCCGCGTTTTAATCTCTTTTCGGGTTTAATTCCTTGCCCCTTGGGGCGAGGTTGTTCATTCCAGTTCGGAGATGTTATTCTGCGCTGGCTCTGCGTTCCAGAGAGCGGATGCGCTCTTCATAGTGTGCGCGTTGATCATCCAGCTCTTTACGCGCCTTCATCAACTGGCTTTCCAGCTCCGCGAGCCGTGCCAGTTGTGCATCGCTGGTCACTTGCGGATCAAACAACATCGCTTCCAGTTCCTGCTTTTCCGCTTTGCATTTGGCGCGCTCTTTTTGCAATTGCTGGCCCATGCGCTTGATCTGGCGTTCAGCTTCGTTGAACTTCATAGTCGCGCTCTCCAAATTCCAGTTCTCCGATGAAATCGACAAGCGTTCCTCTTCAGATTCACGCAACGCGGTCTGCAACTCGTTGGTCAATGCCGTATTCTCGTCCTTCAGATTTTGAACTATATTCTCAAGGCTTAAAACCTGCTTACGCAAATCCTGTGCGGCTATGTTAGACGCCGCTGCTGCTGGCTCTATTTCGGTGAAATCAGCCTCACTGCTATAGCTTTCTTTATGCACTTTTACCGGTGGTGTAGAGGATTGAATGTGCTCAGGCTCTGCTGGCGGCGTTTCAAGTGCAGAAGCTTCAGCAACATCAATCTCTTTTTCCTCTACAGGCTTCAAAAGCGTTTCTGCAGGCGGCGTAGCCTCAGTTTCAACCACGACCAACTTTTCTTCCTGTGCCGATGTCTCTATCGGTGCAGGTGTGAGTGCTTCATCATGCGCAGGGAGCATTTCAGGCATGTTCGGCGGCATACTGAGTGCCTCACGCACCGGTGATGGCTGTTGATTTTGCTCATCCATGTTCACATCAATTAAGGATGGGTCTTCTGCAATCTGCTTTGCAAGTTGTTCAGAAAGACGCTGACGGCCCTTTGTTTCGCCAGTTGGCTTTACAATGCCCTCCACATCCGTTGAAAGAATCTCATCGGTGCCTGCTCTAGATGTTGAAATCGTTTGTTTACCCAGCTTATGTATTGTCTTCTGCGGAATTTCCTGAACAACCGGTTGTGGGTTTTCAGGTGATATTTCAACGACAGCTGCCGCCGGGCCGTGCATCTGTTCTTCCATTGCAATCGTTTCATTGACCATGAACCGGGACTCGCCGGCTTCCGCCATTTCCCCGCCAGCCATGCAGTTTTCAAAATCCCCGGCTGATTTTGAAAAGCCGGTTAAATAAAACCGGAAATCATTGCCCTCAAGATTCATGTCTAAAACAGCAGACTTGCGCAAGGCTTTGTAAAACTCCTTATCGCGCCGCAATCCTATACGCAGCGAATCCCTACCCCGGCTTGTTGCACGGAAATCTGTGTCCTGTACACCCGGTATGCTTAAAGAAATATCATAGTCTTTATCGGGCTCAAAAATATCTTGTGCAAAATTGATCTGCATTCCTTGAACCCATTTTTGGTCGCCCTCAAAACGGATCGTAAAGCCATTATTAAACTGGCTGGCAATGCTGCACATCTGCGCTTCTGACTTCGCAACGGACCATCCTTTGGCAGGATAAAAATAAAGTTCCGGTCCTGACGGGTTTTGCGCTGCCAACGATGGCGCGCTTAAAGCGCCTAATATCAAGGCGCTCGTAAACATTAAATGGGAAGAATAACCAGCAGTGCGTTTCATAACTAATATTTCCGAGTCAAAATTTAAGATGTGAATATAAAGTCCAGTCAAGCCTAGCACTCTGCAGAAATTCAAACAATGATTTTAAATACTGCTCTTTAAAAGTGTTCCCAAATCCCGCACAATGGATTTTATAAAAACGATAAGGAAAAATCCCCAATGTCGCTAGAAAACCTGACATCTAAAATCCAGCAGAAAATGGCGATGGCCGTAGGCCTGAGCGCCAAGGTGAAATTCGACTTCGGTGAAAAGGGCTGTATATTTGTTGATACGACACAAAGCCCGCCAATCATCAATAATACAAACGAAGAGGCCGACACAACGCTTGTTTGCTCTATGGATACATTTCAAAGCATTCTGGATGGAACGCAAGACCCCAACATCGCCTTCATGATGGGCAAGCTGAAAATCAAAGGCTCTATGGGGCTGGCCATGAAGCTTAATAGCATTTTGGAGGAATGAACAACCCCGCCCCAAGGGGCAAGGTATCCCGTCATTGCGAGCCGCCAAAGGCGGTGAAGCAATCCAGAATTTTCTCTTGTAGCACTGGATCGCTTCGCTACGCTCGCGATGACGATTACGCCATAAACGGCGAGGAATTAAACCCGAAAAGAGATTAAAGCCCCAAACGCTTGGCGAGATCTTGATAAATCTGATCAGCCGTATCTTTCATCCGGTACATGCCGATAAGCTCATCGTTCGGTCCCATCAGATAGGTAAAGGACGAATGATCGACCGTGTAATCCTGATTGGTTTCGTCTTCAACCTTGCTTGCAAAAACGCGGTAGCGTTTTTTGACAAGATCTACCTGCGGCGTGGTTCCGGTCAATCCCACCAATCGTGGATGAAATAGCCCGACATATTCTCGCATGACCGGAACCGTATCGCGCTCCGGATCAACAGAAATAAAGAGTGGTTGCACATTCTCCAGCGCCTCCGGATGGTTTTTCTCCAACGCGCTGATGATGCGGCTCATTTTTTGTAGTTCCGTCGGGCAAATCGCCGGGCAGTATGTAAAGCCGAAATAAATCAGTTTATATTTTCCCGCATAAGTTTTCTCGCTAACCGCAGCGCCTGTATGGTCGCTTAAGGTAAACGGCCCGCCGATATTCAGCCCTGCCACCGGCATAATAGTATCTAGTTGCTTACCGTCTTTCGTGGTCACACGCGCCGCTTGCATCTGAATCTGCACCCACCCAACCCCGGCTCCAATAACAAGAGCAATCAGGCTAAACAATGCCGTACGCACCAAGCGCTTTTTTATTTGAGGGTTCATAGAAAGAGAAAATAGTTCTTCGCCGCGTTAAAAACAACCAGGAAATTATAACGATTACGCAGATTGAATATTCAAAGCATTAGCTACGCCGGGTGATTGTTTGATAGTCTTTTTTAAATACAAACCGCCAGAAGCATCTGATGGAATAGGATAAAAACCATTGCGAGTCGCGGCATTCACAGAACGCATATTTTCTCTGGAAATAATAACTTTAGCTGCGCCATATCCTGCCTCGCTTAATGCAAAGATCTGCCCTTCGTAAAGAACATCAACGAGATGTTGCCCCTGAAGGGCTGGTTTTACAAAAAGACCGGTGATCTCAGGAGTGTTATCTGCGCTTACAGATAAATATGTAATTATACTGCGCCCAACAACTTCTTTGTTTTGGCTATCCCATAAAATAAAGCTGGCTTGATCCGGATCATTCAAAGTCGCCCTTAAAATATCAATTCCCGCTTTTCGCGTTCCTTCAGAAATTGCATAAGGAAAATCAAGACGTCTGGCATCAAGCATCATCTCAAGGCCGGCAGGATCATTAAGATCATCCGTTTCCATGAAATAGCATTGATAGCGTGTATCTCCACTTTCAGCCATTAATTGCATAGAATGGCTTATAGCATAAGTTATACATAACGGCAAATATTGTGCCTTAAACAACATTGACAAATTTCATAAATCTGCCAACTTCTAGGGCATTAACAACCTTCGGGGTGCCTCGTCGAAGCCTTGGCAAAGACGGGCTGAGAAAGACCCGTAGAACCTGTTCGGCTAATACCGGCGTAGGGAAAGGAAAACACATGCCGCACATCATTGTTGAATATACAGACACGCTTTCTTCATCCGAAGACATCCCCAAGCTTCTGGCTAAACTGCACAAAGACCTGGCCTCTCGCGAGAGTATCGACATCCACGGTATCAAAACCCGCGCGATTCCTGTGCGCTATACCGTTGTTGGTGACGGCCATGAGCCCGACAAGATGATTCACATCACGCTGCGCCTTTTGCCGGGCCGGGCCGATGATCTCAAAAAACAAATGGCTGCCGGTCTGGTTGAAGTCGCGCGTGAAGTTACTCATCACGATGACCGTATTTCGATTACTGCCGAGGTCGTCGATATGCATGCTGAAAGCTATGTGAAATAAGGAATGATAAATAAGCAGCGGAGTATCCGTATCCTTTAAACAGTTCACATTATGTAAAATAATATAGAAGGAAAGAACTCTAAAAATGTCCCCCAAAGATGGCCCAAACAAAGATGGCATATGCCCATCCACCACCCATGTCACTCGCGGAAGCCTGCCCGCCTCCAAAAAGGTCTATATTGGCGAGCATAAAGTTGCCATGCGCGAAATTTTGCTCACCAACGATGACAAGATCACCGTTTACGACACCTCCGGCCCTTACACGGACGAAGCCAAGGCAGGGAATATTGATATTATGGTCGGATTATGTAAAATACGTGAGGGGTGGATTAGAGGCAGAGGCGATGTTGAAGAGGTTGAAGGCCGGAACGTCCAGCCCATCGATAACGGCTACAAGGATCAGACCGCCCTCGATCGCCGCAAAGTGAAGCACGAGCGCTTCCCCGCGTCCCCTGAAAAACCCCTGCGAGCAAAGCCGGGCCAGAATGTCACCCAAATGCACTACGCCCGCAAAGGCATCATCACCCCCGAAATGGAATATATTGCCATCCGCGAAAATCAGGCGCGTGAACAAGTCCACAACAACAAAGGCGGCGAAGGCTTCGGTGCAAACCTCCCGGACTTCATCACCCCCGAATTCGTCCGTAAGGAAGTCGCCGAAGGCCGCGCTATCATCCCCGCCAATATCAACCACCCTGAATCCGAACCGATGATCATTGGCCGCAACTTCCTTGTGAAGATCAACGCCAATATCGGGAATTCGGCTGTGACCAGCTCCATCGGCGAGGAAGTCGATAAAATGGTTTGGGCCACGCGCTGGGGCGCTGACACCATCATGGACCTTTCAACAGGGAAAGACATCCACGATACCCGCGAATGGATTTTGCGCAATTCGCCCGTACCGCTCGGCACTGTGCCAATCTACCAAGCGTTGGAAAAAGTCGGCGGCATCGCCGAAGACCTCACCTTTGATATCTTTGCCGACACGCTGGAAGAACAGGCGCAGCAGGGCGTGGATTACTTCACGATTCACGCGGGCGTCCGCTTGCCTTTTATTCAATACACTGCGGATCGTATTACTGGAATCGTTTCCCGTGGTGGCTCGATCATGGCCAAATGGTGCATGGCCCACCACCGCGAAAGCTTCCTGTATACAAAATTCGATGAGATTTGCGAAATCATGAAGGCCTACGACGTGAGCTTCTCCCTCGGCGATGGCCTGCGCCCCGGCGCGATCAAGGACGCGAATGACCGCGCGCAATTTGCCGAGCTGAAAACCCTTGGCGAACTGACGCGCATAGCCTGGGACCACGACGTGCAGGTCATGATCGAAGGGCCGGGCCACGTCCCCATGCACCTGATTAAGGAGAACATGGAAAAAGAACTGGCCGAATGTCACGAGGCCCCGTTTTATACCCTCGGGCCGCTCACCACCGACATCGCGCCGGGCTACGACCATATCACTTCTGCGATAGGAGCAGCGCAAATCGGCTGGTACGGCACCGCGATGCTGTGCTACGTAACGCCAAAGGAGCATCTGGGTCTCCCGAATAGAGACGATGTAAAAACCGGCGTCATAACCTACAAAATCGCCGCCCACGCGGCCGATCTCGCCAAGGGGCATCCGGGTGCGCAAAGACGGGATGATGCTTTGAGTCTCGCGCGTTTCGAATTCCGCTGGAACGACCAGTTTAATTTAAGCCTCGACCCCGAGACGGCCAGAAGCATGCACGATGAAACCCTCCCCGCCGAGGGGCACAAAGTCGCCTCCTTCTGCTCCATGTGCGGCCCGAAATTCTGCAGCATGAAGATAACCCAAGACGTGCGCGATTTCGTTGCGGAACGGGATAAAAAGGACGAAGCGGCTTAATATTTACAATAAGCTTGAATGTCACTTAAAATTTGATCCCAAGAATAGACCTTTAGGTTGCGCTCGTCTTCAATAAGACCGAGTGCTTCGTGTTGCTTTGGCTCAGTTGGCAATTGTCTGCCAATGATTATTCCTGCTTTTACAATTTTTAATGTAGTGGCGTTTATCCCTTTACGCAGCCACTCATTATTTCCGCTCAAATTATGCGCATATATTCTTAGCTGTCCAAAACCTGAGATCAGTTTATCTGACTCGACATACATATCCGTTTTGTCTTTGTCAGCTTTTAGAATAGGGTGTGAAGCATTTTTAATTTCATACAAAATTGCTATTTTTTGAAGGGTAAGAGGTGGTCTCGGTTCTTCGGCCAGCTTTGCGGCGAAGTTAAGCTACGATCGGTTGGTTATTGTCATGCCGCCTGCCTGTGGTTTTGTTTCTCCGGGTGAAGGGCGCGGCCGCCGGAGCCGTTAGGCGGAGGCGGCAAGCCCGAGGCCGGAGAAACAAAATTTCGTTCATCATAAACGTCGTCCGGGGTTTGTCCATCAAATACCGAATGCGGCCTCTGCGCGTTGTAAAACGCCAGCCAGCGCCCGATATCCCGCCTGGCTTGCAGGCCGCTCTCGAACGCGTTCAGATACACGCATTCATATTTCAGACTCCGCCACAGCCGCTCGATGAACACATTGTCCATCCAGCGGCCCTTGCCGTCCATCGAGATCGCGATCCCGTTTTCTTTCAGGACGCCCGTCCACGCGTCCGCCGTGAACTGGCTGCCCTGATCGGTATTGAAGATCTCCGGCGGCCCGTAGCGGGCGATGGCTTCCTCCAGCGCCTCCACGCAAAAGCGCGTTTCCATCGTGTTCGACAGCCGCCAGGCCAGCACCTTCCGGCTGGCCCAGTCCATGATCGCTACCAGATACAAAAACCCGCGTTTGACAGGGATGTACGTGATATCCGCGCACCATACATGGTTCGGGCGGGTGATCGTGAGCCCCTTGAGCCGGTAGGGATAAATCCGGTGGCCGGGATGCGGCATCGAAGTGCGCGGCCTTTGATAGACCGCCTCGATTCCCATCAGGCGCATCAGACGCCGCACGCGGGTGCGGCCTACCTCGTACCCCTGACGGCGCAGATGCCGGGCCATCTGACGGGACCCGTAAAACGGGGTTTGCAGGAATTGCGCGTCAATCAGCCGCATCAGCGCCAAATTGTCCGCGCTCTCCCCGCGCCGCTCGTAATACCAGCCAGAGCGGCTGATCCCCAGCAACCGGCACTGCGCCGCGATGCCGATATTGTCATTGGACGGGTCTACCATTTCCTGCCGCCCCCGGACCGCAACCGGGCGGAGGCATCGGCTAAAAAATCACGTTCCACTGTCAGCTGTCCGATCTTGGCGTGCAAGTCCCTGACCTCGGCGTTATGCGCGTCCGCTCGCGATTCCAGCTTGCCCGCAAAACCCGCCTCCAGCGCAGCCAGAGCCTCCTTCTTCCAACGGTGAATGACCGTCGCATGCACCCCGTAACGGGATGACAGCTCCGTGATCGGCGCGTCCTCCCGCAACGCCGCCAGCGCAACCTGCGCTTTAAACTTCGCCGGGTAGTTCTTCCTTGTCTTGCTCATAATCCATGACCCTCCTTCGGTCATAGATCGTAGCTTAACTCACTGTCCGAATTCTTGGGACCACCTCTCTACAATTGATTTGAGATTTTCAAATCTGTTTTGACTATCATCTAAATTATGAGCATCAAACCGTTTCATTTAATATATTTCGGTTGGTGTTTCGGATTATCTTGAACAAGATGTCCTGTCTTAAAATCGCGGTACATAAACTCATTGCCGCGAAATTCCAGATAATTGTTTTTTTCTTTTTGGTAAAAATATTGGGTGAGCTGCTTATTCTCTTGGGAAGTTAGTTTTTTATTGTAGGCTACTGTTTCGAACAACTTAAATTCCTCGAAACAATCGTTATTGGGACTTCCACCAAGGCTAAAGAACTTGTGTACAAAACCCGCTTCTATTTCAGAAGTGACCCTAGCTTCATGTTTGTTTAAATCGATGGCGGCACTGATAAGACATTGATCATCAACCAAGGAATAATCAAAGGTTAGAACAATTGGTGTGTCATAATATTCGGCAACGGGTATTTTGACAGAGTCTTTAAGCACATTATCTGTAATACCCGGCTTTAAAGGATTGCCTTCAATTATGCCATAATACAGGTCACCATCTTCAACATAGGCGGCAATGTTTATGTCCTGATCAAAGTGGGTAAATATAAATCTTTTCCCCTTTGATGGCCTTTTCAGTTCAATATTGAACAATATCGTGAATTCTACTTTTGACATGAGGACAGGTTATCGAGTTATGGTTTTTTATTCAAACCTTAATGACACCTGCCCCGCAGGCCAAACCAAACACCACCTCGACTGCCCCACCTCCAAACACTGGTGCGAATAACCCTCTCGTCATTGCGAGGAGGGCTTTAGCCCGACGCGGCAATCTAGATTTTGGATTGCTTCGCTGCGCTCGGGATGACAATATAACCCCATGACCACCTCTCTCCCCCCATGCCCAAAATGCTCCTCCCCTTATACCTATGAGGACGGTGCGCTGCTCGTCTGCCCCGAATGCGCGCATGAATGGTCCGCCGCGGGCGAAGAAACCGAAATCATCCGCGATTCCGTCGGCAACGAACTGCAAAGCGGTGACACCGTCACCATCGCCAAGGACCTTAAGGTCGGCAACAACACCATAAAAGTCGGCACCAAGGTGAAAAACATCCGTGTCCTGCCCAGGGAAGAATGGATCGGTGACCACGACATCGACGCGCGCGTTCCCGGCTTCGGGCCGATGGGCCTCAAATCCTCCGTCGTTAAGAAGGTCGCTGATTAAATTTTTTCTTGACGAAATCTAAAAAATCGGCGGAGATGGCTACGGGTTTACGGCCTAAGCAAGGCGCCAGGTGGTCTTTGTGGTTTAAAATAAACACTCCCGCCCCCACCGGCAAAAAATGGCGAACAAAAAGGAGGATCAGGCAAAAATGCTATGAAAACAAGAGTTTATAGCGCGTCATTTTTCCTTCTTTTGGCGATTGCGCCGGGCCTTTGCGCTTGCCAATCGCTCCGCGCGCCGTCAATGTCCGGCGATCCGGCGAAGATGAGCAGCGATATGCTGTGTTACCGCGCTCAAACCACCGGTAAGGCCGAACTCAAAGCCGAAGCCGCCCGGCGCAATCTTGATTGCCGCGCTGAAATCGAAAACGACCCGCTCCTGACAAATCAGCGCTATTAATCCTTCATCCGCAAATCCGTCCCCGGCTTTTGAAACAAATAATGCTCGATCATATGCGTCCCCGCACATCGTTTTTGGCGGCAAGAATGCCCGATAGCTTTCTGGAGGCCACACAGCTCTGGCAAGGGACCTGCAACGCGGCTGTCTTCAACGACTGGCTGGAAAGGCAGCTCTGCGCGCTGCTCAACGATAACTGCGTTGTCGTCATGGACAACGCAACCTTCCACAAATCAAACAAAACCAAAACGTTGATTGAAGGAAAAGGAGCTGTCCTGCTCTTCCTGCCACCATACTCTCCCGATCTCAACCCTATCGAGCAAGACTTCGGAGCCCTCAAAACATCAGGCAGTACAATCATGAAAAATCCATCGACGAAATTATTGAAGCGTATAATTAAATATTCAAATGACTATAAAATGCCATAGCCTTCCATCCGAGTTTAATTAACCTCGTAAAACGCCGCCGCATTTTTGTGCTACGAGGTAGATGACTTTTTGCATCATGGCCTCAAGGTCTTTGTCGGTCAGGGTTTCGCCTTTGGGCTGAATGGTGATCGACAGTGCAACCGATTTCTTGTCGTCCTCAACGCCCTTGCCGGTGTAAATGTCGAAGATCGAGGCATCGCTGATTAAGGTTTTATCCGCTGCCATCGCGGCGCGGATCAAATCCGCGGCTTTTACCCCGTCATCGACCAGGAACGCAAAGTCACGCGTCAATGGCTGGAGTGGCTCCAGATTCAGCATCGGTTTTTCGGTCCCTTTTTGTTTGGCTTGCGGGATGTTATTCAGCATGACTTCAAAGCCGACAACCGGGAACTTTATACCCATATCCTCAAGAATGCCGGGATGGATTTCGCCAAATGTGGCCATCACGTTTTTGCCCAGCCGTAAAACGCCGGAGCGACCGGGATGGAAATATGCAGGCGCATCGGCAGTGATTTGAGCATTTTCTCCGGGGGCGCCGCAGGCTTCAAGCGCTGCAATCGCGTCGGCCTTGGCATCATATAAATCGACGCGGCGTGCGGACGTAGCATCAGACCAATGGCGCACAGCGTTTGCGCCGGTGCGAATGCCGCAGGCCACAATGTTTTGGTCTTCAGGTTTTACGCCTGCGAATACTGGTCCGATTTCACACAGAGCTGCATCCGGGTATCCGCGCGCTTCGTTACGCTGCGCCGCTTCAATCAAATTCGGCAGGATTGACGGGCGCATCACATTCATTTCCGAAGATATAGGGTTTTGTAAGGTGAGCGCGGAGGTAGCATTGTCATTCGCACCAAAAGCCTCGGCTTGCTCGCGGCCTAAAAACGACCATGTGACGCATTCGTTTAGCCCTCGGGCGCTCAATGCAGCGCGGCTTTTGCGCATTGCTGCGCCCAAAACAGTTTCAGCCGCCGCAGGCACAACTAGGCCCTGGACAGATTCAGATGGGATCGCATCAAAGCCAATAATGCGCGCAATTTCTTCCGCAATATCGGCGCGACCGAAAACATCCCCGCGCCAGCTTGGCGGCGTGATTTTGAGCGCAGATGCTTTGCCGGAAACCTCAAAACCCAGCGCTTCGAGGATTTCTGCTTGTTGTTCTTGGGGAACATTCAGCCCGATGAGCTGCTCGCAATAAGCCGGATCATATTCAATCGTACGTTGCCAGTCAGGCTGTTCACCCGCTGCAACGACTTCGCTGGCCTGTCCGCCGCAAATTTCCAGCACCATCGCTGTGAAAATTTCCATCGCCTCTGGCAAAAAGGCCGGATCAATGCCGCGTTCGAAACGATAACGTGCATCGCTTTCAATGCCCAGAGCCCGCCCCGTTCGGGCAATGCGCTCAGGCTTGAAATACGCAACTTCAAGGAACACATTTGTCGTGCCTTCATCGCATCCTGTAGATGTGCCACCGACAATCCCGCCCAGTCCGATGACACCGGACTCGTCATTAATCGTAACCGCGCCGGAAGCAAGCTCATAGGATTTATCATTAAGCGCATCCAATTCCTCGCCGCCTTTAGACGTGCCGACCACGATATTACCCTTAAGTTTATCGCCGTCATAGGCATGCAAAGGCCGTCCAAGATCCATACAGATAAAGTTGGTAATATCGACCAGCGCGGAAATCGGGCGCAGGCCTACGGCTTTCAGCTGCTTTTGCAGCCAGTCGGGAGACGGGCCGTTTTTGACGCCTTTGATCTGGCGGCCCAGAAATTGCGGGCAGCCTTCACGATCATCAATTTTTACAGCGATTTCAGATTTAAAGCTGCCTTTAACTGGCGCGGTCTCGAGCGGTTTTAACGTGCCTATACCGGCAGCAGCCAGATCCCGCGCAATGCCGCGAACTCCTGCGCAATCGGCGCGGTTAGGGGTGAGCGCAATATCAATCACCGGATCATCAAGGCCAAACACTTCGGCCATTGGTGTGCCGATTTCGTAGTTACCTTCCAGTTCGATGATGCCTTTATGTTCATCAGAGAGGCACATTTCCTTTTCTGAAACCAGCATGCCGTTGCTTTCTACGCCGCGGATTTTGGTCTTTTTCAAGGTGAGATCAAGACCGGGAATATAACTGCCGTCCGGCGCGAAAATCGCCTTCATTCCGGCCCGAGCATTAGGCGCGCCGCAGACAACCTGAAGGGTGCCATGATTGGCCGTTTTTACGCTGCAGACCTTGAGCTTATCCGCATCAGGATGCTTTTCGGCCTTTTCAACATAAGCGACTGTGAAGGCTTCAAAATCCTTCGCCTGATCGATAATTTCCTCAACCTCCAGACCAATCGCAGTCAGGGCCGTGGAGATCTCTCCCAGTGTTGCATCGGTGTCTAAATGGCGTTTCAGCCAGCTCAGCGTAAATTTCATAATTAAGGCTTTCTTATCTTTAAGGAATGCATTTTTAACCGATATGCCGAGGAATACAAGCATTTGAGGGTGTTATCACTCAAAATTAATCAAATATTAAGGGTTTCAATTTAAAGTTTATGACAACGAGCGGAAAAAGCGGCCGATCATCAAAGAAGAATAAGGCCGCATAAAAACAACAAGGCATTAAAAAACGAGGGTGTAACCATGGCGATATATACAGGCAACAACTTTTCAATAGAGCTCGACAAAAAAAATGCCGGTTTTGTCTTTGAACCCAAGAATTCCGGTGCAAGTGGCCCGGATTCTAGCGCAGACGCGCTCATACTTGCGGAATTGAAGGAAAATGCAGACGCCATCATCGCGAGCATGCAAAGCCATCTTTCTGCATGGATCGACGAAGACATGGAAAATCTAATGAACAACGGTGTTGATCTTGATGATCTTCAAGAAGAAATTCTCACGCCCTTGGCAAAAGCATTAGAAACCAGTATAGCTTCAGGCGATTCCAAAATGATTGCTCTGAGCGCCCTAGCTTTGAAAGCGGCGGATAACAGTATTCAAATTCTGACCCAAACGCCAATATTACCATTTACCCCTTACAATGAATCACTGAAGAGACTGACAGAAGATGAAATCAAAGAATATAAAGAGATATCTGCTGCCAATAACTTAGCTGTAGATAATGCCTATAAAGTCGCCTTCGCGCCGCCGGAAGAGCCAGCTTATGATGCGGCGGCGATAGCTGCTGCTATGAAGCAATCGGATGCACAAGCGGAAGAAAATAATGCCGTGAGGGCACCGGAAGGACCTGCATTAGTAACGCCGCCAGTCGTGGCGCCTGTAGCACCAAAGCAACCCAGCTCAAGCGAAGTGGCAAAGGTGCAGCGTGGCCTGAACAGCTTAAAGGAGCTAGGCGTTATTACAGGGTTTGACCTGGCGACCAGCAAAAACCCTGAAGGTGATGATGGGATAGCCGGTCCAAAAACGAAGAAAGCGGTAGAAATAGCACAAAAAGCCTTGGGAATGGAAGTAGATGGGAAAATCACGCCCGAGTTTACAGCACGTCTGGATCAGAAAATCGCGGCGGTCCAAGCTCAAAAAGCTGATGTTAAAGTTGTTCAGGCTCCCTCAACAACCACAACAGAACGCTTTACCGTAGCAGCAAGCCTCGCCGACAAACAAGAACCGGAAGCGCCGAAGCCAAAAGAGCAGAAATCTGTTCAAGAGCCAAAGCTTTCCGCCATTGATGAACATATACGCATCATGACCGGCGGTATGGATCCGGATAAACAAAATCGCTACGACCCAAACGCGCCGTCGCTCTGGGTAGCCTTTAAAAATGCAGCAGGAAGCCTCTTTGGTTCAGACGATGAAAAGCCTGAAGTCGCCGGGGAGAAACGAGAACCTGCGCCGGTTGACGAACTATCAACCTGGGCCGCAACAGGCGAGCCCGTGGAACCGCCACAGGGTCAACAAAATCTACCTCCGGCAGGAACTGGTGGTGGTCCTATGAGACCGGTTTAAAGACCAAAAACTGACAAAGGGATTGGCGCATTTGAGTATGAAAAGATAACGGGAATGGGAACGAGACAACCAGCCGGAATGGGCTTTGTGAATAACGGGGCACGAGGAACCAAAGATTTTAGGTTCGGTGAGGACGTACTGGCGCGTTCTGAAGTTGCAAAATTTCTCAACGGAAAACCGCTGACTTACGAAACGGCTGAACAATTCAAAGTATTTGTTTCCGGACATGGCGCATTTAATTCTGCAGATCAGGAAATGATCGCTGCGGCCAATCCATATCTCCAACCCGAGGTTTTGGACAAATTCATTTATAAAGAACCGCCTGCCCATCCGCCGCAGAAAACAGCAGAACCGCTAATTCAGAATTTGGAAAAGATCACGCGTGAAGATGGCTCTTTACCTCTGTATTGGGCTCAGAAGATTGCCAAGGATGCCGAACAAAAAGTTCTTAACGGAGAGAATTTTTCCGTAGAAGACCGTAAAATGCTCGAAACTTTGCTTGAGCACAAAATTCATCAGATTCCGGCTTATAAGAAACCGTTGGAAGAGGCTTTAAGATTGGTTAATCAAGGGCTTGAGCGCCAAGCCAATCCAAAAGCAAAAACCGGTCCTTCTGAAAAACCAACAGCTTCTCAAGAACGTCAACAGGAAACAACGCAGGATTTCGGTGCAAAAACATTTCCGGCCAAACCGCCGCCGGTTATAAAGGCAGAACCTTTGCCGCCAGCTGGTGGACAAACCAAGCCTCAAACTCAACCCGTGCCGCCAACGGAGGGAAACCAGACCGGGATTTTGGCACGTATCAGTAAAATTGACGGTCCGCGTGATTATTTACGGGATTTAGATTCCAATCAGGTCAAAGAAATGCAGCGTGTTCTAGGCGTGAATGATGACGGCAAGTGGGGACAAAAAACCATGGCTGCAGCCGCGCAATATATTGCAAAGAATAATTTGCCGCAAAATATAAGCCTCGAAGATCTGCAAAAACATATGCAGGGTGTTAAACCTGTATCAGAGGCACAACAAGGCTATGATGAAGACAGGGCAACGCATTATGCACAAGAGGCGGCAAAAATAGAAAAAGGTGCAACGAAAGAAGAATTTAAGGAAGCCCACGGCAATCCCGTGCCGGACGCAGCGCCGGGAGAACCGAAAGCAACACCGTCAACCACTCCCGTTGTGCGGCTCGCCTAATCCAGTTTCATGACATGTAAGGTGAAATCAAGCTTTTGGCCGAGCGCCCGGTAAAGGCTTTGCGCGGCGGCATTATTGCTTTCGGCCAGCCAATAGATGCGCGCCCATTTTTCGCGCTTGCCGATCTGGCTGATGTAGGTAATCAATTTTTTGGCGATGCCTTCCCGGCGTGCGTCAGGGGAGACGAAAACATCCTGCATATAACATACGTCATGCAAGCTACCGGTGGTGGGATGGAGGATGTAATGAACAAGGCCAACAAGCGCGCCGTCTTTTTCCGCGACCAGTCCGCAGACTTTGGAATTCGGATCGATCAGGCGGCTCCAGGTCTCTGATGTCACCGCTTCATCACGCATGCCGAGATTGTTGCCATTCCACAGCGGCAGCCAGTCAGGAAAATCACGGTTTTCTATGGCGCGGATTTTTACAGCCATAATGGGCCAGCCCTTTATGAACGTGTGGAATTATTAGGCCGGTCCAGCGGATCAAAGCCATAATGCGCAAGCCAGCGCGTATCGCATTCAAAAAAGGTGCGCAAGTCAGGAATGCCGTATTTGAGCATCGTCAGGCGTTCAATGCCCATGCCGAACGCAAAGCCTTGATAAACATCCGCATCCACGCTGCAGTTTTTCAGGACATTGGGGTGCACCATACCGGCGCCCAGCACTTCCATCCATTTTTGTTCTTGCCCATCGGGGGCTTTGCCGAGCTTAATTCCACCATCGGGCTTTTTGATATAGCCGATATCGACTTCCGCACCCGGTTCCACAAACGGGAAGAAGGATGGACGGAATCGCACCGGTAGATCATCCATTTTGAAATAGCTGCGCACGAAATCAGTCAGGCAGCCTTTCAGATGCGCCATGGTAACGTTTTTGTCGATATACAGCCCTTCCATCTGGTGGAACATCGGTGAGTGGGTCATGTCGTAATCGGAACGGTAGGTCCGCCCAAAACACACGATCTTATAGGGTGGTTCATTATCTTTCATATGGCGGATCTGCACGGCGGACGTATGGGTACGCAAAAGTTTTTTGGCCAACTCACCTTCTTCGCTCGGGTCTTCGGGCAGGAAGAATGTATCTTGCATTTCGCGGGCCGGGTGGCCAGGCGGGAAGTTCAGCGCCGTAAAATTATGCCAGTCATCTTCGATATCCGGGCCTTCGGCAACGCTAAAGCCCATGGCCCCGAAAATACCGACCATTTCTTCCATAGTTTGCGAAATCGGGTGGATTTTGCCGCTGCGTTCAGGGCGGGTCGATAAGGTCACATCGAGCGTCTCGGTGGCCAGACGTTCATCGAGCGCTTGTTTCTTCAGGGCCTTTTCCTGACGTTTAATCAACTCGGCGATTTCGTCCTTCAGAACGTTGAGCGCGGCGCCGACGGTTTTACGCTCTTCCGGGTCCATACCGCCCAGCGTCTTCATCAGCGCGGTAATCCGCCCCTTTTTGCCCAGTACGGTGACACGCACATCATCCAGCGCTGCAGGGGTTCTGGCCGCTTCGATTTCACTGGTGATTTCAGTTTTTAATGCATTGATATCAGTCATGAGGTGCTTTTTAGCACCAAGGTCTTGATGCGCCAAGGGTTTTATTTATTGACATATTGTTACACATGTTGTCTATTCGTCCCACAATTCAAAGCTGGAGTAAAAAATGAGTAAAACAAAAGTCGCAGCAAATCATTATCTGGCAGAAGTTTCACAATCTGTTGACGGCGGCGGAAGGCTTGGCCGGGATTTCTGGGTCGCGGTGCGAGATTTTAATAGGTATGAGCCAAGCGACATAACCCTTTCTCAATACTCCCAGCAATACCACACCCCCAGCAATGAACAAGTTCGGCGCAAACAAAAACGCGCTGAGCGGCTTGGGGAATTATACCCGCTTGCCGGAGAGGCCTGGGCTCAAGAAGCATATCGCAATGTGCACGGTTTCTTTAAGCGTTTAGAAGAAGAGCGCTTCACCGAAGCCCAAGCCCAGGATTTAGAAACAGACCTGAGAGAAGGCGTCCAATCCATTGTCCAGGACCTTCTTATCCCGCACTTAAAATAACTTCACGATTTCATCGAGCCGGTGAACGATGTGATCGGGGGCGGCCTGCCGCAAGCGCGCACGCGAAATATAGCCATCGGTAATCCCGATTGAGGTAATCCCCAGCGCCCGCGCAATCTCCGGTTCTTCCATTGTATCGCCGATAATGATTGTGTTTTCCGGAGCATGGCCGGATTCGCTCATATAATCGCGCAGGCGCAAGACTTTGGTTGTACTTTGCAAAATCGTCGTGCCGTTGCAATCATGCGCGGAAACATAAGAAAAATAGTGTTCAATATTCAGGCGCTTCAGATGGCGTTCAATCCGCTCGGTAATGTAATTGGACAAAATAATGCATTCCGCACCCTGTTCGCTCAGATACTCCAGCAAATCCCGCGCGCCGTGGCGGGTGCGTGCACCTGCGGCCAGTTGCTCATAGGTGTCCTGAAACACCGCATTGCCTTCATCGCGGCGCTCCAGCACGGTTTCTTCCGAAACGCCGTGTTTCTCATAAAACGGAATGATCGGAAAGCAAAAGGTCTCGCGGTGGGTTTTGAGCGAGATGGCTTCCGCGCCGTAGAATTCGAGGCAGACATTGCCTGCCTTCCAGCTTGGCACCGTGTCAGCCAGCAGCGTCCCATTCCAATCAAATACAAAGAGTTTGTTATTGAGAATCATGCTCCACATCGTACACGACAGACGCCGTAGTCTAAAAATGATTTCTATAGTCAATCACCGTTTGACTCCTGAACAAAAACATTGATTTTCAGGGCGTTTTTTCAAAGTTTCGAAACGATTTTTCGTGCGACAAAAAAATATAAAGGCGCAGGCAGGAAATATAGGATCTTCATCATCCAGGTAAAACGTTTGGGAAAATGAATTTCAAAGCGCTTTGAACGCAAATCTCCGGCAATCACCTTGGCCGCCGCATCGGCTTCAATCATCATCGGCATGGGAAAATCGTTTTTATCAGTCAGCGGCGTGCGCACAAAACCAGGATTGATAATCTTCACATCAATATTGTGAGGCTCCAGTTCAATTTTAAGGCTCTCGGCATAATTAATCATCGCCGCCTTGGTTGCGCAATAAGGCTGACCATAGGGCAGCCCGCGATAACCAGCCACGCTGCCACATAAGGCGATCTGCCCGTGGCCTTGTTTCTCAAAAATCGGCAAGGTGGCATTGGTGGTATTATACGCGCCGCCCAGATTGACCCTGATCATGTCGTGAATGAAATCGATGTCTTTAGTCTCTTTACCGTGCGGCGCGTATAGTGCGGCCATAAAGATAACGCGATCAAGCTTTGGAATGGCCTTCGCTGCAGCGCTTAACGCCTTATGATCGCCGGCATCTAAAGCGATAACCTGATGCCCCCCGCCAAGCGCATCATTGAGGCTATTTAAAGCATCTTCATTGCGGGCAGATAAAATAAGCGCTCCGCCCCGCGCTGCCAGTTCAATAGCCAAAGCCCGGCCAATACCGCTGCTGGCGCCTATAATCCAAATATGCTCTTTGCTATATTCGCCCATAAAAAAGCTTATCTAAAAATGACTAATAAAGCCCGCCAGTGCCGACATTGGTTTCGCTTGGCGTTGTTGGCGAGGGATTGTAAGGTGGCCTGCTTGGCAGCTGATCCGGGTTTTGCCCTGCTGCTGTTCCCTCAGGCGTATAAAGTCCGCCATCCTGGCCGTTGTCCTGCGGAAAAGGTTCAAGATCATAGCCGCCGGGATTACCCGGACTATAAGCATCGCTCTGAGCGTCATAATCATAATAGGCCGCATTGCCGGTAAACAGATTAATCCCCGTACCATCGAGAATGAACATGTCATGCGTCGGCTCTGTGCCGACCGTAAAAGCTTCCCAGATCACCTTTTTATCGCCGATTTGCGCCCGCGCGCCCGTTTCGGCGTTAATCTGCACATTGCGAATGCCGTTAGGTATCCGAAACGGCAAAATTGGCTCATCGGCCAGCGCTTCTTCCATAAAGCTTTTAAACACGGGCAAGGCAACAGAGGAACCTGTTTCGCGTTTTCCCAGCGAGCGCGGCTCATCAAAACCGACAAACACCCCGGTAACCAGATCAGGGGAAAAGCCCATAAACCAGGTATCTTTGGATTCATTGGTCGTCCCGGTTTTACCGGCCAAAGGCCGCTCCAGCTCTTTGAGGCGTACGCCTGTCCCGCGCTGGACAACGCCTTCCATGATCGAAACAATCTGATAGGCGTGGCGCTCATCGACCAGTTGCTCACGCGGATCAGGAAGTTCCGGCGCTTCTTGTAAATCCCAGCGAATGAGATCACCGCAATTGTGGCACTGCCGGTCATCATGGCGGAAAATGGTCTTGCCACGCCGGTCCTGAATGCGGTCGATAAAGGAAGGCTCTATCTTTTTCCCGCCATTTACCAACTCGCCATAGGCACTGGTTAATTTTAACAATGTGGTTTCACCTGCGCCCAAAGAATTGGCTAGCAGCGGCGGCATATCCTCATCAATGCCAAAGCGCTTCGCATAATCCACGATTGTGTCCATACCAAGATAATCGGCAAGGCGCACCGTCATCAGGTTTCGTGATTTTTCAACCCCCACCCGGATAGGAGTCGGGCCGTAATATTCGTTTGAATAGTTGGTCGGGCTCCAGAAATTCCCCGGTCGGTCTTCAATCACAAAAGGTGCATCTAAAACCAGCGTGGCGGGCGTAAAGTCATTTTCCAGCGCAGCCAGATAAACAAACGGCTTAAACGCGGAACCGGGCTGACGCTGGGCCTGCGTTGCGCGGTTAAACTCCGAACTGCCGTAATGGTAATTCCACCCGCCCTGCATCGCCAAAATGCGACCTGTATGCGGGTCCATGGCAATGATTGCCCCTTGGACCAGCGGAATTTGCTCTAAGACATAATTATTTTTGCTGCCGTCGATTGGTGAAACGGCAATAATGTCGCCCTTGGAGAGCACTTCATCTACAGCCGTAATTTCCGGTCCCAGCGCATAACCTTCATTCAGGGACTTGCGCGCCCATTTTACGCCGTCAAGCGGGAGCGTCCCTTTGGTCCCGTCTTCAAAACCAATCTCGGCGCGCGCACTGCCTACGTCCAAAACAATCGCGATTTTCCATCCGTCGATAATGCCTTGCGGCGCTTTAAATTCTTCAAGCTTACTTTTCCATTCTGCGACATTGGTCACGGTTTTGAGCGGCCCACGGTAGCCATGACGGCGATCATAAGCCATCAACCCCTCGCGCAAAGCGCGCTCGGCAATTTCCTGCAACTTCGGGTCAATCGTGGTGCGCACCGCCAGCCCGCCTTGATACAGGCTGTCCTCACCATAACGCCCGGCCAGCTGGCGGCGCACTTCTTCAGCAAAATACGGTGCATTGACCCGCCTATCTTCATCGCGCGTGATTACTTCCAGCGGTGCCAGTTTGGCAAGCTCTGCCTGACCTTCTGTAATAAAGCCGTTATTTTCCATCCGCCGGATGACCTCGTTGCGCTGCTTAACTGCGCGATCATGATGGCGAGTAGGGTGATAATTATTTGGTGCTTTCGGAAGACCCGCCAGATAAGCAGCTTCAGCCACACTAAGTTCATCCAGAGATTTATTGAAATATTGCAGTCCCGCTGCCGCTACGCCATAAGCCCGATACCCTAGGAAAATTTCGTTCAGGTAAAGCTCAAGGATCTGGTCCTTGGTCATCGCCCGCTCAATGCGGCTGGCTAGAATGGCCTCGCGGATTTTGCGTTCAAATTTTCGCTCATTGGTGAGCAGAAAATTTTTAACGACCTGCTGTGTGATAGTTGACCCGCCAATAACATTGACATCCTTACCCATCAAATGCTGGCCGTAAACATAAGCTGCGCGCACAATTGCCGTTGGATCAACGCCTTGGTGCGTATAAAAATTCTTATCCTCCGCAGCAATAAAGGCGTTTTTTACCAGATCAGGAATCTTTTCGATTGGCATAAATATGCGCTTTTCCTGCGCAAACTCTGCCATCAGCCGACCATCTCCGGCATAAAGCCGCGTAACAATCGGCGGCTGATATGTTTTCAGCTGCTTATAATCCGGCAGGTCGGAACCATAATAATTCAGGATATAAAGGACCCCCGCGACACACACAAGCAACCCCAGAAAACCGAGGGAAAACAATCCGAGAAAAGCGTACCAGATATATTTCATATTTTTAAAAACCACAGATAAACACGGATGGACACAGATATGTCTTTTTAAACACCAACACCATCCAGCGCACCAAAATTTTTATTTATTTTTTCAAGTATGCTGGGTCAACCTAACCTTAAAAGTTTGAATCTGTGTTCATCTGTGGTTAAAAATCAGGCCACGCTGCGCGTAATCGGCCCGTCAGCTTTGCCATGAATAAACTGATCAACATAAGCATTGCCCGAATCATCGAGGTCTTCAACCGGCCCGGTCCAGACAATTTTGCCTTCATGGATCATCGCTACATAATCAGCAATCGTGCGCACAGAGCCCATATCATGGGTAATGGACAGCGCCGTTGCGCCAATATCGTCAACCTGTTCAACGATAAGCTGGTTAATGACGTCAGCCATAATCGGGTCCAGACCGGTTGTCGGTTCATCAAAGAAAATAATTTCTGGGCTTGCCGCTACGGCGCGCGCCAGGCCCACGCGCTTTTGCATGCCGCCCGATAGCTCCGCCGGAAACAGGTCAGACACATCCGGGCGCAAACCGACAGCCTCAATCTTCTGCACGGCAATCTCACGGGCTTGCACCCGGTCCATCCCGCGCCCCTGAATCAGGCCAAAGGCGACATTCTCCCAAATTTTTAAGGAATCAAATAATGCCGCGCCTTGAAACAGCATACCAAACTTGCGCATCAGCGTGTCGCGGTCTTTGGGCGACAAGCCGACAGTTTCCTGTCCGTCAATTTCAATGGAGCCGCTATCCGGGGTCATCAATCCCAAAATACATTTCAGCATCACCGATTTACCCGTGCCCGATCCGCCGATAATCACCATGGATTTGCCTTCCGGCACGACAAGGTCTACGCCGTTAAGTACACGGTTAGAACCAAAGGCCTTGCAGACATTTTTTAGCCCAATTTTTGGCGGTGTATCGCTCATGAGAAAAACACCTGTGTCAACAGATAGTTAAAGATCAAAATCAGGATCGAGGATGATACCACCGCGTTGGTTGTAGCCGCGCCCACCCCTTGCGCCCCGCGCCCGGAATTAAATCCGTTATAACAGCCCATCACCGCAACGATAAAGCCAAACGCACCTGCCTTAACCAAACCGGACACTACATCCATCGTCTCAATAATATCCCAAGTTTGAGTAAGATAAGTACCGGGGCTAAAACCCAGATTATAAATTGAAACAACATAGCCACCATAAACTCCGATAATATCACCAATCAGCACCAAAATTGGTAAAGTAATCGTCGCGGCAATCAAACGCGGCGCAATCAGATATTTAAACGGATTAACCGAAAGCGTGCACAGCGCATCAATTTGCTCAGTCACGCGCATCGTGCCAATTTCTGCAGCAATCGCCGCGCCCACACGTCCCGCAACCATCAGGCCTGCCAAAACAGGTGCCAGCTCGCGCGTTACCGAAAGCACCACCACCCCGGCAATCGCACCCTCGGCATTAAAGCGGGTAAAGCCGGTATAGCTTTGCAGCGCCAGCACCATCCCGGTAAACAGTGCGGTCATACCAACTACAGGCAGCGAGTAATAACCAATATCGACCAATTGTCGCCAAAGTTGGGCGGGGAAAAATGGTGGTGTAAAACTGTGGTAAATTGCACGTCCAATAAAAATAGATAAGGCCCCGGCGCGCTGAAAAAAATTTAAAATAAACGCACCGACCGCCTGAAAGACATTCAATAACGGATCAAAAAGACCTGATGATTGTATAGACGATTGTGGTTCCATGAATAGTTTCTGTTATAGTTCAAAAATGCACAGTAAAACATTGCTCCGCAATGGTCCAGCGTGAAAGCACGAGGTTAAGACTTCAATCACATGAAAACACTGCACAATATAAATCCGGCAGATCTGGTTGATATGAGTGCACAGGAAAGCGCCCATCCTTACCGCGTGGAAGTCGCCTATGCGTGCGATGATAATTTATTGTTTGGCCAGCAGATTTACCGCTCTGACGCGCATTTATGGCTGCATCAGGATTTGGCCGATATTGTTTCGAAAGCCGCAGCTGACCTAAACGATCAAGGGTATTGCCTGATCCTCTATGACGGATTGCGTACGGTTGACGCACAGGCAGCCATGCTTGAAACCCGCGCGGTAAAAGAAAATCCGCATTGGCTGGAAGAGCCGCGGCTGCTCTCTCCACCCGGCGCAGGCGCACACCCGAGGGGGATGGCGATTGATTGTTCGCTTGAAACGCTGGAGGGCCGACTTTTGGATATGGGTACGCCCTTTGATTATCTCAGCACCGATCCCGCGCCGGAAAGCAATCCCGCCCACCGCGCATACACAGATCTCACCGAAGAGGCGCGCACGAACCGTAAAATCCTTGACACTGCAATGGCCAAAGCCGCGCAAGAATCTGGAACGCCGCTCTGGCCGCTGCCGCAAGAATGGTGGGATTTTCGCCTGCCGTTAGAGGTGAGCGAAACCTACGCCCCTCTAAGCGACGCCGATTTACCGCCAGAAATCCGCATGGTACGCTATTCCCAACTTTCTTCTTTTCAGCGAAATACAAAACTTGTGAAACCCCGCACTTGATGCGGGGTCCAATACGATACATAATTAAACCCTATGGGCCCCGGCTTAAAGCCGGGGTTTCTTTTTTCTTTTTATTTCAATCATTTAAAAGAAGTTGAGAATTGGGTGATGATCGGTTAATCAATATAGCGGCGCAAATGCCGCGCCCCCAGGCTGGTGAGAATTTCATAACCGATTGTCCCGGCATCGCGGGCCAGGTCATCCGCGCTTTGATGCATCCCAATCACCTCCATCATACCACCCGGTGTCGGCAAAGCCCTTTCCGCCACAGCGCTCAAATCGACAATGGTCAGATCCATAGAAACGCGTCCGCGCACAGGGCAAGGAATGCCTTGCCAATACAACACCCCGCCATTCGAGAGACTACGCAAAAACCCGTCCGCATAGCCAAGCGCGACCACGGCCAGCCTTGTTTTATTTTTAAAACGATACGTAGCGTTATATCCGCAGGTCTCGCCTGGCGCCGTGTCACGGATTTGCAAAATGGGAACCGACAGGCTGACCACTGCCTCCATCGGATTTTCCGTTTCCGGCTTGGGGTTCAGACCATACAAACACATACCAGGGCGAACCATATCGAAGTGATACGCATTGGAGCGAAAAGCCCCGGAGGAATTGGCGAGCGATTTCTTCGTTCGGGGAAAATGTTTTGCAGCGGCTTGAAAGACTTCAAACTGCGCCGCGTTCATTGAATGGTCTTTTTCATCCGCGCAGGCAAAATGGCTCATCACAAGACTGAAATCATGCCCCTGTAACGCATCCAGCCTATCCATGCGAATACCCAAACGATTCATCCCCGTATCAATATGCAGCGCTGGAGCAGGGAGGTCCTGCCCATGCGCACCGAAATCCTGCACATCTTCAAGTGAATTCAAAACCGGGATAATCTGTTCAGATTGATAAACATGAGCGCCCCGCGCATCAAAGCCATTAAGCGTATAAATCACTGGCCCTTCGCCAAGTATGCCACGCAGCGCCGCTGCCTCATCCAGATTGGCAACGAAAAAATCCTGTGCTCCCGCACCCTTTAAAGCCTTGGCCACCGCCGCGACGCCTAAGCCATAACCATCGGCCTTAACCACCGCTGCCGCCGTGCAGTTTTCACCAACCATGTTTTGAATTGTACGATAATTACGCGCCAATGCGCCAAGATCAATGCTGAGGCGCCCGCGCATCGCTTACTCTCCGAAACTCGCCCCGATATGATTGGGGTCAAGATCCGAAAATTTCGTCAGGTTCGGATCAAAGAACATCTTTACAATGCCGATCGGGCCGTGGCGCTGCTTGGCCACAATACATTCGCCAACATTATGCGCGCGTTCCATGCTTTCCTGCCACTTCATATGTTTTTCCGTACCCGGCTCAGGTTCCGCCCGCGATAGATAATATTCCTCGCGGTAGACAAACATCACCACATCCGCATCTTGCTCAATTGATCCTGATTCCCGAAGATCCGAGAGTTGCGGGCGTTTATCTTCACGCTGTTCCACCGCCCGTGAAAGCTGCGACAGCGCAATCACTGGAATTTCCAGCTCTTTGGCAATGGCCTTAAGCCCCCGCGTAATCTCGGAAATTTCCAGCACCCTATTAGATTCAGACTGGCGCGAACCCGTGCCGCGCAAAAGTTGCAAATAATCCACCACGATCATATCCAGCCCGTGCTGGCGCTTGAGCCTGCGTGAACGCGTTCGCACCGCGCCAATCGACAGGGCAGGGGTATCATCAATATACAGCGGCACCTGACTCATCTTTTGTGAAGCTTCAACAAAGGCGCGGAAATCTTCCTGCTTGATATTGCCCTTGCGAATCGCATCACCGGAAATGCCCGATTGCTCCGACAAAATCCGCCCGGCAAGCTGTTCCGCCGCCATCTCCAAAGAGAAAAACGCCACGCGCCCGCCTTGCTTTCCGCCGCTTTCCGCATAGGCCTTGGCCGCATTAAACGCCCAGTTCACCGCCAGCGCGGTTTTCCCCATCGAAGGCCGCCCGGCTAAAATGAGCAGATCGGAATTTTGAAACCCGCCCAGCTTCTTATCAACATCAAGCAAACCGGACGTAATCCCCGTTACATGCCCGTCAGACTGAAACGCTTTTTCGGCATGCTCAATCGCAGTCAAAACCGAATCGCGCAATGTAATGAATCCGCCTTTGACATCGCCCGTCTCGGCCAGCGCAAACAGCCGTGACTCTGCGCGCTCAACCGTGGTCATTGCATCCGAATCCAGCGAATGTTCATAAGCTTCATTGACCACATCTTCACCCAGCGTAATAAGCTGGCGGCGCAAATGTAGCTCGTAAATTGTGCGGGCATAATCGCCCGTGTTAATGATGCTTACTACATTGCCCGCCAAATCTGCCAGATAGACAGCCCCACCGACTTCCCTGAGATCCTCGTCATTTTCGAAATAATTTTTCAGCGTCA